>CALRWM010000056.1:0-41666 GCA_943371875.1 Prosthecobacter debontii | reverse complement strand
TCATAGGCGCGGTTGGAGCCTCCCTGCGGCAGGTCCAGCGTGGCCAGTTGCTCCCGGATGCCGGTCTGATCGACAAAGCGCTTGATGAGCGCCATGCCGCCAAAGGGCGTCACCGGCTTGTCAGAGTATTCAATGGGCAGGTTCACCATGACGGTGAGTGTGCCACATGCGTCAATCCCCTGATGGTTCAACCTTTTGCGCCTTCCGCTCCGCCTCTATTGCATGCTCCGGGTTAAAACACAGCATGGAGATCGAACTGTCTGTTGGAAAGCTCCGCATTCTGGACCTCGACACCTTGATCCAAGCCAAAGAGGCCCTGGGCCGCCCTCATGACATCCTTACGGTTCAGCATCTGAAAGAAGTCAGGCAGGCCGAAGGTGGCGGCTCTTAGCATGAAGCTCAAGTGTAGCCGCCTTTGACAGAATTTGGCGAGGCCAGCTCAGTCGTTCTTCAGCACCTGAATGAACGCCTCCTGCGGGATATTTACCCGGCCGATGGCTTTCATCTTTTTCTTACCTTCCTTCTGCTTGTCGAGGAGCTTCCGTTTACGGGAGATGTCACCGCCGTAGCATTTGGCGGTCACGTCTTTGCGCATGGCGCTGATGCTCTCACGGGCAATGACCTTGCCACCGATGGCGGCCTGGATGGCGACGACGAAGAGCTGCTGCGGGATGACTTCCTTGAGCTTCGCGCAGAGCTGGCGGCCACGGCTCTCAGCCTTGCTGCGGTGAACGATGCAGGAGAAGGCGTCCACGGGCTCGCTGGCGATCAGGATGTCCATCTTGACGAGCTCGGCGGCCTGGGTGCCGGCGTGTTCATACTCCATGCTGCCGTAACCACGGGTCATGGACTTGAGCTTGTCGTTGAAGTCCACGAGGATCTCGTTCAGTGGCAGGACGGTGTGCAGAAGCACGCGGCGATCATCGAGGGTTTCCGTGTTGTTCACCACGCCGCGCTTGTCCATGACGAGCTGCATGATGTCTCCAATGTTCTCGTTCGGGATCATGACGTTCACCTTCACGATCGGCTCGCGAATCTCGTCGATCTCCGCCTGCGGCGGCAGGAAGGTGGGATTGTCCACCTTGAGCTCGGTGCCGTCGGTCTTCCTCACATCGTAAATGACGGACGGATAGGTGGAGATGACATCCATGTCGAACTCACGGCGCAGGCGCTCCTGGACGATCTCCATGTGAAGGAGGCCGAGAAAGCCGCAGCGGAAGCCGAAGCCGAGAGCGGCGGAGCTTTCCGCCATGTAGGTGAAGGCGGCGTCATTGATCTGAAGCTTGCCAACCGCGAGCTTCAGCGCCTCGAAGTCGTCGGTGCTCACGGGATAGATGCCGCTGAAGACGAGGGGGTGGATCTCTTTGAAGCCGGGCAGTGCCTCGGGGGCAGGCTTGCGGCTCTCGGTGAGTGTGTCGCCGATCTTCACGTCAGCGGTGGTTTTGACGTTGGCTATGATGTAGCCGACATCGCCAGCCTCCAGCTTTTCACAGGGGACCATCTTCGGGCGGAAGGTGCCAAGATCCTTGATTTCGGAATCGTTGCCTGAGGCCATCAGGCGCACCTTTTGACCACGCGTGATGGTGCCGGACATGACGCGGACATAACTGACAACCCCGCGATAGGGATCGAAAATCGAATCGAACACGGAAGCCCGCAGGTAGCCGTCGCCGGGATCTGTCGGTGCCGGGATGAAGGCGACGATGGCCTCCAAAATATCCTCAATGCCAATGCCCATCTTCGCACTGGCAGGCACGGCCTCGTCAGAAGAGAGCTGCAGGATGTCTTCAAGCTGGCGTTTCACCTTTTCGACGTCGGCGCTGGGGAGGTCGATTTTGTTGATGATGGGGACGACATGCAAGTTCTGCTGCAGGGCCAGGTTCAAATTCGCGACGGTCTGTGCTTCGACGCCCTGCGAAGCATCCACCAGCAGCAAAGCGCCCTCACAAGCAGCCAGCGAACGGCTGACCTCGTAGCTGAAATCGACATGCCCAGGTGTGTCGAGCAGGTTGAGCTTGTACATCTGGCCGTCCTTGGCCTTATAGTTCATGCACACCGGGTGCGCCTTGATGGTGATGCCGCGCTCACGTTCCAGATCCATCGAATCAAGCAGCTGATCCTGCTGCTGCCGGACGGTGATGGTTTGCGTGAACTCCAGCAGACGGTCAGAGAGCGTGGTCTTCCCATGGTCGATGTGGGCGATGATGGAGAAATTGCGGGTGCGAGAGATGGACATTCAGTTGGCTTGGCGGGGGGCGGAGTATTTAGTCCAGCAGCACGAAGAAAGCAATTCCGATGCTTGAAGCCTGTGGCCTGCCGCCGGATGCTGTGACATGAAACCGGAGCTTTTGAGCGAATCCGCCGTCCAGCAGCAGGTGACCGGCCTCTCCGGCTGGAAGGTGGTAGGCACGGAACTGGTGAAAGAGTTCCGTTTTACGAGTTACCTTGCCGGCATCGAATTCGTCCGGCGAGTGGCGGTTTTGGCCGAGGCCATGAATCACCACCCAGACCTGCTTGTCGGCTGGCGCAAAGTCACCGTGCGTCTGAGCACCCACAGCGCAGGGGGATTGACCCGGCTGGATTTCGAACTGGCGGGACAGATCACAGTGGTCGAAGCCGCCCCGTCAAACCTCGCCTGAAACAGGCTCACTGCGCCACGGCAGCAGTGTCGCGGTTGACCCTGCGGCCGGAGGGGTCCACCACTTCCACGGTGACAAAGATGATCACGTTCTTTGTGTCCGTCTGCTTGGTGTTGCTCTTGAAGAACCTTCCCACGAAAGGAAGGTCTCCCAGAATAGGAACCTTGTCTTCCACCATGGTGCGATTCTCAATTTTGACCCCGCCCAGCACCACCGTTGCGCCATCATACACTTTCACGGCTGTGGTTACTTTTTGCACTTTGAAGACTGGCTGCAGGATCAAGTTGGAGGTGATCAATTGATCCGGTGAGCTCAGAGGGACGTAGCCTGTGTTACCACTTGGTAATTGGATGGGCAGGACGCTGGTGCTTGCAGGCACAAAAATCGGCGAGCCGTAATTCACAAAGCCTTCGAAGGCAGTCATTTCTGGCGCAATCGTGAGTTCCACGGTGCGGCCATCTTCTGAAATCACTGGTTCAACCTCCACCAACACCCCCGTTTTTCTCATTTCGAAAGCCGTGGGTGTCGTTGGCGTGGCGATCTGCTGCTGCTGAGGGCCAGTTGTAACGCGCGCACTGCCCTGTGGCAGTCTGGGCGGATCAAACTCCGTCGGATAAATGAACTCCTGCGTCACCTCCGCGATGGCTTTGAGACCACTCTTGGTGGTCACGCTTGGGGAGGCATTGACATCAATTCCCTTCTTCTGCGAAAGTGCGCGCAGCACTGATTGGAACTGCGTGTTGGTAAACACTCCGGCAATGGACAGAACACCCGGCGCCACGTTCTTGGTGCCAGTGACCGAACCTGTCTGGAGCAGGTTATCGAGGGAATTCGCGGTCGTCGCATAGTCGCCCGATCGGAGGCCTGCGGTGACGGGTCCACCACCATACATGGGAGATATATTGGTGCCCAAAGGCAGCGGGCCGCCCAAGGCTGCAGCAGCAGGAAGGGCAGGAAACACCTCCTCCCCCCCCACTGTGATAGCAGGGATGGTGGCGGGGGTCGTGAATGGGTAGTTGCCTGCACTTGTAGGTGTTCCATTTCCTGCGCTGCCACCGCCCAGGAAAAGATTATTACCGACTCCCGTACTTCCCATGAGCCAGTCGAAACCCATCTCTTCAAGGTTCTTCTGGTTCACTTCCAGCATCCGCACATGGATCACGGCCATCTTGGGCGTGGCCTTCGTCGACTGCTCGACGATCATTTCAACCGTCTCCATGTTGGCGATCGTGTTGCGAACGGTCAGCGTGTTGCTCGATGCGCTGTAGTTGGCGCTTGTTCCATCCGGAAAAGTCACTCCGCGCGCTTCAAGAAACTCCTTGGCCCCCAGGCGGCGGATGATCAGCCCCCCGCCTGCCGGAGCCTGCGTGGCAAAAGGATCCGTCGGCGGAGCGGCACCCACGTCACCCCCAGGAGAGTTCTGAATAAAATCAGGTGGCACCCGGAAGGAGCGCGTAACGATCGCATTGTTGCGCTCGCTCAGGGACACAAAGATCACCGCATTCTCATCCACCTTGTAGGCGACTCCGCACATCTCGCTAATGTAGCGCAGCAGCTCCTCCATTGGCACATTGAGAAGATTCAGGCTGACCTGCTTGTCACGCGCTTCAGGCGGCACACTGACGACAAAACTGAGCCCCTTGCCCTCGGGATCCAGGTCGCGACTGCGAACTCGCAGCAATTCCACTACCTCGACGAGAGTGGCCCCGTCAAACTCCACCTTGGGAAAAATAATAGTGCGAAGCTTTTGTGTAATTTTGTCACTCCCACTCAACTGGTTGACGAGTGAGGCCGCACCAGCCCCAAACAGTGAGCTGCGATCCATGTCGGTAAGCGGCACCGGGTCTTCCCATGAACGTGTGACCTCACCCAGCATTTTGGCACGATGCTGGTCATAAGCGCTCTTATAATACTTCTGCTTTTCCCGCTCGACGTTTTCCATGCCACGCCGTGCGGCACTGTTGGTGGGATCAATCCTCAACACGTCCTGAAAAGTCGAGATGGCCTTGTCCAGATCACCAATCTGGAGGAAAGAATTGGCCTTGATCAGCAGTGTTTGCACCGCGCCCACATTGTCCACGTGCTTGGCGCTCAGAGACGGGGGAAAACGATCTGGATCTGCGAGGCGCTTCTTGAGCGAAAGCACCCGCTCGTCGTTAGGCGCCACATCGGGTGCCAGGAGCTGATCCAGCACTTTGCCCGCAGCGGCAAGATCACCTTTGGCCGCAAATTCCTGGGCCATCAGGCAGCCTGCCACCACGTAGCCCTCGCGTGCGGCCTGTCGTGACTCCTGGGCGAGAGGAATGTTTGGCAGCGCCTTGTAGGTTTCCTGAAACAAGGTCAGCGCTTCAGCAGCCTTTTGCTGGTCGATCAGCTGATACCCACGCTCGATTTCGGAATTCAGCGTGTTGACTTGAATGGCGCGGCGGCGTGCCTCAGCCTGGGCCATGGCCGAAACGGACTGCGCACTGGCAGTCATGACCACATTTCCACCCAAAATGATCATCAGGCACGCAGCAGCGCCGCGAGCGATCAGGCGGCTTGGCAACACGGATTCAGGATGTTTCGGGAAAGGCTGCAGGAGCATCAAAGTTAGGGAAAATCGAATTTATAACAGGACTCCGTCTTTCGCCCAAGCATTTTCTGCCATGAATCTCAGCCCGCAGTTGCCCTCCCGCCGCATCTTGCTCTGATGACTCCCCATCCCCAATCATTTATGGCCAAAGCACCCATCAAAGTCGCAGTCACCGGCGCCGCCGGTCAAATCGGTTACGCCCTTCTTTTCCGCATCGCCTCAGGGGCCATGTTTGGCCCGGATCAGCCGGTGATCCTCCAGCTCATTGAAGCCCCCTTTGAAAAGCCTCTGGCCGCCCTCGCTGGCGTCGCAATGGAGCTCGACGACTGCGCCTTCCCGCTGCTCAAAGGCATCGTTCAGACCTCCGACCCAGCCGTGGGTTTCAAAGACGCCAACTGGATCCTGCTCGTGGGTGCCAAGCCCCGCGGCCCTGGCATGGAGCGCGCCGATCTGCTCAAGGACAACGGCAAAATCTTCATCGAGCAGGGTAAAATCATCGACGCCGTAGCCGCTGATGACGCCCGCGTGGCCGTCGTCGGCAATCCGGCGAACACGAACTGCATGATCGCCGCCTCCCAGGCCAAGCGCCTCACGCCGGACCGTTTCACCGCCATGGTGCGCCTGGACCAGAACCGCGCCCAGACCCAGCTGGCCCAAAAAGCTGGCGTGGATCTCACCGAAGTGAAGGACATCTTCATCTACGGCAATCACAGCCCCACGATGTTCCCGTCCTTCGCGCACGCCACCATCGGTGGCAAAGCCGCCGCCGACGTCATCAATGACAAGGCCTGGCTGGAAGGTCCTTTCCTGGAAACCGTGGGCAAGCGTGGCGCTGCGATCATCGCCGCCCGTGGCGCTTCCTCCGCTGCCTCCGCCGCGAACGCCCTCGTCGATCACGTCCGCTCCCTCGTCACTCCCGGTGCGATCCATTCCATCGCGGTGAAGAGCAACGGCCTCTACGGCTTCGATCCTGAAGTCTGGGCTGGCATGCCTGTGCGCACCACCACTCCGGGCAGCTACGAAGTCATCACCAGCTACGAAATGGACGACTTCGCCAAATCCAAGATCGCCGCGACCAACAAGGAACTCACCGATGAGCGCTCCTTTGTGGCCGAGATGCTGTAATTCAGCCACCTCAAGCTTGAAGCGGCACCTTCGCGGGTGCCGCTTTTTTGTGCCTGCGTGAAGAATCCCCCTCCCTGCCGACGTTAAGGCAGCATGTTCTCATCCCGCCGCGACTTCCTCCAGACCACAGGCTGTGGCTTCGGCTACCTCGCGTGGCAGGCCATGGCACAGAGTCAGGCTTCGCTCGTTAACCCGATGGCGCTGAGAAAACCGCACCATCAGCCGAAGGCCAAGCGCGTCATTTTCCTCTTCATGCAGGGCGGCGTGAGCCACGTGGACTCGTACGACTACAAGCCGCGCCTCTTTAAAGACGACGGCAAGATCATCGACGTGGCGGATTCCCGCGCCATCGCCAAGACAGGCAAAGGCGCGCTGCAGCGGGTGATGAAACCGCTGTGGGACTTCAAGCAGCACGGCGAAACCGGCCGCTGGGCCTCCAATCTCTTTCCGAACATCAACCAGCATGTGGATGACCTCTGCTTCCTGCATGGCATGCACACCGAGGGCGTCGCGCACGGCCCGGCCACGCTGTTCATGCACACCGGCACCACCAGCAACATCCGCCCAAGCATGGGCTCCTGGGTGATATACGGCCTCGGCGCGGAGAACGAAAATCTGCCCGGATTCATGACCATCAGCCCGAGCTTGGGCAACGGTGGCCCACGTAATTACGGCAACGCCTTCCTGCCCGCTGTGTTTCAAGGCACGCCCGTGGGCCGCTCCGGTCAGCCTGCGAAGGAGTCTACCATCAAGAACATCACCAACGCCATCTGGACCCCCGAGCAGCAGCGCAAGCAGTTCGGACTGCTGAGCGCGCTGAATGCCGAACAGGCCGCCCACGCGATGCCCGGCGATACGGACATCGACGCGGTCATCCGCAGCTACGAACTCGCCTGGCGCATGCAAAACAAAGCGCCCGGCGCCATGGACATCAGCGATGAGTCGGAAGCGACGCTCAAGCTCTACGGCATCAACGAAATAACCACCGACAACTTCGGCCGCCAGTGCCTCATGGCCCGCCGCATGGCCGAGCAGGGTGTGCGCTACATCCAGGTCAATTACGGCGACAACTCCAACAACCCCGCCTGGGATCAGCATTCCAACCTGCCCAAGCACGGCGACCACGCCGCTGCCGTCGATAAACCCATCGCCGGCCTGCTCGCCGACCTCAAACAGCGCGGCCTGCTCGAAGACACCATCGTCTGGTGGGGCGGTGAATTTGGCCGCACCCCCTACGCCGAGAAAAACGGCACCGGTCGCGATCACAACCCTCTCGGCTTCACCGTCTGGGTGGCAGGCGGCGGCTTCAAATCCGGCTACGCCCACGGCGTCACCGACGAACTCGGCCACATGGCCGTGGAGGACAAAGTCCACATGCACGACCTGCACGCCACCATCCTCCACCAACTGGGCCTCGATCACGAAAAGCTCACCTTCCGACACGCCGGCCGCGACTTCCGCCTCACAGACGTGCACGGGCATGTGGTGAGGGAAGTGATCGCCTGAGCCATTGGCTCTGATAAAACGGCAGCCGAGGCCCGTGTAACTAGCATGTGCATTCGCCACATGCGTCCTGCTTGCCTCATCATGCTGCTCTGCGGCATGAGCGTGGCCAGTGGGGTGGAAACGAAGCTGGGCTTCAACCGGGACATCCGCCCGATCCTTTCCAACAAGTGCTTTCGTTGCCACGGCTTTGATGAAAAGGGCCGCAAGGGCGACCTGCGCCTGGATAAGCGCGAAGATGCCGTCGCCTCCCGTGATGGAAAGTCGGCCATCGTTCCCGGCAAGCCGCAGGAGAGCGAATTGATTCATCGTATCAGCACCACGGATGCCGATGACATCATGCCGCCGCCGGAATCGAAGCTCTCGCTCAGCAATGAGGAGAAGAACGCGCTTCGACGCTGGATTGCGGAAGGAGCCGAATACGAGGCGCACTGGTCTTTGATCCCTCCCGCAAGTGCAGCACTTCCGCAGGTCAAAGAACAGAATTGGCCGCGCAATGAAATCGACCGCTTCATTCTCGCACGCCTTGAGAAGGAAGGCATGACGCCAAGCCCGGAGGCCTCTCGCGAAACTCTGCTGCGCCGTGTCAGCTTTGATCTCACCGGACTGCCCCCCACGCTGCAGGAGATGGATGCAGATCCAAGTGCGGAAGCCTATGAACGCGCTGTGGATCGCCTGCTGGACTCTAAACACTTCGGTGAACGCATGGCGGTGGAGTGGATGGACGCCGCGCGCTATGCGGATACGAACGGTTACTTTGGCGACAAAACCCGCAGCCTGTGGCCATGGCGCGATTGGGTGATCGACGCCTACAACAGCAACCTGCCGTTTGATCAATTCACCATCGAGCAGCTTGCGGGAGATCTGATTCCAAACGCCACGACTGCTCAGCTCATCGCCACCGGCTTCAACCGCAATCACATGGCCAACAATGAGAGCGGCATCATTGATGAGGAATACCGGGTGGAATATGTGGCGGATCGTCTGGAAACCACGGGCACCACCTGGCTGGGCCTCACCATCGGCTGCGCGCGCTGTCACGATCATAAGTACGATCCCATCACGCAGCGTGAATTCTACCAGCTCTTTGCCTTCTTCAACAACGTGCCCGAGTCCGGGCTCATCAAAGCTGACAACCCGCCACCTGTGCTCAGCGTGCCTTCCCAAGAGCAGGAGAATGAATTGAAGAGGTTCACCGCAGCCACGCAGCAGGCGGAAGAGGCTTTCAAGCCCTTCACAGCGGCTTTGCGGCAGCAGATCATTGAATGGGAAAAAATAGCGGCGACGTCCCTGTCCCCACCTCCCACCACGCAGCTCACTGCACATTTCTCTTTCGATGGCCAGATCGACGCCAAGCACTTCGGCACCAGCGATGTGTTTCAAGGCGGCATCCTGGGGCAATCGGCCAAGTATGATGCAACTCATCATGCGGAGTGGACGGGAGCTTTCGACACCGATGCTGCATGGACGGTCGGCCTCTGGCTCACGGCAGACACATCGCTAAGCGGTGTCTTTTCCAAGATCGAGCCCGAAGGCAGACGACGTGGCTTTGAGGTGATCTGGCAGAAGGGCCGCTTTCAGATCAATCTGGTCAGCAAGTGGGGGACGGATGCCATCGAGCTCGTCACGCAGGAACCTGTCTCTTCAAAAAAGTGGCATCATCTGGTAGTCAGCCATGACGGCACCCGCCGCGCTGGAGGTGTGCGCGTCTTCATCGACGGCCTGCCTGAGGCGACAAAAACCATGAATGACACGCTGAAAGGCACCACAGCCTGCAGCGAGCCTCTCCGCATTGGCAGGCGAGATGCGAACCTCGGATTCTACGGCCAGCTTGATGAACTGCGCCTGCTGCAACGACCCGTGACTGCGCAAGAGGCGGAGTCATGGTTTTGGAGCGAGCGCCTGCGCGGGATCGCCGCGACACCAGCGGCCAAGCGCAGTGCCGCAGACGTGACTCTGCTGCAGGATTGGTTTGTGGAGCATCATGCGAATCCGCAAACGCTGGCGGCACACAAGCGAGTGCGCGAGTCCAAAGCCGCCGAAGCCCGCCTGCGCGAAGGCATCCCCACCACGCTGGTGATGCAGGAGATGGCCAGCCCGCGCAAAACGCATCTGCTCACACGCGGTCAGTATGATCACACTGCGGAGGAGGTGCTGCCCGGGGTTCCTGCGTCTTTGTCCAAGTGGCCGAATGACGCAACCCCCAACCGCCTGGGCTTTGCCAAGTGGCTCGTCTCGAAGGAGAACCCGCTGACGGCCCGTGTCGCGGTCAATCGTCTCTGGATGCAATGCTTCGGCGAAGGACTCGTGCGCACGGTCAATGATTTCGGATCGCAAGGCGAGGCCCCAAGCCACCCGGAGTTGCTCGACTGGCTGGCGGTGCGCTTCATGCAAAGCGGCTGGGACGTGAAGGCGATGCTCAAGCTGATGGTGATGAGCACGACCTATCGGCAAAACTCGCAGTTCTCCGCTCGCGATCCCTCCAACCGTTTGCTGGCACGCGGCCCCTCCTTCCGCCTGAGCGCTGAGATGGTGCGTGATCAGGCACTGGCGGTTTCAGGATTGCTGGCGCCGAAGATCGGCGGCCCCAGCGTGAAGCCTTACCAGCCACCCGGATTGTGGGAAGCTGTCTCCTACAATGGCGAAGAAACCTATGTGAACGACACGGACTCGGGGCTGTGGCGGCGCAGTCTTTACACGTTTTGGAAACGTCAGTCGCCGCCCCCTGCCCTGCTCACCTTTGACAGCCCCACGCGTGAAAAGTGCGCGGTGCGCCGCGCCCGCACCAACACGCCGCTGCAGTCGCTCGTGATGCTCAATGACGAGTCCTACATCGAGGCGGCACGTGTCCTTGCCGCGTGGGCGCAGTCGTTGAAGGGTTCCGAGGTCGAGAGACTTGCGCTCGCATTCCGCCGCGTCACCTCCCGCACACCGGATGCCGAAGAACTCCGGCTGCTGAGCGGCCTGCTGAGCAGGCAGCGCGCCCATTTTGCCGCCGACCGCGATGCCGCAGCGAAGCTCATCGCCGCTGGCGCATCCACTCACGGCAAAAATCTCAATCCCGTCGAACTGGCCGCGTGGACTCTTACCCTGCACGCGTTGCTCAACCTCGACGAAACCATCACCCGCCGATGAATCCCGCTTTGACTCGCCGACAGCTTTTTGGTCGTGCCTCCGCAGGCATCGGCACCGCAGCGCTGGCATCATTGCTGGGCGAAGGCCAGGCCTTCGCCGCGCCGCACTTTGCACCGAAGGCCAAGCGTGTGATCTACCTCTTCATGCACGGCGGGCCGTCTCAGCTCGATCTGTTTGATCACAAGCCCGGCTTGAAAAAAATGCACGGTCAGGAGTTTCCAGCTTCCGTGCTCGGAGATCAGCGCCTCACCGGCATGACCAGCGGTCAGAAGAGCAAGCCGATCACCTCCTCGCTCTTCAACTTTCAGCAGCACGGCCAGTCCGGCGCGTGGATGAGCGAGCTGCTGCCCAATCTGGGCCGTGTGGCGGATGAGATGTGCATCATCCGCTCCATGAACACGGAGGCGATCAATCACGATCCCGGTGTCACGCTGCTGCAGACGGGGCACCAGCAGCCGGGACGCCCCAGCTTTGGTGCCTGGGCCAGCTATGGGCTCGGCAGTGAGAATGCGAGTCTGCCGGCCTTCGTGGTGCTCATTTCACGCGGCAGTGCGGCGCGTCCGGCTGACCCGCTTTATGCACGCCTGTGGGGCTCTGGCTTCCTGCCCTCAAATCATCAGGGCGTGAGCTTCCGCAGCAGCGGCGATCCCGTTTTGTATCTCTCCAATCCACCGGGCATCAGCGCAGCCTCACGGCGTGATGAGCTGGATGTCATCCAAGCTCTCAATCGCAAGCAGCTCACGCAGCAGCTGGATCCCGAGATCGAGACGCGCATCACGCAGTATGAAATGGCCTACCGCATGCAGACCAGCGTGCCGGATTTGATCAGCCTGAAGGATGAGAGCGCCGCCACCTTCGAGGCCTATGGCCCGCAGTCACGCGTGCCGGGGAGCTTTGCCGCGAACTGCCTGCTCGCGCGCCGCATGGCGGAGAGCGGCGTGCGCTTCATCCAGCTCTACCATCGCGGCTGGGACCAGCACTACAATCTGCCCAGCGATCTGCGCCTCCAATGCGGTGACATCGACCAGCCCTGCGCCGCGCTGATCAGCGATCTGAAACAGCGCGGCCTGCTGGATGACACGCTCATCGTCTGGGGCGGTGAGTTTGGCCGCACCACCTACTCACAGGGCAAGCTGGAACCCACCAACCATGGCCGCGATCATCACGGCCGCTGCTTCACCATGTGGCTGGCGGGCGGTGGCGTGAAGCCCGGCCTGCAGTTCGGCGAGACGGATGACTTCTGCTTTAACGTCGCCCGCGATCCCATGCATGTGCATGATCTCAATGCGACGCTGCTGCACCTGCTGGGCATGGATCACGAGCGCCTCACCTACCGCGCCGAAGGCCGCGACTTCCGCCTCACCGACGTGCATGGGCACGTGATGAGGGCGGTGATGGCGTGAAGCTCACTTCTTGGCCAGCGACTCCAGATAATCGAGCAGGCTGGCGAATTCGCGGACGGTGAAGTTCATCATCAACCCGGGGGGCATGATGGAAATGGGCAGCTTCTGGCGGCTCTTGATGTTCTTCACGGCGAAGGTGAATTCCTGGGAGGCAACGTTGCGCAGCTTCACGTTCTCAGCGGACTCCAGGGTGATGAAGCCCATCTGCTGCGTGCCGTCGTTGAGTGTGATGACCTCGCTGGCAAAACCCTGCGCGATGGTCTTGTTCGGATCGAGGATGTTCTGGGCGAGATCGGGGCGTTTGTAGGTCTGCGCGATGTTGCCAAGATAAGGGCCTTTCTGCGCTTCGGATTCCTTCGTCGTGTGGCAGGCGATGCAGGTGGCCTTGGTGAATACCATCTCGCCGGTCGTGACATCGCCTTTCATCGCGATGACCTTGGCGAGCACTTCCTCTGGCTTCAGCGAGCTGACCAGCGGTGTCGTGTCCTTTTCCAGGCTCAGGCGCATCGTCTTCGCCGCGTTCTCCGCAGATTTTTTCACGGCTGGATCCGAATCATTGAGCGCGGCAACCACCTTGGCCGCCGAAGGCGTGTGTTTGATCAGGCCAATCGCATCCACGATCTGCTTCCGCCGCTTCGCATCCGCCCAGCCGGCATCCAGCGCCTTCTGCGAGAGCTGAATGGATTCCGGGCTGCCGGTTTTGCGGTTGGCGAGGTTCAGCAGCGCCGCATCCGCGTAAACCGATGTTGCACCACTCAACTTCTCCGCCACCTGCTCCACGAGCTGATGATGGTTTTCGAGCTTCGGCGCATTGAAGAACGCGCTCGTGGCCGCATCGAAGTCTTTGCCGGAATCCGGGAGCTTCTTCAGCGTGTCCAGCGCCGCGAGCGTGGCGGAGGCACCTTCCGCGCTGTCGGTTTTGGAAAGCGCGATGATGGCTTGGGAGAGAGTCGCCGAAGAAATGGGGGCACTCTTGCCCGCATCACCGACAAGCCGGGCCAGCAGTGGCACCGCCTCTGCCGGAATCTCCTCCGCTCCCGCGAGCTGTGCGGCGAGTTCTGGCAGCACCTTTGGGTCCTGCTTGGCCAGGGCAAGGATGCGCTGCTGCGCCTCGTTGAACTGGATGCGGTTGCGGTTGAGCTCCTTCACCAAAAACGCTGCTTCTTCAGGCGAAGCCTTCGCAAGCGCCTCCTTCAAGGCAGCAGCAATCTTTGGCGTCTCGCTCCAGGCCTCCGGCTGGTAATATGGTCCACGTGTGTCCGGACGTGTGCCCCAGGAGTCGCCCTTCCATTCACCTTCTTGGAAATGTAGACGGCACAGTGCCGCGAGGATGCCGTTGCGCAGCGCAGGCTCGGTGGCTTTGCCAAGACGCTCGATGAGACCGGTGACGACCTCGGGCTGGTGCATCATGGCCAGAGCACGCAGAATACCGTTAGGATTGCCCTTCGAGCTGTCCAGAGCACTCAAGGTCTGCTGCTTGAGCTGGCGCGCTGCGGTAGCACGGATCGCCGTATGTGAGATGACCGGATCAGCATGGGAAGTGGCGGCGGCAACCTCATCGTCGGAGGCTTTGTCTTTGAGTGAGGCGACCAGATTGCGGTCTGCGTTCCGGAGCGTTGCATACTGCGCCAAATAGCTGCCAGCCTGCTTGTTCCCACGGCGCATCAATTCACGCTGAGCCTCGATGCGACGGCGATAGCTCTGTGGCGTGGTGAGATCGAGAAACTTCACCAACTCCGCATCCTTCGCCTTCGCGAAATCCGGCAGCGGCTCCGCTTTGAAACCCTTCGGCTTCACCTGCACAATGTAACCGACATCGGGGCCGGCCCAGCCGAAGGTGGCACCTTTCCAACTGGCGCAATAGACGCGGCTGTTGCCATCGACATCGGCGTCGGTGGGGCGGGTCATTTTGATGAAGGGCTCGGGCTTGCGGGTTTCCTCGAAGGTGGCGCCTTTGGGCTTCACCTGATGATGCCAGAGTGCTCCGCTGCCCCAGTCGCAGGTGAAGGGGGCGTTGTTCCACGCTCCGAAGCCGGGTTCGTCGATGTAAACCGCGCCGGTGCCTGAACCGCCGCCGTAGTCGGCGAGGGGTTGGATGCACTCGTCGTTGAAGTTTTTGTAGAGACGCGGGTAGCCGTGGTTTTCGAGGCCGGTGAAGTGGTGGAAGCGCACGTTCCAGCCGCCGCCGTCGTTGGTGTTGTCACGGGCGAAGATGTCCATCAGCGGGCTGATCGCGACTTCGAGGATGTTGCGCGTGCCGGTGGAGTAGATTTCCAAGCCGGTGCCGTCAGGGCGCACGCGGATGACGCCGCCGCCGCGATGCTGCAGATGCTTCCCGTCCGTGCCTACGGCATCCATGAAACCGAAGTCGCCACCCGCGATGTAGAGCCAGCCGTCAATGCCGAGGCTGAGGCCGTTGGTGGTGTGGTCAGCAGGACGGTCTTTAAAACCGAAGGCGATGCCATTGACGAGGATGTTTTGTTTTTCGGCGACGCCGTCGTGATCTGCATCAATGAACTCGCTGAGGTGCGGCGGATGCACGAGGTAGAGGCGGTCGTGGTCCCACACGAGGCCACGCGGGCTGTCCACCTCGCAGAAGACCTTGGTTTCATCCGCACGGCCATCGCCATCGAGATCGCGCAGGCGGATGACGCGTCCGCGGTTGGGTTTGCGCTCCACGGAGCCATCGCCATCACTGCTGACATAGAGAGTGCCATCAGGCTCTGCGGCCAGGAAGACCGGGTAGTTCGCGGCTGCGCTGCTGGCGAACAGCGAGACATCGAAGCCATCAGCCACCTTCACATCCTTCAAGATGGCAGCCTCCTGCTCAGGCGTGAGCTTCACGATCTTCGGGGCGATATTGCCTGCGTCCTTGAGCGGATCGCTGGCCTTGTCGTACTCCTTCTTCTGCGCCTCGCTGAGCTTGGGCGCGACGGCTTTGATGTTGGGGCCTTTGAGCTGCACCTCACGGATGCTCGCCCAGCCTCCGCTTGTTTTAGCCAGCGCGTGGATCTTCACAAAGCGGATGCCTTCCACCTTGGCGAAGTCGTTCGAGTAAGGCGCGTTCTTCGTGTTGGCGCTGCCATCGACGAGCGTGCTCCAGGCTTTGCCATCGGTGCTGCCTTCGACTTTGAACTGATACACACCGCCGTTTTCCCAGGTGGTCTTGATGCCGGTGAGCGTCTGCGGCTTTTCGAGTTCAAGCTGGAGCCACTGCGGGTAATTTTGATTTGCGGCGCACCAGCGGGTGCCCTCATCGCCATCCACGGCTTTCCAGGCGTAGTTGCCCTTGCCGGACTCTTCGCTGCTGGCGCTGGCCTTCACCGGCAGGCCGTCTTTCGGCAGCACGGGCGGCTTGGGTGCTTCAACGGGCTTGGCGGCGACGAAGGTGATCTTGTTCTCGCCTTTGAACGGCGTCAGATAGTCCGGCGTGAGCTTGTTCATCGCCCACAGCAGGCCACGGGTGACGAGATCCAGGTAGCGCGCATCCGCCACGGTGTCGTTGTTGTGGCCGATGGTGGTGCTGAAGCTGCGGGCGCCCACTTTTTCGTTCGTCCAGGCCACCACGTAGTCCACGTCTTTGCCTTTGACGACCTGCTTGCCCATGGCCAGCGGATGGCCGTCGAAGATGTTCACGTTGTTGTAGAGCTCCTCCTTGATGGTGGTCCAATCAGCGAGCGGCTTGGTGATCGGGTGCTCCTTGTCCACAAACGTGATCGCAATCGGCTCCTGCGGTCCGTGGGAGGCGGACTGGATGCCGAGGTGCTTGAACCAAGCATCCGTGCCGGTGCGGAAGCTGTGCATGGCGCAGTGCAGGTGCACGGCGGGGATGGTCTGGTGCACATCGAGGATGCGCTTCACCACGGCCATGTCCTTCACGCCGGCGGCGCACTCATCATGGATGATGATGTCGTAGCCTTTCGCCCAGTCCGGATTGTCATACAGCGGCAGCGGCGGATTGACGGATTTGTCGTCCGTCCACACCACATCCACCTGCACATTGGCGCGCGACTGGATGCCCTGGCTCAGAATGATGTGCTGCTTGGCATAATCATGGCAGCAACCACCGGCCACGAGGAGGGCTTTGAGCGGCTTGGTTTCGGCGTGGCCAACGGAGGCTGTGGCGAGGAGGAACAGGAGGGCTAAGGAACGCATGTGAAAATGGGGAACGCAGAAGCCGCACAAAAAGCGGGGTTTCTATCAGAAAAGTATTGAGAACAAAGTTGTCCAGTTGCGCCGCAACTGGGCTACTTGCTGAAGCGCGCTTTGATCAAATGGCTGCCGAGGATCCACACCTTGTGCAGTTTGCTGAGGCGGCAGCGCTTGGAGAAGACGGGGTAGCGCTCGCGCTTGAGCTTTTCGAGGATGCGCGAGTAGATAGCGGCCATGATCTCGGAGGCGACCATGTTTTTGCGGTCTTCCGGCGGCAGCGCCTTCTCGGCGGCTTCGTAGTAGCTGCGCGCACGGGCATACTGGAAGTCCATCATCTTGATGAAGCGCTCGCTCGGGCGGGCGTCCAGAATTTCACTTTCCAGCACGCCGAACTTCCGCAGCTCAGCCTGGGGGATGTAGATACGGCCGGTGTCCCGCGCATCCTGACCCACGTCACGGATGATGTTCGTGAACTGCAGCGCGTAGCCCAGATTGATGGCGTAGTCCTTGGTGGCGGGGTTTTGATGCCCGAAGATTTGGATGCTCACCAGCCCGACCACGCTGGCGACTTTGTAGCAGTAGCCAAGAAGCTCCTCAAAGGTCTCGTAGCGCGTCTTGGTGATGTCGCTGGCCACGCCGTCGATGATCTCGCACAGCCAGGCGCGCGGGAAGCTGTATTTTTCCGGCAGCAGGAGCATCTCATCCAGCACGGGATGCCCCGGCGGCTGGCCCTGCTCCACGCAGTGCTTCCAGTGGTTGAGCTCCTTCTCCTTGTCCGCTTCGCTGACATTCGGGTCGTCGGCGATGTCATCCACCACACGGCAGAAGGCGTAAAACGCGATCATGTCGCGGCGGCGTTCCTTGGGCAGGCAGGCGAGCGCGAAAGCGAGGTTCGACTTCGCCCGCCGCACGATCTGTTCTGGAGAAAGCGTGCCGCTGGTCATGCGGAAGGGGAACGTGAAAAGCCAAAGCGCAGCATGAGAAGGAGAGCCGTTAGCAATAGCCAGCAATCGAGCATGGCAAGCACCAAAGCACTTAGGGGGTGCTCGATCATGCGCCAAAATGGCGAATCGGCACACCCGGCACGCCCCATTTCCACGGCGTAGAGCACGAGAATGAAGATGAAAAGGGAAGTGATGGCGAGCATGAGCAAAGGCACCGCAGCACGCCACAGGATGCGCAAAGCAGCGGCCCCCTGATGCCAAAACGGGCCGGAAACCGCCGCCACCGCGACCGGCAGAGCCGCAAAGATGAGGAGAAGCTCGATCCACCACCAGGCGCCCACGCTTTGCGGTGTGTTGAGTTGCCACCAGCGCCAGCTCATCCAGAGCAGATTGAACCCCGCGAGAATAGCCACGCCCTGCCAGCGCGCAAAGGCATGCTCCAGCGCAGCAGCGGCATCGCCACCGGCCTCCGTGTCCTGTGGCTTTTCCCAGGCCATCACAAAGCGCACCAGCCACACCTGCACGCCCGCAGCAGCCAGGGCGGTGAAGGCATACCGCAGCCCCAGCTTCAGCGTTTCCACGCCCTCAGCCAGCATGTGCCGAGCGCTGGAGGCCTCCAGCCCCAGCCAGGCAAACGCCAGCAGCGTTACAATGAGGAGGCCAAACTTCTGCTCCGGGCCCGGCCTGCGCTCGCCGTAACGGTAGGGCCAGCGCCAGATGCGGATCGTCAGAAACACGAGCACCAGCGGCACCACGCAGGCCAGCGGCCACGGCGGCATCAGCGCATGCGGCAGCGCGGCCATGTGAGCCAGCGCATCACGCGCCAGCGGCAGGATGATTTCCCGCCAGTCGGTGAGCTGGGACAATGAATAGGGCAAATGCGCAGTCTCGCCAAAAACCCCGGCCAGCAGCAGGGCCCCGGCGGTGATGAGGATCAAAGCCGGGCGCAGCCGCAGGCAGTCCCAGGCGTCTGACAAATGCCTGCGCAGCGGATGCCAGCGCAGGTGCAGCACCAGCCCGGCGGCAAAGCCGAGGAGGGCGAGCGCGGTCGTTTGCCAGTGGGTCGAATTCAAAGCGGTTGATCAATTCGCGAAAACATCTCGACATGCCAGTGCGTATTCGCTTCTCTCCCTTTCGCCATGAAATCACCCGCCGCCCTCCTGCTCGCCTGCCTGTCCTTCTCTTCTGCTGCTCTCGCCGAAAACTGGCCGAGCTGGCGTGGGCCAAATCAAGACGGCTCCTCGGGTGAGACCGGCCTGCCGGCCAAGTTCAGCCCCACCGAAGGCGTGCGCTGGGCAGCAGATGTGCCGGGACTCTCCGCCTCCGTCCCCGTCATCTGGGGAGATAACATCTTCATCACCGCACCCATTGATGCGGAGAAAAAGCTCGTGGGTCTCTGCTACGACAAGCAGACCGGCCGCGAAAAATGGCGCACCACCATCAGCGAAGGCTCGGAGATCCAGTGGGATGACAAGAGCAACCTCGCCAGCCCCTCCGCCGTGACGGATGGCGACCGCGTTTACTTCCTCTTCGCCAATGCCATCGCCGCCGCGTGCGACTTCGAAGGCAAGATCGTCTGGAAGCGCGACTTCAAGGAAACGCACGGCGCCTTCGCCACGCAGTGGACCTACGGCAGCAGCCCCGCGCTGGACGGTGGCAAGCTCTACATCCAGGTGCTACAGCGCAACGAGGCCTTCAAGTTTCAGGACAAGTTTGAAAAAGGCACCGCAGGCAAGGACATGAGCAGCTACATCCTCGCCATCGATCCCGCCACCGGGAAGGACATCTGGAAGCACATCCGCCCCAGCCTCGGCAGCACGGAATCGCTCGAAGCTTTCAGCAGCCCCATTTTCGCCACATCCAAGGGCAAGCGACTCATGCTCATCTCCGGTGGTGACACCCTGACCATCCACGACGCCGCCACCGGCAAGGAACTCTCCCGCATCGCCACCTGGAACCCACCGGGCGAAGGCTACAACAAGTTCTTCCGCCTCGTCCCCTCCCCTGTGACCGGCGAAGGCATGGCCATCGTCTGCGCTCCAAAGAACTCCCCCATCTTCGCCATGCCGCTCACCTCCAAAGGCGAGACCAAGCCCGTGTGGCAGACGGAGCCTAAAGGCGTCACCAGCGACGTGCCCACGCCCGCCTTCTACAAAGGTAAGTTCTACGTCCTCGATGGCGGCAAGAAGACCCTCAGCTGCCTGGAGCCGAAGACCGGCAAGGTCGTGTGGACCGGCGAACTCGGCGGCAAGACCAAATTCGAAAGCAGCCCCACCGTGGTGGACGACAAAGTCTACTGCATCAACTTCTGGGGCGAAGTCTATGTCGCCAAGGCGAACAGCGACCAATTTGAACTGCTGGGCATGAACGAAATGGGCAACGGCTCCAAGCCCAACGGCAACGCCGCCAGCGTGCGCGCCAGCGTCGCCGTGAGCGATGGCTGCCTCTTCATTCGCACGCAGGAGAAGCTGTTCTGCATTGGGAAGAAGGTGGTCGCGGTGCCTTGAGTACGGATTGAAGCACCCGCTGCTTGACGGGGAAATCTGCGTTGCAGAGAGTACCACGTGTGCGGAACACTGCCGTTTCGCTGCTGCTCATGATTCTGGCTCTCGACAAGCCTATGCTGGCGGATGGTAGCCTTTGAAATGAAATCGTCGTATCGCATCATCATCGTTTTGTGCGCCATAATCGCGGTCATCGCCGTGGCAGGGGGACTCCTGGCCTTCTCCTTTCTTTGTGTCTCCGCAGATATAAGGTCAGAATGGCAGCAGCCAGTGGAACATCATCTGGCGCGTCATATGCACGATCTGCCGCGTGACCGTGACGCCCTTTTACAGTCATTCCGCAGCGCCCGGCCCGGCACGTCCGTCAGGCCGGAAGACCTGCCCGCGTCCCTCCGTGTTCCCGGTTTGATCTATGCGCTGGTGTACCGCGACCACATCACGCTCATCTTATATCATTCTCCAGACACGGACTCAGGCTTTCGCATCTGGAAATCAGGCATGCCCGCCGATTTTGCCGACCAAGCCACGTCCATTCCTTTCGTCACACGGTTCACCTACTGTGATGACTACCCCGCCTCTCCCGCGAACAAACTGGAATGACTC
The DNA here is from genome assembly GCA_943371875.1 of Prosthecobacter debontii. GTDB lineage: Bacteria > Verrucomicrobiota > Verrucomicrobiia > Verrucomicrobiales > Verrucomicrobiaceae > Prosthecobacter > Prosthecobacter debontii_C. The sequence goes on along the minus strand of CALRWM010000056.1, from coordinate 21,083 downwards.
GGCGGAGGGTGCCATGCGCCATCACTCCATGATCAGGATCAAACTGGGATCAAACCAGGATCATGATCCCATTTGGGTCTCAGGATCACAGGTTCAGTACCTATATATAGGTACTGATCCTGTGATCCTGAGACCAGAGAGGGAAAACCAATGGGTAAAGAAACAAAACCCCGCCGGGTATTTTCAGCACCACTGGAAACATCACGTGGCATGGAGTGGTATGATGGCGCAGTTTCCCACCATGCGTCGCCGGTCTGGTGTCAGGCTCAGCCTGGGATCAAATCAGGCTCATGAGCCTGTGAACCTGCTGCCAGGGTCACGGGCGAATGAGGTGCCATACCAGCACCATTGGGCTGTGATACCAAACCACCCCCAGACAGGATCTCCCATGGGTTCAAAAGATCTTTCCAGCCCGCAGCCCCTCGTACTTCCTCTTGGCAGACAGGATTGACGCCAACACACCGTAGGTAATGCTTCCTCTTTATGCTTTCCCGCGCCCTCGCCCTTCTCATCACCGCCGCCACTTTTGCCCACGCAGCCCCTGCGGAGCACGTCATCCTCATCAGCATCGATGGCTGGGCGCATCAGTACTTTGAAGATCCCAAGTGTCACATGCCTGCGGTGAAGGACTTGGCGGCGAAGGGCGTGCGGGCAAAGCGCATGGAGTGCTCGTTTCCGACGGTGACCTGGACGAACCACACGACGCTGGTCACGGGCGTGCATCCGGCGAAGCATGGGGTGCTGGCGAATGAGTACTTTGACCGTGCCACGCGGAAGAAGGTGCCGCTGATTCCTGACCCGATCTTCAACAAGGATGAGATCGTCAAAACGCCCACCATCTACGACGCGGCCAAGGCGGCCGGATTGACCACCGCCGGGGTGATCTGGCCTGCCTCACGCGGGGCGAAGACGCTGGACTGGACGGTGCCGGATGTGCTTGACCAGGAGCTGTTCGAAAAATACGGCACCCCCTCCCTGCTGGAAGAGGCGCGTGCGGCGGGCATCCCCTTCGAGAAGCAGAACGAGTGGTGCAAAATGGGCAATCCGGGCAAGGCACCGCGCGACTACATGTACATGCTGCTCGCGACGCACATCATCAAAAAGCACAAGCCGAACTTCCTCGCGCTGCATCTCGTGAGCCTCGATTCCTTCGAGCATGCGCATGGCCGCCAGGTGCCGGAAGCCTACTGGGCGGCGAATGATTCGGACAACCGCGTGGCGGACATCGTGCGTGCGACGGAAGAGGCGGGCATTCGCGACAAGACGACCTTCATCATCACCACCGACCACGGCTTCGTCACCTACACCAAATCCATCAATGCCAACGCCGCGCTGCGGAAGGACGGCTTCGTCAAAGCCGTGCTGGGCAAGAGCCTCGCACCCGATTCCCAGGTCTTCGCCATGGCCGAAGGCGGCGCGTGCTTCGTCTATGTGCTGGATGATGCCAATCGCGACAGCATTTTGAAACAGATCACGCCAACGCTCGGCAAACTGGAAGGTGTGGAGGGTGTGGTCGAGGCAAAGGATTTCGATGCCAAGCTGCACCATGTCACCGCCGCCAAGGATGGCCGTGAGCCCGATCTCGTGCTGCTGGCTGCTGACGGCTACACCTTCACCGATTCCCTAGCCGACAACGACGTCATCATTCCAAACGATCCGCCGAAAGGCGCCCATGGCCACTTCCAGCTCGACCCCAATCTCTACGGCGGCTTTGTCATCAGCGGCGCCGGTGTGAAGCAGGGCGTGGAGCTCGATGAGATGAAGAACATCGACGTGACACCCACGATGGCCAAGCTCCTCGGCATCCCCTTCCCTGGCGCGGATGGCCGTGTGCTGAAGGAAGCGCTGAAATAGGGCCTCTACTGTTTTCAAAACTCATTTCCGGTCGAGTCGGCGAAGCAGTCTAGAATGTCCCCATATGGACTGCGGTCGCGCAGCGAGGAACGAGCGCAGCTACCGCTTTCGACGGGCTGTGTCGGCTCCCGCGTACCAGGAAATGTCCGAAAGCGGGAGTTGATGGGTTTCCGCAAGCTAGGCGGCTTGCGCATGCCACGAGACGTTCCAAAGCGGCAGCTCCCGTGCACAGCAAACCACACGAGGGCGCAAGGAAGTCGCAGCCGCACTCCAAATTCGCGCTGCATGCTCACGCTCCCATGTGGACTGCTGGCGCGCAGTGATGAGCGACCGCTACCACTTTCGCAGGCAGGCCAGCGCTCCCAGAGCACGAGATAAGGCTCATGACTACTTTGCCCTACAGCATGCCCGGCGAGTAGCGTGGACGATTATCCACACCAGCACCGATCTGCTGGCGCATGCGGGTGTCGTCCAGGGCGCGGTCCACGCAGTCCTGCAGCGCGCGGGAGGTCAGTTCACGCAGGACGGGCACGGGCGAACCGCTGCCTGGACGGAAGGCATTGCTCTGGCGCTCGCCTTCATAGACGTGCGTGAAAAGCACGCGGCCCGAGGTGGCTTCCACGACGTTCACACGGATGCGCGCATAACCATAGGGATGCACAAGCAGCTGCGAGCGCAGATCCTGAATTTCCCCGGTGAGGATAAAGCGGCCTTTCACATCGGTGGCCAGCATGCCTCGCGACTCCAGTGCGTAGCCAAAGGCATTGCGCACCACATCGCTGACCGGCAGGCGGGTCTGGATGGTATCGACCGACGGGCCGATGGGCAGGCGCACATGGCCGAGCGTCTGGGCCTGCTCACCGCGCTTGTCCTTGAACTCGCCCACGGCAAAGTCCGGTGTGCCCCGCAGCATCCGGCCGTTCTGGGGGATGTAGTCCAGGCTGATGACCGAGGAATTTCCACACGAAGTGAGGTTGAGGCAGGCTGCGGCTCCGAGAATGACTGAAAAGCACCGAAAGTTCATGGAGGCCATCATTAGAACACCTTGGCCGCTAATCAATGTGCTAGATTCACCCAATTCCCGCCCGCAGGCAAAAAAACAACCCTGCCGGAACTCGGAGCTCAGGAAAAAAACCCCCAAAACCTGAATCCAATTAACCCGGCAGGGTTGATTTAATGAATATATTCGGAAACAGCTTCGCCATGCAATACCAAAAAGTTCTTCATCGAAAAAAGGCAGGTCTTCTCGCTCTACTGGCCCTCGGCATTTCCGCCCTGTGCCCTTCAGAGTCTCACGCACAGCTAGGTCGCGGGGTGCGCCAAGTCATCGTCACCCAGGCAGCCACCTGGAATTCAAACACCGCCACGATGCAGTGCTACCAGCGCGCTTCCGCCGGGGCACCCTGGCAGGCCGTCTTTGAAAAACCCGTGCAGGTTTTGCTGGGCAGAAAGGGACTGGCCTGGGGGCGTGGCGTCTTCAATGCCCCACGGAACGGCATTCCCGCCAAGGTGGAGAAGGACTGGAAAGCTCCCGCCGGTGTGTTCCAGCTCGGCTCGCTGTTTGGCTATGCCCCCACCCCACCCGGCGGTGCCCGCTGGCCCTACATCCAGGTCGGCCCATGGGACGCCTACGTCGATGATTCGACCCTGCCCCAGTATTACAACCGCCATATCCGCATTGATCCCCGCCAGGGCATCCCGCCGTGGTTTGAGAAACAAAAAATGCGTCTGGGCGATGCCGCCTACAAGTGGATGCTCGAAATCCGCCACAATCAGCAGCCCTCCGCCCCAGGCTACGGCAGCGCCATTTTCTTCCACGTACGCCGTGGCCCAGACAAGCCCAGCGCTGGCTGCACCACCATGGCCGAAGGAGATCTGACCCGCCTCCTGCGCTGGATCGATCCCACCGCTTCACCGCATTACGTCCTGCTGCCCAGGGCGGACTACGCGGCGCTGCGTGGGGCATGGGCGCTGCCGTAGGTTGTTCGCGAAGCAAAGCACTCCAGTTGCGGCGCAACTGGGCTACTTTACCTCCCCGTCCCCTTGATCGCCTTCTTGAGCCACTCGCCTTCTTCTTTCCAGGGTGAGGCGTTGCGCAGCTCTGCGACGGTCATGGGCAGGCGGGCGCTCCAGTTGCTGTCGGCGGCGATGCCGGGGACATTGAAGCGGTCTTCGAGACCATAAAGGTCTGTGAGCATGAAGGCGGCGTAGCGGGCGTTGCTGGTGAGCAGGGCCTCCAGCAGGGCGTGACGGATGTGGGCATCGTATTCAGGCCAGCCTTCGGAGGAGAAGCGCAGGCCGGCAAACTCCGCGAGATCGCCCAGCTCCTTGTTCCCAAGCGCGCGCTCGGCTTCATCGCTGCTGGAGGCATCGCGGCGGCGGTGCTCCCAGTGCGTCCGCATCGGCTCATGATCATGCGTGGCGTAGGTGGTGAAGGCGCAGTTGTCATAGGTGCTGCCCATGACCACGCGGCCCTGCTCGTTGTGCTCCCACTGGCTGACTTTGAAGCCGGGGATGTCGAGGCTGAGCAGGTGCGGGCGCACGTAATCAGGCACGGTGCCCAGATCTTCGGCCACGACTTCCGCCTTACCGGCAGCGGCATCGAGGATCATGCGCAGGTATTTGTCACCATTGGCAAGATTGGCGGCTTTGTGTTCCGGCGTGTCGTCGTCGTTTTCGATGAAGTGCGGCAAACGCCCCCCGGTGAGGGCCATGGCCTCCTCATCAGTGAGGTAACAAAACTCCGCATTGCGTATGGGCCGCCACGGGAAGCTGTAGATGCGGTAGAAGCCCAGCACGTGGTCGATGCGGAAGATGTCGAAGACCTCGGTGAGCTTCTGCGTGCGCTGCCGCCACCACTGAAAACCGCCCTGCTCCATGACATCCCAGCGGTAGTGCGGGATGCCCCAGTTCTGGCCCCAACGCTGGACGAAGTAGTCCTCTTTGAAGTATGTTTCAGGCGGAGCGCCGCCGCACCAGGTGAGATCAAACTGCTCCGGCTTGAAGAAGACATCGGCACTGCACCAGGAGATGCCAAAAGGGATGTCGCCCATGAGCTTGACGCCCTTGCCGTTCGCATAGGCACGAAGTTCACCCCACTGGCTGAAGCAGAGCCATTGCACGTAGGCATGGAAGAGGATGCGGTCGTCGATCTCATCTCCCTGCGCATCGCGCCAGGCGCGGGCTTTGGCGGCGGTGTTCAGGTCCTCGCGCCAGTTCGCCCAGTCTTCATGCCCGTGCTCCTCCATGAGGACTTTGAAAAGGCAGAAGTCATCCAGCCAGGCAGCCTCCTTTTCGCAGAACGCCTCAAACTGGGCCATGCGCCCGGGCTGGCCTTCGATCTGGCTGAAGGCACGGCGCAGCAGCGTGTTTTTCAGGCGTCGCACCTTGGGGTAATTCACCGAGCCATGCCGCAGCAGATCGGCCCGCAGAATGCCGGTGATGGCGTTGTAGAATTTTTCATCCAGCTCCGGCACCACCGCCGGGGAGAGATCCAGCGTGAGGTAATCCAGCGCGACGGAGCTGATGGCGTTGTAGGGGCTGCTGTCGCTGCCGGTGGCATTGATGGGCAGAAATTGCACGAAGCCGATGCCCGCATCCGCGGACCAGTCGATCAGCTGCCGCACGCCACCGATGTCGCCAATGCCAAGATCTTCGGCTGTGCGCAGGGCGAAAACGGGAATCAAAATGCCGGCACGGCGTGGTTGAAGGGTGGGCATGAGGGAAAGTGGGGGACCAGAATACGGATTGGCAATTGTTTGTGGTTGTCTGCTGCGATTTGGGTAACTTCGCAAGCGTATAGAGCATGATGCGTTCCCGATTCCTGACGATGCTGATGTTTTTGGCAATCTCCTCCGCTTGGGCGGCGGAGAAGGGGCCTCGCGTCATTGATTTCAAAAACCCGCCGCATTCCTACCTGGAGGCGAAGCCGAAGGACCGCTTTGCCGAGCTTCAGGAGAAGGCGCAGAAGGGCGAGGTGAAACTAGACACCACGAACGACAAGGCCTTCCTCACCAGCCTGCTGGAGGCGCTGAACATCCCCGTCAGCTCGCAAATCATGGTGTTCTCCGCGAGCTCGCTGCAAAGCGAGATCATCAATCCGCGCAACCCACGCGCGCTCTACTTCAATGAGGACACCTACATCGGCTGGGTGCCCGGCGGACTGGTGGAGATCATCGCCGCAGATCCCGAGATGGGGCCCATGTTCTATGTTTTTGACCGCCTGCGCCCCGGCGGCCCGGTGCCCAATGTGACACGTTCCACCAAATGCATGAACTGCCATGCAGGCAATGCCACACGGCGGCTGCCGGGATTGATCGCGGAGTCCCTCCTGGTCTCGCGTGCGGGGTCCAGCCTGGAGACGTATCGCCGGGATGTGCAGGGGCATCAGATCCCGCTGGAGGATCGCTTCGGCGGCTGGCATCTCACCGGCCAGCACAACATCGCCAACAACAGGGCGAACGTCATGGGCATCCCGAACAACGGGAAAAACGAAATCACCTCCGTGAACCCCGGGCAGTTCTCCGACCTCAGCCTGCACCTGCTGCCCACGAGCGACATCCTGCCGAATCTGACAAACGAACACCAAATGGGCTTCGAAAACCGGCTGGTCTATGCCATCTACACCGTGCGCCAGCTCAAGAGCGAGGGCAAAGGCATGCTGGGCGCTGCGGCCAAGGCGGAGATCGAAGAGCGCGCCCAGGAACTCGCGCGCTACATCACCTTTGCCGACGAAGCCAAGTTCCCCGCCAAAGGCATCGTGGGAGACCCCGCCTACGTGCAGGATTTCCTGCGCGACCGCAAGGTGTCGAAGACCGGCCTGTCGCTCAAGGATCTCGATCTGAAGACCCGCATGTTCAAACACCGCTGCAGCTACATGCTCTACACAGACACCTGGAAGCAAGCGCCGAAAGAGCTCAAGGAGCGCGTCTACTACCACATGGCCCTCTACCTGCGCGAGCAACCTGATGCCCAGCACGCCCATCTCCCCCCAAGCGAGCGCGTGGCCATTCGCAGCATCCTCAAGGACACAATGACGGATCTGCCTGCGTGGTGGCGGTAGCAATAAAGATAGGGGTAACGGCGCGATGAACGCCGAACCGGACTGGCGGGTTTCCCGCGTCCAGCTTTCCAGTCAGAGGTTGGCTGCTGCACGCAGGAGTTTTTTTGTTGCTCTCCACCCCGCCTCACGGCGACGCAGTTACTTCAAGTTCTCACCCGGAACACGGATCCAGATGGCCGGGGTCTCTCACCCCGGATGATCGTGACGCTTCACAGCGCACTGCGATGATCACTCCTGCCCGTCGATCAACGCGCCTGCATCACCCGGCGGACAACGATTGCCCACAGCAAGCAGTCGTAGCACTCAAACTGCCTCCACTCACATCCGCAGCGCTCGCACCAAAAACGCCCACTCGTCCGCCGTCCTCTCAATCGTCTTGTTCAGTGCCGTCCCAGCCCCATGCCCCGCGCTGGTTTCGATGCGGATCAACGTTGGCGGCCCTTCCTTCGCCTGACACTCCTGCAATCGTGCGCCGAACTTAAAGCTGTGCGCAGGCACCACACGGTCGTCGTGGTCGCTGGTGAGGACGAGGGTGGCGGGGTAGCGGGTGCCGGGTTTGAGGTTGTGATAGGGGGAGTATTTCAGCAGCGCATTGAACTCCGCAGGGTTTTCCACGCTGCCATAGTCGCTCTTCCAGCCCCAGCCGATGGTGAATTTCTCGAAACGCAGCATATCGAGCACTCCCACCGCAGGCAGAGCTGCGGCGTAGAGTTCGGGGCGCTGTGTCATGCACGCACCGACGAGCAGCCCCCCGTTGCTACCGCCCTGGATCGCGAGCTTGGCGCAGGTGGTGTATTTGTGCACGATGAGCCATTCAGCGGCGGCAATGAAATCGTCGAAGACGTTCTGTTTACCAAGCTTGATGCCGGCCTGATGCCACGCGCGGCCATACTCGCCACCACCACGGAGATTAGGCATGGCAAAGACGCCGCCCATTTCCAACCACACAGCGCGTGAAACGGAGAAGCCTGGAGTGAGGTTGATGTTAAAGCCGCCGTAACCGTAGAGCAGCGTGGGATTCGAGCCATCAAGCTTCAGCCCTTTTTTGTGGACGATGAACATCGGCACCTTGGTGCCGTCCTTGCTGTGATAAAACACCTGTTGCGTCTCGAACGCGGCGCCATCGAAATCCACCTGCGGTTTCCGCCACAGCTTGCTCTCGCCGGTTTTCAAATCCATGCGGTAGATGGCGCCCGGTTCGGTGAATCCGGTGAAAGTGTAGAAGGTGGAGGTGTCATGCCGATGTCCGCCAAAGCCACCCGCACTGCCGATGCCGGGGAGTTTGATGTCGCGGATGAGCTTGCCGTCGAGATCGAAGCATTTCACCTCGGTCTTCGCATCGCGCAGATATTCGCAGAACATCTGCCCGCCCACTGTGCTGACGCCTTCCAGCAGCACCTTCGGCACCTCGGGCACCACGATGCGCCAGCTGCCACGTTCCGGTTTGCGCACGTCGATGGCAATGACCTGGAAGCACGGCGCATTCAGATCCGTGCGGAAGTAAAAGATAGGGCCTTCATTGTCGATGAAGTCATAGCGTGCATCGTTGTCCTTGAGCAGTTCCACCACAGGGCCACCCCCGGAGATCTTCTGGTAGAACACACGGTTCTTCGGCTCCGTGCCGAGCCAGACCTGAATGACGAGATACTCGCCGTCCTCCGTGACGCCACCGCCAAAGCCCCATTTCGGCTCGTCCTTGCGCTCGTAGATGAGCTGATCCTCGCTCTGCGGTTTGCCCAGCGGGTGGAAGTAGAGCTTGTGAAATTCGTTCTTCGCCGTGAGCGCCGCGCCAGCCTTCGGCTCATCGTAGCGTGAGTAGTAGAAGCCGCTGCCGTCCTTCCGCCAGGACACGCCGCTGAACTTCACCCACTTGACCACATCGTCCAGATCGCGCCCGGTGGCGATGTCTCGCACGCGGAGGGTCGTCCAGTCGCTCCCGGCCTCCGAGATGCCGTAAGCGATGAGCTTGCCATCTTCCGTCGGCGCATAATCAGACAACGACGTCGTGCCATCCTTGGACATCGCATTGGGATCCAGCAGCACTTTCGCCTTCTCTTCCAGCGACTCCGCTGTCATGAGCACCGCCTGATTCTGCAGGCCCGAATTGTGAGTGAAGAACCACCGGCCGCCGTGCTCAAACGGCTGCCCCATGCGCTCGTAGTTCCACAGCTTCTGCAGCCGTGTCTTGATCTCCTCGCGGCGCGGCAGGTTTTCCAAATACGAAAGCGTCACCTGGTTCTGCGCCTTCACCCAGGCCTTGGTCTCGTCCGAGTTGTCATCCTCCAGCCAGCGATAAGGGTCGGCAGTCTTCACGCCATGATGCGTGTCCACCACGTCCTCCTTGCGCGTCTGGGGATAGGTCAAAACTTCGGCGGTGAGAGTGGCGGTGGTCATGAGGAGCAGATATGCGGCACGCATGGCGGTATCCTGCCTTTCATTTCAAACTTTGCATTTTCCAATTCTCATTTTGCAATCCTACCCGCCCCCGCCACGCTCATTGCACACCTTTTACAGCCACCATGCCCATCTCTCCTGATCAATACGAAAAGCTCGGCACTTTCTACCTCGGTCGTGAATACGATCTCGCCTCCAAGCAGGTCAAAGACGACCTCATACTGTATGACTCGAAGGATCTGGTGACGCATGGCGTCGTGCTCGGCATGACGGGCAGCGGCAAGACCGGCCTATGCCTCTCCCTGCTGGAAGAAGCGGCGATGGATGGCGTGCCGGTCATCGCGATCGATCCCAAAGGCGACATCGGCAATGCGCTGCTCACCTTCCCCAATCTCACGCCTGAGGAGTTTCGCCCGTGGATCAATGAAGATGAGGCACGGCGCAAAGGGCAGTCACCGGATGATTACGCGGCGGCGCAATCCGCGCTGTGGCAGAAGGGACTGGGCGACTGGGGGCAAAGCGCCGACCGCGTCAAGAAACTGCGTTCGACGGTGGACATGGCGATCTACACACCCGGCAGCAATGCAGGGCTGCCCGTGTCTATTCTCAGCTCGCTGAACTGCCCGCCTGCGGAGGTGATGGATGATGCCGAAGCGCTCGGTGACCGCATCGAAAGCACCGTGTCCTCCATGCTCGGACTGCTTAACGTCAATGCCGATCCCATCCAGTCGCCAGAGCACATCCTGCTGAGCAACATTGTCGCCTTCTGCTGGAAGAAGGGGCAGAACATCACGCTGGAAAACCTCGTGCGCCAGATCCAGCAGCCGCCGATTCGGAAGGTCGGTGTGGTGGATCTCGACAGCTTCATGCCTGAGGCCAAACGCACCGCGCTGGCAATGAAGCTGAACAACCTGCTCGCATCGCCCGGCTTCAGCACCTGGCTGGAAGGCGAGGCGCTGGACATCCAGCGCATGTACTACACGCCCGAAGGCAAGCCGCGCATCACCATCTTCTGCATCGCCCATCTGAGCGACACCGAGCGAATGTTCTTCGTTTCGCTACTGATGAACCAGCTTCTCGGCTGGATGCGCACGCAGCAGGGCACCACCTCGCTGCGCGCCATTTTCTACATGGATGAGATCTACGGCTACCTCCCGCCGACGGCCATGCCGCCCTCGAAGAAGCCGCTCATGATTCTGCTCAAACAGGCGCGAGCCTTCGGTCTCGGCATCCTGCTGGCCACGCAAAACCCTGCGGACCTCGACTACAAGGCATTGGCGAATATCGGCACCTGGTGGCTCGGACGTCTGCAAACGGAGCGCGACAAGATGCGTGTCCTCGAAGGACTCGAAGGAGCAGCCAACACGGCAGGTGGCAAGTTTGACCGCCAGCTCATGGAGCAAACGCTGGCCGGACTGGGCAACCGCGTCTTCCTCATGAACAACGTGCATGAAGACCATCCCGTGGTCTTCACCGTGCGCTGGCTGATGAGCTACCTGAGCGGCCCGCTTTCACGTCCACAGATCAAAGCGCTCATGGACCCGATCCGCCCGCAGGCTGGAGCCAAGACTGCCGCAGCCGAAGATGACGGCTTCGCGCCTCCCGGCGGCAGCAGTCCCGCTGCCACCGACCGCAACACCCTGCGCCCAAAGCTGCCGGACGGCGCAACCGAACTCTTCCAGCCGAGTGACAACGACGGCGAACGCATCACCTACACTCCTGCCATCCTGCGCAGCGCGACAGTCATGTTTGATGATGCAAAGCGGAAGATCAGCGGCCGCAGCATCATCACGCTTGTGAATGAAATCGACATCGAGAAGCAGAAGGTGCTGTGGGACAAGTTTGTCGATGTGCCGAAGGACGACGATCTCACCAATTATGAAAGCGAACCGAAGGAGAACGCCGCCTATGCCGACCTGCCGGGCCCCGCGCTGAAAACGACGACCTACACCAGCATCAAGAAAGACTTCACCGAGTGGGTGTTTGCCAATCACAGCCTTGAACTCTTTTTCTCGCCACTGCTGGAAGTGTATTCCAACCCGGGCGAGAAGCAGGATGAGTTCAAGGTGCGCATCACGCAGACCACCCGCGAGCAACGTGACGCTGCCATCGAGGAACTGCGCAGCAAAACCGCGAAGACGATGAAGGCGCTGCAGGACAAGGCCGAGAAAGCCGCCAGCAAGGTCGATGTACAGCAGGCACAATCCAGCGGTGCCAAATTGAGCGCCGCCGTGCAGATTGGCAGCAGCATCCTCGGCGCCATCTTCGGCCGCAAAACCAGCCTCGTCAAAGCCAGCACCATCACCAGTGCATCGCATGCTTGGAAAGAAGGCCAGGACGTCAAAGCCGCCGAGCGCGAACTTGAATCCCTCAAAGCCGACATGGCCGAGTTGGAAAAACAGATCGCCGATGAAACGCAGAAAATCCGCGATCAGTATGATCCCGCCACATTGGTGTTTGAGACTTTCAAGCTAAGCCCAATGAAGAAGAACATCCAGGTGACCGCGACAGGGATTTTGTGGCTGGCGAAGGCATGACTCACGAAATCCACCAAGCGATCGAAGGCCTTTACACAGCCTTCGCTGACGCCAAGCGCCCGAGTGCAATTGACATGGCACCGGTGAAGGACCCGGCCGATTTCGCAGCGCTGCTACGAGTGCCTTTGCAGCAGCTCACGGCAGAGCATCTCTGGCACTACTCGTTTTCTTTGTTTCTCACGGTGGGTAACATCGCTGAGTTCGAATACTTTTTTCCCCGGATCATCGAACTGGCCTCCGCGCCCTTTTCTCCACTGGAAATCGAGGTCGTCTTCAAAAAGCCTGCCATGGCAGGGTGGCCGAACGAATGGCGGAAAGACCGCAGGCAGGCCTTTCAGGCTTATCTTGATGCGATGGTCGCGTCCTGGGCCACTACCGTTTGTGAAATTGGTGGATGGGTTTGCTCCCTGTCATTCTGCATCCCTGACATCGACAGGCATCTGGATGTGCTCATGTCAGGCTCTGATGCAGCCAATGAAAACCTGCTCTCCTTCCATGAAGAAAACAGCCAGACACTCGCCAGACACCGGCTCAGCAATTCATTCTGGGACCGCTCCTCAGAAACGCATGCGCGTGTCGTTGCCTGGCTGGAACGAGCGGACGTTCAGCAAAGAGTCCACCACTTGAAAGAGGCAGGCTTGGGCAATAGCGATACGTGACATGCTTGATGCGTAGAGAGAAATCTCCTCAATACACATCCCGCCGATACCGCTTCGCTTCCTTCATCGCATGCACATAAGCAGCGGCTTCCTCAGCAGTCTTGCCACCCTCTTTTTCAATGATCGTGTGCAGCGCCTTGTCCACATCACTCGCCATCCGTGAAGCATCGCCACAGACATAAAAGATCGCCCCTTGCTCCAGCCAGGCCCAGAACTCTGCGCTGTTCTCCAGCATCTTGTTCTGCACATAGATCTTCTCCGCCTGATCCCGGCTCCAGGCGGTGCTGAACTTGGTCAGCGTGCCGTCGGCAAGATAGGCTTCAAACTCATCCTTGTAGAAGAAGCAGGACTTGGAGCTGACTTCCCCAAAGAAGAGCCAGGCTTTGCCCTTGGCGCCGGTGGCTTTGCGCTCTTCGAGGAACGCACGGAACGGGGCGATGCCGGTGCCGGGCCCGCACATGATGATGGGAGTCTCATCATGAGGTTCGGGCAGACGGAAGCCCTTGCCGTGATTCACGAAGCACGGGATCAGGGTTCCATTCGGCGTCACACGTTCACCGAGGAAGGTGGAACACACACCACCACGCACACGGTTGTGGCTGCTATAGCGTACGGTTGCAACGGTGAGATGCACCTCCGTCGGGTGCGCCTTCTGGCTGCTGCTGATGGAGTAGAGGCGGATGTTCAGCTTCTTCTGAGTGAGCATGAACTCCTCCGGTGTGAACTTCGCGATGGGATTTTCAAGCAGAAGGTCCACCACAAATCGCCCCCACAGGTACTCCTTGATTGCTTCTTTTTTCTCCGGCACGCTCAGCTCGGCCAGCAGCGTATCGCCATCGGTCTTCTCGATGATGGCCTTGATCAGCTTGTTGTCGATCTCAGTGATGAGAGTGCCTTCGATCAAGGCCTGACGAATCGGCACCTCGGTAGCTGTCTTCGGGTGCTTGACGATTTCTGTGCCGGAGAAACCGAGCGCGGCCAGCGTATCCTCCACCAGCGCCGGGTCATTCGTGGGCTGCACGGCCAGCGAATCCCCAGGCGTGTACTCCAAACCTGAAGTGCCGAGGTCGATCTCATAATGCGCGGTGTGCTTGGGCGCATCGGGTCCGGAGAGGTTGTACATCCGCTTCACCTTGGCGATGCAGGGGTTCTTGACGTTGTAAACGGGCTTGCCGGCTTCTGGAGTACTCATGGGCGGAGACTAGAAGGCCGCCCGAAGTTGTCAAACCTGCCCTCCCTCAGCCAGGGAGAATCAACATGGCCTTGGCTCCAGCTACGCCCTCCCGATTCGTCAGTTCCATGCTGCCGCCGTGCAGTTCCGCGACCTCTTTGACAAAGCAGAGGCCGAGGCCGGTGCTCTTCTTGCCGCTGTCGGGGCGGGGCAGTGAGTAGAAGCGCTCGAAGACGCGGGTGCGGGCATAATCCGGAATGCCTGGGCCTGAATCTTCAATCTCGATCACCACCTTCGCGTCAAAGCGATAGGCGCGAACGGCGATGACACTCCCCTTCGGAGCGAAGTCGATGGCATTCTGCAGCAAGTTGCCCACAGCGATTTCGAGCAGCCAAGGATCCCCTTTGACCACGAACTCTCCGTTGATGTCACGCTCCAGCCGCACCCCTTTGGCCAGAGCAATGAGCGCCAGATGATCCCATGCACCATCAAGCACTCTCACGAGATCGACTCGTTCGCTGGTTTCGAGCTTCTTCTGCTTTTCGATGGCCGCAAGGTGCAGCAAGCGTTCAAGAAGATCGCGCAGCCTGCCTGCTTCGGCGTGGATGTTTTGCAGAAAGCGTGCGCGCTTTGGCTCCGGCACATCGCCTTGGAGGATTTCACCGGCACCGAGAATCGCGGCCACGGGACTCTTCAATTCATGCGTGAGGCTCTGCACGTAATGCTCCACGTATTCACGGCCTTCCAGTGAATCCCGCATGTCCTCCAGTGCCTTCGCGAGAGTTTTCATCTGATGTCCCGGCATGCGTGGCGAGGTGGAGCGCTCCCCACGGCTCACAGCCAGCGCATGCTGGGTCAGCACCTCCAGCGGGCGTGTAGCCCAGCGCGCCGCGAGATAGATGCCCAACAGCATGAGCAGCACGGTGGTGATGATGGACCACTTTAGCCAGCGCTCCGTCTCCCACACAAAAGCCAGTACGCCACGCTGCGGCTTGGCCACGCTGAGCATGCCGATGGTCATGCCTTCATGCAGGATGGGTGCCCCCACATACATCACGATGGAAAGCGGATCGTATTCGCTCATGCGGGAGGAGCGCGCACCGTACTGCCCCATGAGGGTAAGGTTCACATCGCGATGATTGGAGATCGTGCCCGGCTTCTCGATGCCAGCGGAGTCAAAGATCACACGCCCCTGCGCATCGGTGACATAGACCTGCATGTCCACCTTCGTCTTGCTGAGGTTGTAGATCTGCGCCTTGAGCTGGCGCTGCTGGGCTGCGCGCACCGCCTTCTCAACGGCCTGCGGTTTGAGCACTCCGTTGTCCGTATCCGTGCTGATGACTTCGGCAAGAATGTTGGCCACATCGACCATTGGCTCCTCGATGGCTTCAAAATACTGCCGCTCCACGCGATGGATAAGTTGCGTAAAAAGCACAAACAACCCCACCGTCGCCACCACGGCGAAGCCCAGCAAAAAGCGCGCGGTGAGGCTCATGCGTCGGGCCAGGTTTCGAGCAGTGAGTAACCCATGCCGCGATGCGTGACGATGGGGTCGAGTCCACCACGCACGCCCCGCATGCGGGCGCGCAGCGTTTTGACGTGCGTGTCCACCGTGCGCTCCATGGAGGCGTCAGGCTCTTCGGAGGCGTGATCCATGAGCTGCTCGCGACTGAACACACGCCCGGGATGCGCTGCGAAAGCTTTGAGCATGCGGAATTCGTAACGCGACAGATTCAAGGCGGTGCCGAAGTAAATGGCCTGGCAACGGGTGTCGTCGATGACAAGCGGAATGGAGGTGTCCGAGCCATGTGCAGGCAACGGAATGGCCGAAACGCGCCGCAGGATGGCGCGCACGCGAGCGACGAGCTCACGCGGACTGAAGGGCTTCACCACGTAATCGTCCCCGCCGATTTCCAGCCCCACCACACGGTCCACTTCGCTGGAGCGCGCGGTTAGGAAGAGAATGGGCAGCGACTGTGTCTTGCGAATCGTCTTGCAAACCTCAAAGCCGGTCATGTCGGGCAGACCGACATCGAGAATGATGAGGCTGAAGTCCTGCGACTTCATCTGCTCCAGAGCAGCTTGACCCGTGGCGGCACTCGTGACGGCAAAGCCGTCGGCTTCGAGCGCATAGACGACGTTTTCGCAAATGGAGGGCTCGTCTTCGACAATGAGGATTTTGGCAGGCATTTCGGCTGGGGTGAATGTTTGAACCGCTGACGGGACGCTGACAAGACGCTTGTTCAGAATCTATCAGCGGTTCGAATCATGGGGTTCAGGCAAGACGGGGCGAAACGGCGCCGAGTTTCTGACTCCAGTCCACCTTCGCAGTCAACGCCATCAGCACGCCAAGCGTGACGATGCCACCCACGGTGAGGGTGAGACCCGTGAGCCCCTTGAAGAAGAAGCTGTAGCTGAAGAGCACCATGTAGGCAGTCTGTGCCACGACCGCGACGCGGAAGATAAAGCCACCGGCGGCTGCACGAAGGTAACCGCAAACGAGCAGCAATGACGACGCTGCGGCGATGATAAAGCTGAGGTGCACTGGCACCACATCCAGCATGTAGGAAAACAGCAGGGGAAAGGCAAAGAAACCGGCGGCGAGGAAAAAGTAGTTCACCGGATGCAGCGAAACACCACGCGAAGTGGCGGTGATGATGATCACCACAAAGAACAGCAACAGCGAGAGCGGCGCATAAAAGGAGATCTGCGCAGCCACGGGTCCGGCATTGAGCTCGCGCGGCATTTCCAGGCTGATGCCTGGAGCGGAAATAGCGTCTTCATATTTCCAGATGAGTTCCATGCCCTTTTCAGTCGGCTTGCGGTCGGTGGGTGAGCTGACGGGGAAATTCACGTCCGTAAAATCGGTGTTCATGGCGAGGTTAAAATCGCGAATGCGGCTGGCATCGGCAAAGGTGTAGCCCCAGAAATTCATGCCCCGGCATTCATAGCTGACACTGATCGGGATGCTTTCACCCGGGGCCAGCTGCACATTGTCAGAGATCATGCCATCCTGCGGTGCGGCCACGGAGCGACGGGCAGAGGCTCCTTCCCCAAGCGTGAAACGGATTTTATCGAGCAGAGTCTTTCCGGCCGGAAGATCAAAGCCCACGTTGAGCGTCTGCGTGATAGCCGTTGTGTTGATGAAGGTGTAGGCACCTTCAAACTTCACGCTGTAGGTGCGGTGCCACAGCAGTCCCATTTTGACGGGTTGATAGCCAAGCTGTACTTTCACATCACTCTTCGCCGGCTGGAGCAGCACGGTGGAGCCACTGGAAGAAGTGTAGCGTGCGGCAGGATGCTTTTGCATCAGCGGCGGCCCCCAGCGCCCGCTGACATCGTCTCCTGTTTGATAACCCACATGGGCGGTGCGTTGCGTGATAATTCCACCCAGCAGCCACCAGGCAATGGTGGTGCAGACGAAGATGATGGCGATGGTGATGAGATGTGCAGGTTTCATGGCGATGAGATGAGGTGGATGTATGGAGGATCAGTTGGTGGTGCGTTTGCGGTAGGTGATGCGAGCCTGCGGTTGTTGATCGCGACAAAGAGCTTTGCGCAGGTGGAGGCCGGGCGCGGTGGTCTTGTCGGTGATGGGATCGACATTGCCGGCAAAGCTGAGGTCGTAGGTAGCGGGGAGTTGCACGTTCCAGTCGATCTGTTTGGCAAAGAGTGGTGTCTGCGGCAGCGCGAGATCGAGTTCGCCTTCGGCGAGTTGCAAGGGTGAGAGCACGGCGGTGAAGGAGAGTTTCACTTCCGACTCCGCACCATCGGTGGATGGATCATCGAGGGGAATTTCCACGCGATTAGCATCTCCGAGTGTGGGACGCACGGGTTCGCCATTCACATGGCACTGGAGCAGCTTGGATGACTCAGGAAGTTGCAGCATGAATCTGACAGGGTGATCGTGGCGCACCGTGACGGTTCCTTCAGTAAGCGCTGAACCGTCGCGAACGACCTGCGTGGTGTAGGATGCCATGGAGACGATGGCGTCGTCAGTGAGACTGGTGACAGGCGGCTGTGCGGACTTGCGCGCATCTTCGAATGTGAAAGTGACCTCGCCACCCAGCGCCGGAAGGGAAACAAGGCCTGCATTGGTGAGAGTTTGCGTCACGGTGCCGTGTTGAAGTTGCAGAACTTTGCCCTCGGGGAGTTCTTTGACCGCAAGTGAGGCGATGGGAGAGGCGGCGAGATGCAGCGTGGTCCCCTGCCCTGCTTTGGCGAGCGCAAAGGTCAGCTTCACACTCTGCGCGCAGGCTTTGTCGGTGATGAGACAGAGGTGATCGTCAGCGACAACAAGTCGAGCATCCTTGGGCTCCACAGTGAGCACGCCCGTGGCTGCTCCAGCGAGGGGCACAGCGTGCCACTCGCCGTCGAAGTTCTCGACCTGCATCTCGGCGGTGATTATGGATGCCTGGGGATCGAGTTGATACAGTGCAGAGAGCAGCGCCGCAGTGACAGGAAGCGGCGGCTTGGCCGCGGGAGGTGGCGGTTCCTTTGGCAGCGTGGCAGCAACGAGGCGCTTGAGTTCGCCGTAGGTGATGCGCACTTCGCTCTCTTCGAGCGTGGCACTGGTGATGGGCTGGGGCGATTGAGCCAGGAGGGAGGTGGCGGACAGCAGGAGGACGAGGTGTGCTTTCATCGACGTCCATGCTCAAAAGGGGCGTGAAACCTTGATGAAGCCGGGATGAAATGGACGTGAAAACACAATCCACAAATTCGTCTTCACCCAAAGGAAAGCGGCTGGCAGCAGCGTTGGTTTATGCTCTTCCCGACGTCATGCCAAGACTCATCCTTTCCCTCCTGATCTGCAGCAGCATTCTCAATGCGGCCGAGGTGCCGCCAGCCCTGCGCGACTATGCGCTGCCCGACGCCGCCAAACTCCAGGACAATCAAGGCCGCGACAACGGCGTGCGGTTTGTGGATCTGAACGGCGATGGCCATGAGGACATCGTGTTTTCAAATGCGCGTGAATACGGTGTGTTTCTCTTCGTGCCGAAGGAGCGTGCCAAGAAGGGCCTGCAATGGGACGAAGGCTGGTCGCAGGTGATGCGCGAAGGCAAGGCGGGAGATGCGAACAGCCTGCCACCGATCGTTCGTGCAGATGGCCGCGACACTGGCGTCTCCTTTCACGATGGTGCGCTGTGGAGCGAAACAAAGCAACGCATTCCGTTTGCCGAACTGCTCAAGGTGCCCGGCCCCGCGCCAAAGTCGCCGCAGGATTCCCTGAAGGCGCTGCATGTGAAGCCGGGATTTGAG
Source organism: Prosthecobacter debontii (assembly GCA_943371875.1). Taxonomy (GTDB): domain Bacteria; phylum Verrucomicrobiota; class Verrucomicrobiia; order Verrucomicrobiales; family Verrucomicrobiaceae; genus Prosthecobacter; species Prosthecobacter debontii_C. The sequence continues at coordinate 2,147 of CALRWM010000056.1, read as the reverse complement.
GCCATGCTGGTGGCGGCTGAACCGCTGGTGCAGGACCCGGTGTTCATCGACTGGGATGCGAAAGGCCGCATGTGGGTCGTTGAAATGGGCGATTACCCCTTTGCCCCCGGCGAAAAAACCAAGGACGGCAGCGTGGGGCAGGAAAAAGTTTCTGACCTGCAATCGGGGCGAGTGAAAATCCTCGAAGACACAAATGGCGACGGTGTGTACGACAAGTCCACCCTATTCCTCGACGGACTGAAGCATCCCACGGGTCTCGCACATTGGAAGAACGGCGTCTTCATCGCCAACATCCCGGACATCTTTTATGCCGAAGACACAGATGGCGATGGCAAGTGTGACAAGCGTGAGACGTGGTACACAGGCTTCACCGCCGGCAATCCGCAGCATTTGGTAAACGGCTTCTGCTGGGGGCTGGACGGCTGGCTCTATGGAGCGAATGGCGACAGCGGCGGCGACATCACCTGTGTGAAGACGGGCAAGAAAATCGCTCTCGGCACCAATGATTTCCGCTTTGATCCACGCAGCGGCGAGTTCGCCCTGGAAGGCGGACGCAGCCAGTATGGCAAGTGGCGCGATGATTTTGGCAACTGGTTCGGCAACAACAACAGCACCATCGGCTGGCACTACTGGCTGCCGTTTCGTTATCTCGAACGTCATCCTGAAGTGGTGGTGAAATCCATCCGCAGCGACATGAATGATGAAAAGCGCCTTTATCCCGCAAGCCCGCCTGTGCGGCGCTTCAATCAGGGCAGCGCGGTCAACACGCTGACCTCCGGCTGCTCGCCAATGCCCTTTCGGGACAGCACCTTCGGCACCGATGGCGCGCAGGTGATGTTCATCTGCGAACCGGCCAATAATCTGGTGCATCGTGAAGTGCTGAACTACGACGGCGGCACCATCACCTGCAGACGCCATCCAGACGATGTGAAAAGCGAGTTCCTCGCCAGTGAAGACAACTGGTTCCGTCCCAGCATGGCACGCACAGGTCCGGATGGCGCGCTGTATGTAGTAGACATGTACCGGCTCGTTTTGGAGCACCCGGAATGGATACCCGCTGAGATCGCACGCGGTCTGGATCTGCGCGGTGGGGAGGATCGCGGAAGAATTTACCGCATCAGCAAGCGCGGTGCGGCAGCCGGATCGCCGAAAGGCGGGACAGCCATACAAGATCCAATTGCTGCGATGGGTTCTGCAAATGGGTGGATGCGTGACACGGCACAGCGTTTGTTGATTGAGCAGAATGAGACCTCTGCGGTGGCTGCGCTGAAGCCATTGCTTGGCGCCGCGCCGGCAGTTCGAATCCAGGCGTCTTTCACGCTGATGCAGCTTGGTGGCATGACTGCGGATGAAGTGTTTGCCTTGATCCATCCGCTGACGCCGCAGGTGCGTGCCGGAGCCTTGACGGCCACGGGCACGCAGTCGGATGCGGTGTTCAGTGAATTTGAGAAGGTGTTGTTGAAGCAGGTGCCGCAGAAAGCCGCCGGCAAGGTCGTGATGCCGGTGATCACCAACCAGAATCCGAACCGGCAGAAGGTCGTGGCGAAATACGTGACTGAGGCAGCCAGTCTCAGTGGCGATGCAAAGCGCGGTGCGGCAGTATTTCAGAAGGTCTGCATGGTGTGCCACAAGGTGCGTGAACTCGGTGTGGAAGTCGGGCCTGATCTGACCACGGTGGCTACCAAGCCACGTGAGCAGCTCATCGAGGCCATCTTCGATCCGAACCGCGCCGTGGAGCAGCGCAATGCCGCCACGCAGGTGACGAAAAAGGATCAGTCTATGCTCGTGGGCCAGCTGGCCTCTGAAACACCGGGCAACATCACGATTCGACTCCCCGGCGGTGCTGATATTGTGGTGCTGCGCAGCGACATCCGCGAAATCAAAACACTGACGACTTCGATCATGCCGGAAGGGCTGGAGAGCGTACTAAGCGCGCAAGACGTGGCGGATGTCCTGACTTACATTGGCAGCAAGCCTTAAGCCCATGGTGGCGGGGTCTCCGACCCCATCGAACTGCCGCTGGGTCAGGCGCCCCCAGCCTTTTTTACTTCACATCACGCCACAGCCAGCGCAGAGCCTCGGGCAGGCTTGGGGCCATGCCTTTGCTGCCATGGAAGCATTGCGTCCAGTCGATGCGAAAGTCGTAG
>CALRWM010000055.1:0-41917 GCA_943371875.1 Prosthecobacter debontii | reverse complement strand
CGTCCCGGCACGGCCTTCACGCGCCGCCTGCTCCCATTCCAGCGCTATGCGCATTGCCTCCGCTCGCTTGGTGGTGGCGGTACTACGTTGCGTGCGCTGACCCGAGGCATCATAATAGCAGGCCACGAAAAAGGGACTTTTGGATCGTTTGCGGAGGGAGGCCATGAAAGAACAGCTTTGGTAACAACGAAAGTAACAACGTGCCCCACTGTGTCAAGGTGTGTCAGTCCCTGTAAAATCAAGGGCTCCAGCTTCATTAGGAGGCGGGAACCTATGCGCGGGTTCAATTCCCGCCCTCGCCTCCACTTTCACTCAGTAAAAGTTCAGTTCGCATAGATGGGCTTCTTCTCTGCTATCTCACGTTGGTTCAAAGAGCCCGCAAAACCTGCCCCAGTCGTCGGTCAGATCAGTGCGACAGCCGAGTTCAATCACAAGATCGGCCCTCTTCAGCGGGCAGACGTTTACGAAGAACCCCTGACAGACTTCTTGGAAAAACTGGGCACTGGCGAGGTTGATGGCGGAGGCACCATGCAGGAGCAGAATGGAGAGATTGCATGGTGCGATGTTCACATGTTCCTCCAGCCATCCGAGAACCTCATCCCCTCCATCATCAAGTTCTTGGAGCAGCGCGGCGCACCCAAGGGATCGAAGTTCAAGGTTTGTTCGGCAGATGACATCGAGCATGAGATTCCTTTTGGCATGCGCGAAGGCTTGGGTGTTTACCTCGATGGCATCAATCTTCCCGACGAAGTCTATCGCGATTCTGACATCAACTTTGTTTTTGAGGAGCTCAACAGATTGTTGGCCGGCCATGGCTCCGTCGAGTCCCACTGGCAGGGCCCCACCGAAACCGCCCTCTATGTGTATGGCGACTCCAACGCCATCATGAAACCCCTCCTCACCGATTTCCTGGCCTCCTACCCCCTCTGCAGCGGAGCCCGCGTGGTGGACCTGACACCCGCATGAACATGAACGCCCATCCACGGGCTTGAGGGAAAGCCCAGGTAAGCAAAGGGGCAATGCACGGGTCTGCAAAAACCGATAGGCGCCAATTCCATTCCCGCCCCTCCCGCCAAATTTTCAGCCCCCCCCCGAAGTTGCATCCAGAACCTCCCCGTGCTCCCCGTATGATCTGTTATGAGCAATGCCTACACAGTGCTTTGGAACAGCGACCGCATCAAGATCGCCAGAAAGCACGACCTCATCGGCAGAAACATTGACTTTCTCTTTGGCGGCCCTCACACCACGCAGCCCAGTTTCATCCGGGCCGGCGTCAAGGCCGGAGAGATCGTCTATCCCGTTTCGGTTCGAGACGGTGCCGTCCACATCCTCTCGCAGATACGCGTCAGGGCCATCCTGACGGTGGATGACTTCATCGCTGAGCATCCCGATCTCTATCCTCCCGAGGAGCGCCATGGGCGGCGGGCCTTCGAGATCCTCGACCGCGGGGTCGAGCTCCACCCCTGGCTGCGCGCCTTAAACTGGACGGGGTCAGATCACGTCTTGCTCGCAGAGCGCTCGACCCCTTTCAGTCTCGAAACCGTCCTCCCCTCCGAGATGCTCACGCGCATGACCCTCCGGTTCAACAAAGTCGAAAGGCCCGTCAGCGGCGTGGCTGACGGACGCCTCACCACCACCGTCGGCCTCCAGGGCCTGTTTCGGCTGTCCTTCTCATCAGCAACGGACTTTGCCAGTCTGCTTCCGCCATAACCCCAAACAGAGAATGGGGCTAAGGGTGCAAACAATATTCTGGCCTCCAGACCTTATTGAGGCCGCAAAATCTTCTACACTGGTGCACCCCGAGCCTGCAAAGACCGCCAAAACAAATACACCTTCCTCATCAAGCCACGCCTTCTTTACACCTCCGATGACGATGTCGCTCACGCCGCCTGATGCCTTATTTCAGTGCCATTCACTGCTGCCCCCTTTCACTATGCCCCTTTCCAGGTCGAAGAGGTGAGCTTGGCCATAGCTGGTGGCGATCTGCCGGGCTTCAACGAGGGCGGCGCGGGCATCGTCTGGGCGATTCAAAAGCTGAGCTATGGCTGAGGACAGCAGGTGGGAACGAGCGCTGAAGTTCTCTGGCGAATTGCGGGCCCAGGCTTTGAATCGCTCGGCAGTTCTTGCCACGGCGCGCTGCAATCGCCAGCGCGCGAAGCCCTTGCGGCCTGCGGCGAGGGCGGCGTTGTTGAGCGCGGTGTAGAAGTGATGTTCGGTGGCGTGCAACATGCCGGGCGAGTCCTTCAAATACTTTGCGGAGATGGCTGAGACTGCCTGCGCCTCCTGGTGCAACCCATGGTGGTAAAGCGTCTGCAAACGGAGCACGTAGTAGATATGCGCGAAGTGTCGGGAGCCATAGTTGGCGAGTGCGCGATCGTTGGCTTCGGAGTCGAACTCGGCGCTGGTGAAGGTAGCCGGGCTGTGCGTCTGGCCACGGAGATTGCGGATGGCGGCGCAGACTGCGCTGATGACGCCGAGCGGCTCGGCGAGTCGGGCGCGTTCCAGGGTGGGCGTTACCCGGTCTGCCTCGGCCAGGACTTCATCATGCGGCACGCCACGCATGAATTGGCTGAGCACCAGGCAGGCTCCCGCGCAGCCGGTGTGGAATAGGTCGCCCGAGGCCAGCCCTGCCTCCCAGGCCTTGCGCCAGAGTTCCTCTGCCTCACGCGCGGGGGCCATCCAGGAGGTGCCAAAGTAACCCACCACGAAATTCACTTCGGCGCGCTGCCTTTCATTGCTGAATCGCTCCACCAAGCCCAAGGCGAGCCGACCAAACTCATGCCCGAGCTGATGCTGACCGATGATGCCGCCTTGAAAGATGGTGCCATAGACCATCCAGCCGATGGCACAGTCGGCTGTGAGGCCGTGCTTGAGGCACAGATTAACAGCTCGGGTGGAGATCGCCACACAGAGTTCGGGCCGGACTTGATACGCGGCCTTGGCTCCGGCGTTGATGAGGTTCACGGCGGCTGCCAACCGTGGATCGGTCATTAGCGGACGCTGGAGGATGCCCGCAGGCTTGAGCCCCCTCATGCGGAATTTGCTGAGCAAGAAGTCTGCGATCAATAGAGGTGGGATGAACTTGGCTGGCAGCTTCACACCATGCGCCTGGGTCGCCTCGCGTGTGAGGTCATAGGCTTCCTTGAAGCGTGCGGTGTTGGTGAAGAAGTGGATGAGGCGCTCCTGCACGGCTGTCCGTCTGAGCGGGTCCGCACTGTAGGCGATGGCCTTTTGGTAATGGGCTTCGGCGCGGTTGAAGGCAAGCGCGGCCAGGGCTTCATCGGCCGCCTGGGCATAGGCAGCGGCGGCTTCGTCGTGGCGTTGTGCGGCTAAGTAATGCGGGGCCAAGCGCTCGGCCTTTGCACCTGCGCTATGGAGGGCATCGGCCAGGCAACCACTGCGGCTGCGCTTGGCGAGGGTGTCAAGATTGGCGGTGACCGTCTCGCGCACTCGATCATGGTAGCACTCCACATCGTCATCCAGTCCAGGGCCGCTGGTGCGCAGCAATTGAGCGGCGCGCAGGTGGGTGATAATCTGCGGCGGCAATGCTCTCAAGCCCGCCGCGCGTTGGGCGATGCCCAGCGCCACGGGTTCACCTGCCAGCGCCACCATTTGCAGCAGGCCAAGCGCATCGTCCGAGAGTGTGCTGGAGATGCGCTGCCAGAGCACGGCGTCGAGGTTTAACTCGGAGGAGAGGGTAAGGTCTGGCCCGGCGCTGGTTACATGTCGCGCCAGTTCATAGACGAAGAAAGGGATGCCGCGTGACTCGCGCACGACCCATGTCGTGGTCTCTGCGTTGGCATGGGTCAGCAATGCATGAACCAAGGCTGTGGTCTGAGCTTCGGCCAAAGGTTTGAGGGCGATCGACTTAGGGCTCTCCTCAGCTGTGTCGATGCGGCGGATGCTGCCGGTCGTGGTGGGAGTCACCGCATCCAGCGCACGCAGGCAGGCGCTCTGGCCGATGTATTCGCTGCGATAGGTGAGCAGGAGCAGCATGGAGGACGCCACCTGCGCCTGTGCCAACTCGCTGAGCAAGTGCGCGCTATCGACATCTCCCCACTGGAGGTCATCCACCCAAATAACCAGTCCGGTGGTCCGGCCAATGCGGCGCAGGATCTCGCCGAGTGCGGTGAAGGCTTGGCGCTGGAGGTCGCGCAGGTCTTGGCCGGGGAGATCGGCCTGGGCCTGGCCGAGCGACTCCAACGCCGGCACGCGCTTGAGCACAGGGAACAGCCGGGTGAGTGAGCCAGCGTGGGCGGGGAGCAGCGGGAGAATTTCACTTTCGGGCAGGCTGAGCAGGTGGAGGCTGAGTGCATCCACCACGGTATCCAGCGCTTTGAACGGCACGGACTCTTGCTCGTAGCAGCGGCCACTGAGGATCACTGGGGCTGGATTGTTGCTGCGCAATGCGCCAAGGAACTGGCGGATCAGGGTGCTCTTACCAGTGCCAGAGGGGCCATGCAGGTGCTGGGTAATGGCTTGGCCGAGTCGGGTTTGCTGCCAAGCCTCCTCCAATCGTTTGAACTCAAGCTCCCGCCCAATGAACGGCGGAGCGCCGAGCCACGCTGCGCTGGCAGCAGCGGCGGCAGTTGCCGCACAGGGCAGGGCGGCGAGGATTTGCTCCGTGCTCGGGCGATCAGCAGGCAAGGTTTGCAGCAGGGCCGTGCAGAGTTCGCAGAGATCCTGCGGCACGCCGGGTCTGACGATACTTGCCCTGGGCGGAGATAGGCCTCGCTTGTATAGCAGGAAGTGCTCCCCGGTTTCGTGAAACGGCACATGGCCAGTGAGGACCTCGTAAAGCATCACACCCACGGAATACCAATCGCTGGCCATGGTGAGGGGGGCCGCCTCTGACTGCTCCGGTGACATGTAAGCCAAAGTGCCCGTGATCATGCCGTGGCTGGTGACCGAACTCTGGATGCTGCTCAGCCCGCCACCGCCCTGCGCGGAAGGAGCGTGAGGCACTCCGATCACGGCCACCAACCCAAAGTCCAGCAGCTTTACCCGATCATCCGCCCCGACCACCACGTTCGCGGGTTTCAGGTCCCGATGCAGCTTGCCGTGACGGTGCAACGCAGCGACGCCTGCCGCGATACCGCTAAAAACTCGGCGCACTCGCTCGATGTCGGGCAATCGTTGCGCCTGTGGCACCGCTGGAACCTTTGACTCAGTCCGTCCCTGTGCCCCGAATCCGCTTGATGCTGCACCGATCGATACGGCCGCCGCCAACAGTGTTGGTGCTTCCTTGTCATCGTCCGCTGGGCTGGGGAGCTGGCTCCGGGGCAAACCCACAGTGGGCGCATCAGCCGAGCCATCAAGGCTGTTGGGGTGAACTGGAAGTGCACTCGCGCGGGGCACTGCCACAGTGGGCGTATCGGCGGAGGCATCAGGCTCCTGCGGTGGCAGACAAATGCGGCTCCGGTGCTTGGCAAAGAAGTCACGCGGATCGTCCAGCAATTCCATCGTAAAGAACCAGCGCTCGTCAGTAGCGATCAACTCATAGAGCGGCACGAGGTTCGGGTGACTGATCTCCGCGAGAGCGCGGAACTCTTGTTTGAAATGATACAGCGCCGCCGGATCGGCTGCGGGCAGCAGTTTTAAGGCCACGCGGAGGTCCCGCTCCCGATCATGCGCTTCGAATACGACGCCCATGCCACCTTTCCCAAGGAGACGAATGATCTGAAAGCGATCAGTGCCCTGAAAAGCATGGATGTCAGAGGTCATGAGGAGAGCACAAGATTTGTTTACGTCGCCGAGGGTTGAGCCGTTGTCTAGACGCCGATGCCTGCCATCAAACAAATATTCATGGCCAATCTCTTAGATGTTGCTCTACTCACGCCGGGCGAAATTGTCTTGCAATACCGAGTCCCACCCCCAATCTTCGTTCATCCACACTCAAAGAAATATTCTACAAACAACCATGAAGACAAATTCTCCCGTCATCCTTCTCGCTTTGTTGATGGGCACTTTTCTTGTTTTCGATCATAGCATGGCGGGCCAGCCTGACCCGTTTGCGGGCAATAACACGCTCTATCCAGCCAACTGGAACAAGCCGCTGCGAACCAGCAACTATGGATACCCGTCGGGTCCGGTCAAATCAGAGTGGACTCCGGGTGGTCCAGGAGGGCTCGCCTCTGGCGGGCTGACTCCGCAGACCGCTCCGGCCTATGTTGCGGCAGTGAAGGAGTTCATCCGAAAAGATATTGAAGGCGCTGTCGTTGACCCCTTGAATTGGACGCCTCAGAAAGCGGGTTGGTTTGACATGCCCTGGGGCGGACAAGGTTCGCCTCTTGCAAACGGCCAAATTGACCCCGAATCCGGCCGCGAAGCGCTGCTGGGATCCTATACCGGTCAGATTCTCCAGCCCTACTCTTACCCAGTCGGCCAACAGCCCTCGAAGCCGTTTCAGAATCACGCCGTGGTTTATTATAACGGCGTCGCGGCGGCCACGCTTGGCAAGGTCTGGAAGAATCCATTCAAGCCTGATGTGTATGCCGCCCAGTTCCCCGCAGGGTCCATCGTCGTCAAAGTAGAGGGCGTCACGCTCAAGGAGACGGATTGGAGTGTTATCAAAGGATCTCCGGTCTCCTACATCTATCGGCCCTCCACGGCTTCGTTGCTAAATCCGCAGCCACCCGGCAACCCTGCCAATCAAACCCCCGAGATTACCGAAATGCACTTTCTCCAAATGGCGGTTCGGATCAAAGACAGCGTAGCCTCGCCAGAAACCGGCTGGGTGTTCATCGCCTTTTACTACGACAGCACGGACCCCGGCACCAGTGCCTGGGAGCGGACGAAACCCGTCGGAGCCATGTGGGGCAATGATCCGAAGCTCACTAAGTATCCGAACGGTCTGGGACCGAAGGGTGTCCTCACCGAGACGTGGGTCAATACGAGCGCGCCGGAATTCATCAAAGATGGCTTGGGATGGGGAGGGCGTCTTGCGGGTCCGTTGGATGTGGGTATTCGCCACAATGTCCTCACCGTGAGCGGGCAACGATTTGGCGATCAGCCGCCACCGAATCGCGAAACGTTCCGGGCGAGTTCCTGCATCAGTTGCCACAGCGCCGCCCAGTATCCATTTGTCGCCAACCTCTATCCGTCGCCGAACATGGTGTTCCCAGAAGAGGGAGGCCAGTTTCTGTTTTACGATCCTGGCACACCGCTCTGGGCCAACTGGTTTCAAAATCTTCCCGGCAATCGCGCCATGTCCGGCAAAGGCCGAGACGGCATCGTCGCCATTGACTATGACATGATGCTGACCTTCGCGCTCATGCGAGCCAACGGGGACGCGAATATCGATGCGTTTATCCGGCACCGGCTAGCCGGACATTGACGGAAAATTGGCCCAGCAGAACATCATTTGCAGCAGTTCGACGCATCCTGCAGCTTTTCATGCCCTTCACACTCCTGTCATGATCGATGGAATACATCAGGGGCTTGCTCACACACACCGGAATCCCCGCTCAATACCCATGCGCAAACTGGATGTCGAGCGTCTGCATGTAGGTGTGCAGACCCGCATCTTGCACCGGCAGCACGATGGCGTCCTCGTCGCTCTCGTTGTGATGGGAGTGCCACCAGCCGGGGGGCGTCACAAAGGCGCCACCGGCCACCCAGTTGGCGCGGACGGGGTCAATGATGTTGCCATCGGCATCCAGATCGCGGCCGATCAGGGTGTAAACGCCTTCCGTGGCCTTCACCGCGAAATCAAGGGCGATGGAGTTGTGCCGGTGGGCCTTCTGTTTGCTCTTCGCAGGCAGCAGATTGTAGAGCGACCACATGGAGTGCGTAAGCGTCTTCGTCTGCGGGCAGTCAGGATTCGCCAGCAGGATGCCGTTGCGGTTCTTGTCCTTCCCCTCGTTTTCCTTTCGCACCTTTTCCAGCTCGCTCGTGAGTAGCTCACGGGAGAAATAGAGCGGCCGGAACCTCGGGCGGGTGGGCTTGGCACCGAGGAAATCCATCAGCGGCTGGTCGTTCACCCAGTAGAAGGCGCTGTCCTCACTTGCGCGATGTCGGATCTCGCCGGTGACAGGCAGCGCAAAGAAATCGCCCGTTTTCCAGCTCAGCTTCTTGCCATCGATCACGCTGAAACCCGCGCCGCGAATGACATAAAACACCTGGCTGCTCGCATGGCAGAAGGTCGGCAGCTCCTCACCAGCGGCGATGTGGACAAAATGGGCCAGAAGATTGGGCCCGGTGGCCGGGTGGCTGGTTTCGAGCTTCTGGGACAGCTCCAGCGGAATGATTTGGCTCTCGGCGAGGTGATGCATGGAGGGCGGAAACACATCAATGCCGATCTTGGGCATGCGCGGATTCGCCGCGCTGCCATACTCGAAGAACAAGCCATGCTTTTCCCATTCTTGGTTGCAGGTCGGGGCGGAGTCTGAGGTGGTGTCAGTCATGGCGTTGGATGAGTGTCCGGCGAAGAATAGGCATCATTGAAGCTGCAAGGGAAGCAATTTTGTCGGTCGAGGCTCGTGCCCGGTGCCATCCACTCACCTGCGAAAGCCTTTCTCGGCCCCGGCACGTTTGCCGCTATAATTGAGTGTCCGTGGCAACCACTGCGCAGCCGATACACCCAGCCCCCCAATCTCACCCACCTCCCGCTCCCATCCTCTCCTCAGCGTCCTCCCTTTCTCCCCACCGCAGCTCCGCCTCCTGGCAGGGTCCCAGGCATTCGCCACCGCCAGCCAGCCCTCTTCTTTCGGGTCCGTCTTCCGTTCATTCCGTGCGTTGATTCGTTTCACTCACCCTCCGGGCTCCCTTCGGTCGTCTGTCTCACTTCGTTCGGCTCCGTAGGCACTCAATTCTGGAAATCTCTGCGTTTTTCCAACCTCTGCGGTGCAAATCTCCGGCCCCATTCCCCAATCCCTTTTTCTCCTTCTTTCCTCTCTTTCGGCCAATCCCCTCAGCAAGGTAAAAGATTCCAAGCCTTCCCAACTCTGAAATCATTTTACCCCCCATTATTTTACCAACACACACCGGAATCCCCGATACATATCCCGCGTGGACGGCGCGTGATACAGCCGGTCGGATGACAGCAGGCTCAGCGGATCATAGCCCCACGATCCGCCGCGCAGCACTCTCTCCCTGCGCAATGGGTTGTACCAATCCTCACACCATTCCCACACGTTGCCGCTAAGATCATAGAGACCCAGTTTGTTAGGCTTAAAACTCATCACCGGCGCCGTCGTCACAAAACCGTCCGTGTATCCCGGCACCACGACCAGTCCCGGAATCTTCGACGCCCCAGCCGTGTCTGCCAGATTGGCCACACCCGTCGGCGGCGGCCACGTTTTGCCCCAGGGATAAATCTCCTTCAGCTTCGCATCCAGCTTCTCCGGAGTCAGTCCTTTTTCCTCCTTCGTCCCAATGCCCGCCGCATAGCTCCACTCCCGGTCCGTCGGCAGCCGATACACCTTGCCCTCCTTCTTGCTCAGCCATTCACAAAATGCCACCGAATCCTCCCAGTTCACATTCACCACGGGGTGATCATCCCCCTCGCTGACTGGCACCCCATAGGCCTCGATCTTCTGCCACGACAGGTCGATCTTCGGACTCTCCTTCGCATAGGCCGCATAATCGCCCTTCCGCGTTTCATGGATGCACATCAAAACCTTCGTTCCAGGCACCGCCACAAACTTCATCCCCAAAGAGTTCACCACCGCCTCTCCTCCCCACGCGCCATCCGCCACCATACCCAAACCAACCACCAGTATCAATGGAGCCAATGTCATTCTCCAAAAGAATAACCCAGCGGACGACTTGTCACGCTTAAACTGCCAGGAAAGTGCCTTTGAGGATAAGATGCCCGGCATCCATCAACGCCCCCCCCAAGCTCACCCCCCTCCCGATCCCATCCTCCCCTCAGCGTCCTCCCTGTCTCCCCACCGCAGCTCCGCCTCCTGACAGCGTCCCAACCATTCACTATCCCCAGCACGGCTGGCAAATGACAGCTCTTCTCAATTGAGTAAAAAACGACGCAGAACCATCAGGCAGCCGATGAGACCGAGCGCGGGTAAGACGACATAGACCACATATTTCACCGAGCGGTCTTCCCCTTCCACCCGCTCCATGTACCTTTCGACTTCCTGCACCTGCTCCCTCCGCACGCTCTCATGCGGAACAGGCATCGACTGCGCCACCACCAACAGCGGAGCCAAGCTCACCAGAAGCCCTGCAAAATAGCAGAGATGCATACGACGGGCCACAGGCATGGACGAGTGAAGAGGTTGCATAGTCGTAAGGGTACGTTCTAGCAATTGGCCATCCATCTAAAAATATTACTTCTAACCTGAAGTTGTTTAGGTCTAGACATGCCGCGTGTTGTTCCCGTTCCCTACAAGTCAAAGTTGCGAGCACCCCAAATCGAAATGGCATGGCGCTCACCCTTCAAGAGCAACCTGCCAGCAACCACCATAAACTCCCCTGATTCCCGCAACCCCTTCCGCAGCAGCCAGCCTGCCGGCACGGTGACTTGGTTTTTTACCCATGCCATCGCCGACTGCCCCCTCATTTCACCACCGACCAGCCTCATGACGACCTCCGTAAACGCAATCAACCTGCAAAATTGCCGAATCCGACACACCAAAGCCTCCTTTTTGTCTCCAAAATAACCATGCCGATTCTTGATCTCCTCATCCTCCCGTAACTTCCAGAAAAGCCCCCCCACGAAGAAAAAGGATGACTCATACGCGGAATCTCTCTAAAAAAGACCCACGTAACGATTCCGCTCCCGGAGAGGTCACCATGTTCATTCAGTCCACGAAAATTCCTATGCTGGTGCTGCTCGCAGGCTTGTTTTGCGCAGCGGCACCCCTCGTGGCCAGGAGCCTGAAGGAGACGCGCACGCTGGCGGAGCAGGGGAATGCCGAGGCGCAGCACGCCATGGGCCTGCGCTGCGCCAAAGGGGACGGCCTTCCCAAGAATGAGGCGGCGGCGGTGGAGTGGTTTCGCAAGGCGATCACCCAAGGCCATGTGGATGCCCAGCGCCAGCTGGGCATGTGCTACCTCCTTGGAACTGGGGTGCCGCAGGATGCCGCGGAGGCGGTGAAATGGCTGCGTCTGGCGGCGGCGCAGAATCATGTGGCCGCCATGAAACAGCTCGGCGTCTGCTACAGCCTGGGCTCCAGCATGCCGAAGGACACTGTCGAGGGCGTGAAGTGGTTTCGCCAGGCAGCAGAGCGTGGCGATGCCGATGCGCAGCTGGAGCTTGGGATGGCCTACTTTGACGGCGAGGGGGTGGTGCAAGACGCGGCGGAAGCCGTGAAGTGGTTTCGCAAAGCCGCCGAGCAGGGAGACCTCAACGCGCAGAAGCTTCTCGGCACCACCTATGCCCAGGGCCTGCGGGTGCCGCCGGATCTCAGTGAAGCGGTGAAATGGTACCGCAAGGCAGCGGAAAAGGAAGACCCTGAAGCTCAGCTGCGGCTGGGCATGGCCTATTCTCTGGGCGCGGGTGTACCCCAGGATCTGAAACAGGGGATCAGCCTGATCAAGAAATCGGCGGCTCAGAAGTACGCACTGGCGCAGCTCGAGATGGGCGAGTGCTACATGCACGGCGCCGGCGTACCGAAGGATCCTGCCGAGGCCGTGGCCTGGTACCGCAAGGCGGCGGAGCAGGGAGATGTCCTCGCGCAGACAAAGCTGGCGGTGGCCTACTTTGAAGGCACGGGCGTGGCGCAGAACTCCGTGGATGCCGTCGTGTGGTTTCGCAAAGCGGCGGAGCAAAACTTTCCCATCGCCCAGGTTGGGCTGGGCAGCTGCCTCCTCAGTGGCAAGGGTGTGCCCAAAGATGAGGCGCAGGCCATGAAGCTGTTTCGCGCTGCTGCAGAGCAAGGCGATGCCGACGCACAGTTTGCCCTGAGCCTGATGTACGAAAAAGGCGAGGGTGTGGACAAACATCCGGTGGAAGCCCTGAAGTGGTGCCGTCTCGCGTCTCAGCAAGGTCATGACATCGCCTTCGTCCATCAGGCCACGCTGGAGGCGACCATGACACGCGAACAAGTCATCGAGGCCGTCCGGCTGGAGCGCGAGTGGAAGCCTGCGAAGTAAGGCCGGCATGGCTCCCGCCCATTGTCCGGTGGTTCGGAAGTTTCACGCAGGTGCGAACGTTTATGCGGAGAGCTCATGAGCAAATCACGGTGTGGCACCACGCCACACCGACGCACCATGAGCCCAGCCCACCCACCACCGCGCACTTCCATGAGTGATGACCCAGAAGATCTCAGCAAGGACGGATATCCAACGCACATTCCTACTCCCGAGCAGTCCTCTGGAAGCTGGTCGTTTGGAGCAGTGCTCTCCATCCTCGGAGTGATTATGCTGGCGTTCATTCTACGGCTGGCGGTGCCCAAGGAGGACAACGCCGTCGAGCTCGGCGTCCTGCTCATCGCCGTGGGCTTTGCGCAGATCTGGCTGATCTTCAATTTCCTGAAGTCCTTCCGAAAATAACGGAGCAGCGAAGGTTTGAAACGATTGTCGCCCATGCTTGTTTCCCCCCACATTCTCCCGCTCGTGCTGGGCCTCGCGCTCACGGGTTTTGTCACCGCTAAAGAACCCTTCAAGCCCAACCTCGGCCCCGAGCTGCCGCGCATCACCGTGGCCTGTGGCGATGTGACGCTGCTGCTGCGTCAGGCCACGCAGTGGACGCCGGGGCGCATCGATTTTCGTGGCAAGCCAATGACCACCGAGAGCAGCGCCTACGGCACGGTGTTCTCCTTTCCCGATGTCGGCTTCATCGGCACGGCGCATCTGGAGAACGAGCCCGAGAAGCTGCAGTCGCTCGACTTCTTCCTTGAAGACAAGAAGATCGATGCACCCACTGCCGAGCTCAAAGGCAGCGCGTTTCGGCTGGAGAGGAAATCATGCATCCGCGCCTTTGATCTGACGAACGTCACCGAGATCAAAGACCACCGCTTGTATGAAACCACCACCGTGCACACCGTCGAGGCCGTGCCGCTGAAGCTGGTGTATCATTTCATGCACGCGTGGCGGCCCACGGTGAGCTCCTTCCTCGTCGGCAGCGATGCCCTACCAGAGAATACCATCTCCGGTCCGCTGTGCGATGACAAGGAGGTGGCGCGGAAGTTTTACATCAACCAGCGCGTGGACTGGATGGCGGTGTATGAGCCGCAGAGCGGTCAGTTTGCCGTGAGCCGCCTGCTGCAGGCTCCGGAGCTGGGCGGGCACATCGCCACCATCTGGAATGTGCCCGGCACCTACCGGAAGTTTTACCTGAAGTGTTTTGAGGGGAAGACTGTGCCCGCCGGATTCTCCGGCACCTGGCGCATGGTCACGGCCTTTGGCAGCGCCACGCCGGAAACGTGGGAATCCGCCGCACGCACACTGGCGGCGAAGCTTCAAAAGCCGTAGCAAGGCAGCAATCTGCCGCGAGTTTGAGGGCGCGGGGAGCGTTGAGAGGTGTTCCATGCGCACTCTCACCGCCGCCCTCGTTATTGCCACCAGCCTGATCTCTGCCGCCGAGGACAAGCCCGATCTTCCGCTGGCAGACATCTCGGGAGACAAGGACCGCCAGACCGTCATCGCCCAGGGGACAGAGGAGGTCTATCAGGGGCACCCGACGACGACCCTGATGCCGGATGGCACAACGATCCTCTGCGTGTGGTGCATCAATCATGGAGGCGCGGCGGGACCCATGGCGCGAAGCACCGACGGCGGCGTGACGTGGGCGCGAATCGACGAACTCATGCCGCCCGGCTACAAGACGCATCTGAACTGCCCCAGCATCTACCGCATGACCGATCCGGCGGGGAAGGAGCGCGTGTGGGTGTTTTCTGCTGCGAAGGGCACGCGCAAGGGCCCTGGCATGCCCAGCATCATGAGCGAGGACGGCGGCAGCACGTGGAAGGAGATGCCACCACTCGGGTTTCCCTGCGTGATGACCTTCAGCAGCATCG
Organism: Prosthecobacter debontii; assembly: GCA_943371875.1. GTDB lineage: Bacteria > Verrucomicrobiota > Verrucomicrobiia > Verrucomicrobiales > Verrucomicrobiaceae > Prosthecobacter > Prosthecobacter debontii_C. Next base: position 27,998 of record CALRWM010000055.1, on the reverse strand, counting down.
TCCGGCTCAAGGATGGCACTTACCTCGGTCTCTATCACCGGGGTCCCGGCGGCGCGGACAAGGCACCGCTGGAAGTGCTGCAAACCATCACCACCGACGGCGGCTTCACCTGGAGCGAGCCGCAGGTCGTCGCGGCTGTTGCTGGCAAGAACCCCTGCGAACCTTTTGTGTTTCGGTCTCCCGATGGTGCCGAGCTGTGCTGCCTCCTGCGCGAAAACACGCACAAGGAGCGCAGCCTCATGATGTTCAGCCGTGATGAAGGCAAAACATGGTCCACACTGGTGAACACGCCCTGGGGCCTCACCGGAGACCGCCATGCAGGCGTGTTCACGAAGGATGGACGCATGGTCGTGGCCTTCCGTGATCAGGCGCTCAACAGCCCGACCAAAGGCCACTTCGTCGCGTGGGTGGGAACGTATGATGACATCAAAAACGGCAGACCCGGCCAATACCGCATCAAGCTGCTCCACAGCTATGCCGAACGTGCTGGCGACTGCGGCTATCCCGGTGTGGAACTGCTGCCCGACGGCACCATCGTGGCCACGACTTATATCAAGCTCGCGCCCGGCAAGGAGAAGAACTCCGTCGTGAGCGTTCGCTTCAATTTGAAAACCACTGATGCCCTTGTGAAGCCATGAAAGCCCTTGCCGCCGCGTTTCTCACAATCTCGTCGCTGCATGCAGCGGATGCCGTTCTCGTAGAAGACGGTCAGCCGCGCGCGGAGATCATTCTTTCAGAAAATCCCACGCGCATGCAGCGGGTCGCGGCGCAGGAGTTTCGCACGAACATTGAGAAGATCAGCGGAGCGCGGCTGCCCATCCTGACGCAGCCAAGTGGAAAGGCGGTGAAGGTTTTTATTGGAGCGAGCCCTTTGAATCCCGTGAAGGCGGAAGGCTTGAAGGAGGGCGCGTATCGCATGCAATCCGGCGCCGACTGGCTGGCGCTGGTGGGAGATGACAGCGACTTTGTGCCCACGGAACCCTGGGCCAAACACAATGGCGACATCCCGCGCGCGCAGGCGGAGTTTCAGAAGATTGTCGGCGCACCCTATGGCATGCCGAATCCTGGCTTATATAAAAACCGCCTGCGCCTGCCCGGTGACACTGGCAAGCCCGACGGTGCCACCACAGCGAAGAACGAGTGGCTGGAAATCTGGGGTCTCGATGAACGCGGCAGCTTCAATGCGGTGACGGCGTTTTTTGCGTCGCTCGGTGCGCGCTGGTATCTGCCGGGGGCGCTTGGCGAAGTGATGCCAGTGATGAAAACCATCGCATTGCCGAAACTCGACGAGACGGTGCGGCCCGACTTCCCGCTGCGGCAGTTCAACTTCCGCTTCAGCACGGCGGGCTATGACACGGCGATGTGGATGATGCATCTCGGCACGCGGAATGATGACCGTTATCAGATCGCTCATGGCATGGACGGCATGACGGGAAATGACGCCACCTTTGCCGCGCACCCCGAATGGTTCGCGCTCTACGGCGGCAAGCGCGACTACCGCTCTGGCGACAGCAAGAACCAGCTCTGCTATTCCAATGACGAACTCTTCCGCGAGACCGTGCGCTACACCCGCGCGCTGCTGGACACCTACCCGCTCAAGACGGTCTCCATCATGCCGCCGGATGGCTACACCTCCATATGCCAGTGCGAGAAATGCCAAGGCAAGGATTCGCCTGAACGAAACGAACGCGGCCTGCTGAGCGATTACGTGTGGGATTTTGTGAATCGAGTGGCAAAGGAGATCGGCAAAACTCACCCTAACGCGAAGGTGCTGAACTGTGCCTATGGCGTGTACACGCTGCCGCCGCTGAAGATCGACAAGCTGGAGCCGAATGTGGTCGTTTGCATCGTGGGTGGGCGGCGGCCGATGAACAAGGCTGGCAGCAAAGCGGAAGGCGAGGCTGCGCCGGAAGCTCTGCGTGCGGCGTGGGTGAAGAAGACGGACAACCCCATCCTGAACTTTGAAAACTATCCCTTCACCGATCGCGGCTGGTTCCTGCCCTTCTTCGCACCGCATGCCATCGGCGATTCCGTGAACGCCACCAAAGACATCTCTCAAGGCGAGGACATCTGGCTCTCCGCGCGTCAGGATTTCAAAGAGGTCGGCATCGGCTTCAATCACTTCATGGTTTATTTCACCGCACGCATGTACTGGGGGGGCAAGAATGCGGATGTGGACGCGATGTTCCGCGAGTACTGCCAGCTTTTCTACGGCCCCGCCGCGCAGGAGATGCAGGACTTCTTCACCTTCTGCGAGGCGCATTGGAGTGTGATGGAGGACGACAAAACGCAGGCAGATGCAGCGCTCGCGCTCTTCGCCAAGGCGCAGGCCAAAGCCGATGCGGCAAGTGTTTATGGGCGGCGCATCGCTCTCATCGATGACTTTCTCAAAGGCATGCGCATGAAGGCCGAGCAACTCGGCCAGCAGCGTGGTCCGGTGCCCACCGTGCGGCTCGTCGGTGACGCGGCGGGAATCGTCATCGATGGCAAACTCGAGGACGCCTACTGGCAGAACTGCCCCGCCGCCGCTACGGGCAAATTCCGCGAGCTGGAAACAGGCCGCGTGCCGACCTTTGGCACTTCCTACAAAGCCGGCTGGCAGGGCGGCAGCGTTTATTTTGCGATTCGTTGCGATGAACTTCCCGGCGAGAAACCCAACAACGCCGCCACGCGCAATGAGGATCAGGCGCTGTGGCATGGCGATGCCATCGAGATCGAACTCGCCACCGAGACGCACTCGTATTATCAGATCGCCGTCAGTCCTGCGGGCCACATCGTCGATCTCGATCGTGGCGCGTCGCGCGGCCAGTGGTTTGGCTGGGACTCGAAGGCGGAAGTGGCCACACACATTGCGGATGATCACTGGACTGTGGAGATCCGCATTCCAGTGACGCAAGACGAAAACGATCCGCTGCATCAGGTCATTGGCCGCAAGCCCACACAAAGCCTGCCGTGGCATGTCAATCTCTGCCGCCAGCGCATTCGCGAAGACGGGCAGGAACTCAGCGCTCTCTCACCCACCGGCACGGAGGGCTTTCATGAGCCGCTGAAGTTTGCGCATTTCTACGACGGCAAATCCCACGTGTTCGCCTCTGATCCCAGCGTCACTGATTTCGTCATCGGCTTCCGCAATGCCACGCAAAGGCGCAAAGCGGAAGACTTCCTCGCTTTGGCAGAGGGCAAAGTCAGTGATGTGCAAAAGGCCGCCGCGCTGGAACAGGCCGCACTGCTCAGCCGCGCGGAAGCCGGGCCGATCATCGAGCGCATCCCCGTCGATGTGGTGAAAAAGACTGCGCAGATGCAGCACCTGTTCGCTTTGGGGAAAGCACCGGAGATCATTTCACAGTTCGCGAACGAGGACTTCAGCAAGTGGCCCTTCTGGAAACGTGGCGCAGGTTATCACGCCCGCGGTTATGCGTATTCCATCACCAAAGCAGGCGACAAGGCGGAGGCGGATCTGAGCGCGGCCCTGCCATGGACCAGCGAGCCACGCGCACGCGATGGCCTCCTTCTCGCGCTGGCGCAGAACCGCGAGCGCAACCTGCAGAACGATGATCAGGCGCTCGCCGCTTATCAGGCCATCGTGGCAGACCGCACCCGCATCGGAGGTGCCGATGAATACACCGCGCTGCAGGGCATCGCACGCATCCTGACCCGGCGCGGCAAGTATGATGAAGCCATGAGCACCCTGAACCGCGCCGAGCCTGAGAAACTGCAAGGCGTCTGGCGGGAGAACATCCTGAAATCCATCGCTGAGGTGCAGAAGGCGCGGGGACAGTGATTCAACGCATCAGGAGAAGCATCAGGAGACTTCATTTGTGGCATTTCATGCAGGCTGCGAAAAAGGCGAGAGCGTTTTGGAGTGCGCCGGTCTTCCCATTTAGGGTAAAGCGCAGCACGGAGGTCCGCATTCCTGGGCGCTGGATGCCTGCCTTAAAATTCATCGCCAAATGAGTTCCTTTTTCGTCATGGAGAATTAAAGAGCAGGTCTTGACTGATCTGACTCCAGCCAGCGAACCTGCACACGACCGGCGCACGCCGTGGTGGCTGTGGCCGCATGTGCTGAGTCTGGAGGCGCCGGTGGTGGCGGTGCTGTGGCAGGCGGCGCTGGCGCATGCGCATGGCATCCGGCTGACACCGCTGCTGAGTGCGGGACTCGCGCTAGCCTGCTGGGTGGTGTATCTGCTGGACCGCACGCTGGACACGCTGGCGGTGAAAAATGTGGCGGAGCTGGATGTGCGACATTTGTTTTACCACCGTCACCGACGTGTGCTGCTCCTGGGTGTGCTGCCACCGGCGCTGCTGCTGCTGGGGTGGATGGCGCTGTATGTGATTCCCGAAGGCGTGCTGTGGCAGGCGGTGAGTCTGGCGCTGCTGGTGGCGCTGTACCTGGCCTCATGGTCGGCGCAGGGCAGCCGTTTGACGCGGGATGTGTTTGTCTCGTGCGCGGGGCTGGGTGGCATCATGCTGATCTCGCGCATGCCGATCGCAAGCGGGTCGAAGTTCACGCTGAGTCTTTTTGTGCTGGGGGTGATGGCGCTGTCGTTTCTGCGGCAGCTGGACATCCGCATGGGGAATGTGCTGCCGAAGGAGATGACTGCGGCGCTGCTGTTTGCCATGGGCTGCACGACGAGCACGCGTTTTTTTGCGATGCCGGAAACGATTGCGGAGCCGGTGCTGGAGTGTGTGCTGCTGACGCTGCTGTTTGCGTGCAATCTGCACGGCATCACCTGCCGTGAGGACGGATTGCAGGATGACCGCAAGCACACGCGGCTGGTGCTGGGCACGGTGTTTTTTACTGTGGCAGTGCTGTGGGAAATCGAGCAGGGCGCGCTGGAGCACACGCTGCTGGGGCCTGCCCGCGCCGCGCTGGGTGCGGTGGTGCTGCACGCCGTGGTGCAGGGGCTGCGGCGGCGCTACTCTGCGGACGGCTATCGGGTGCTGGCAGACCTGGCGCTGATCGTGCCGCTGCCGCTGGCGTGGTGGTGAAAAGGGTGGAGTAAAGGCGTGTTGCCCGGTTATGTAGCGGTATAATCCACGTGTCTGTAGCGTTGCCAAACGAGGTTGAATCGAAGGCTTTGCAGGACTATGACTGAAGGCTCCCCACACTGCGTTCCGCGCGTTCCGAAAAAAGCCCCATGTCAGTCGTACTGCGTCTTCGTCGCCTCGTTCCCGCATTCTCCGCCCTCAGCCTCCTGCTTACCCCAAACGCCGCACCTGCGGCGGTGCTGGTGTATGCAGATGTGGATGGGACGGCCAACTGGAACACCACTGAGCAAGCCTGGACAAACTCGGGTACGCCGAGTGTGTGGATCTCCACCAGCAGCGCGGAGTTTTCCAATGGCAACAGCGCCAATGTGGTGACGCTGACCGAGGCGATCAATGCTGCATCCATCACGCAGTCCGGAGCGGGAACCAAGACGAGCATCGGCGGCAGCGGTTTGACGCTGACGTTGTCCGGGGGTGGTGCGAATCCTGTGGTGGCCAACAGCAGCGGGGCGGACCTCACGTTTGCCTCAGGGCTTACGATTCAGCAGAGTCCGGGCACCCCGGGGGACGCGCAGCGGTGGAATGTGGCGGCGGGCTCCAACATCATCGTCAATGCCACGCTGAGCGGTGCGCTGACCATGGGCTTGATCAAGGAGGGCGCAGGCGTACTGCAGCTCAACGCGGGCAACAACTACTCGGGGGCCACTTACCTCAGCGCAGGCGTGCTGCAGGTGGGGAATGCCTCCGCGCTGGGCACCAGCACGCTGACGTTTCAGGGCGGCACGCTGCGCTATGGCGCGGCCATCAGCGGCGGTTTGTCCACGCAGTTTGCCGCGCTTTCTGGGAGCGCCGCCATCTTGGACACCAATGGGTTCGACATCACCCTCGGCAGCGCTGTCACGGGGACCGGCGGTTTGGTCAAGCAGGGCAGCGGCATCCTCACCACGACGGCGGGCAGCACCTACACTGGCGGCACCACGGTGGAGGCTGGCATTCTGCGCAGCGGGGCGGGCACAGGGGCCAATCCGTTTGGCGCAGGCGGCAGCATGATCACGGTGAAAAACGGTGCCACGCTGGACCTCAACTGGACCAATGCCGCCAACTACGTCTCCGCGTATCAGCTTACCATCGAGGGCAAGGGCGTGGCGGACACCTCCAACACGGTGTTTGGCGGTTACGTGGGTGCGCTGACCTCCTCCGGCAGCTACAACAACACCTCCACCGCCTTCAGCAGCATGCTGCTCACTGGAGATACGACCATCTCCGGCCGGTTGGGCACCACCGGCCAGCGCTACGGCATTCCGGCCAATATTGATGCACGCGTGCGTGACTCCGGCGGCAATGTCATCGCCAACCAGTACTACACCCTCACCATTGTGAACGGCAATGCCATGAGCTGGCGTGGAGCCGCCGCCAACAACGTGTATGTGGGAGACATCCGGCTGGAGCAGGGCCGCGTGTGGGCGGACGCTGACAACTTCGGCGACAACAACTTCTCCCTCTACATCAATGCGAACACGCTGAACTCCACCACGATCTGGGGCGAGCTGGGGAACTGGCTGGGCACGCGCACCGTGGCCAAGAAGACCGTCATCACCGGCGGCCTGGTAGCGCTGGAAGGTTATCAAGGCTCCAGCTCGGGGAAGATCGACTACGGTGCGGTCAGCACCTTCACGCTCAGCGGCCAGATGACGCTGAATGTCTCGGCGCTGGCCGACAACCGCATCTCCGCGACTTACTCGGTGCGTGATGCCAAGGTGAGCGGGCAGATCACGGGGGCTGGCGGCTTGCGGTACATCGGTGCGACTGCTGCGCTGACGGACTGGGACCCCACGTATACCACCTCGGCCAGCCTCAACCGCTACAGCGTGCTGTATCTTACCAACAGCAGCAACAACTTCACCGGCACCCTCAAGCTGGACAGCGGCGTCATCCGCATGTCCGACGGTACTTTGAACGGCACGCTCGGTGGAGGGAGCAATGAGTTCAGCTTCAACACCACCACGGCTCCCGCCATTCTGGATCTGTTTGGCACCAGTCAGAGCATCGGCGCGTTGAACGGTGCCAGCGCCACGAACCACTTCGTGCAGAACAACCGGCAGAACACGACCTCCACCCTCACGGTGGGGAATGGTGGTGCCAGTGGCAGCTTTGCCGGGGTGCTGCGTGACTACACCGCCCTGCCTGCTGACAACACGGCCATCACCAACGAGGGTGCCACGAATGCCAAACTCGCCGTGGTGAAGGCGGGAGCGGGTCGGCAGATTCTGACGAACATGAGCACCTACACGGGTGGCACCACCATCAACGGCGGTTCCTTGCAGATCGGCACCGGCGCCACCGGGCAGAGCATCGCACGCCTGGGCAATGGCTCGTTCACGGTGAACAGTGGCGGCACGCTGGAGGGCAATGGTTTCATTGGCTACACCGGGCTGACCAGCAGCGTGGCCTCCGGCGGCACGCTCAGCGTCGGCACCTCGAGCCAGACCGGGCTGCAGTATCTCACGGTGGACGGCACGCTGAATGTGGCGGGCACGCTGTCGTTTGACCTGTGGAGCGTCAGCAGCGGCAGCGGCAGTTTGGCAAACAACGACTTCCTGACTTTCCTTGCTGGCTCATCGTTCAGCCTGGGCAGCACCGGAGTGCTGGACATCACCGTCATGGCGGGTGCGGGAGATTCCACCACCTGGGCGTCGGGCACCTGGTTTCAGTTGTTTGATTTTGGCAATGTCGCGCTGGGCAACCGCAGCGTGGCGCTGGACAACACCGCCAGCTGGGTGCTGCCCGCGCTGAACTCCGGCTTGGTGGAGTGGGATTTCTCGCGTCTGGCCACGGAGGGCCGCATTTACGTGGTGGCCAAGGCCACCACCCCGACTTTGGAGTTTGATCCCGTCAAGTCCATCAGCGGCACCGCCGAGTGGAAGAACGACACGGGTTATCTTGCCTGGGACGATACTGGCACCGCCGGCGTGTCGCTGCAGGCGTGGGTCTCGGGTGCCAACGCCGTTTTCCAAAACGGTGCGTCGAACTCGCTCAATGTGGTCGAGAATGTGTCCGCCAGCAGCCTTTTCCAGTCGGCCGCCGGCACTGCCACCACCGTTGACTCCGCCAGTGGCAGCACGCTCACCTTCACCGGCGCGAACCGCGTGGTGTCGAACACCAGCGGTGCGGCGCTCACCTTTGGCAGCGGCCTCACGGTGGACATCACTGGAACGGAGAAGGAATGGTATGCCGACGCCACCTCGCCCATCGTGGTGAACGGCGTCATCACCGGCACCGTGGGCAGCTACGTGACTGGCACCGTCACCGGCGGCCTGATCAAGAGCGGCGATGGAGTGCTGGAACTGCGCGGAATGAACACCTACAGCGGCGTCACCCGCCTTCAGGGAGGTGCTGTGCTCGCCGTGGCTTCCGCCGCTTTTGGCACCAGCAAGGTGGTGTTTGAAGGAGGCACGCTGCGGTATGGTGCGGCCATCACCGGAGGGTATGCCAGCCAGTTCGCCCCGCTGAACTACGGGGGTATGGCACGGCTGGACACCAACGGCTTCAATGTGACGCTGGACACCGCGCTGAGCGGCAGCAGCGGCCTGACCAAGCTGGGCACCGGCATCCTCACCGTGGCGGCAGGCAGCAGCTACACCGGTGGCACCGTGGTAGAAGCTGGTATTTTGAAGAGCGGCGCCACGGCTGCCGCGGCCACCAATCCCTTTGGTGCCAACGGCTCGCAGATCACCATCAAGAATGGCGCGACGCTGGATGTGAACTGGGCGGACGCCACCAACTACGGCGGCTCCGCCAAGTACAATCTTTTCGTGGAAGGCAAGGGTGTGGCGGACACTTCGGGAAAGGTCGCGGGTGGTTATGTCGGTGCCGTTGTCTCCTCGGGCGCTGCCAGCATGACGTCGTCACCGTTCAGCCTGATCACCTTGACGGGTGACACCACTTTTGCCGGTCGTTATGTGACAACCGGTGCGCGCTGGGGCATCACCAACATCAATGCAAACGGCTACAACATCACCTTCGTCAACTCAAGCGGTCTGAGCTGGGCGGTCAGCTCCGCAGGCAACGCGCAGAACGTGCGGGACATCTACATCGAGCAGGCGCACGTCTATGCGGACAGCACGTATTTCGGCGACGACAATTACAGCATCATCGTGGAGGCCAGCAAGCCGGGCGCGACCCTCTTCCGTGGTGAGCTGCGCCGGTACAGCAGCTCAGGCACGATCACCAAGAAGATCACGCTCAATGGCGGGATCGTGCAGTATGAGGGGGAGCCCACCGGAGGTCTTGTGCCGCGCACCTTCACCCTCGCCGGGCAGGTGACGCTGATGGACAACAACGCCATCGCCGCGAACCGCATCAACAGCGCCAACGTCAGCCGCGACATCAAGATCACCGGCAAGATCACCGGCACGGGCGGTTTTGAATACCAAGGCAGCACCGGCACCTACAACTACAACGGCACCACGCCGACCGACCGCTACAGCGTGCTCACGCTGATCAATTCTGCCAACGACTTCACCGGAGCGGTGAACCTCATTCGCGGCGTCATCCGCATGTCTGACGGCTCTGCCAGCGGCACCCTGGGAGCGAGCAGCAATGCGTTCAACTTCACGACGGCGGCGAACATCAGCGTGCTGGATTTGTTTGGCACGAACCAGAGCATCGGCGCGCTGAACGGCACCAGCGCCACCAACCACTTTGTGCAGAACAACCGGGCCAGCACCACCGCCACCCTGACGGTGGGCAATGGCGATGCGAATGGCAGCTTTGCCGGCGTGATGCGTGACTACGGCGCGCTGCCGGCAGGCAATGCCTCCATGAACGAGTCCACCTACACGGGCGACGGTGCCACGGGTGCGAAGCTGGCGCTGGTCAAGACGGGGGCAGGCACGCAGGTGCTCACCGGCGTCAATACCTTCAGCGGTGGCACGGTGGTGAATGGCGGTGTGCTGCAAGTGGGCAGCGGCAATACCGGACAGAGCAGCGCCACTCTCGGCGCTGGCGGATTCACCGTGAACAACGGCGGCACGCTGGCTGGCAACGGCAGCGTGGGCGTGGCAGGCACACTGAACGTGGTGAACGTGGGCGGCACCCTGGCTCCGGGAACGAGCACGGAGACGGGTGCGCAGCACCTGGACATCTACGGCGGCCTCACGAGCAGCGGCACGCTGGGCTTTGAGCTCTTCAGCGTGACCCTTGGCGCTGGCAGCACGAGCAACAGCAACTCGCTCAAGTTTTTCTCCAACGAACAGATTACGCTGGGCGGCACGCTGGCCGTCAGCAACAACACCGGCACCCTCTCCAGCAGCTGGACGGCAGGGACGTGGTTCCAGCTTGTGGACTGGAATGTTGTTTCGATCGGAAACCGCAGTGTGAACTTTACCGACATTAGTTTCCTGCCCGCCCTTGCCGGGGGCCTGCAGTGGGATGTCAGCCAGTTCGACACTGATGGCCGGATCTATGTGGTGGTGCCGGAGCCCGGTCGTGCGGTGCTTTTGCTGGTGGGGCTCATGGTTTGCGCTGTGCGTCGGCGCCGCCGTGCCTGAGGTGGGTGATCATCTTTCGCGCTTCTGCATGGTTGGATGAGTTCATGACGTCTTGTGTCATGTTCTGATCATCCTATGAAGTCACTGCTCGCCCTCATCACCCTCTTTGTTCTCCCTGCGCTGCTCAGCGCCGCAGACACGCCTAACGAGCTCTTTCAGCAGGGCGTGGATTTGTTCTTTGCGGCCAAGCCGAAGGAGTCTGTGGCGGCGTTTGACAAGCTCATCGCGCTGGCTCCGGAGTCCAAGCCGCAGCTCTGGCAGCGTGGGCTTTCGCTGTATTATGCGGGAGATTTCAAAGGAGGGCGCGAGCAGTTTGAGGTGCACCAAACGGTGAACGGCAACGACGTCGAGAATGCCGCGTGGCATTTCCTTTGCATCGCCAAAGGCGAAGGCGTGGAGGCGGCGAGGAAGGTCTTCATTCCCATCGAAGGCGACAGCCGCATTCCGATGAAGCAGGTGCATGAACTCTTCGCCGGCAAGGGCAGCGAGGAGGCCGTGCTCAAAGCGGCCGAGGAGGGGGACGGCGAACGCCTGCGCAATCATCGCTGCTACGCGCATTTGTATCTGGGGCTCTTTTTTGAAGCGACGGGCGATGATGTGAAGGCCAAGGCGCACATGCTCAAAGCGGCGAAGGATTACTCCATGGACCACTACATGGGCCGAGTGGCGCAGGTGCATGTGAAGATCCGTGGGTGGGAGTGAGTGGGGCTTTATGCTCCACTTCCTGCCTTGGTATTTCGTCACACTTGCGCTTCCCTTGCGCATCATTGTGCCTGTCTTGGCAGAATGGCATGCGGGCGTAACAAGGCCGCGTCTCGCATGGTAGATTCGGATGTAACCCACTCAATCCGCACCATGAAAATGCATCGTCTCTGCTCCGGCAATCACAGCAATCTCTTCACGACGCCCCAAGGCCGGCGTGATTTCCTGCAGGTGGGAGCCATGGCGGGGCTGGGCCTAACACTGCCCAATTTGCTCAAGCTTCAAGCGGCGGATCTGGCGATGCCGGCGGTGGAGAGCTACAAGCCCATCGCCACCTCGATCATCCACATTTACCTGCCGGGCGGCATGGCGCAGCATGAGTCCTGGGATCCGAAGCCTTTCGCTTCGCCGGATTATCGCGGGCCGTTCAATCCCATCAAAGGTGTGACGGGGGAATTCTTGGGTGGGCAGTTTGCGAACATCGCCAAGATCCTCGACAAAATCACGCTGATCCGCTCCGTGACGCATGGTGAGGCGGCGCATGAGCGCGGCACGCACAACATGTTCACCGGTTACCGCCCGAGCCCGGCCATCAAGTTTCCAAGCTTCGGCTCCATCATCTCGCACGAGCAGGGCCCGCGCAACAATCTGCCACCTTACGTGGCCGTGCCGAACATGATCGCGCCTGATCAAGGCAGCGGCTACATGAGCAGTGCCTTTGGCCCGTTTGCTCTGGGCAGCGACCCGGCGGACAAAGGCTTCACCGTGCGCGATCTGGCCGCGCCGAAGGAGATCGACGCGAAGCGCTTCGACCGCCGCCGCAACCTGCTCTCCGCTGTGGACGAGCACTTCCGCACCCACGAGAAATCGGACGGCCTCAGCGCCATGGACAATTTCTACCAGGCCGCTTACAAGCTCGTCAGCTCTGAAAAAGCGCGCGAAGCCTTCAACCTCAACGCCGAGCCCGACAAGCTGCGCGATGAGTACGGTCGCAACGCCGCCGGTCAGCGCTTCCTGCTCTCCCGCCGTCTTGTCGAAGCCGGTGTGCGCATGGTGTCCGTGAATTACGGCAGCTGGGATCACCACTCCAACATCAAGGGTGCCTTTGAGGGCCAGGCCCCGCAGTTTGACATTGCCTTCTCTCGTCTGATCAGAGACCTGGATGAACGCGGCATGCTGGACACCACGCTGGTGCTCGTCAGTTCTGAATTTGGCCGCACGCCGCGCATCAACAGCACGAACGGCCGCGACCACTATCCGCGCGTCTTCTCCGTGGCCATGGCCGGTGGCGGTATCAAGAAAGGTTTTGTTTACGGCAAGTCCGACGCCCTGGGTGGCGAGCCGGATGAAAACCCCGTAGGCCCCGAAGATCTTGCCCGCACGATGTACCGCCTGCTCGGCATCAACGCCAGCAAGCGCATCATCGTCGAAAACGTGCGTCCCGTGGACATCGTGAACGGCGGCCGGTTGCTCAATGAAGTGATCGCGTAAGCGGAAGGGGGGGAGGAGTGAGTTTCCCGGGGCGTCTTGTCCCGGGCGGCTTCTTCTTGCCGCCAAAAATGCGGAATCCGCAATCCTCCGCTTTCCTCGGCATCAAAACTGCGCATTCTCCATGCGGTTCGGATTTGAACCTACATGGAAGCAGTCAACATTCAGTTTGCCCCCGCGACTGGCACCGAGGAAGAATGGAACGAGGCGTATGCGCGCCTCGCCGATTACTTCCGCTCGTACCAGCTTCATAACCGCATCCGCCGTACGCAGCTCATTCTCGAAACCCTGCGCAACGCGGCCAAGGCCCATGCGAAGGATCCTTCGCGGACGCCCACGGCACACTCCATCGAGCAGGCGCGGTTCATGCTGCGCGAGTGGCTGGGCTCGATCTACAGCGATCTCAATCTCAATGAAGCGCAGCTGGAAGCCACGGGGCGTCTGGGCTTCCACCTCGCCGGCGGACCTTCGCGCTGGCCGCAGTTTTTCCTCGATGAACAGAACATGCCCGACGACATGGCGGAGGCCATGCGATCCGCCATTCGTACCTCCGGCCCGGGCATGCAGGTGAGCAAGATGACCCCGCGTGACATCGACCTCGGCATGTTCACCGACGTGGCGGACGACACTTTTGACCGCCTCGGCCGCCATCCCATCCTGCGCTACTCGGTGCTGGTGGTCATCATTGGCAGCGTGCTGGGCTACCTTTACTCCCTCTTCGGATGAGCGCACCCATTGGCAGCCAGACTGCAAACATCGCGATGACCGCAGGGATGCCTCCCAAGCACATCTCGCGCACGCGTCGCGCCACGTTTTTCTCCCTTGTCGGCCTTGGCACCATCGTCGGTGCCTGGCTGTCCTACATCTTCCTTTCGGAAAACGGCATGCGGCTTTCCGAGTGGGGGCTGCTGCTGGTGTTCATCCCGCTGTACTACCAGCTCAATGTCGGCTTCTGGACGGCGCTCTTCGGCGTGTGGCTGATGAACCGCCCAAAGCCGGACTCGCTGAGCCTGTGGCTTTCCCTCACGGCGGATGACTACGAGCAGCCAATCACGGCCAGCACCGCCATCATCATGCCGGTGTTCAATGAGGACGTGACGCGCGTGTATGAAGGCCTGCGCTCCATCTACCTCTCTCTGGAAGCCACGGGGCAGGCGGCCAACTTCGACTTTTTCATCCTGAGCGACTCCGACAAAGCCAGCCAGTGGATCGAGGAAGAAACCGCGTGGCTGGAGCTCTGCAGGCAGCTCAAGGCCTTTGGCCGTATTTTCTACCGCCGCCGGCGCAAGCAGATCAATCGCAAGAGCGGCAACGTCTCCGACTTCTGCCGCCGCTGGGGCAAGCGCTACCGCTACATGGTGGTGCTGGATGCGGACAGCCTGATGTCCGGCGCGCTGCTCACCAGCCTGGTGCGCATCATGGAGAAGAATCCGGGCATCGGCATCGTGCAGACGTTTCCGAAGCAGATCGCTGCGGACACCCTGCTGGGGCGTGTGATGCAGTTTGCGCAGGCGCTCTACGGTCCGCCCTTCATGGCGGGGCTGGACTACTGGCAGTGTGGCGAGGCGAACTTCTGGGGGCACAACGCCATCCTGCGTCTGGCGCCGTTCATTGAGCACTGCGCGCTGCCGCCGCTGCCTGCCAATGCGCCGTTTGGCGGGCACATTCTCAGTCATGACTTTGTGGAGGCCGCGCTGATGCGCAAAGCCGGCTACGCTGTAAGGCTGCTGCCCACCACGCGTGGCAGCTATGAAGAAGGACCGCCCACGCTGGTGGACATGCTCAAGCGTGACCGCCGCTGGTGCCAGGGCAACATGCAGCACCTCTGGCTGCTGTTTGCCAAAGGCTGGCACCCGATGAGCCGCATCAATTTCCTGCACGGCATCCTGAGCTACGTGAGCTCGCTGCTGTGGTTCCTCTTCCTGGTGCTGGCCACGCTACTGGCCGCCACACCGACGCCGCACGTGCAGCCGCAGGCCATCCTGGCAGAGCACATTCTGCTGGCCGTCACGGCGATGCTGATCTTCCTGCCCAAGACGGTGATCCTGCTGGATGAAGTGATCACGGGGAGAATGTTCAAGCCGCTGAAACTGCGCTTCCTGACGTTCTTCAGCAGCCTGCTGGACACCGTGGTGTTCACGCTGATGGCGCCGGTGCTGATGATCTTCCATTCGCGCTTCGTCGTTTACACCATCGTGGGCAAAAGCGTGAGCTGGGTGACCCAGCGCCGCAAGATCGACGGCGGCCTCAACTGGAGCGAGATCCTTTTCACCTTCCTCAGCGTGACGCTGCTGGGCCTTGCCTGGGGGGTGATCGGCTGGTTTGTCTCGAAGGCGTTCCTGATCTGGATCAGCCCCATCCTGTTCTCCCTGGTCGTTTCCATCCTCGTGGCGGCCATGGTTTCCAGCGGGCGCAGCGGACGGCGTCTGGGCCTCTTCCTCACGCCTGAGGAGCATGAGCCGCCGACCGTGCTGAAAAACATGCAGCAAAATTTGGAGGAGATTAAGGACCGCATCCAGCTCTCTCCCGAACTGGAGCGGCACTACGGCCTCATGCAGGTGTGCCTGGACCCTTACGTGAATGGTCTGCACGTCAGCCTGCTGCGCCGTCGCCGCACGATCGAGGTGTCCTCCGCCTACCTGAAGGAGATCAGCCACCGTCTGATCACGCAGGGGCCGCAGACGCTGAACGCGCAGGAGTTGAAGGCGCTGATGCACGACACCGATACCGTGACCAATCTGCACTACCGCATCTGGAGCGCCGCCGACCATGAGCTGGCGCCGTTCTGGGCCACGGCCATCCGTCAGTACAATCTCGCCTCCACCAGCCCCTTCGCCCACACTTTGGCGAAGCAGGAAGTGGAGTGAGGCCGGGCGGTCTTGGTAGCTTAGAAGCCGCCAAAGTTGCCGCCAAAGCCCCCCCCATTGCCGCCGCCACGGTAACCTCCCACGCTGCCTCTGTGGTGGTGGCCGTAACTGCTGTGATGGGAAGGACGGCGGTAGGACCTGCCGCTGTTGTACGGCACGACGCATGAACTTACTGAGCTAAGCGTGAGGATGGCCGTGAAGAGAATGAGGAGTTTTGTTTTCATTTGTTCAATGGTTTTGACGCCGCCCGAGGAGGTCTATTCAAGGCATCGGCCCCCACCCGCTTTTGACGAAGCATGAGATGAAAGATGCGCGTCTGCCTATCAAGCAACGAACAGCGCCCCGAAAAGGGCGCTGCGAGTTGCAGTTTCAGAGCCAGCTGGATTCAGCCGTCTGAAATGGCGTCTTAGTGATGATGACCACCGAAGCCACCCATGTGGCCGCCATGGAAGCCGCCACCGCCAAAGCCGCCTACATGAGTGTAGCCGCCGTGGTAGCCACCAAAGCCAGGCCGATAGCCGGTGAAGCCGGGACGGCCGTAGTAGGGTGCACGGTAGCCGCCGTAGGCGTAGCCGGGGCGGGCGTAGTAGTTGTTGTACAGGCCGTAGCCGCCGTAATAGGGACGGCGGTAACCGGTGTTGGCGTAGCCATAGGGCACGACGCAGGAACTGAGCGATCCAAGGGTGATGACCGCTGTGAGAAGAAGTATGAGTTTTGTTTTCATAGTCACTTAGGGGTTCACTGGGATTCGACGCTGTCACTGCGGCTGTATTCAAGAAATTGCGCCCCTATGACAGGATCGGGGCCGTTGGATTCCCGCTTCCCATTCGCCGCCGTTCATGCCAGCATCACTTCTCCATGAAGTCTATTCTCAGCCTTGCATTCGTATTTGCCTGCACCTGCACTGCCTTCGCGCAGAGAAGCGCGCCGATCATTTCGCCTGACGTTCAGGACGATCACAGCGTCATCTTCCGCCTGCGGGCTCCCAAATCTCAAACCGTGGTTTTGCGCGGCCAATGGCAAAAAGAACCCGTGCCGCTGACGAAGGACGCCGATGGCCTGTGGAGCCTGACCGTGCCTGATTTGCCCGCTGGCGTGTGGGAGTACAGTTTCATTGTTGATGACCTCGCGATGATAGACCCCGTCAATCCAACACAGAAGCCGCAGCGCAATCCCACCTCCAGCATCCTGCACATTCCGGGCACTCCGCCCAATCCGTGGGATTTTCAGGATGTCCCGCACGGCACCGTGCACCAGCACACCTACCTCTCGAAGGCGCTGAGCAAACAGCGCAGCGCCTGGGTGTACACGCCGCCGGGTTATGAGGACGGTAAGCAGAAGGAATATCCGCTTTTTGTGCTGCAGCACGGCTCCGGCGATCGCCATGAAACCTGGGTGGCACATGGCAAGGCGCACTGGATTCTCGACAACCTCATCGCCGCCGGCAAAGCGCAGCCGATGGTCATCCTCATGATTGATGGTCATCCACTCGGCCAAGTGCCGCGCGACATGGCGGATCGAAGCGCGCTCTCGCTGGCCGCGTTTAAAAACGAACTTTTCCAGGACGCCATTCCGCTCGTGGAGAGTCATTACCGCGTGTCAGCGGATCGCACTCAGCGAGCCATCGCCGGGCTCAGCATGGGTGGCTGGCAGGCGCTGAGCATCGGGATGACGAACCAAGACCGTTTTGCGTGGATCGGCTCCTTCAGCGGCGGGGTGGATGAGAATGAAATCAAACCTGCACTGGATGATGCCGCCGGCACGAATGCCAAACTGAAACTGCTGTGGATCGCGTGCGGAGAGAACGACTTCCTGCTGGAACGCAACAATCAGCTCATTGCCAAACTCAAAGCGAGCGGCGTGAATTACGAATGGCATGAAACACCGGGAGATCACTCCTGGCCTGTGTGGCGGAACTACCTCACGGATTTTGCGCCTAAGTTGTTTCGTTAATGAGGCACTGAACCCCTCAATGAACCGCAGAGAATGGACGGACGCAGAGACCTGAGTCAGAAGGTATTCCTCTGCGTCCGTCCAAACTCTGCGGTTTAAATCCGTGTTTTCCTAAACCCATGCAGTCCTCATTGCGCATCGCCATCGTCGGCTCCGGCACGGCCGGACCTGCGGCGGCGATCTTCCTCGCGAGGGCGGGTCATGCTGTGACGCTCTTTGAGCGTGCGCCGCAGAAGCTGCCGGTGGGCGCGGGCTTCATGCTGCAACCCACTGGCATGGCGGTGCTGCAGGAGCTCGAGCTTGCGGAATTGCTGCGGCCGCACATCGCCACGATATCAAAACTCTACTGCCGCACGAAGTCTGGCCGCACTCTGCTGCATCTGACTTATGAGGAACTCGGCAGTGGTCTCTTCGGAGCAGGCACACATCGCGCCACGTTGTTGGATCTGCTGCTCGATGCTGCTCAGCAGTCAGGCGCAGAGGTTCTTTGGAACACGCACATCGCCAAGCTCACGCGCGATGCCACGCAGCGCCCCATGCTGCATGATGCCAATGGTGCAGCGCATGGTCCTTACGATCTGCTGCTGATCTGCGACGGTGCGCATTCCACGCTGCGGGATCAAAGCGGTGTGCCTGCACGCGTGAGCCGTTATCCCTGGGGCGCGCTGTGGTACATCGGCAAGAGGACACCGGAGTTTGATCCGCAGGTGCTGTGGCAATGCGTGGGCTCCACGCGCGAGCTGAACGGCTTTCTGCCCACCGGCACACAGGATGATCTGCTCAGCCTGTTCTGGAGCATTCGCCTCGATCACATCGAACGCTGGCGGCAGACGCCGCTGGAAGATTGGAAGCGCGAGATCCTTGCTCTGGCCCCGCAGGCCGAAAGTTTTCTCCAGCAAATCGACTCTCACTCGCAAGTCGCCACTGCGGCTTATCACGATGTACGCATGAAGCAATGGCACGGCGAACGCGTGGCCATTCTCGGCGATGCCGCGCATGCGTTGAGTCCCCAGCTCGGGCAGGGCGTGAACCTCGCGCTCATGGATGCCGCTGTGCTTGCGCAATCTCTGGCCTCGCATTCACTGCCAGAAGCCCTGGCGCATTACTCACGCACTCGTCGCAGCCACCTGCGTTTTTACCAGTTCGCCACCCGCTGGACGACTCCCTTTTTCCAGTCGGATCTTCTGCCGCTGGGGTGGTTGCGGGATCTGGTGTTCCCGATCATTCAGTGCATTCCACCGCTGCGCCGCCAGATGACGGCGACGATGGCGGGTGGGAAGACGGGGCCGTTTTCGAGTCTCAAAGCCACACCATAATCCTGCTCGTGCTCCTCCATCCTTAAGCGACCGGAAGGCGCTGCTTCAAACCTTGGAGAACTTCATCAAAAACAGCGCCCAGAGAGTGTTCGGGCGCTGCGAAGAAATGCTCGAGAGCTGGCAGGATACATCAGCTCAAGAAGATGTCTCAATGGTGATGGCCGCCGCCATGGCCACCGAAGCCGCCGCTGTGACCGCCGTAGCTGCCGTGATGGCCGCTGAAGCCGCCACCATATCCGCGGCTACCACCGTAACCGGGGCGGCCGTAGCTGCTGTACCCGCCGTACGAGGGGCGGTAGTAGGATCTGCTGTAGCCATATCCTCCCCGGTAACCGCCGCTGTAGCCATAAGGGGCGATGCATGAACTCAAAGAAGTCAGAGTGAGGATGGCCGTGAACAGAAGAACCCATTTAGTTTTCATAAGTGAATAGTCCGACGCAGCTACTGCGGGTCTATTCAGTCAATCGCTGTGCATTACAAAAGGAGCGGTGGATTGCAGCCACCTTTTTGAGGATGCGCAGCAAGTGGGGGCACCATGTGCGGTGCGAGAAAACGAACTTGGAAGTTCGTTTTACGGGAGCATGCCTGCGAGATCTGCGGCGAGCTGCGCGGCTTCGTGCACGGGGCGCTGGGCTTCGCGTTCGACGGGTGGCAGGGCGAGATCGGCTTCGTTGAAGACGCGCACGGCCATGTGGAGCTGGCCGTCTTTGATCCAGGTGTGGGCACCCACGGGGGTCTGGCAGCCGGCGCCGAGGATTTTCAAGAACTCGCGCTCGGCGGTGATGCGGTATTCGGTGTCGGCGTCATTGAGCGCGCGAATGGCCTGAATGGTCGCTTCATCTCCAGCGCGGCATTCAATGGCGATGGCTCCCTGTCCGGCAGCGGGGAGGAACTTCACGGGATCGAGCGTCAGGGCGCAAAGATGGATGCCTTCGATCTGGATTTGCTCATCCTTCATCAAGCCCAGGCGCTGCAGGCCAGCGGCGGCGAGGAGCACGGCATTGAGCGCGTTTTCGCCGATGACTTTTTTCACGCGTGTGGGCACGTTGCCACGGATCTCGATGATCTGCACGTCCGGGCGAAGGAACTTCAACTGCGCGGCACGGCGTACGCTGCTGGTGCCGACGCGTGCGCCCTGGGGCAGGGTTTCGAGGGTGTAGGGGTGTGCGCTGACGAGCACGTCCTCAATGGCGGCCCGGGGAAGAACGGCGGCGATGGTGAAGCCAGCGGCGAGATCGCTGGGCACGTCCTTGAGGCTGTGCACGGCGGCGTCGATCTGGCTGTCTGCGAGCGCGATTTCGAGTTCCTTGATGAAGATGCCTTTGTCCACCTGCGCCACGTCGCTGAACTCGGAGAAGCGGAGGTCCTGGCGTTTGTCACCGCTGGTCTGAATGATCTGGCGCTCGACGCTGAGCTGCGGATGCGCGGCCTTGAGCTCTGCGGTGACCATGGTTGTCTGCGTGAGGGCCAGCTCGCTGCCGCGGGTGCCGAGGATGATTTTTGCGGGGGTCATGGGTGGGGTTCCCAGCTTTTCACGTACCGGGGCCGGACGCAAGGGAGACGCTGAGATAACACTGCAGGGACGTTCGCCCGGATTCCGGCTGAAGCCGGGACTACGGAACGGCGGGGGGGACGCGGTGCCGGTCAGGCCAGCTTGAGACCGCCGCTGCCGGGGGATTTGAGAAAGCCGTATTTTTCGAGCTGTTCTTCGATGATGCGCTCACAGGAGGCGAGCTGACGCAGGCGCTCGCGGCGGCCTTCGTCGGCGATGGCCTGGAGGGCGTCGATGTCGTAGAGATAGACGCCTTCGATGTTGTTCACGGCCGGGTCCACGTCACGGGGCACGGCGATGTCGATGATGAGCAGGGGCTCCCAGCGGCGCTTGCGCATGACCTGGTCGATCTGCTCGGGCTTGATGACGAAATGCGGGGCGCTGGTGCTGGAGATGATGACGTCCACCTCATGCAACGAGTGCTCCCATTCGTCGAACTTCATGGCGCGGCCCTTCATCTCGGTGGCGAGCTCCACGGCTTTGTCGTAGCTGCGGTTGGAGACGATGATGCTCTTGGCCCCGCGGGAGAGCAGGCTCTGCGCGCAGGTGCGGCTCATTTCCCCGGCACCCACGAGCATGACGCGGCATTCCTTGAGATCGTGGACTTTTTCCGCCAGATCCACGGCCACGCTGCCCACGCTGGTGGAGCCGCGCTGGATGGTGGTCTCGTTGCGCACCTTTTTGCCGACGGTGAAGGCCTGCTGGAAGAGTTTATTGAGTGAGCGGCTGGTGGTGCCGGTGTCGAGGGCGACTTTGTAGGCGGCTTTGACCTGGCCGAAGATTTCCGTCTCGCCAAGCACCATGGAGTCGAGCCCGCTGACGACGCGGAAAAGGTGCCGCGCGGCCTCGGCGGAATCGAGATTGTACAGCACCAGGGCTTCCGCGTGTTCGGGCTGAAGTTCGAAGCGCTCGATGAGATACTCGCGCAGGGCGGCGTGGCCGTCCTTGCCGCTGGGCAGGGCGTGCGTGGCGTAAAGCTCCACGCGGTTGCAGGTGCTGAGGACGACGCTTTCTTCAAAGCCCGGCAGCCCGCGCACCTGCTCCACGGCAGCGGGGACCTGAGCCTCGGGAAACGCCAGGCGCTCACGCACCTCCACGGGGGTGGTTTTGTAGTTCAGGCCCACACAGACGAGGCCGCTGCGAATGTCCGTCGGCTCAGGCATGCGTGACGATCCACAGTGAAATGAACGGCAGGATGAAGCCGATGACGGCCAGCCACGCGGTCTTGCGCGGGGAGGTGAAATGTTTCCACATCAGGAGGGAGATCACTGCATACAGCCCCCAGACGATCCAGGCGAAGATGACGTGGCCGGTCTTCGTCATGGGCAGATGCAGGGCAAAGGAAATGCCCAGTGCGATGCTCAGCAGCAGCAGGCCGAGGCGCACGAGGCGCTGGATCGCATGCGCGAGTCCCTGGATGGGCGGCAATTGGTAGAATAGGCCGCCGATTTGGTGCCGCTTGAGCATGCGCTCCTGAACGAGGTACATCACGCCGGTGATGCAGGCCAGGGCAAAGGCCGCGTAGGAGATGAGGGCCAGCGCGATGTGCAGCTCCACCAGCGCATTGATGGGCCCTTTGGGCTTGTAGGGCGCGAAGCCGTTCGTGAACGCCATCACCTGCATGAGGGTGACCAGCGGCGAGGTGAACACGCCCAGCAGCGACAGCCGGAAGGCCGGGCCGACGAGGAAATAGAGCAGCACAATGCTCCAGGCGATGAAGACCAGAATGTCCGGCAGGCTCTTGATGGGGCACTGCCGCACCTCCTCCCCGCGCAGGTAGATGAAGCCGGTCTGCAGCGCAAAACCGAGCGCCATGAGGAAGAACTGCGCCCGAGCCTGCTTCCAAGCACCGGCCTTGAGCGCCAGCAATGCCTGCACGAGCGCGCCCACAAAGATGAGCGTGGCGGCAAGAAGCAGTTGCTGAGAGGCAGGCATTGGAGCGGGGGCGGACATTCGCGGTCTTGTGACGTTTCTGCAAGGGTGAACACGTTGGTCGCGGCTTGTCAGTCTGGCGGAGATGTGCTCTTATTTTGTCATGGCTGCTGGCAAAAACCGCGATTCTGGAAGCAAGGTCCAAGCTGCCAAGCTGAGCTGTGCGCTGCCTGAATCCGCCCAATGTGACGATTTGATGTATGAAATCTACGTCCGGCAGAAGATCGACAGCGGTCTGGCGGACATTGCAGCCGGACGAGTGAAGACACATGAAGAGGTGCTGTTGAAGTTTGGTCTCGCTGGTTGATGGCGGACGCGCTTGGATCGAGGAGGAGTAGGAGCACGAGGACGACTCATGCTGGTGCATGAAGCTTGCGCATCACCGCATCTCCTCCATGATCGCAGGGCATGGCCCCCGACATTCTCGACAGCATCCGCAGCACCATCCGTGACGTACCAGATTTTCCCAATCCTGGCATTCTTTTCAAAGACATCACCCCGGTGCTGGCCAATCCGACACTGCTTGCGCAGACGATTGATGGCATGATCGAAGCCACGGGCATCACTGCGGTGGACAAGGTCGTCGGGATTGACGCCCGGGGTTTCATTTTTGGTGCGCTGATTGCTGAACGTCTGGGCGCAGGTTTCATTCCGGTGCGCAAGAAGGGCAAGCTGCCCTGGCAGACGCGGGGGATTGATTACTCGCTCGAATACGGCACGAACTCGGTCGAAATGCACCTGGATGCCATCTCCCCCGGGGAAACAGTGCTGCTAGCGGACGATCTTCTGGCCACAGGCGGCACGGCGGCGGCGGCGCTGCACCTCATCGAGCAGGCGGGCGGCAAGGTGCTGGGCAGCACGTTTTTCATTGAGCTGGCGTTCCTCGGTGGGCGCGAAAAGGTGAGTGATTCCGGCCCGGTACACTCACTGATCACCTACTGACCACTGCTGAAATGACCGAACGCGAATACCTGCGGCACCTGAACAAGAGCGCGCAGAAATTTTTCCCACCCGAGGACAAGCTGCCTCGTGGACGCACCGAAACGCTGCGTCAGGCTAAGCGCTTTCTCAAGATCAAGGAGCAGCGCATCAAGCAGCGGCACCGCTCCGGCAGCTTTAGCGGCGCGGAAATCTGCCGCATGCGCTCGGATGTGATGGATCTCATCGTGCGCATCTTGTGGGAAGAGGCTCTGTCGGCTCTGGACCCGGCTGTGCGTGCCAAGCTGAATGTCAGTGTGATCGCCCACGGCGGCTATGGCCGGCGTGTGATGAGTCCGGGCAGCGATGTGGACCTCACCTTCATGTTTCCTGGCAACAGCGGCAAGGTTTCCACTGAAGTCGTGCAGCTGATCCGCGACTACCTGCTCTATTTTTACGATATGAAGCTCAAGGTCGGGCATGGTTCACGCTGCGTGGGCGAGTGCATCAAGCTGGCCAATGAGAGCATGGAGACCAAGACCGCGCTGATGGAGGCCCGCCTCGTCACCGGCCAGAAGACGGCCTTTGAGGAGTTCCGCTCCCGCTTTGACGCGGAATGCATGGACGGGCAGGAGGGGGACTTTTTGAAGCTGCGGCAGATCGATCTGACGAGCCGCCACACCAAGTATGAGAACACTCCCTTTGTGCAGGAGCCGCATGTGAAAAACGGCTGCGGCGGCCTGCGCGACTACCAGAACCTGATCTGGATGACGTACGCGCGGCACCGCACGCTGAACCCCAAGGATCTGGTCGCGCTCGGCCTGATCTCCAAGGCGGGCTGGAAGGAGGTAGAGCAGGGCTATGAATTCATCCTGCGTGTGCGCAATGAAATGCACTACACCGAAAAGCGCGCCGAAGACCTCTTAACTTTGCGCCTGCAGGGGCCGGTGGCCACGCACCTGGGCTACCGTCACAAACGCATCCTGCGCCGCATCGAGGCGCTGATGCACGGCTACTACACGGCCACGCGCGACATTTTGCAGCGCAGCAATGAGGTGATGGACCGCTTCCATCTGGAGGCGCTGGAAACGCGCACCCAGAACAAGCTCATGGGCTTCATCGCACGGCGGAAGGCTGAGAAGGAGCAGGAGAGCTTCGACGGTTTCAACCGCAAGCATGAGCGCCTCTATGCGGAAAGCCCGACGATCTTCAAGGATGATCCGGAGCGCATGATGCGCCTCTTTCTCCACACGCAAAAGCGTCACCTGCGTCTCAGCCCGGATTTGTTCCAGCTCATTCAGGACAACTTCCGCCTGGTGGACACCAGCTTCCGCTACAACAAGGCCAATCGTGAGACCTTTGAGACAATTCTCTCCCACAAAGGGGATGCGGCGCGCACACTGCGGCAGATGCACCGCGTGGGCTTCATCGGCAGGTACATGCCGGAGTTTGGTGCTCTCACCAATCTGGTGCAGCACGAGTTCTTTCATCTCTACACGGCGGATGAGCACACGCTGCGCACCATCGACAGGCTCGATGAGCTGAGTGATCCCACCCTGAAAGGTGTGGACCTCTTTCAGCAGCTGTTTCACGATCTGCAGCAGCCGTATGTGCTGTACCTCGCACTTCTGCTGCATGATGCGGGCCGTGCGGCCAACAAGAAGACGCACAGCGATGAAAGCACCACGCTGGCCGCCGCTGTCTCCCGCCGCCTGCAAATCAAGGGCGAGCGCCGCAGGCTGCTGCTCTTCCTGGTGGACAATCACCTGCTGATGTACCGCACCGCCACGACGAAGAGCCTGGATGATCCGCAGGTCATCGAGGAATTCGTGAGCATCGTGCGAACGAAGGAGAATCTCGACACGCTGCTGCTCATGACCTATGCGGACTCGAAGGGCACCAGTGACAAGAGCTGGTCGGGTTACAAGGAGGCGTCCATCCGTCAGCTCTATCACAGCGCGCTGCGTTTCATGAACGCGCCAGCAGATTTCATGCGCAATGTGCAGGTGCCGCTGGCGGATCTGAAAAAGGAGGTGTCACGCCGCCTGGGCGCTGGTTTCGAGGCGGAAGTGGACGCGCACTTCCGCCACATGCCGCCCTCCTACTTCAATTTCCGCGAGGCCGAGCTCATCGCCACGCATCTGCGCCAGTTCCGGCAGTTCTTTGAGCAGCTCATCCGTGAAGAGGCTGCGGCAGGACTGCTCCCAGTCATGGCCTGGGTGGACCACGTGGACCAGGGTTACAGTGAACTCACCGTTGTCTGCTGGGACCGCCACCTGCTCCTCGCACGCATCTCCGGCGCTCTCGCAGCGGAAAGCATCAACATTCTCAGTGCGGATCTCTACCAGCGCGCCGACCACCTTGTGCTGGACACCTTCCGCGTCTGCAACACGAACTTCGCCGCCGTCACCACCAAGAGCGCACGCACCCGTGTCGAAGATTCCGTGCGCAAAGCCTTCAGAGGACAGACCTTTGACTTCGGAGATGCAATCATCCAGAAGCTCGGCAAGTCCATCACCATGCTTGATGAGATCGGCGCGGAAATTCCGCAGCGCATCTACGTGAACAACCACCTCTCGCCGGACCAGACGGTGCTGGAGCTACAGCTCGTGGACCGACTCGGGCTGCTCTATGACATCTTCATGGCCATCGGCCGCCTCGGTCACAACGTCACGCATGCACGCATCAGCACGGAAAAAGGCGTCGCCATTGATGCCATCTATGTGCAGGACGAGCAAAGCCGGAAAATCACCGACCACGAGCAGTTGGAGGAACTGGCCGCCGCCGTGACGGAGGCTGCGCACCTGCGTCTGAGCTCCGCCAAGGAGTGATCTGCTGATACATTCCCTGCGTTGCATCGTTCGGAGAGCGCCCATGAAGCTCTCCGCACTCCTGCTTTGCTTTGCCGCCGCGCTGCTCTCATCCGTACATGCTGCGGATGTGGCAAAGCCCAACATCCTCATTTTTTATCTCGATGACATGGGCTGGGCGCAGCCCGGTGCCTACGGTGGGAAAATGGCCCCCACGCCGAACATGGATGCGCTGGCCGCAGGCGGCGTGCGTTTCACCAACGGATACTCCTCCGGCTGCGTGTGCTCGCCGGGTCGTGTGGGTTTGATGACGGGCCGCTATCAGGCGCGCACCGGCCATGATGCCAATCCCACCCGGGCAGGCCGCGAACTGCTGCTGAGCGAGACCACTCTGGCGCAGCATCTCAAAACCGCAGGATACACCACCGGCATCGTGGGCAAATGGCACCTCGGGGACACCAGCCCGGAGTTCATGCCCACGGCGCGCGGGTTTGACTTTGCCATGGGCACGGTGGGCAATCTTGGTGAAGGCAGAGGCCCTTCGTTTTATCGCGGCAAAGAGCAGGTGGAAGACCTGGCCGGAGCGCCCGTGACCTCCCCAGTCTATGCGCGAGAGTCGGTGAATTTCATGGAAGTGAATCAGGCCAAACCGTGGCTCCTCATGCTGTCCTTTAACGCCGTGCACAGTCCGCATGTGGCTTCGGAGAAGTGGCTGGAAAAATTCAAGCACCTGCCGAAGCACGATGCGGCGTATGCCGCGCTCGCTGCGGAAGCGGACGAAGCCATCGGCACCGTGATGACGAAGCTGCGTGAACTGAAGCAGGAGGAGAACACTCTCATTTTCCTCATCAGCGACAACGGCGGCGCTTATCAAAATGCTGAGATGGGCGGGCTGCGCGGCCACAAGTGGTTCGTGTGGGAAGGCGGCATCCGTGTGTCATGGATGGCCGCGTGGAAGGGCCACATTCCTGCGGGCCGTGTCAGTGGTGAGCCGGTGATTCAGCTCGATGTTTTGCCCACGGCCCTCGCGGCTGCGGGAGCCATGACCTCCATTCCGCTCGATGGTGTGAACCTGCTGCCTTTGCTGGAAGGCAAGGCCGACAAGCTTGCCCCGCGTGAGCTCTACTTCCGCTTCGGTGTGCAGCAGGCCGTGCGTCAGGGAGACTGGAAGCTTGTGAAGGCCAGCAAAGACATGCAGCCCATGCTCGTGAATCTCGCCACCGATCCCGGCGAGCAAACTGACCTCACCGCCAAGGAGCCTGAGAATGCTCAGGCTCTGCAAAAACTCTTCGACCAATGGAACGCCACCATGCAGCCACCCCGTTGGGAGGACCAACGCTGGAACGGCGAAGAGAGCCGCAAGGCAGGCAAGAAGGAGAAGCGGAAGAAGAAGGCGAAGGAGTAGCGCGAGGGCCAACGGCTCCACTCTGGACTGCGGTTTCGCAGGGAAAACATTCTCAGCCGCGCGATATAGCATTTTCCGAAACTGATTTAGGGAGGAGTGGCATTTTTAACCTTGGGTCCTGCGAAACGTTTTGGAGAGGGCTGCGATGAGCTGCCGCTTTCGAGTGTCGCGTGATGGGCGTGGGGTAACTGGCTAGCGAAGAATCACCGGCTCCCGCGTTCGAGCTTTTTTTGGCACGCGTGCACCACCGAGTCCGTCGAAAGCGGTAGCTGCGTTCGTTCCTCACTTCGCAACCGCAGTCCATATGGGAGTTGCATCGGCTCGATTTGGAAATGAGTTTCGGACAACGCGATGGCTGTGGCGGCAGCTATAGCGATTTCCAAAACTGATTTCCGGATAACGGAGCAAAAAGTGCTGTACAAAACGGGCGGCAGTGCTTTGAGGATGGTTGTTGAGAGCGCAAGAACTCAGACCTGATGTGGACAACGCCACGCTGGAGCAACTCCAGGCGGCGATG
>CALRWM010000054.1:0-43191 GCA_943371875.1 Prosthecobacter debontii | reverse complement strand
GCCAGTGTGCTGGGAATGTTGCTATGTGTCTTGGGCGCATTGATTCTGGCGGAGGTGCTGCTTGAAACCCTCTTTGTGGGTCAGCGGCAGCTTGGCTGGGGTTCGCTGATGGGGGCGCTCGCCGTTTTCAGCGGTGCCCAGCTGCTGATGCTGGGAATCATTGGCGAATATGTCGGGCGTGCGTTTCTGACCGTTTCCGGCAAGCCGCAGAGCCTGGTGCGCAAATTGACAATCCACGAGAAACAAACGTCTTCATGATCCACGAAACCACTATTGACAGCTGCTCCGTGCGCGGTGTGCGACTGTATGAAATGCGCCATGTGGTGGACCACGTGCGGGGTAATCTCACGGCGCTGGAATTCAGCCATGATCTGCCCTTTGTCGCGCAGCGCATCTTTCTGACCTACGGCATCCCGTCGCTGAGCACACGCGGAGAGCATGCCCACCGCTTGTGCGAGCAGTTCCTCGTCTGCGTGCATGGTGAGTGCCATCTCCGTGTGGATGACGGTGAAAACCGCGAAGAGTTCTGCCTGAATCGGCCCACCTTTGGCGTGCTGGTGCCGCCGATGGTGTGGGCGCAGGAGCACCTCCATTCAGCGGATTCCGTGCTGATGGTGCTGGCCTCCCGCCCGTATGAGGCGGCGGATTACATACGTGATTACAGCGAGTTTACGGATATGGTGAAAGGATGGAAAACGAAGCCATGAGTGCCAGTACAACCACAGCGGTGTGTGAACCGGTATTGGCGACGAGGCTGTCGCGCTGGTGGGGGGGCGCCACGAATGCTATGCGCCACCAGTCCACCTGGCTCACGATTGCTGTGATGATGATACTCACGCTGGGCATCGGCTGGCTGGACTACATCACCGGTTTTGAATTGACGTTGTTTGTCTTTTACGGCATCCCGATTTTTCTGACGGTGTGGTGGGCGGGAACCAGGTCTGGGCTGTTCATTGCGGTGCTGTCAGGCGTGGTGTGGTGGCTGGCAAACATGAACACGAATCCCTATGAGACGCAGCTGGGCTATGCCTGGGCTCTGGTCAACAGGCTGGTGTACCTTTGCGTGGTGGTTTTTGCCGTGACTGCGCTGCGCAACAAACAGGAGGCTGATGAGGCGAGGATCCAGATGCTGGAGGAGAGGCGGCAGCTCGAAAAAGACATCGTCAGTGTGAGCGAATATGAGCAGCAGCGCATCGGCCAGGATCTGCATGACGGCATCTGCCAGCAGCTGGCGGCGATCGGCTGTGCGGCGCGGGTGCTGGCTGAGGACCTGCAGGCGCAGGGGGTCCAGGCCGCGCATGACGCCAGCTTGATCGAAGGATCTCTACAGCAGGTGGTGATGGAGGCGCGCAATCTCGCACGTGGCATCTTTCCCGTGCATGTGGACCGCAGCGGCCTGGCGGCGGCGCTGGCGGATCTGGGGAAAATGATGAGCCGGCTCACGGGCATCCCCATCGTGGTCAATGACTGCGTGGATGTGCCGCTGGATGCCCCGGAGGTCTCGATGCATCTCTACCGCATCGCCCAGGAAGCTGTGGCGAATGCAGTCAAGCACAGTGGTGCGACGGAGATTCAGGTGGCGATGAAGCTCGAGGACGAAATGCTGGAGCTGCGGGTGGAAGACAATGGCAAAGGCATGCCCCAGTCCTCACGCACGCGCAGCGAAGGAATGGGGCTGCGGACGATGCACTACCGTGCGCAGGCGCTGCGGGCCGTGCTGGCCATCGAGCCGCGAATTCAAAGTGGAACTTTGGTGAGCTGCCGTGTGCAGCTGAAAGATCTCAAAAAACTCAAACATCTCAATGACCATGAAGAAACCTGAATTGAAAGCTGCGAACAGTTACAAGGTGCTACTAGTCGAAGATCATCCCATGTTCCGGGAACATCTGGGGCAGCTGATCGACCGTGATCTGGGCATGTCCATCTGCGGTGAAGCAGACAACATTCGTGATGCCATGCGGCTGATCCTTGAGACCAAGCCCGACATCGCCATAGTGGACATCACCCTGCATGGCTCCAGCGGACTGGAACTGCTGAAAGACATCAAGGCGCAGGGGCTGGACATCAACGTGCTGGTGCTCTCCATGCATGATGAGGAGCTGTACGCGGAGCGCGCACTGCGTGCCGGCGCCAAGGGCTACATCACCAAAAACGAAGCCTCCACGGAAGTGATCGAGGCCATTCGCTGCGTCATGAAAGGGGATGTGTATGCGAGCCGGCAGATGACGGCCAAGCTGCTGGAACGCATGACGCAGAAACGCAACAGCTCTGAACTGGCCGGGATGGAAACGTTGGCGGACCGCGAACTGGAGGTGTTTCAAATGCTTGGCCGCGGCAAGAGCACGCGTGAGATCGCCCAGACCCTCAATCTGGGGGAGTCGACCGTGGAAACTTACCGTGCCCGCATTAAAGAAAAGCTTCAGTTGCGCAGTGCCGCCGAGCTGTATTTGCGTGCGGGACAATGGGTGCGCGACCATGGTGCCTAGCGATAATACGCGATTGCTTTAGTATGGGTGGCGTCTAACGCGACGGTTCATGTTACTTGGTAGGCGCGGAGATTTTGCGGCAAAATACTGCGAATCAAAAATCTAACTTACCGAGTCATGTCAAAACGCAGACGCAGCAAACATCCCAGCGGTAACAGAGCGACGCACTCAGGCACAAGTCACTCCAGCCTCAACGCGGCAGCTCCGGAACTTCTTGCAGAGCCGGACCAAACGCCCATGCAAACGAAAATGGCATCCGGGTTTTGGGTTCACGCTGCCTTGGGGGCATTGCTGATGGGCCTGTGTGCCAGTCTCTACGTCTGGACGGCAGATTTTCCCATGGCGTTCGACGACCATACCTATCTCAAAGACAATCCGTTCTTCCGTGGAGGAAACACCTTTGATTATGTGAAGGACTTCAATGAGTTCGTGAATCGACCTTTTAAAATCGGATCTGATCCTGATTACGCTGTCAATGCTGTCATGCGCCCGGTCGCCTATGCGACTTTTCGCCTGAACTACAGTTTGGATGAATTCAACCCGTACTGGTACCGACTGGCGAATGTGGCGATTCACGCAGTGAATGCGATCCTGGTCTATGCGCTGGTGACTGCACTGCTTCGTAGTTCGACGCTGGCCGCCAGTTTGCAGCGAGGTTCCGTGCTGTTTATTTCTGCGACAGCGGCCTTGATGTTTGCGGTCCATCCGCTGGCCACGGAGTCAGTGACTTACATCGTTCAGCGTTTTACCTCGCTGGTGGTGCTTTTTTCGCTGCTGAGTTTGTGTCTGTATTTCGCCTCATGCTCGGTGGCGTCCCGGTGGGGCAGGTGGCTGCTACGTGGCGGCGCGGTGGCGGCGGTGCTCCTTGCCATGCAGACGAAGGAAGATGCCTTCATGATCCCCTTGCTGGCGGTGCTGCTGGACTGGCTGGTGCTCGGTACGCGGCTGCGGGCGGCGGCCCTCAGGGCGCTGCCGCTGCTGCTGTGCATGCCGCTCATTCCATTGCTGGTGTTTATGACGGCGGCAGCGCAGAACGGCGGCTTTAATTTCGATGCCGCCATGAACATCGTGAACTCGCGGGATGAGCCGCTGAGTCACTGGCACTACTTTGTGACCGAACTGACGGTGATGACCCATTACCTGCGGCAGATGTTCTGGCCCAAGGGGATGAATCTCGATCCTGAGTGGCCGCTCTATGGCTCGCTCTTTCAGGGGCCGGTGCTGCTGGCCCTGGCCGTGCTGAGCGGAATGGTGCTGACAGCATGGGGCTTGTTCCGCCGGTTCCGGGGGGATGTGCGCTTCGTTTTGGTTTTTGCCTGCGTGGGATGGTTTTTCATCACGATCTCCGTGTCTTCGGCGCTGACACCGTTGCCGGACTTGGTGGCGGAGCATCGTTCCTACCTGCCATCCATTGGCATTTTTATTCTGGTGGCATGCGTGCTGGACTGGCTGCGTAGCAGCAGCAGCGGCCTTCGCGCACGTATGCTGAGGGTGGGAATTCCGGTGTTCACCCTCCTCTGTGTGGGCGCGCTTTCATGGAAAACCTGCGTCCGCAACAATGTTTGGCGGACGCGTGAAAGCCTCTGGGAGGACACCGTGGCGAAGAGTCCGGGCAAGTACCGCACTTGGGGAAATCTGGGAGCAGCCTATTCCGACGCCGGGAAGAACGAAAAGGCGGTGCATTGCTTCCGCGAGGCGCTGAAAGTCGAACCGCGCTTTCAAAACGGACTGCTCAATCTTTCCAACTCACTGCTCAGGCTCAACCGCCCCAAGGAGGCGCTGGATGCCACGATGCAGCTCATTAACATCGACAAAACCGCCACCACCAAGCCGCCGGTGGCATTCACCCTGGGCCTCAGCCTCGCAGGGGTGGGGAGGTACGATGAAGCGGTGGCCGTCTTCCGGGACATCCTTCGAGCCATGCCCAATGATTCCCAGACGCACAAGGCATTGGGGCTGGTGTATTTTCAAACCGGCCTGCCACACCGGGCTCTTGATCATTATCAAGCTGCCGCACAGGTGCAGCCGGATGACCCCCAGCTCCAGAATCTCATTCAGGCCGCTCAGGTCGCCATGAATGAGAAGCGCAGGCCGCGCTGAGGAGGTGGGAGCTCAGCGCGGTGCTGGAATTCGTTTCGTCGAGTCTGCTGCAATCCACCCGGCAACGAGTTTCAACACCTCGACGCGCTGACGAAAAAAAAGGAAATGATCTTCACCCTCAAAGCGGCGTGAAGTAACATCCAGCCCGCCTGCCTTCAGCTTTTCAGCATAACCGGAAACATACTCCCACGGCACGCGATCATCGCTGCCGCCTGAGAGGATCAGTGCGCGGCGCGGTTGCAAACGTGCGGCAAGTTCCGCCGGTTTGATGCGGCTGTGAAACACTGCCGAGAGGAAAATCAGGGAGCGGAATTTGGGCCCGTCTGTCGATTCGGCCAGACACAAGCCTTTGCCGCCGTTGGAGAGGCCCATGAGGTGGATGTGATCAGGGGCGATTGCCGCATGCTTTCCGGCATCGACAATAGCACGCGTGATGGTCTCGTAGCCTCCACGCTTCTCCCAGTTTCCCATGCCAAAGCTGGGAGCGATGACGGTGATGCCAAGTTCATCGGCGATCTTGGAAAGCAGCCACACATAGGCTTTGAAATTGCCGCCGCTGCCATGCAGGAAAACCAGCGCCGGCGACGGTTTACTGCGGTCCACTCTGGCCGGGATGTAGTGGAAGTAATGACCGTCACGGAAATCTCCGAAGCCAATCTCGCGATAGATGGACGGCAGAGCAGAGCCGACGGCGGTGAAGTCTGGATCCGCGCTGATCTCAGCATAAAGGGTGTCGGTCATCGCAGAGAGTTTGCTGCGTTGCTGCCGGGTGAAGAACGGATCGAAGGCCATCGCCACAGCGTAGCCGAGGTGGATCTGATCGATTTCTCGCAGGAGAGAGCCGATGGAACCGCGCTCATAGTGCCAGCCACCGTCGGAGAAGCGCGAATGAATCTTTGCAGTCTCAGGCGTGTGCGCATTGGGTGTGTGCCAGAGCGCGGCCGCTACGCCGACACATGCGGCGAGAGGCGCAATTTTTCCCAATCGCATCTGGAACACGGAGCCGCGTTCATCACCGAGCCAGAAGAGCAGGGGGCTGATTGCCAGCAAACCGAAGGCCGCGCTGAGCAGCATGCCCTGCCAGGTGACCATGCAGCAGAGGCCGAACATACTCAAGGGGCCCAGGAACAGCGCCAGGATGAGCGCGAAGGCTTTCAGGATGGCCAGGGGGGAGGACATGGTGGGATGGAAGGTGCTTCAAGGCTGCGTGCAATGAGAACTTAGACAGGCATGGGATTGGCTGTGAAAAAGCATTTCCGCCTGAGAGCGCCTATGATAAGCTTGCAGGAATGAATACCAGCTTTGATGCCCTTCGTGAGGTCGTGCTGCATCTTCCCAAAGGAGACCAGATGCGCATTCTCTCCGTTGTGGCCATGGAGGTGGCGGATGCTCACCCGGGGATCGATTTTCAGGCAAATGTGTGCGGTGGGGTGGCTCGCATCATCCGCACACGAATTCCGGTCTGGCTGCTGGAATCTCTGCGCCGTCAGGGAAAGACGGATGCGGAACTGCTCGCGGCCTATCCCACATTGAACGCGGAAGACCTCGCCAATGCTTGGAATTACGCCCGCTCCCACCGCGAGGAAATGGACAGGGAGATCGCGGCGAATGGTGATGAGTCATGATCGCTCGTTTGTATTCCAACGAGAACTTCCCGCTGCCCGTTGTCGAGGCAGGACTCCACAGCGCATGAAGCGAACAATCCGCCGAGATGAAAGGGAGATGCCACGGCCTCGGAGGTCTTCATGGCTCTGGCGGTGCCAGAGTTTCAGCCACAGCATCCAAGAAGGAGCGTTTGTCAATTTGTTGCACATTGATGTCATTTCCCCTTACGTTGCTTGCGATTGAACTTCTTGGCGGATCCGAGCGCTTACTGCCGCCATATCTGAATGCCCTTTCATCCGATCAACATTGTAAGGCGGAGTCATGATGTAAGTCTCCCGCATGAGATGCCCCATGCGGGTAATATAAGCGAACTCCACTTTGATCGATTCTTTTGCGCTAGCGTTCTCCAACAGAACCTCACCAGCTACTTCCGGGTCATCTTTTGAAAGCATCTCTCTCGTCCACAAGCTAGGGGGCGGAGTCTCCAAGATTTGCACGACCATTCCATAAACTGTCGAGCCGTGATTTCGCATCCAAAAATGAACAGCTTTTCCGCTCATTGAGAATTTGAATGTGAAAAATGGCTGCGCGGCTAGTCGCTCCTGAATTTGCCCCTCAAGTTGCTGGCGTGCCAATATGTTGTTTTGGTGCCGCAGCAGCTCCAATTGTTCCTCATATGTTTTCGTCTGCTTTTGCATCTCCTCTGCGTTGGCTGCCATTTCTCGAAGTTGCCCGCGAAATTCTTTGCCCTGAATTAGGATTCCCGCCATCACCCCAAGTAAAGCGAGCCCTGAGAACAAAGCATTCACGATGCCATACTGATCGCCGAACTCGCCCGCTTTAGTTGGAGGTTCGCTGCCACCAAGCCAGCTCACCAGACTGGGAGTGAAAATCCAGAGGGCGAACATTAATATTCCAATTAGCCAAAACCATTTCGGAATTAGTGGTGACTTCAAGTGTGTGTCGGTCTTCGGATCCATGCTGGATGATGGCGCGGCCATCTCAACCAAAGCAACTCAAAATCCGCCTTGCCTCGGTGCCATTTGATGATGAATCCGCCGCCATCGCCGGGCGTCTGCGGAAGGAATGGGAGAGCCTAAGCAAGGAGATCGGCCCGCAGGACACGCCAATCACTGCCATCGTGCTCCAGCACGAATGAACGCTGGTAAGGAGGTCTCCCACGGGTCTCCCCACGGCCTATTTCCCCTTCACCGCCGCCTCCAGCCGCTCGCGAACAGTCTTGGCGTCTTTTGTATTCGGGTGATCGGGGCCTAAAGCCTTGGTCCACACCTGCTCCGCCCGCCGCATGAACACCAGCGCCTCCGGCAGCTTCTTCTGAGCTTCGAGACAGAGCGCCAGGTTGCAGCAAGACTTCGCCACATCAGGATGCTCCGCGCCCTGCACGCGCTCTCGGATCTTCAACACCGCCCGACACTCCTGCTCCGCCTCGGCATGGCTGCCCTGGTCATCCAACAAAGTGGCCAGATTGCCCCGGCTCGCCAAGGTATCGGGATGCTCCGCGCCCAGCACACGCTCTTTGATCCTCAACACCGCCCGATGCTCCTGCTCCGCCTCGGCATTCTTGCCTTGGTTTTGGAGAACAACGGCCAGATTCATCCGGCTCTTTAAGGTATCGGGATGCCCCGCGCCCAGCACGCGCTCTTTGATCTTCAACACCGCCCGATCCTCCTGCTCCGCCTCGGTCTGCTTGCCTTGGGCATCCAGAGCGATGGCCAGATTGCTACGGCACGTCAAGGTTTGGGGATGCTCCGCGCCAAGCACGCGCTCTTGGACCTTCAACACCGCCCGACACTCCTGCTCCGCCTTGGCATACTTGCCTTGGTCACCCAGCGCGCTGGCCAGATTCATCCGGCTCGACAAGGTAGCGGGATGCTCCGCGCCCAGCACGCGCTCTTGGACCTTCAACACCGCCCGATACTCCTGCTCCACCTCGGCATACTTGCCTTGGGCTTGCAGCGCGGCGGCCAGATTGCCCCGGCTCGACAAAGTATCGGGATGCTCCGCGCCCAGCACGCGCTCTCCGATGTTCAACACCGCCCGAAGCTCCTGCTCCGCCTCAACATACTTCGCCTGGGCATACAGCGCGCTGGCCAGATTGCTACGGCACGTCAAGGTTTGGGGATGCTCCGCGCCAAGCACGCGCTCAATAAGCTTGAAAACCGTCCGATACTCCTGCTCCGCCTCGGCATTCTTGGCTTGGGCATATAGAGCGATGGCCAGAATGCCCCGGCTAATCAAAGTATCGGAATGCTCCACGCCCAGCACTCGCTCTTGGACCTGGATCACCGTCCGAAACTCCGGCTCGGCGGCGGCGGCGTGGCCGTTGGCATTGAGCGCGAGGGCATAATGCACGTGGGCATCGAGCACGTCGGGGGCTTCGTCGTGACCGACTTGCTGGGCGGTTTGCCAGACTTGCTTCGTTTGGGCAAGGCCTTCGCCGTAGCGTCCCTGTAGATAGTAGAGGTAACTGATGGAGTTCTGAAGGTTGAGCCATCGCAGGACATCGCGCTCCTGGCTGATAAGGGCGGTGGCGGCGAGGTGGTGGTCCATGGCTTGGAGGTAGTGGATCTGCGCCCTAGCGCTCTGGCCTGCACCGACCAACGCTTCGATCCGCTGCCCGCGCAGATCGCTGGCTACCTTTTCGGCGTTCTCCATGGCCTTCTTGTCCTGAGCATCGCTTTGCAGGAACAGCTTCTCCGCTTCCTCGAACTTATTCAACGCATAGGCGGCGCGAGCGCGCATGAGCAACGTGGTATCAGGCCGGTTGTATAACTCTAAGGCAAAGCCGGGCAGCTCTTTGGACAAGGTTCCCGCAGCGATGCCAAGTTCATTCTCCAAGATCGTGTAGGCGCGCTGGCGAAGTTGCTCGGGTGTCAACTTCTCGCCGAACTGCTTGGCGTGCATTTCCGCGTCGGCGAGCTTGATAAGCGCTTGCTCCATCTGCTTGTAGCGCTGGAGCACGGAATCGACTTTCTTTTCGGTCTGGACAACGATCTCGCGCGTCTTCTCGGTGTCCTGCTTCACGGCGTCCGTGCTCTGTTTCACCCACCAGCCAAGCTGGAGGCCGGTGGCACCGAGGCCGATGAGGATGAGCAGGGCGACGCTGGCGAGGATGCGGAAGCGGCGGACGCGACGCTGCTCCTGCTTCCAGTCGTGGCGCAGCTCGTCAAGGTGGTCGTCGATGCGGTGGATGGCGTTTTCCAGCTCGGCGTCGTTGGTGAAGCGATGGCGCAGGTCGCCCTCCAGGCGGATGCTGTCGGCGTAGGCGCTCTGGAGGGCGCGCAGGGCCTCAGGCTCCGTTTCATACGCATCGGCGGGGTAATCATACCCCACGAAGAAGTACCACACGGGCTTCCCCTGGCTCAAAGCGTAACGGGCCTCGAACTGCGTGTAGCTGACGCGGCCGAACTCGGCATCCGGCGCACTGGGCTCCGCCCCATAACATTTGCCGACGAGCTGGATGACGCCTGCCGACTGGTCGATCCAACGCTGCAGCACGTCTTTGAGCTGACCGTGCTCGGTGCGTGCCATGTCCTGGTCCTTGGGGTCATAACCCAGGCTGTGGACCAGCCGCGCCGCCAGCCCGCGCGCGCTGCGCAGCTCTTTGCTGACGGCGGAGATGAAGATGACGGGCCGGGTGCTCATGCGTACTCGGAGTGTGTGCCGCAAGGCGCGGAGGCGGCAAGAAAAAACCTACCGCGCCTACGGCAAGGCGGTCAGGGAGCTATGCTCCTGCCCGATACACTGCCGGCGTGTTTCTACTCGGACTGCCGAGCGCGGTTCGCATTGCTGAATCAATAATACTTCACCAGCCCGTCCCTCCACAGCGGCTTGAGCTGATCAATCGGGGAATCGACCAGGGTGGTGCCGTTGTGGGAGATGTTGAGGTAGGGATCGCGGGTGGAGTCGCCGATGATGGTGAGGCCGGCGGCTTCGGCGGCGCTCACGTGCTCAGGGGCGATCTCGACGAGGAGGCGGCCGGGAGTTTCGCCGAAGAGGAGTTCGGCGGTGGTGAGGCCGGCGTGGGCGGGCATCTTGTCGGTGGAGATGCGGAGGCCGCCCTTGCCGCTGAAGGCCATTTCGGCCAGGGCGACGGCGAGGCCGCCTTCGCCGATGTCATGGGCGCTGAGGACGGCGCCCTGTTTCACGAGTTCAAAGTAGCGGCGGTAGGCGGCGAGGCTTTCGACTTCGCAGAAGTCCGGGCCGGCGTCCATGCCGATGCCTTTGGTGTACTTGGCGACGATGCTGCCGCGCAGGCCGGCGCTGGCTTTGCCGAGGATGGCGATCTTGCTGCCGACGCGGCGCAATGAAGCTCCGATGACATGCTTAGCATCTTCCACGACGCCGAAGCCGCTGAGAAGCAGTGTGACGGGGATGGAGACCGGGCCTTCGTCGGTGATGAAGTAGTTGTAGAAGCTGTCCTTGCCGGAGACGAAGGGCGCGGCGTAGGCGATGGCCGTTTTGGCCATGCCCTTGGTGCATTCCACGAGGGCGCCGAGCTCGCGCTCGTTGTCGGGATTGCCCATGCAGAAATTGTCGAGGATGGCGATGCGGTCGGGGTTGGACCCCATGGCGACGAGCTGGCGCACGCACTCATCCACCACGGCGCGGCCCATGAGATGCGGGTCGGTTTTGCCCCACTCTGGGAGCAAGGCGCAAGCGAGGGCGACGAGCTGCTGGCTGCCATCCACACGGATGACGCTGCCGTCCTGCGGGGCGTCGCCTGAAGCACCGGCGAGGGGCTTGAGGACGGTGTTGCCCTGCACTTCGTGGTCGTATTCGCGGATGATCGGCTCACGGGAGACGATGGAGAAATCGGCGAGCAGGGTCTTGAGCGTGTCCGTCCAGGATTCTGGGCGCACGGGCACCACTGGCTTCACGGATGGCGGGGTGCGCCATTTGGCCTTCATTTCACGGCGCGGGGCCTCATGCAGGGCGGTGACGTGGAGATCGCAGACGATGGTGCCGTGGTGGAAAACTTTGAGGCGCTGGGAGCCGTCGGCCTTGGCGAGAACGCAGAGCTCGGTCTGGTAAATCGCAGCGAGTTCGTGCATGGCTGCGAGGTCTTTTTCCTCGATGGCGATGACCATGCGCTCCTGGGATTCGCTGATGAAGACCTGCCAGCTTTCGAGGTCGGGGGCTTTGAGCGGGGCGTTTTCCAGCCACACTTCACCGCCGGTGTCGCGCAGCATTTCGCCTGCGGCAGAACTGAAACCACCGGCACCGCAGTCGGTGACGAACTGAATGAGGCCCTTCTCACGTGCGGCGAGCACGAAGTCAGCGGCCTTTTTTTCTTCAATGGGATTGCCGATCTGCACGGCGGTCTGGTCCTCTTCGTGGGAGCCCGTGGTGAGCGATGCGGAGGAGAAGGTCGCGCCTTTGAGGCCGTCCTTGCCGGTGCGGCCGCCAGCGGCGACGAGCAAATGGCCAGGCTTCACTTCCTTGGCGATGTCCTTGATCGGGATGATGCCGGCGGTGCCGCAGAAGACGAGGGGATTGTAAATGAAGGTGTCGTCAAACTGGATCGCGCCATTGACGGTGGGGATGCCCATGCGGTTGCCGTAGTCACGCACGCCGCGCACCACGCCACGCATGACACCGAGGGGGTGGATGACGTCCTTGGCCTTGATGTCTTCCTGCTCGATGTTGGGCGGGCCAAAGCAGAAGACGTCGATGGAAGCCACGGGCTTCGCGCCTTTGCCGGCACCAAGGATGTCACGGATCACGCCGCCGAGGCCGGTGTTCGCACCTGCATAAGGTTCGATGGCGCTGGGGTGGTTGTGTGTTTCCACCTTGAGGCACACGGCCTTGTCGGCGTCCAGGCGCACGAAGCCGGCGTTGTCTTCAAAGGCACCGAGCACGAAGTCGGGCTTGGTTTTGCAGATCTCTTCCGTCACAGCGCGGATGTAGGTCTTGAAGAGGCCGTCCACGACCTCCTCCTTGCCGTCGAGCGTGTGCTGGATCTTCGCGCCAAAGATGCGGTGCTTGCAGTGCTCGCTCCAGGTCTGGGCGATGACTTCCATCTCGACGTCCGTGGGCTCGCGGCCTTCGTCGTTGTAAATCTTCTGCACGGCGAGCATGTCGGCGCGTGAGAGCGAGAGCTTCATGCGCTTCGAGAGGTCGAGGAGCTGGTCGGCGTTGAGTTCGCGGAGGGGGATGGAGCGGAAAACGGCTTGGGACATGGGTGGGACCCCCTGACTTGGCGAGGAATCCGCCGTGTTCAATGGCGGAGGGGGAGGAAAATGACGGGGATTTTCACCCAAACTACCGATTGACCACCTGCGGCCATGAACCGCCAACAGAGCCGAAGTGTCGGACAAGATGCTCCAGATAGGGGGATCCCGGAATTGGCGAGACGGGTGAGTTCGTCTGAGGATCAAGGTAGAGGCAGCCGATTTCAGCTGCTGGTAATTTTTCAACAAGCTGGCGCCCCTCATCGATGGCTGCTGACCATCTTGCCTTGAGGTCTAGGAGACTGAACGGGGTGGCAAGGTGGAGGCTGTCGATGTCCGCCTGCCGATAACGGGCAAAACGATCCGCGAGATCGAGAATGAGCCGTGGATTCAGACCTTCATCCTTGCCTGCGGCTGCCCAGGCGAGGGTGCCGAGAGAAAGGAAG
Source organism: Prosthecobacter debontii (assembly GCA_943371875.1). Lineage (GTDB taxonomy): Bacteria > Verrucomicrobiota > Verrucomicrobiia > Verrucomicrobiales > Verrucomicrobiaceae > Prosthecobacter > Prosthecobacter debontii_C. The sequence continues at coordinate 30,360 of CALRWM010000054.1, read as the reverse complement.
GTCTCGTGTAGATGAATGGCATCTACAAAGTCCCGTGGCTCGGCACGCCCTGAGAGGGCAAGCAACTTGTTCGTGGCAGCATCGGCAAAATGAAGCCGCCAGCCGAGTTCATCATCCGGCTCCACCGGGTAGAAACGAAAGGCGGAATCATAGACCCATTCCAGCTTCACGCTGCCGTCGTGTCTGGTGACGGTGGCACGCTGAAACATGGGCTGGCGAAGCTGCCAGGTGACTGTGTAACCCGCAGCAACAAGAGCCGCTTCATCCGCCGCCGCAGATTCAGCCACGGCGGTTTCCAGGTCGTGGCAAAGATCGATGTCGCGCGAATAGCGTGGCGTTTTCTCGGCTGCATTGAGCACCGTGGCACCAAAAACGAAACTGTTGGGGCTGCGGCTCTGCCGAAGAGTGATGAAGACCTCGTGCTGGAAAGCGGTTAGCGGCATAATTGGGCGGCGATCTGGAAAGCCGTGCGATCTCCGTGTTTTCGCAGGCCGGCGATGAGGATGGGGAGGGTCGATTCATCCACCACAAAGTCGGGAGCCAAAGACCAGAAGCAGCGCGTGCGATAGGTTTCGAGCGCCGTTCTGGCGAGGCGAAGCCGGTCCTGAAGGGGCGCTGGGGCTGATGAAGCTGGAGGTGCCGCTGGCATGCACCTGACTATGTCATATGCGGGACCAAAGGCACGGGGGATTTTTGGAGCAACCCGTCAAGCCGGGTGGAGTGCGGATAGGAGGTGGTGTGAAACGGTTGCTGTTCTTCCGGCAGTCGCTTTTATCCTCCCTACCATGGCAACCATCGCAGTTCTCGGCACGCTCGACACCAAAGGTCACGAACACGCCTACGTGGCGGAAATCATCCGCGCACGCGGGCATCAGACGCTGCTGATCGACACCGGCAGCGGGGATGTGCCGCAGATAAAGCCAGATGTGACGCGGGAGCAGGTCGCGGCGGCGGGGAAGGTGGATCTTGCGGGCATCATGGAGCGCCAGGACCGTGGCGAGGCGGTGACGGCTATGGCTGGGGCAGCTGCGGCCTTCTTGTCGGCCTTGGTTGCGAGTGGCAAGGTGCAGGGGGTGATCTCGCTCGGCGGCGGCGGTGGCACGGCCATCGGCACGGCGGCGATGCGGGCGCTGCCGGTGGGTTTTCCGAAGGTGATGGTGTCCACGCTGGCGGCTGGAAATGTGGCGCCGTATGTAGGCACGAAGGACATCGTGATGTTTCCGAGCATCGTGGATGTCAGTGGTATCAATCGCATTTCCCGCGTGCTGCTGGCCCGTGCGGCCGGGGCGATCTGTGGCATGGTGGAAACCACGGTGCCTGCGGGTGAAGATAAACCGCTGATCGCCGCCTCGATGTTTGGCAATACGACCGAATGCGTGCACCGGGCGAAGCAGGTGCTCGAAGATGCGGGGTATGAAGTGCTCGTTTTCCATGCCACCGGCACTGGCGGCAAGATCATGGAGTCGCTGATCGAAAGCGGGATGTTTTCAGGCGTGCTCGACATCACCACCACCGAATGGGCGGATGAACTCGTGGGGGGCATTCTTGGAGCGGGGCCAACCCGGCTGGATGCGGCGGGCAAAGTGGGCGTTCCGGCCATCGTGACACCGGGCTGTCTCGACATGGTGAACTTCGGCGAGCGTGCGAGTGTGCCTGCGAAGTTTGAAGGGCGTACCTTCTACATCCACAATCCACAGGTCACTCTCATGCGCACCAACGCCGCCGAGTGCGCGGAACTGGGCCGCATTCTCGCGGAGAAGGTGAATGCTTACACCGGCCCCGTGGCCGTACTGCTGCCACTGCAGGCCATCAGCATCATCAGCGCTGCTGGCAAGCCGTTCTATGATGCCGAGGCAGATGCGGCGCTGGTTGACGCCATCCGCAAGCACCTTCGCCCGGGCATTCCGCTCGTGGAGATGGATTGCGAAATCAATGCGCCGGAGTTTGCGGCGGCGTGTGCGCAGGCTCTGCTGAGCAACATGGCCAAAGCGGCTGCCTGATTGCAAACCAGCGTCCGTTATATCATTGCAACCACCTTTGGTCAGGCCACCTTGGCTCTCACATGCACTACCCGCTGACTTTTCACTTCAAGCTTCTGGCCTTCTCTCCGCAGATCTACGTGACGGATGCCCATGGCGGCACGGTTTGCTATGTGAAGCAGAAGCTGTTTCGCTTCAAAGAGAAGGTGGAGGTATTCGCGGATGACTCGATGAGGACGCAGCTGGCCACGATTGAGGCGGACCGCATCATCGACTGGTCGGCGCGCTACACGTTTAAATCTCCAACGGGTCAGGTGCTCGGAGCCATTGGCCGGCGCGGTATGAAGTCGCTGTGGAGAGCGCACTATGATGTCTTTGTTCCTGGAGCGCAGACGCCGACATTTGCAATTCAGGAAGCGAATCCGTGGACGAAAATGCTGGATGGCCTGGTAGGCGAGATTCCGATCGTGGGGATATTCACCGGCTACCTGCTGCATCCGAGCTACATCGCCACCCGTGGCGAAGCGGGTGCTCCCACGCTGCGCCTGACCAAGCAGCCCGCGCTTTTCGAAGGCCGCTTTGGATTGACGCAGGAAGGCCCGGCGGATGAAGGTGAACAACTGGCTTTGCTGCTGTCCTTCCTCATGATGAATCTGTTGGAGCGGGCGCGGGGTTAAGGAAAGTGGCAATCTCTTCAAGGTCGACCGACGATTGCAAATCTGCGGTCGTTCTGTCATTGCAACCTTGAGCCGTCCGGTCACTTTCGCGGCCTCATGTACTACCCGCTTAACTTCTGCTTCAAGCTCATGACATCCACGCCGGAGATTGATGTCACGGATGCTTATGGCGGCACGATTTGCCATGTGAGGCAGCAGTTTTTTCGCCTTAAAGAGAAGGTGGAAGTGTTCGCGGATGACTCGGAGAGGACGCTGCTGGCGACGATTGAGGCGGACCGCATCATCGACTGGTCGGCACGCTACACGTTCAAATCTCCCACGGGAGAGGTGTTGGGCGCGGTGGGCAGGCGTGGAATGAAATCCATGTGGAAGGCGCACTACGATGTGTTTGCTCCAGGTGAGGAAAAACCGACGTTTGCGATTCAGGATGTCAATCCTCTTATCACCATGCTGGACACCCTTGTGAGCGATATGGGCATCAACCTGCTCTCAGGCTACTTACTGCGCCCGAGCTACCTTGCCACCCGTCGCGAAGGCGGAACTCCGACGATGCGCCTGACCAAGCAGCCTTCGCTTTTCGACGAAGGAAGCTTTGGATTGAAGCAGGAAGGCCCGGCGGATGAAGGGGAGCAACTGGCACTGATGCTGTCCTTCCTCATGATGAATTTGCTGGAGCAGGCTCGGAGCTAGCCCTGATCCTGTGGAACAGGGATCCTTGTTGCACAGCAACAAGGCTACTTTGACAACCGCTCAAGAACCGCTGCCGGAAGCTCCACGGTCTTCTGGCGGCTGGACGTACCGCGTATCAGTGTGATCTGGCCTTTGGGGCAGTCGAGGGCTTCGGCGAGGAAGCGGATGAGCTCGGTGTTGGCTTTGCCATCCACGGGTGGGGCGTGCAGTTTCACGAGCAGCACGGGGCGGCCTTTTTCATCGGCGGTCCATCCGGCGAACTCGGATTTCTTCGCGTTCGGGGTGACGCGGACGGCGAGCTGGGCACGATCGGTGGAGGCAGCCATGATCAGACGAGTTTGAGGCGTTTGCGCATGAGCCACTCGACGGTGAGCAGCAGGATGGCGGCACCGAACCACCACCAGCTGGACCAGAGATTGGTCTCCTGGGTGATGACCTGCTTGCGGTCGATGCTTTGCAGCAGGCTGGGGAGATCGGTGGCGGCTTGTTCTTCACGCAGGAAACGGCCGCCGCTGTTGGTGGCCATGGTTTCCAGCAGCGTGCGGTTCATGGTGAGCGTGGCCCACTCAGGATTGCCAGTATCGGAAACGTGCAGGGAGAGGCGTGCCTCACTGCGCGGTGCGCTGGGGCTTTCTGCCACGGCGATCTCATAGGTGCCGGCCTTGAGCGGCGGGGTGAGGGCACGATAGACGCCGATGTGAGTGGGATCTGCTTCGAGCTGCAGGGTGGCGACATCAGCGCCGTCGTGAATGAGGTAGGCGCGCGGCTGTGCATCGGTGACGATGTCGCCTTTGTCATTGCGCACACGCACACGGATTTCAGAGGCTTCGCCAGGCGAGTAACGCAGGCGGTCGGTGCCGACGGAGAGTTTCTTTTGGTCGATCTGGAATGGCGGGGCCGCAATCCATGCGCCAAGCTGCATCCACAGACGCTGATGATACAAGTCCGCGACCTGAAAGCGCCAGCGCCAGAGTTCATCCGTGCCGAGGTAAAGCACGGCACCGGCGCCTACCTGACGGAAAACGATGGTGGGTTGCTGTGCTTTGGCGAGCGTGATGGCGGCGGGCAGGGGCTCGACGTTCGCGTGCCAGTTCACTTTGGAAAGCGTGGGCCAGAGGGCGGTGTTGGCGCTGGGGCTGTCGCTGAGGCGCAGGGCATCGAAGCGCTGGCCATCCGTGGTGAGTTCGAGGCTGGTGGGCTGATGCCTGGCGTTGGATGGGCCAAACTTGACCGGGATGAGCGGGGCCGTTTTGCCCTGGCTCCATTCGTGCAGTTTGCCGCGCTGACCATCGATCATGATCAAGCCGCCGCCGCGTTTTTCGACGAACTCAAGGATCCAGTCGAGGCTTTCCGGCTTGAGGCGGTTTGGTATGACTTCACCGAGGATGATGAGGTCGTAGCTCAGGAGTTCGTCGCGAGTTTTGGGAAAGTCTTTTTGCAGGCTGCCATTGGCGGCGTTGTCAGCCATGTCATCAAATATACTAGTGGCCTGCCAGCGCTCATCGCGGTCGAAGTGGTTGTGGATGTAGCGTGACTCCCAGCGCGGACGGCCGTCGAGGATGAGCACCTTGCGTTTCTTTTCCAGCAGATGAATGGAGAGCTCGCGGGCGTTGTTGGAGCGCGTCTTTTCCAGCGCGGCGCGGTCGCCGCTGGCGGAGATGAGGATGTTCACGCTGCGCAGTGTTTTATCGCGCTGACCGGGGGCGGGTGGCGGCAGTTCGGTGACGGGGAAGATGAAGTCGAACCCCTTTTCGCCTTTGCCATCGGTGGTGAAGTCTTTTTTCCACAGCACCTTGCCCTGGCTTTCGATGCGCACGTTGGCAGGAACACCGGCGGGCATGCTGTCATTGACGGTGAGGCGGCCCTGGAAGTTTTCCTTGGAGAAGACGGATTCGGGAGCCGAGACGGCCAGCAGGGCCAGGTCCGGTGGTGGGATCTCGGTGCCGAAGCCGATGGTGAAGATGGCGGTGCCGCTGGCTTTGAGCGCGGTGCTGAATTCTTCGGGAGAGCCGGTGGAATTGTGCTGGCCATCCGAGAGCACGACGAGCGCGGTGCCAGCGGTGGCGGGGCCGACGGCGGCTCGCAAAGTCTGATCTAGATTGGTGATGGGTGAGGTCGCGGGCAGCTCAAACGTAGCGGGCATTTCACCAGAGGTGTCCTTGCCGCCCTGACGGTACCACCACAGGCGCTGCGTGTTCATGCCGCGAAGGGCCACGAGTTCCACATCCTGGGTCTCGGCGAGTTTTTTCAGCAGCGGCGTCGTGCCTTTGAGCAGGAGGTCCTCGGCGCGCAGAAAGCGCGCCTTAGATGTGCCTGCGGCAGCGCCGGCGGCTTCGTCCGTGAGCTGCATGCTGGCGGAACTGTCCACCGCGACGACGACGCGGCCAAGCTGACGCAAGGTGGTGACGTGGCGCAGGATCGGTCCGGCGAGCGCCAGGACTAGAATAAAGACTGCCAGCGAACGCAGGATGGCGGGCACCTGCGCGGCACGGCTGCCAACGTACTTCAATTCACGGCGGTAGAGAAACCACATCAGGGCCGCAAGACCGAACGCGAGCACGATCACCGGGAGCGGCGAATAGCCGCCGGTGAAGCGCAGGGAGGTTTCGGTCTGAGGTGTCATGCTTTAATCGGCTAGCCTTTGGCGATGTGCTGTTGCAGGAGGACTTCGGCAAAGAGAAGGCCCAGCAGGAGGATGAGCAGCGGTTGCCAGAGTTCGCTGCCGTGGCGGCGGGTGCGGTCGAGCGCCTGGTAGGCGGGCAGGGTGTCGGCAAAGGCGGCGTCGTAACGAGTGGCGATTTTTTGGATGTCGGCGGAAGGCAGGGCTTTGAGGTCGGACTCGGTGCCGTCGATGTTGAAGGCGAGAAGCGTAGTCTTTTCTGTGCCGACCTTTTGAAGTTGGAAGATGCCGGGCTGGGTGATGGAGGGGCTTTGGACGAAGACGGCGTCGCCTTCCTTGATGGACTTGAGCGTCTGCATCTGACCGGTGGGATCTCGCAGGGTGAACTCGGCGCCGAGCTCGGATTTTTCGAGCGGAAGGCGGATCGTGGAACCCACGAGCTGCCAGGCGGGTGCGCTGCCTACGGTGGCGAGGTAGGTGGTGAGGCGCTGCATGAGCGGGACGAAGAAAGGCTGCAGCGGAAGATTGCTCCACTCCGCATTGGCTGTGGTGGCGGAGGCGATGACGCGGCCACGGCCGTACTTTTTCTCGATCATCAGCGGCACGTTGCGGTCGAGATTGAAGATGCGCTGAGTTTGATCTCCCTGCGGCGTGAATTCCAACCAGTGGCGGAACTCGGCGTCCTGCAGACGTCCGGCACGAGCATCATTGAAATACAGCGCGGAGGGATGCGTGAAGCGCTGCATGAGGATGCGCGCGGGCAGGGAATCGGAATCGGCGCGGGCCTGGCCCTTGATGGCGGCAGGATACATCCCTTCGCCTTTGCGGAAGAACTCGCGGTTGTACCAGTCCAGATCGCAGTCAGGTCCGGCGAAGACGAGCAGTCCGCCGCCTTCTTTGACGAATTTGTCGATCTCATTCTGAGTGTTGCCCTGCAGTTTCTGCACATCGGCCATGATGATGACTTCTTGCTGGCGAAGGTCTTCATTGCGTAGTTTACGCAGATCGATTTTCTTCGTGCGGATGAGATCCTTCAGTGTGGCTGCCGCGACGGTGTGGGGTGTGAGGGCGATCTCCAGGAAGTCGGTGGCGCCGCTGAGCGGTTCTTTGCCGGGGCTGCCATCAATGAGCAGGACGTTGAGCTGATTGCGCACCTGCACGATGGAGTGGAAGGCGTTGTCGTCGGCAAAGCTGTCGCCTTCGAGGCGGACGGAGAGGGAATGGTCACCGACTTTTTCGAAGGCATGGGTGAAGGAGAGAACGGCCTCGCCTTCAGGAGCGAGAGAAACACGCGCGGTGCGGAGGCGTGCGCCATCGGCTTCGAGATGCACGGGGATGTCCTGCCAGGGGCGTTTGCCGTGGTTTTTGATGCGCACCCGCAGGCCGATGGGCTGGTACTCAGCGGCGACGAGAGCGGAGATGTCGGCGCTGGCGATGCTGATGTTTTCAGCGAGGTCACTGCCCACGCGGTAGAAGGTGATTTGCGGCTTGGGCTCCTGCTTGGAGATCGTTTCGAGTGCTGGCAGTGCGGCACCGTCGGCGATGGCTTTCCAGTCAGCTTCCTGGAAGTCGGAGACGATGACGACTTCGCGCGTGGCATTGGGGGAGTCCTTCAAGGCCGAGGTGGCGGCCTGAAAGGCATCATTCGCAGACAGCGGGCCGGACATCGAGGGCACCTCGCTGAGTTGCTTTGGAATGAGGGTGCGGTCCGTGGTGGCTTGATCCAGCAGCTTGCGCGGCGTGCCGCCGGAGAGAAGGACCTGCGCGCTGGAGCCGTCTGGCAGATCAGTGATCATGGTCTGCATGTCCTGACGCGCCTGCTGCATGACGGTGCCGCCTGGCAGCGTGGTCTGTGCGGCGGGCGCACGCATGGAGAAGGAATCGTCCAGCATGACGATGAGCGAGGAACTGCCGAGGCCGAGAGAGCGCAGCGCCGTGAGCACCGGGCGTGCGAGACAGAGCGCGAGCACGATGGGAATGGCGATGCGGATGATGAGCAGCAAAAGCTGCTCGACCTTCATCTTGCGCTTCCGCTGGCGGATCACCTCATGCAGCAGGTGCATGGCACCCCAGCGTACGGTGACGACCTTCCGCTTGTTCAACAAGTGGATGATCAGCGGGATGAGAAAGGCCGCCGCGCCAAATAGGAGAATGCCGTGAAGGAAACTCATCGCATTCTCAGTGCTAAATAACTCCGCAGCGCGGAGGAGTGGGATTCATCGGTAGGCAGGCTCAAGTAATCGACCTGATGCTTGCGGAAGCCTTCCTTGAGCTGGGCGGCGAAGTTCTGCTGGGCCTCGATGTAGCGCTGGCGGATCGTGGCGGGATCGAGGAGGAGGAAGTCGTCGTCGTTTTCGAGGTTTTCAAAGCGTGCCCAGTTGCCAAAAGGGAAGTCGGTTTCATCGCGGTCCCAGAGCTGGAGGGCGATGATTTCGTGGCCTTTTTTGCGCAGGACGCCGATGGAGCGAAGGAGGGCTGCGGGATCGTCGAAGAAATCGCTGATGAGGATGACGAGGCCACGGCGCTTGAGGCGCTGCGCGAGGGATTCGAGCACCGGAGCGAGGCTGGTGTCTTTGCCGGGCTCGGTCTTGACCATTGTCTCAAGCATCAGATGCAGGTGCGTGATCTTGGTCCGGCAGGGGATGACGTCGCGTATTTTGGAGTCGAATGTGATGAGGCCCACGGCGTCCTGCTGGCTCATGAGCAGGTAGGCGAGGGATGCGGCGAGCTTGCGCGCGTAGTCGAATTTCAAAATGCCCTTCTGGCCGCGGTAGCCCATGCTGCCGCTGGCATCGAGCACGACGGTGGCGCGCAGATTGGTCTCTTCGTCAAATTCACGGATGTAGAAGCGGTCGGTGCGGCCAAAGATCTTCCAGTCAAGGCGGCGAATTTCATCCCCCTGCACATAGGGGCGGTGCTGGCGGAACTCGACGCTGAAACCTTTGTGCGGCGAGGCATGCTGCCCGGTGGTGAAGCCTTCGACAACTGTGCGCGCAAAGAGCTGCAGAGTCTGCAGACTGGTGATGTCTTCGGCTTGAAGGATGTCGGAAAGCGTGGCCACGTTGTGGAAAAATTAGAGAGCCGGGCGTATGGCGGGGGAAAATGACGAATGAGTAAATCCGAATGACGAAGCAATGACGAAGCGCAAATGACGAAGGAGCGTGGTGATGCGAAGTTTTTGGGACTTGGGCATTCGGGCTTATTTCGTCATTCGGATTTTGTCATTCGTCATTGGCGCAGCGCTTAGAGCACTCGCGTTTCGCTTTTTTTCGTCTTTTTGACCAACTCGGCGATGATCTGATCCACGGTGATGCCTTCGGCTTCGGCGTGGAAAGTAGGGACGAGGCGATGGCGCAGGGCAGGGGCGGCGAGGGCTTCGATGTCGTCGGTGGTGACGTGCGTGCGACCCCGGAGCAAGGCGCGGACTTTGCCGGCGAGGACGAGCATCTGGCTGGCACGCGGGCCGGCACCCCAGCTGAGCATGCTCTTCACGTATTCTGAGGCATCGGGTTCGGTCGGGCGTGTGGAACGGACGAGATCGAGAACGAAGTCGATGACGTGATCCGGCACAGGCACTTTGCGGGCGAGCTGCTGTGCGGCCTGCAGTTCCTCGGCGGTGATGACTGCTTCGATCTCCTGCGTTTCACCACCCGTGGTGCGGGCGATGATTTCACGCTCGTCGTCGCGCGTGGGGTAGTCGACTTTGATGAGGAAGAGGAAGCGGTCCTTCTGGGCTTCGGGGAGCGGGTAGGTGCCTTCCTGCTCGATGGGGTTCATCGTGGCGAGCACGAAGAAAGGCTTGGGCAGTTCATGCGTGACCTGACCGACGGTGACATGCTTTTCCTGCATGGCCTCAAGCAGGGCGGCCTGAGTTTTGGGCGGCGTGCGGTTGATTTCGTCGGCGAGGATGATTTGGGAAAAGATGGGGCCCGGCTGGAAGACGAGCTTGCGGCGGCCCGTCTCCGCATCTTCCTGGATGATTTCGGTGCCGGTGATGTCGGCAGGCATCAGATCAGGTGTGAACTGGATGCGGCGGAAGCTCAGGTGCATCGCGTCAGAGAGCGATTTGACGAGGAGGGTCTTCGCGAGGCCGGGCACCCCTTCGAGCAAGCTGTGGCCGCCGGCGGCGATGGCGATGAACACCTGCTCAATGACGGCCTCCTGTCCGACGATCCGTCTGCCGAGAGCAGCTTTGAGTTTGTTGTAACCTGAGACGAGAGCGGCGGCAGCAGCGGAGTCGGACATGGGGGATGACGAAATCAGAATGACGAGTAATATTGAAGCCGTGAAAGGCATCAACGGGCGAAGAGTGAACACGAGGACGGAACATGAGTTCTTTCCACTCTTGCGATCATGCTGGCAAGAAGACAAAAAAGAGGGATTTGCAGAATCCCGCTGAATCAGATTTTGCTGATGCAGGCGACGGCCATGGCGGCGATGCCTTCCTCACGCCCGACGAATCCGAGGCGTTCGTTGGTGGTGGCTTTGACACCGACCTGATCGGGCTGGATGCCCAAAGCGGCTGCGATGTTCTTTTTCATCGCGGCGGCGTGGGGATTCACCTTGGGTGCTTCAGCGATGAGAGAGGAATCGACGTTCTCAATGCGCATGCCCTTATCTGCGGCGATCTGGGCGCACTTTTCCAGGATTCGGAGGCTGCAGATGCCTTCGATGGTGGGATCGCTGGGTGGAAACCAGTGCCCGATGTCGGGCTCGCCAAGAGCGCCGAGCACGGCGTCCGCAATGGCGTGGCTGAGCACATCCGCATCCGAATGGCCTTTGAGGCCGTGCGAATGCGGAATGGTGACCCCGCCGAGGACGAGGGGGCGGCCTGCTTCAAAGGGGTGAACGTCGTAACCGATGCCTGTGCGAACCATGGGTGGAAATCAGGCGTTGTGGTCTGCGGCTTTCTTCAAGCTGGCAAGCACCTCGGAGATGGGGAGGTCGATGCGCTGGCGATTGAGGAAGTAGCTGACGTTTTCGTAGCCTGCTTCAGTCAGGTGGTTCAGGGCGGTGACAAAATGCTCGCCGACGCGAACGGCCCGATGCGAGTCGGAGCCGAGGACGATGGGGATCTTGCGATCAGCCATCATGCGCAGCATTTCGTTGCCTGGATTCATTTCGGAGTAGCTCTTGTTGAGGCCGGAGGTGTTCAGTTCCATGGCCACGCCGGTGGCCGCAATGCGGTCGAGAGCGCCGGAGACGGTGTTTTTGACGATGGCAAAGCACCAGGAGTCCGGATGGTAGTTTTTCACCAGATCGGGGTGGGCTAGGCAATCGTAAAGGCCGGATTCTGCCGACTTGGCAAGGTGCTCAAAGTAGGTGCGGCGGAAGTTTTCGATGGTGCCGGTCTCCCACTTGTTGAGGTATTCCTTGGCCTGCCAGTGGACGGCGCCGAGCACGTAATGGAAGTCGGCACGCTTGTGGAGGGCGGCGATGTATTCCTCACAGCCGGGGTAGTATTCGCTCTCAATGCCAAGGCGGATGTCCAGCTTGCCCTTGAAGGCGTCGGCGGCACGCTGAACGATGGCGAGGTAGGTGTCGAATTCACTTTCCGACATGCGCACCGTGGGCCAGAAGCCGTTGGGCATGGGGCAGTGGCAGGTGAAGATGATGCCTTTGAGGCCGGCTTTGACGGCCTGCTGGGCGTACTCTTCAGGCTCACCCCAGGCATGCTTGCACAACGGGGTGTGCATGTGGGAATCGTAAAACAAAGCGCCAGTCTTGGTGGGGCCGGGAGGCGGCAAAGGCGGGGAGGGGGCTTTTTTGACCACGGCGACCACAGGGGCGGCAGCGGGTGCTGGGGCCTCTGCGGGTGCAGCCACTTCTAGAGCAGGGGCGGTGGCCTTTTTGGCAGGTGCAGCGGCAGTCTTGACTGCGGGAGCGGGCTTTTCAGGGGCAGGCGCTGCTGCGGCTTTGACAGCCTCTGGAGCTTTGGCGGCGGCAGGCTTGGCAGGCACCTGCGGTTTGGCCGCTTTAGCCACCGGCTTGGGGGCAGGCTTGGCGGGTGCCGGAGCGGGTTTCGCCGCGACAGGTTTGGTTTTTGGCGGGGAAGCCTTGGCCGCAGGTTTCTTCACCGCAGGCTTGGCTGGAGGAGCTTTTTTGACCACCTTTTTAGGGGCTGGCTTCGACGCTGGTTTTTTGGGCACAGGCTTTTTGGCGGGAACCGGCTTTTTTTTGGTCAGCGTTTTCTTGGCTGGCACGGGTTTGGCTTTGGTCTTGGAGGCCACGGCTTTTTTGGATTTTGCCGCAACAGGCCTGGCCTTACCTTGGGCCGCCTTTTTCGTGTTTCGTTTAGGTTTGCTCACAGTCTAGCTCCTGGTTCCATGCAATATCAGCCATCCTTTTCCTTCGACATCCGCGATCCGTGCGTTTTTACCGCTGCCTGCTGGGCCTGGAAAACAAAGTCGTAAAGTTAAGGGGACATCTTTCCAGTTTCCGGTCTGGAGTTGCTGGAGAAGTGGTTGGAATTTAGGATCTTTACGATCGAAGTAGGCATAAACGACGTCATTATCGTCAGGATGCTTGATTTCGAGCAGTTCGCTGCCCATCGGAGCTGCCTCAGGCGGAATATTCTGAGGTTTGGAGGCGATCACACGGAAGAGCGTGGGCGCGGAGGGCTGGGTTTTGATGAACTCCTCCCACTCGATTTCGCCGTAACGAACGGAGCTTTCCCAGTCAACCCGGAAGGTGCCGTCCACCATTTCTTCAATGATGATGCTGACAGGTTCGGCATTGGCAAAAACGGCCTGAGCATAGCCGAGACGATAGCCTTCCTCCTCCACCGGAAGTACCCAGCCAAGACTTTTCCACTCGATCGGAGCGTGAGGATGGCTGCTGTAGTAATGCTCCATCAATGGACGCACGCGCAGGGGATCGCGGGCAAAAGCGAGCTGCTGATCCGTGCTGGAGGCCTCAAAAAAGCCACGAAGTGTGTGTTCAATCAGGGGTCTTTTGCTCTCGATGTCTACAATGGCGGTGGGACTCGGGGAGCCGGGAGCCATGAGTTTCAGCGCGCTGGACTGAGAGCTGACAGGGATTTTGGCGGTGACTTCACGGGTGGGACCGCTTGCGGATGGACGGATTTCGGAGGGATCGCCTAGGAGGGATGGCTGCTCCTTGATATTGCCCGACCAGCGATGCTCTTTATCATTATCGTACATTGACTGAACGTACTCAGGATTGACCCGGGCGGATTCCCAGAGCTTGATCATGACTACCCGCACAACGGTGGCGATCATGACCACCAGAGCCATGCAGCCGAGAATCGTGGCAACGGCGTTGATCATGGCCTCCCGCCGCCGGGCTCGGCTGCGGCGTGGCGGATCATTGTCAGCGATGCTCGGATGGGTCATGGCAAACACGCGTTGGTGGAGCCGAAGGCGGGATTTGAACCCGCGACCCTCGCATTACGAATGCGATGCTCTACCACTGAGCTACTCCGGCATGAACGTGTGACTTTAAGTCTTTAATTATATAAGGGGTGCTCAGATCTTGTCATTTGCTTTCTTTAACCGGTGGAAAAATTCTTAGCTCAAGGGCGGTTGGGGAAAGCTGGATGAGGTGCAAACGACTGCCTCCCAGTACCTTGTGCTTGAATCTTGGGTGAACTCACGGATCATCGCCCATGCCCAGTCCAACCATCACTGCACAAGCTGGAACTCCTTATGGTGAGTTCCTTGCTGAGCAGGAAGAAATTCAACGCCTGAAGTGGTTCTCCAGCGAGCGTGAAGGCCATGACATCGGGTTTGAGTTTGCTCTCAATGACTGGGCGCAGAACCACCGTGCCGAATGGCGCAGCATGCGAAACAGTCTGCGTCGGCAGCAGACCTGAGTTTTTTGCCCGCCGGCCGGGCAATATTGCTGAGGATGATGCGTTATGAGCCGGTCATGATTTGTCGCGCTGCCGCCCTGGGGGCTCTTTTATTGCTGTCCGTTCCGCTGCTGCACGCGGCACCACGCACCAATGTTTTGTTTATCATGGCGGACGACCTGCGGCCGGAGATGGGCTGCTACGGCTCGGTGGCAGTCACGCCCAATCTGGATGCGCTGGCCAGGCGCGGCGTGATTTTCAGGAAGGCCTACTGCCAGCAGGAGGTCTGCAATCCCTCCCGCTACTCCATGCTGACGGGGCTGCGTCCGGACACGCTGGGGCTGTATGTGAATGGAACGCATTTTCGCGAACTGAAGCCGACGGTGAATACGCTGCCGGGGTGGATGAAGGAGCATGGCTACACCACCCGCTGCGTGGGCAAAATCTTCCACAACTGGCATACGAAGGAACATGGCGACCCGCGCTCATGGAGCGCTCCGGAATTCCTGCACTATGCAAATCATGGGGATGACGTGCCGGAGGTCAGCGGACCGCTGCCGCCGAACCTGGCCACGCTCTCCAGCACCCTGCGCCAGTATGGCAAGGTGCCGCTTTGTGAGTGCCGCGATGTGCCGGACGAAGCCTATTTTGATGGGAGGGTGGCCACCGAGGCTGTCCGTGTGCTGGGGGAAATCAAAGACGAGCCATTCTTCCTTGCCGTCGGTTTTTGGAAGCCTCATGCCCCGTTCAACGCTCCCAAAAAATACTGGGACATGTATCAGCGGGACCGGCTGCCGGTGCTCGATCCCGCACGTCCTGCAGCCGCCCCAGAGATCGCCTTTCATCAGAGCACGGAGATTCTAGGGCCGGTGAAAGATCAAAAGCAGCCCACCGCAGAGCAGTCGGCGGAAATGAGACATGGGTATTTCGCTGGCATCAGCTACATGGACGCTCAGCTGGGGAAAGTGACTGCCGCGCTGGAAAAGCAGGGTCTGCTGGACTCCACTCTCATTGTTTTCTGGGGGGATCACGGCTACCACATCGGCGAGCACAGTCTGTGGGCCAAGACCTCGAACTTTGAGCTGGATGCGCGCGTGCCGCTCATCGTGGCACCACCGCAGGCAAAGCATGCCGGGGTCTGCACGGATGCCTTGGTAGAAGTGGTGGATCTATTTCCCACCATCACGGCCCTTTGCGCTGTCCCGGATGCGCCGGGTCTGGACGGAGTCAGCCTTGTGCCGCTGCTGAACGACCCCAAGGCCCAAATCAAGGATGCCGCCTACACGCAGTTTCCACGGCCTGCCTATCCAGACCGCACCCCGCGTGGCAGGCCGGAGGTGATGGGCGTGAGCGTGCGCACCCCGACGCTGCGCTACACGGAATGGCGGGACTTTGACACGGGCAGCGTGGTGGCGAGCGAGCTTTACGACCACGTCCGTGATGAGGCGGAAATGCACAATGTGATCGCCAGTCCGGCTGATCGTGCGGCCCTCGAACAGGCGCAGCAGCTTTTGGAACGCCAATTTCCGCGTGGAAAGCGATAAAACAGGCAAAAGGACTGTAAAAAAGCGCAACTTAATGGTTGCCAATGACGCCCAAATTTTGTTAATCATTATTAAGCCACATGAAAAATCGTTTTCTACTCCTTGCCTTCACCGTCTGCGCCCTTTCCAGCATCGCTTATGGTGACATCCAGTCTCCTCCCGGACATCACTTTACCTGGAGCCGGAAACTCAGCCGCGGTATTGGCAACGTTCTGTTTGGCTGGTTCGAATACCCGGCCACCTGGCGCAAGACCAACGAGTCTGATGGTTCCATCGCCGCTGCCTCCGACATGCTTGTTGAAGGAACCAAGCGCACGCTGGTAAGAGCTGGCTACGGTCTGTATGAGATCGCCACCTTCCCGGTGCCAAGCTGGAAGCGCACCTATCGCCCACCTTATCACCACAAGGAAAACGTGGACACTTGGTGGGGCTACACCGAGTTCGCTCCTGAAGTGGGCTTCCGCTCGGAGATTCCGTATTCCTCCTCCCAAGGCTGGTAAAAGCGAACAAGGCAAGTTTCTCAAGGCACAGACTGCAAACAGTCTGTGCCTTTTGCGTTGCAAAGCAGGGTTCCTGCTGGCAAGAAAGAGCCGTTTCCTCATGCCTGAAACTCATAAGATCGACATCAAACATGTGGCCAAGCTGGCCCGGCTTACCCTCAGCGACGAAGAAGCCAAGCGCTACGAGTCCCAGTTGGACGGCATTCTGACCTACATCGACACGCTGACGCGTTACGATCTCAATGGAGTGGAGCCGACGGCTCACGCCATGCCCGTTTATGATGTACTGCGGGCGGATGAGCCCCGTCCTGGGTTTACCCAGGAGCAGGCGCTGTCCAACGCGCCGAAACGTATCGCCGATCAGATTCAGATCCCCAAGGTGATCGAGTAACCGTCCAACCTCTGCCGCTGCTTCCCGCTCTCTTTTCCTATGCTTGCTTCCTCCACCATCGCAGCCTTGCGCAAAGGCATCACTGCGGGTGAATTCACGCCACGAGACATCGTTTTGGATGTCGCCAAATCCATCGAAGCAGGCAATGCGGAGATCGGTGCCTATCTGTCCTGGGACGTTGAAGCCGCGCTCGCTGAAGCCGACCGTGCCGATATCACGAAGCCTCTGGGTGGCATCCCCATCGCGGTGAAGGACAACATGAATGTGACCGGCCAGCCCTGTACCTGCGGCTCGCGCATCCTGGCTGAAAACTACACCGCTCCCTACGATGCGGGTGCCATCCAGAAGCTGCGTGCGGGTGGTGCCATCCCGTTTGGCCGGCTGAACATGGATGAATTTGCCATGGGCTCCAGCACGGAGAACTCCGCCCTCGGTGTCACGCGCAATCCGCGCGATCTTTCCCGGGTCCCCGGCGGCTCCAGCGGCGGTAGTGCGGCGGCGGTGGCGGGAGATCTTGCCATTGCGGCTCTGGGTTCGGACACAGGCGGTTCCATCCGCCAGCCAGCGGCGCTGTGCGGCTGCGTGGGCATCAAGCCCACCTATGGCCGAGTGTCTCGCTATGGCCTCGTGGCGTTCGCTTCGTCCCTCGACCAGATCGGCCCCGTCACCAAGACGGTGGAAGACTCCGCGCTTTTGCTGAACAACCTTTGTGGTTACGACGCCCATGACTCGACCTCGTTGAATATCGAGGTTCCGGATTTCACCGCAACCCTTGGCCAGGACATTAAGGGCCTGCGCATCGGCCTGCCCAAAGAGTATTACATCGACGGCATCCATGCCGGAGTATCGGCCAGCGTGCAGGCGGCGATCCGCCAGCTGGAGTCTCTGGGGGCGATCATTGAAGAAATCAGCCTGCCACATACGGAGCTCGGTGTGGCGACTTACTATGTGCTCGCTCCTGCGGAAGCATCGGCAAACCTCGCCCGCTTTGACGGCGTGCGTTACGGCCACCGTAGCAGCAGTGCAGCGGATTTGATGGAGCAGTACACCAAGTCCCGCTCGGAAGGTTTCGGCCCCGAGGTGAAGCGGCGCATCCTGCTGGGTACCTACATGCTCAGCTCCGGCTACTATGACGCGTATTACATCCGTGCGCAGAAGGCACGCACGCTGATCCGCAATGACTTCACCGAGGCCTTCAAGAAGGTGGACGTGATCCTTTCCCCCACAAGCCCCACGCCGGCGCACAAGCTGGGTGAACTCAAAGACAACCCGCTGGCGGCCTATCTGGAAGACGTCTTCACCATTCCCGTCAATCTGGCCGGACTGCCCGGTATCAGTCTGCCATGCGGCACTGTGGATGTGGAAGGCAAGGCACTCCCTGTGGGACTGCAGATTGTTGGTAAAGCGCTGGATGAAGCCACCGTGCTGCGTGTGGCGCATGCGTATGAGCAGTCGCGCTGATCAACGTGAATAAAGTGAATAAAATCTCTCCACAGAGTTTGACAAAAGAACGCACTGGTCTATTCTCGTTGCCCGCTGTTTCAAACACGGCGGGAAGGTAAGTTTCAACGCACCCGTAGCTCAACGGATTAGAGCATCTGACTACGGATCAGAAGGTTTCAGGTTCGAATCCTGACGGGTGCGCCACTCATCAATGAATGAGTTATAATTTTTTAATCCAAAGGGCTAATATCCGGGTCGGACATTATTCGGACACTTTTTGGGTTTATCGTTTGCCCGTCTTAAAATAAACAATTCGGCTCACACCCAGGTGGAAAATGACAGTCAGCTATGGTCGATGCTCGTTCATTATCCAGAAGGGCAGGGGATCGTAGAGTCCCGCTGAAAAGTGTCCTCAATATGTGGATGGGTCAGTGTATGCACTTCCCCTTTCTTTCGCGTTATAAAAATTTGAGAGGCTGGGCTTTATCCCCGGCCGTTTTCATCCACCCACATGCCCCGGCGAACCCATCATTCGCCCTGCATCGACCGGGTCATCGTCTGCGCGTTGTATCATGAAGGCCGGCGTTTACGCCGTCCTATGACGCAACTGGTCAACGACCTGCTCACTGCATCCCTACAAAACACACAGGGTTGGAGCATCGCGGTCACGCAGATGAGCGTCCCGGCTCAGGGCAGCATCCATGAGGCTGGCACCACACGCTAGCCGCACCACGTCGTCACAGCATCCCACTTCATCCACCCGGTTCTCTCGCAAGAGGGGCCGGGTGTTTTGTTGTCGGGACATGTGGCGGCTTCTTCATCCACCCAAGCACACCCACCCCACATCAGGAGACACACCACCATGGCCATCAAACTCAGCGCCAACTACAGCAAAAAACTCGGACTGCCTCAGTGCAGCAGCCACAGCTTCAGCGCTTCCGTTGAAGTCGAACTCAGCGACATCAACCAGGTCGAAGCCGAAGTGCAGAAGCTTTACCAACTGCCACAGCACTCCGTTGATCAGGAAATCCAGCACCCCGGTTTCGTACCGGCTTCCAATAACAACGGCAACGGGCATGCAGCTCCACAGACCAATGGACGCACCTACCCGGTTAACGGCAACAATCGACCAACTCCACCGCCCGTGACGGATCGCTGGAACTGCACGGACGGACAGCGTGGATTTATCCTGCGCATTGTCAGTGAAAACGCCAGCATCACCAAACAGGTGGCGGAGGATCTGTCCCAGCAGCTCTTCGGCATCGGCGTCAAGCGCAGGGCGGATGTAATGGCGCAGATGCCTACAAGAGGTCCCACCCGGTGTCTGCCATGCTCCATTGGCAGGCAGCCCGTATGCCGCCGTTCCTTGAATTATAACCTCGACTTTTAAGGGCCGTTTTGTTTTCATTTTCAATAACCAAGGTTCTCAGCCCGCCGTCCATCCTACCTCGATATCATGCGTCGGGATATGCGCACAAACTAACCATAACCGATTTTTTGGCACCATGTCGTCATTCACGCATCCTTTGATTCGCCGCAGCCCGGCCTGGGCGCTGCTCCTGTCGGCCTGCCTGTTCTGGGGAGGGAGTATGTGGGTGAAGGGAGATGCCGACATGAACGTCACCAAGGCGGTGTGGAAGTCGCTGTATGGCGTGACGGACGCGCAGATCAATGACCTGGCATGGCTGGGGCGCGATGATGACAGCGACGGAATGAGCAACGGGTCGGAGATCATTGCGGGCACCCATCCCTTCCGCTCCGGCTCCGTGCTGAAGGTCTCCTCAACAAATTTGAACGGTGGCATGATGAGCGTGGCCATCCCTACGCAGATCGGCAAGCTGTATATCCTGCAGGTTTCTTCCAGCCTCACGGGGGCCAACTGGGCCGCCCTGACTCCCAATGTTCAGATCGTCGGCGATGGCACCACCCAGACGCTCTCCGGGACGGCGTCCGGCACCAGTTCCTTTTACCGTGTGCTGGTGCAGGATGTGGACTCCGCCAGTGACCAGGTGGGTGACTGGGCCAAAAAGGTGCTCGGCTATATGCCAGGCACGCCCATTGGCTCGCAGTCCAGCTACGACCACACGCAGCTCGCGACGAGCCTGCAGTCACAAAATGTAGTCAGCCTGATGGCGGTGGATGCCACGACCACGCAACCGGCAGATGCGGCCACACCTGCGGGAGATGTGGGAGTGATCACGGTGACGCGCTCGGGCTACAATCTCCTGATGCCGATCACGGTGCCACTCAGCAAGTCCGGCTCGGCGGTCGAGGGGACTGATTACGCGGCGATTCCTTCAACGGTGAATTTTCCTGAAGGGGTGAACTCCGTGGACATCAAGATCACGCCGCTCTACAACGCCAGCCGGCTGACGAGCTGTGTGGTGGCCTTGACGGCGGGAGCTCCTGGAACGGCCGGGGCTGTGGGGAATTACTCACTCAGCCCGCTGTCGATCAGCGCCGGGGTGACGATCAACCCTTCCGGCAATCCCACGGGCACAGGCCTCACGGGCAATTACTGGGTCGGAGCCAGTACGAACTATGCCAGCAATGTGAACTTCGGCGGCAATGGTGCGACCTACACCTACACCAAGGTGACAGGCACCACCGGCACTGCAGTGATCACCTACACTGGCACGACGGGTTTTTCGACAACCTCTCCCAACAACCGGGTGAACATGACCTTTTCTGCCGGCAGTCTCGCTGGCGGCACGTATGATGGCATCAAAACCATCACCGCCGTTTCCGGGCAGACGATCACGCTTTCCATCACGGGTGCCGCAGTGCCCAATTCACAGACTGGCAGCGCCGCCTGCCTGCTGAACCCACCCGTCGTGACGCGGCTGGACCCGACAGTCGCGTTCACCTGGCTGTATGGCTCACCCAATGGCACCAACTTCGTCGGGGCGGACAATTATTCCGTGGCCTGGGATGGCTATCTCTCGCCCTCGACTGCGGGCACTTATGTGTTCCAGCTCGATGCGGATGACAAGGCGCGCGTGTTTCTCGACACAGGCGGCGGGCTGACCCAAATCCTGGAGAATGGCTGGGACACCACGGCGACGGGAGCCTTTAAACAGAGCGGACAGTTCACCTTGGCTGTTCCTGCCGCTCCAGCCAACCGCTACCGCATGCGGGTCGAGTTTGTGGAAACCACGGGGAACGCGAAGTGCAAATTGCAGTGGCAGATCAATGGCGGTAGTTTTGCGAACATTCCGAATGCGAATGTTTACACCAACAACACCGGCAGTACGACAGGCTGGCCTGCCAGCTACTACGCCAATACGACACTGTCAGCCCCAGCGGCAGGGACGCAGACGGACAGCGCCATCACCAATGGAAACAATGGCGACTGGGGTGCGGGATCGCCCGATCCGCTGATCTACCACAACTACTTCTGCTGCCGCTGGACCGGGCAGATGCTGCCGCAGTACAGCGAAACCTACACGATCACCGTGAACGCCGATGACACGGCCAAGCTATGGATCAACGGCCAGCCGATGGTGCTGCGGCGCCTGACGAGTGACAATCCCAGCGTCACCTATACCTATACGAAGAACACATCGACCAACGGCACCATTGTGCTGCCTTACACCAGCGCCGCCGTCAATGTGGGGGATGTGATTCCGTTGAAGTTCACCACCGGCAATCTCAGCGCGAACTACAACATCTCGCTGCCCTACACGGTCACTGCGGTGACAACAGGTACGAGCTTCTCCACCGCACTCTCAGGCATGAGTCTGCCTGCCTCGGGCACGGGAAGCGGCACCCTCGACACCACCAACCTGCCCGTTGACTGGCCGGTCTATTCCGGCGCCGACCGCTACGCCACCCTCGCCCTGCAGGCAGGGGTGCTTTATGACATCAAGCTGGAGACTTGCGAATTCAGCAGCGCTGCAGGCGCAACGCTCTCATGGTACAGTCCGAGTCAGTCGAAGCAGGCCATTCCCACCGCACGCCTGTTCCCTACGATGACCGGCCAGATGCCACTTGCGGGCAATCCACCAGCCGGTCCGCCCGCAATCACCAGCCCGACGAATGTGATCACGATGTTGAATTCAGGCTCACCCTTCAGTCTGACACTGACAGCGAGCAATGGTGCGGGTGGATTCACCACCAGCGGCCTTCCTGCATGGCTCACGCTCACCAATGGTGTGCTGAGCGGCACCCCGACACAGGCCGGCATTTACCAGTTCACTGTTTATGCATCGAACAGCGCCGGCAGCACCAGCACCGTGATCACCGTGCAGGTGGAAGACGGCGGCGGCCAGTTCACGCGTGAACTCTGGACTGCGGGAGTCACGGGGGCGACGCTCAACGATGTGTCCTGGGATGCCGCACCGACGAGCACCAACACCATCACCAGCGTCGAGGACAACACGACAACCTATGGTGCCAACACGGGGGAAAGGCTGCGCGGCTATTTCACACCTGCCACGACCGGGAACTACTACTTCTGGCTGTCAGCCGCGAATGCCGCTGAGCTGTGGATTTCCAATAACGGAGAGCCCGTCAACAAAGTTCGCCGCGCCTACGTGTCCGGCCCTGCAGGAACCTCCACGCGCACGTGGAACACGACCGCCAGTCAAAAATCCGGCTGGCTCGCACTGACGGCAGGCCAGCCGTATTACATTGAGGTGCTGCACAACACCGGAGCCAGCGGTGGTGGCAACAATCTCTCGGTCGGGTGGTTTCTGGATCCCACCGGGAACTCCGCAGCGATCGCCAACGGCAGCGGACCTGCAGCGGCCGCGACTGGAGGGGTGATTCCCGGTTTCGTTCTCTCGCCATGGGACAATCCACCCACCACCGCCATACCGGGAACCTTGTATGTCACCAATCTTCAGGGAGCGGCCGGGCTTTCAAACATCACCGGCAACGGCGGCGCATTCATGCGCGTCAGCGGTTCCACTGCGGTGGTGCACCTGAATTACTCGGGGCTCACCTCCGGCAGCATTTCCCGCCGCATCTATGCGGCTCAAAGCGGCGGCAATCCGGTGATGCTGTTTGATTTCGATGCTCAGGATCGCAACTACCCCACGCAACGAACTTCAGACAGTGGCTACACCTGGAACATGCAGGCCTCCGACCTCACCGCACTGGGAGACGGCACCGTTTTTGTCAGCATTGCCACCGTTGACAATCCCGGCGGTGAGCTCACCGGCACATTCGGTGCCGTTCCAGGCTCACAGACCGCGCCTGCGCTGCCCAGCTACCCCACCTGGACGGACGACCATGGGACGGATGCCGGTGCTGTGCGCTTCCTCACGCAGGCCACGTTTGGCCCAGGACCGGATGACATCACTTATATCAAGACGAACGGCTACCGGAACTGGATTGAAAATCAGTTCGGCCTGACCGCCACGCACAACGTTCCTTACATCCTCTCCAACCTCAGCAGCGATCCGCAGAACCCGTACAACAGTTCGCTCTTCTTTAACTCCTGGTGGAAGAACTCCGTGACCGCGTCGGATCAGCTGCGTCAACGTGTCGCCTTCGCGCTGAGTGAAATTCTCGTCGTGTCAGACACCGGCCCGCTCAACAACAACGGCCGCATTCTTGCCGACTACTACGACAACCTCGTGGACTCCTGCTTTGGCAACTACCGGGACATCCTCAAGCAGGTCACGCTCACTCCTGCCATGGGTCTATATCTGGACATGCGCGCCAATGACAGGGGCAGTGATGCAACGGGCATTCACCCCAATGAAAACTACGCGCGTGAAATCATGCAGCTCTTCTCCATCGGCCTTTACCGCCTGTGGCCGGACGGCTCGCTCGTGCTCGACTCGAATGGCAACGCGGTGCCGACGTATGATCAATCCACCATCACCGGCATGGCGCGCGTCTTCACCGGCTGGACCTGGGGGCAGGCCATGAGCAACGGCAGGCTGCCGACCAATTTCTATCCCAGCGCCAATTACCTGGACCCGATGGTTCTCGTGCCCTCGCATCATGAGCCGGGCCCCAAGGTGCTGCTCGACAATGTGGTCATCCCTCCCGCTGCCGTCACCTTTGTGAACGACTCCTCGCAGGATCCCAATCCAAACCCGATCACGATTCAATCCACGGACCCAGTGCTCGGAGCGGGAAATCTCGTCAGCACATCGATCACCAATTCCTATGATCTCAGCGGACTGCGGGACTTGGAAACGGCTCACGACAACATCATCAACAACTCCGCCGTGGGGCCCTACATCTGCCGCCAGCTCATCCAGCGTCTCGTCACCAGCAATCCCAAGCCCGCCTACGTCCAGCGAGTCGTCCGTGCGTTCAATGGTGAGCGCAACGTCGATGGCGTCGCCACCGGGGTGCGTGGCGACATGAAGGAAGTTGTTCGTGCCATCCTGCTCGACTACGAAGCGCGCAGCACCACTGCCGCAGCCGATGTCGGCTTTGGCAAGCAGCGCGAGCCATTGCTGCGCCTCACCGGTCCTGCGCGAACCTTCGCAGCTTCGGGCTTCACCGGCTCCCGCTATCGCCAGATCGGCTACCAGCAGATTCTCATCACCACTCCCACCGCGCACAAGCTGATCAATAATGACGTCATCCTGCTCAACACCTTTGTTGATGACGGCGCATCAACGACGAACCTGCCCAGCGTTGCCGGATACAGCGTCACCAACATCACACCAAGCTACAGCACCATCAGCTCCACTGGTGTCGTCACGGTGAACTCATCAGGTTTCCAAACGGGTGACAGCGTGGCGCTGCAGTTCACCTCGGGAACGCTCGGCTCCACCGCGCCCTACAACACCGTGCAGTCCTATTCGGTGGCCAGCGCGACTGCGACCAGTTTCACGGTTAACATCGGCGCCAACAGCGTGAGCGGCAATCCAACGGGCAACGCCCTCCTGCCGAACAACTTCACCGTCAACACCACGGGCATCACCACGCCGAGCTACAACAGCGTGACCAACACCGTCACCATCACCGCCTCTGGCTATGCCGCCGGACACCAGCTTTATGTGAAGTTTTACAACGGTACTCTGGCAGGCGGCACTTACGATGGTGTTTACACGATCTCCTCGGCCACAGCCAGCACCTTCACCATCACACTGACAGGCAGCCCGCCTGCCACCAGCAGTGGCACGGCTTACATCCCGCGCTTCACCGGCGGCTACAACATCACCACCACCGGCGGTGTTTCGACCATCAGTCTGCAAACCAACGGTAATCACAATCTCAAGGCCGGTGATCAGGTATGGATCGACATTTTGGTGGCCAACGCAGGTACCCCTGCACCGAGCCAGGTGTACACCGTGGTCAGCGCACCGCTGCCCAATCTATTCACCGTCACCACTCCTTCGACGGTGACGAACGGCTCTCAGAGCACCTCCGGCCAGGCGGTCTATCCGCTGTCCATCGGCCAGTGGTCACGCTCCGGCGGCTGCGCGGTGCAGAAGGGGACCTGGAACATGGGCTACAGTCAGGGTGACCTGACGCAGACACCGCTCGACTCCACCACGGTCTTCAACTTTTTCTATCCCGACTATCGTTATCCTGGCGAGATGGCAAAGGCGGGCATGACGACTCCGGAGTTCCAGCTCACCAATGACTCCAACACGATGAACCTCACCAACGTCATTACCGGCGGGTTCCTCAGCGGCGGCAACACCAATGGCTTCCAAAGCTTCCGCAATGCTGGTGGCTCCATTCCCATGGACATCAGCCCTTTCATGACCGCAGGGCAGACCAGCAACGCCGGCGTTCCCACGTTGGTGGACACGCTCGCCACCCGTCTCATTGGCGGCAGTCTCAATGCAACCGCGCGCACGGCCATCATCAACTACGTGGCCAACACCACCAATTTCCCTTACACCACCCCCACCACGACCCAGATGCGTGACCGGGTGCGCGCCATCATCCATCTCATCGTCACCTCCGCCGAATACGCGATTCAGAAGTAACTCCGCATGAACAAGCCACTTCACGCCCCCTTCATTCCACGCCGCCGGTTTTTGCAGCGCTACATTCCGGCCGCCATCGGTCTCGGCGCGCTGGGGAATTCGCTCCGCGACCTCAAGCTGATGAGCTCGGCGATGGCCGCCGGTTCATTCTCCGACTACAAGGCGCTCATCTGTGTCTTCCTCAACGGCGGGAACGATTCCAACAACATGATCATCCCCACTACGGCGGCGGACTGGGCCAATTACAGCGCAGGGCGTGGCACGCCGCTCGCCATTCCCAACACTGACGGTGGACCGGCGACGGCGCTGGCGCTGAACTCACGCAATGGAACGACCGGCTATCCCGCCAGTGACGGACGCACCTACGGCTTCCATCCGGCGATGGCAGAACTCACCACCCATTTCAACAACGGCATCGTCGCGCCCGTGTTCAACATGGGCACGCTCAGCTTTCCGCTGACCAAGGCTCAGTACAGCGGCAAGTCCGTGCCAAAACCACCGCAGCTTTTCTCGCACAGCGACCAGCAGACGCAGTGGCAGACCTCGCTGCCGGACCAGCCCTATATCAGCGGCTGGGCCGGGCGCATAGCAGACCTTTTTTCGTCTCCGCCAGATGTGAACTCGGGCGGCCAGGTGTCGATGGCGGTGACGCTAGCGGGCTCGAACATTTTTGAGGTAGGCTCGCAGAACTTCGCACCGCAGTATGCCATCACCACAGGGGGGGCTGTGCAGCTCAGCAGCGTCAGCGGTGCCAGGCAAACCGCTCTGCAGTCCATCCTGAATGCCGACAAGCTCTCCGCCGACCTGCAAACGAAGGCCTATGCTGGCGTGCTGGACCACGCCATCACGGAGGCAAACATCCTCACCACCGCTCTAACTGCGCAGGGCAGCCCGGCATGGTTCAGCCGCTTTCCCACCTCTATTACCACTCCGAATGGCGGCTCCACCTTCACCACCTCGCTCATGTCGCAGATGAAGATGGTGGTGCGGCTCATTGAGCTGGGCAGCAAGGCCGTCGCCAACGGCGGACTGGGCATGAAGCGGCAGGTTTTCTTCATTCAGGTGGGCGGCTATGACACGCACACGAACCAGACCAGCAATGCGGGCTCCAGCACTGCCGACGATACCAAGGTCATCATCGGCGGCCAGGCCAATCTCCTGACCGAACTGAGCAAGACACTCAACGCCCTCATCCTGTCCTTGGGGGACATCGACACCCTGCGCGGCGGCGGCTCCAACCTCAAGAGCGCTGTGACCGCCTTCACCGCGAGCGATTTCGCCCGCACCTTTCCCACCAATGGCTCTGGCAGTGATCACGGCTGGGGCGGGCATCATCTCGTCGTTGGCGGCGCGGTGAAAGGCGGCGCCACGTATGGCAAATTCCCCACACTGGCAGTGAACGGGCCGGATGACACCGGCATTGGCCGCTGGATTCCCACCACCGCCGTGGATCAATATTCGGCCACTTTGGCCTCCTGGTTCGGCGTGGACGACACCAATCTCAGCACCATTTTCCCCAACCTTGGCCGCTTCTCATCTTCAAATCTCGGATTCCTCTAAGACCGCGTGGTGAGCTCCATTTACAGCCAATGAACCGCCCACAGGTGTTTTTGACCATAGGCTTGCTCGTGATGCTGGCTGCCGCGATCTGGCTGATGACGCGTTCAGAGCAGGTAACTGCCGGCAAAGTTCCCGCACCGGCGATCCCCACGTCGACAGTCTCTGTTGCCCCCCCTCAAGCTCATGCCCCGCTGCCGCTGCAGCCAGACGCCGGAGTCGAAAACGAGGCAGCCAGTGATCTTGAGCGCATCACCATCATGCTGCGGGATTACCGCACCATCGCGGGCGACAACCCCATCGGCTCGAATGCCGAGATTGTGCAGGCCCTCTCAGGCGACAACCCAAGGCAGGCAAAAATCCTGCCAGAGGATCTGCCCCGCAACAGCAGCGGGGAGTTGGTGGACCGCTGGGGCACGCCTTACTTCTTCCATCAACTCTCCCGCAACAGCATGGAGATCCGCTCCGCCGGCGCAGACAGGAAAATGTGGACGAGTGACGATGTCTTCACGCGTTGAGGCGTCTCGATGTGCGGCGGCGCAATGTTGCGGCCCCCACACCGATGAGCAGCAGGAGCATTCTGCCGGGTTCGGGGGCCGATTGATACGTCACCGTGAGCGTGGGCGCAGGTTTATCCCCGCCCGGCTGTTCGCGGGACGCAAAGCGCCGCGCCGAGCCTGCCACGTTTTCGCTCTCGCTGATGAGAGCGAAACCATAATTCGTGGATGGAGAACTCAGCCACGACTGCACATCGGCGACCAGTTCGGGCGATGATCCCCAAAGATATAAGCCCACGTCGCCCACGGAGGTCGTGGCACTGGGAGTGCTTGCAAAGTCCGTGCCGATCTGCCCCCCGGGAGTCGTCCAGTTTTCGCCGGTCGTGTTGTGATGGAGATCGTTCCAAGTGGTGTCCCCGGTGGCGGCTGGGGAACCGGTCACCGCACCTCCCGTACCTTCGGTCCAGTTTTGCAGCGCACGATAGAGGCTGAAGTCGGAGTTCACCGGCCCTCCATGCTGGTCGGGATCCGGACGGCGAGTGACGTAAAGTGACACCTGCACGGACGTCACGATGGCGTCCGCCGGAACAGCGCTGAGGTCGAAATTGAACAAGGCGCGCGAGTTGGAAAACTGCTGGTTGGTGCCGGAGACGAGTGTCGTGCCGCCCAGATTGTATTCCGGGTGATTTTGGTAGATGGACGTGTCAGCCATCGCCGTGGTGACGAATGTGGCGCTGAATGCCGGCAGTGCATGCATCACGAGAACAATCAGACCGGCCCGTGCAAGGCGTGTCAGGATGGATTTCATGCGGAGCACAGTAGGCGACACAGGCGGAGAATAATGCATGGGAAGTCCGTAGCAATGCGAATCCACGTCATTGAGTGACGTGGATGAGCCGGAGCCGGGCGAAGCGACGTGTGTTTCCGCTCAAAGTTTCTGAGACGATCACGCTCTTCACCGGGGACTCACCCGGTGCGTCAGATTCAGACACAAACCCGGTCCCCGAAGGTGTGGCACCCGCTGCACTCTGCGTGATCGTGTTCCAGATCACCAGATCATCGCTGGTCTGTATCTGGTAGGTGAGTTCGGTCGCACGTGGATCGCGACGGAAATTGATCGTGAACGTCGTGGTGCTGCCACCGGCAGACACGGCCGCCTGCATGCCTGCCCCGGAGCTGTTGGCGCTGAGCGGGGAAAACGCGAAGGCGTACTCAAATAGGTTCGTGATGCCGTCGCCGTCCGCATCAGCGCTGTCGTCCACATAAGTTCCTGGTGTTGTGAAATACTGCCGCAGCCACGTCTCACGCCGGTTCAGAGCGGGTGCCACCGGATTGTAGTTGATGACAAGTTTCGGCTGCACGGACGCACTTCCTTCGCGACTGTGGAAGACCCGGGCCGTCGAGCTGGTGCTTTCATCCCCCACTAGAATCCAGCCAAAGTTGTTCGCCGGTGCGCCGAACCAGCTCTGCACATCCGCCGCCATCTGCGGTGAAGTCCAGGAATAAAAACCCAAGGTGGTGCCCACCGTCGTGGCGGCAGATGCCGCTCCATTGAAAACGCCACCGGCGGTGGTCCAGTTCGTGGGAGTGGTGGCGTCATAAAAGCGTGCGCTCCAGGTCGCGTCACCCGTGGTCGCTGGCACGCCTGCACCACCGCTGCCACCAGCCACGGATGATCCTTCGCCCCAGCTGGTGCTCAAACGATTGAGCGTCATCGTCGCGTTCGGGTGGCCCGGATTGCTCGCTGCATTCTTCAAGTGCAGCATGAGTGTTGCCGAAGTTACCTGTGCTCCACCCGGCAGTCCTGCAGTGAGATCAAACGACACCAGCGCGCGGCGCGGAGAACCATTGGCGTTGTTCCCGGAATAGACGTCACCCAGGGCGTTGCTGTTGCCTGGAGAATCCGAGTAGATTGAGTTGTCGTGCGCCGGACTCAGGGTGGCTGTCGAAACCTGCGCCTGGACGATCTTGTAAATGCCTCCCGTCGGTTTGCCGTTCGAGTCGAGTTCAAAGGGGCCGCGCGAGACTTTAGTCGCCACGTAAAGCTCTCCCGCCTCATCACGCCCGAAGGCATAAACGCGTGTCGTGAGCGGGTTGCCACCGGCGATCACGAGGCTGCTGAAGTTCCAGACGCCAGAGCCCGGGGACGTCTCCTCAATGCCGAGCAGCGTACCATTGGCGGAAGCGATCGACTGGCTGTAGTCGCCAAACACATACTTGCCCTGCAACGCAGGAATCGCCGTGCCGCGATACACGAAACCACCAATGATCGAGGCGCCGATCTGTGGCAGCGCCGGTGAACCCACAGTCACACCGATATGAGCATACTGGGCGATGGGAGAGATCAGCGGCAGCCCGCTGTTTGGCGCGGTCCCATCGTGAGTGAGCGTGCCTTCCATCACCCGCCAGCCGTAGTTTCCGCCAGCGGTGATGATGTTCACCTCCTCCACTTTGTCCTGCCCCACGTCAGCCTCAAAAATTCTGCCACTTCCTCCCGGACCATCATCAAAGGAAAAGCGCCAGGGATTGCGCACACCAAAGGCAAAGATCTCCTCGCGCACGCCGCCGCCAGCTCCCACTAAGGGGTTTGCCGGAGGAATGCCATACTGGCCGCCAGGCCCGTTGTTTCCCAGCGGATCAATGCGCAGAATTTTTCCCAGCAGCACCGTCTTGTCCTGCGCATTGCGCAGCACCCCGGATGGACCCGGTGAACTCGTGCCGCTGCCGCCCGTGTGTCCG
>CALRWM010000053.1:0-43232 GCA_943371875.1 Prosthecobacter debontii | reverse complement strand
TTGGACGCACCGTCAGCCCACGGCCCGCACCCGCCGAGCCTGCCACCCGGTTAGCACCTCGCGCACCAATATCGTCACCTTTGGCCCTGGAAACGGATACACAAACCCCTCCGGTGGAAGAGAGTATAAAATCCTACTCCGTTGTTCCTGTTAACCAATCACTCGGTAAGCTACCGCAACACCCTATGAAGATGATCCTTATCACCGCTGGCAGCGGAGGCACCGGCAAGAGCACCATTGCCCGCCTTATTTACGAACTTGCCAACTTTGAGACGCGTGATGACGTGGCCATGTTCGATTGCGATGCTTTGGGGAATCGGGATTTTCAGAAGATTTCACCCAGCAAGATTGAGTCCATGCCCATCGACAACATCGATTCTATGCGTCGCATCGTGGAAACAGCAATGGATGGGAAACTTGTTCTCGCGGATCTGCCGGCGAGCTGCCAGGACATCTTGGGCCGTGATCTGAACCCGGAAATCATCCAGAGTCTGCGTCAAGATGATGGGCTGCACTGGTTGCCGATTCATCCGGTGACAGCGAAGGCCGCCACTATGCCCGCCATCAAGCAGTGGCGTTCGGCCATCTTCGGCGACGCTCCCTCCATTGTGGTCGTCAGTCTGAAAGACGGCCCGGTTTCATCCGAACTACTGGAT
Organism: Prosthecobacter debontii; assembly: GCA_943371875.1. Taxonomy (GTDB): domain Bacteria; phylum Verrucomicrobiota; class Verrucomicrobiia; order Verrucomicrobiales; family Verrucomicrobiaceae; genus Prosthecobacter; species Prosthecobacter debontii_C. The sequence continues at coordinate 42,576 of CALRWM010000053.1, read as the reverse complement.
GAAATCATCCGTCCGCAGGACCTGGTGCTGCGCATGCCTGTTTTGGATCAAAGCCTCGCGGCTGCCCTGGATGCGTCAAACGCGACGTGGCTGGATATACTTGAAGGACGTGTGGCGGACAGCCACCGCATGTTTGGCAATCCGCTGGTGAAGCGTCAGCTGCGCTTCAAACGCAAGGAATGCGAGGAAGCCCTGTTCCCGCTGCTGCGCCGCATCATCAAAGATCCCATTTCGGCGAGTTAACCGCATGGGAGCTTTTTGAGCTTGCTTACTGCTCCCGGCACTTGACGTCTAGGAGGCCCAGCAAGAGAATGAGACAGCCACACTGGTGCGGTTGTAAATGCGGTTATGGTGCGCACGTTTGGGATCGGTGAGCCAGCCCCAGCCGCGCGGAGCTTTGAAAAGATCGCCCCAGAAATGGCGTCCAGCATTCCAGGTCCCATCCCAAGCTTATTGCTTGAAGCCTCACCGATTTACGGCGCTTTTTAAAGTTAATAACAGGCTCTAAGCCAACACCACCTCCGAGATGATCCCGTTCATTGAACTTTGGATTTCGCTCAAACTTCGTCTTCAGCAGGCTCAGATTCGTGATGCGTTGCAGACCAAAGTTACATGCGAGGTTCGATGACTGATTCTCAACTCATTTCCCTTGTTTGCCGTCACGATAGAACTGAGTGAACTCGACTTCGCTGTTTACGGTTTTGTTGGAACCAACCGGATTGATCAAAAGATGCGTGACGCCAATAAATAACTTCGCTTGTTGAATGTCTTCCAACCACTGGTAGAAGACCTTTTCCAAGGCTCCGGTGATCGTTATTTTCACTTTTGCACGGTTGAAGTATCCAAGATTTGCCTCCACAGGCAATCCATCGGGACCGATTTCTTTAGATTCTTCGATGAATTCTTTGCCGCCGATGCCGAGGCCTCGCTTTGCTGCCTGGGTTGAAATGACCCCGAGCAATTTTGATGAAGCTTCCTCATGGCTGGAAAAAGCAGGGATGTGGTCCTCAATCCAGCTGTATTTTTCGGCCCATTCCGAACCCTTCGAGATGGCATGGTTCATATCCGCAATTCGATTGGCGAGAGATTCATTTTCTTCGCGGATGGCCATGTAATGGGTGTACGCATACTTAACACCGCCGCCCCCCACGAGAACCAGGAACACCAAGGTAAAAACTGTCAGTAGATATCTTTCGCTCTTTTTCATGGGTCCGGGTTTCCTTTCATTTCGAATCAGAAGCTGCAGGCAGGCCTCGATTGTTCGATTGCATCATCATTTGCGGCTATTTATTCACGATAAGGCAGCGCTTTGGGGACGCCCTCCAACGAAGGAGTGCCGAATTTCATGGTTTCCTTAAAGAGGGCTGAGCGCTCAGATTCTATGGCGTTAGGATTGTCTCCAGAATCATCATTTTTGATGATGTGGGGTTGAATGAAAATGAGCAACTCCTCCCGCTTGTTCTCTATTGTAGTGGTGCCAAACAAATTCTTGATAATGGGGATGCGGCGCAGAAAAATGCCACCCCGACCTTCGTTGCTTGAGCGCTCTGTAATAAGACCACCAAGAACGACGGTTGAGTCATTTTTAATGGATACTTCAGTTACAAGCTGCTGCGTTCCAATGGTCGGAACACTGTTGCCGGAGATGGTCTGGCTGCCAACAATATTGTCATTCACCTGAGCAATGCGCAACGTGACCTCGTCATCGGAATTGATGAGAGGAATCACTTCCAGCTTTAGCAATACATCACGATAATCAACGCTGACGCTGTTGTTGACGACACCAGATTGAAATCCGCCATTCGATAAAATCTGTGCGGGAACAGCGATCTTCTGGCCGGAGGAAATGACCGACTTGGATGCGTTCTTTGCATAGACGCTGGGAGTGGCCAGAATTTTGAAGTCATTGGCACCCTCGATCAGTTTGAGGTAACTGCTCAATGACCCGATCTGTCCGTATAGGTTGAGGCGATTCCAGGAAAAATTGGCAATTTGTGATGCCTGTCCCCCGCCGCTGGAAAATGAACCGCCTAAGCCTGCGGTGCCAGATGATGAATTGGAGTCATCACTTGTTTGACGAATGCTGAAGTCGTCCAAGAGCTTGAGAAAGTCGAAACCATAATTGTAATTTTTGCCAAGGCTCAACTGTCCAATGATGGCAGATATGTAAATTTGCTGAGGTCGAACATCCATTTCCTCCAGAAGTTGATCAATGCGTGAAACGTGCTCAGGGGACCCTGAGACAACGAGGCTGTTGGACTGTGGATCAGAGATCAGGAGTGTCTTTCCAACAATCATTGACTCGGGGGCTCCCGTCTCGTCAGGAGAAGATAGCGAACTGCGGCTGGAATTTGGTCCAATGCTGCCACTGTTTGCACCTCCGGTATTGATATTGCCGTCCAGGTTACCAGCGTCCCCCGAGAGACCTCCGGGACTGTTGCGTGCCGAGTTGCTGCCTGAGAGGGCATCCGCATCATTGCGTTTCGGGGTTGCTTTTCTGCGGCCACCACCATTTGAAGCCGATCCATCACTATTTTGGATGTCCGTGTCTTTCGCGAGCGCATTGTAAGCGACTGAAATGAAGTCTTGAACCTTAAGCCATTTCAAACGTCGCTTTAGAAAGTTGGTCGTGTGATCCTGCTTATCAAGTTTCTCCACCAAACCTTTGATGTAGGTGATGTCAACTGGGCGACCTATGACGAGCAATTCATTCGTGCGCCTGTATGCGAATACCTTGACTTTACCGGACGCCGGATTTGCAGTCTGTGAATTTTGTCCTTGAACAGAACTGGCTGGGTTTACGCCTTCCGTCTGAGTTGGAACGATATTAGACTGTGCTTCAGGAGAGTCGTTTTCAGATTTTTTATCCTGACCATAGATTTCGGTGATAATTTCGGCGATTAGTTCTACATCCGACCTCTCCAGTCGGATCATTTCGTTGGAGATGTTTGCGGGAGGAACGTCGATTACTTGTGCCAGCTCATGGATGCTTCGGATCGTGGTGCTGTTTTCCGTGATGATCAGCGCCGAGTTGTTGGAGATGGCTGAGATCGCCCCATAGGGGTGCAGTTTGATCACTTCTTGAAAAGCTTTGGAAGCATCCCCGCCGGATATATGATTGAGCTGCAAAACGAAATGGCAGATTTCTTCATTTGCCGGAAGGTCCCTTACATTATGATAGACTTTTAAACCGTCAGCCGTGGGGCTTTTGCCAGCGCCATTGTTAATCAGCTTTGCCGTTGTGGAGTCAATATTGATCAGGGCGTACCCATTGAGCAGCAGTGTGGCTTCAATGAATGCAATGGCCTCTTTTTTAGAGAGTGGTTCTGGAGAGATGATGCGCAATTGCTCGCCTTGCAGCGATGAATCTAGAATGAGCTTTTTTCGCGTAAGACTGGAATAAAACGGAATGATGGCTTGGATAGGGGCGCTTGGAAAATTGACCTTGACCATGGCGTTGTCGCCAATTTGGACGTCGTTGATGATTTCTGCACCTGGCGACAAGGAATCCAGTTTTGGTAAACTCTCTTGTGACCGTCCAATATTCGCTGCCCCAATGAAGAGGATTGGCAAAAATGCGCGAATCTGGCTTAGGCGCGTGATTTGTGCGTGAGTGAATATTGTAATAAACATGAAATGCATAGCCACAATAATAAAATTCCACCCATGTGCGCTGGAAAAAGTGGGGGTAACCCAAAAAGTCGAGTTCAGGTGGATCTGTGGTCCTCTTTGAAAATGCCATGTGTGTGAACATCATCCATGCCGACAACATGCTGTGGTTGGGGATTGTTATGAGGATATGTCTTTCTGCGATGGCGTGCATGCCTTGATGGAAACGCTATCAGCCATCATTGGGGCCTCAATGCACCGCAGTGCATTCTCTGCTGGTTAACCGCCTATGGTGCTTCATTCTCTGGCGATGATTGAGTTCCCCCCTGATAAAACCTGCATTGATCGACACCTAAATTGATGATGGCCTGCGCATGTCACTCTCGTTTGGGGGGATGAATTTTTGATGACTGCGCGAATACCCTCCGGCTGGTATTTCGTTGGCAGCATCGCTCTCTGCTTCGTGCCTGGAGTTAGGATGCACCAGGTCAAAGACCTGGTTCCGCACGTCGGTGTCTGATGGTTTTTCGAATGGGCGTCACTTTTCCGATGGGGAAGTCCTTCTGAGTGCGCGTGAACAACGATGCAGGGAAGGGCAGGGGCTGCAAGGTCTGCACTGCTCCTATGAGTCTCGGATGGAGATTTGCTCTCGGAATGGCACGTCGTTCGTTGGATGCATAAAAATTAAAAAAAGCAGAAAATATGGAAAAAGTAAAGGATATGTAAAAAATGAAAAAAGTTAATAATCAGATTAAACTAAGTATAATACGCCTGAAATTCCGGATGGGATACACAGGGGTAATCAAATAAAATAGGATAAAATAGTATTGTAAGTCTGAGATGGTTGATTTGGAGGGCTTGAGACAAACCTCTTCACTGTGAGGCTGCTACATTCAGTTGTTTTAGCTGGGAAAAATGAATTCTAGGCGCGGACATTATTATGATGAATCAATGCCTCAAAGAAGGTCCAGAGGCTTAAAAAAGAGGAATAGAATCCTTAATTCATAACGTCTTTGCCTTCTCTATCCGGGCCGTATAGGGGCAACATTGAGCAAAAGTGTGGTAACCCTATCCACCGTTTGTATCAAAGTAGTTACGAATGCAAAATTCCATACCCAGCAGAAAAAGGCGGGGATTAAAAAATGGAAAATACAGCTAACATAAAAAAACGGGCAGTTTCGCTTCGGCGGGCTTCTTTTTACTATGTTCAGTGTAAATACAATAATGTAAGTGGAATCGCTCTGGCAGCACTATTGGCGTTCCTCTTCCTGGGTTCTCGGTCTGAAGCACAGTTCACTCCAAAGGTTCAAGAGACTCCTCTCACGGAAGCTCAAATCATTGCCGAAGGGGAGATGGCGACACTCTTGCGGAGTCTCAAGGGAGTTATGGTTCCCGGCCCGATGAACCTGGATGAGTTTGTCAGAGATCGGCAAGCAGCCATTGCTTTGGGAAAGGCATTCTTCTGGGATATGCAGGTCGGTAGTGATGGGGTGACTTCCTGTGCCACGTGCCACTTTCATGCCGGGGCGGACAGCCGCCACATCAACACGCTGGCTCCCGCGCTCCTTCAAAGAAATGGTCAGCGTCAGGCAAGTCCAGATACACAGATCGGGTTGGGAGCTAATCGTGCGCTTAAAGTGGCTGACTTTCCTTTTCACAGACTCTCCAATGCTAATGATCGTCATTCTCGTGTTGTTGCTGACAGCAATGACATCGTTGGCTCACAAGGGGTATTGAAGGAGCAGTTTGGTCAGGTGGTGCCCCGCCGGGCCGAAGAGACGACGCAGACGCTGCCGGACAGTTCTTATCAGGTCAATGGTGTGAACACACGTCGTGTGGCACCTCGTAACTCTCCTTCAGTCATCAACGCGGTGTTTTACCTGCGCAACTTTTGGGATGGACGTGCGCAGGATGTTTTCAATGGAGTCAACCCTTTCGGGGCGCGTGATCCGAATGCCTTTGTTCTGCAGGCTAAAACGCCGGCGCAAATGGAAGAGGTGCAAGTGAGTCTTCGCTACTCCAGCCTGGCTTCCCAAGCCGTCGGGCCGCCTCTCAGTGATGTGGAAATGTCAGCCGCAGGCCGCTCATTTGCCGATCTTGGCAAGAAAGTTCTCAGCCTGCGGCCACTGGCCAGGCAGGTGGTACATTCAGAGGACAGTGTGCTCGGAGTCATGGTTCATCCTTCGGGCAAGGGATTGGCGGTGGCCAATTACCAGCAGATGATCCAGAAGGCATTTCTGCCGATCTGGTGGCAGGGCGTGAACTGGGTGGAAATGTCCGCCAGTGGCGCGCCACTGCTGGTCAAGACACCGCAGAATCCAAGTGCCAGACAGTTCAATCAGATGAGCTGGAACTTTGCGCTCTTCTTTGGCCTTGCGATTCAAATGTATGAATCGACGCTCGTTTCGGATGACTCACCCTTTGACCGCTTCGCTGAAGGGTATGATTCAGCACTCACGGCGCAGCAGAAGCGCGGCCTGGCTGTCTTCAAAGACAAGGCCAAATGCGCATCCTGCCACAACGGGCCTGAGTTTTCCGCTGCGACTGTATCGAAGCTTGATAAAATCGATATTCCGCTGCCAGGGGAACCAGTGCTCAAGATGCCCGGTACCATCGGAGCAAGTCCGAGCATTCCAGACCGGATTGAGCGCATGGTCTTCTCTTCAGTGGCTCCCACGGTGGACGCCTCTGGCATGGTCAATACTACGGGAAGGCATGTCGTGTACGACAATGGATTCTACAACATTGGCGTGCGCCCGACTTTGGAGGACCTCGGAATCGGTGAGGATGATCCCTTTGGCAATCCGCTCTCCGAATCGCGTCTGTTTTATGATGGCAAGCTGGAGGCACTGGGCCTTCCACTTCCAGCCTTCGCGGCGGACAAACATTACGTGCCATCCGCCGATGGTTCCTTCAAAACTCCTTCGCTGCGCAATGTCGAACTTACAGCCCCTTATTTTCACAATGGAGGTCAGTTGACGCTGAGGCAGGTGGTGGATTTTTACAATCGAGGCGGGGACTTCAAAGATGAAAACATTGCTGATGTTCCCACGGACATCACCGATCTCGGCCTGACACCCGCAGAGAAGGATGCGCTCATCGCCTTCCTCATCAGCCTGACCGATCCGCGGGTGAAGTACGAGCGCGCCCCCTTTGACCATCCGCAGCTTCTCGTGCCGAACGGGCATCCTGCAGCCGCCGGTAAGATCACCGCAGACGCGCAAGGGCGAGCCATCACCACTTTCCTGGAAATCCCCGCAGTCGGTCGCGCCGGAGGACCTGGAACCCCCAACTTTAACCCCCAATAACCCCATGAGGATTCCCCGGTCCATCTTTTCAGAGAAACGCAACTTCGGTGAACACGACGCCGCCATCAAGGCACTCCGTCAGCGCGCTTTTGAGATCATGCAGAAAGTCGCCATGGCCAAAAAGAACGCCAGCCCAGCCACCCAGGTACGTCAGCTCGCCGAGGTGAAAGCACTTCAAGGCGCGGCCTCCTATCTCGCCTCCCTCAAGTGTCCTTCCGTTCAACGCAAGCTTGAAGCCCGCAAAATGGCCATGGCCGCCTGATCCCACTTTCCCAACCTCAACCTCACCCAAATCACCTAGCCGCCCAGCGGCATAACCACCTAGCCAAAGCGCCCTAAGCCAAGCGTCGAAGCTCACAAACAACACCACAGCAATATGACGCCAGACAACAAACATAGTTCCTCCACTCGACGTGATTTCCTCAAGAGTGGATTCGCCGCAGCAGCAGGCACTTCCGTGTTCAGCATCGGCAACTCCTCCCGCGCGGACGTGCCACTGCCAATCCCTTCCTCGAATTTTAAAGGGGCCCTTGAAAACACCGTCGTTCCGCGCTGGACGGATGAGCTTCCCCGCCACCAGTGGGTGCCGCCGCTCAGCACTGGCAGCGAGCCGACGGAGTACAATGGCTTGGGCGTAGGCAAGGTTTTCCACGGTGTGGCCCCCGAGTGGGATCCCGCAGTTCGTGGCAAGGACATCCCCCAGATCCCCGAAGCAGAGTGGAGCAAATATCCGGTGCAGTATTACGGCATGCACGCTGACGCGGAAACCATGCAGGTGCTTCCCACGAAAATGGGGCTGAAGACGCCCCTCTGGCGCTGGTGTGGGAGGTCTCCAGGTGTAGGTACTCCCGAATTAACCTTACCCCAGTTCCGCTTCCGCATTGGCCAGCCAGCCTTGGTTCGCATCAACAACAATCTACCTGAAGAAACCGGCGTTCACATGCACGGTGGCCACTGGCCCAGCCACTCGGACGGCCACGCCTCCTTCTTCATCCTGCCCGGTGAAGCGCGGGACTACTATTACCCCAACGTACTGCCACGCAAACCTGGCACCAGCATTGCCGATGTGTCGGAAAGTCCTTCTACCATGTGGTTCCATGATCACGCCCAGGACATGACCGCCATTCACGTGGCACGTGGCATGATCGGTACCTGCAAGGGCTTTGATGATCTGGAGCTTGGTCTTATCACCCGTGGAGTGCTTCCGGGCATCAGAGGCAAGTCAGATGTGGGACCAGCCTACGACAACCCCTACGATGAGTACCTTTCTTTCACGGATTTCGTCTTCACGCCAACCGGTGAGGCTTGGTATGACTCCAACAGTCACAATGGCTACATCGGCAACGTGGAAACGGTCAATGGCCGTGCCTATCCGAAGATGACCGTCGAGGCGCGTAAGTACCGCTTCCGTCTGCACGGAGCCTCCACCGCCCGCTGGCGCCGCCTCCGTGTGGCAGATGCCGCCGGTGTCACCATCAGCTTCCTGCACATCGGCCATGATGCCTGGCTCTTTGACCGCGCGCAAACCACCCAGTCCATTCTTGTTTCACCTGCGACGCGCGCGGACATCATCATCGACTTCTCGAAGTTCAAGCCAGGCACACAGCTCTTCATCGAAAACATCCTGGAACAGGATGCCGGGGTGGGACCACGCGGCACGCTGGAGTCAGAAAACGGCAACGTGGTGGTTGGCAAGCCGGCTTTCTCCCACCAGCTCATGCGATTTGAAGTGGTGGCCAGGAATGCCCTTTATCCCGATGCGACGATCAAGGCCAATACCGCGCTGCGGCCGAATGTGAAGATCCTCGACTCGGAAATTGCCGCTCGCCGCACCTTCAAGTTTGAGCGCAAGAACGGTGCCTGGGCCATGAATGGCGGTTTCTATGACAAGACTGTTGCCAACGCCTGCCCAACACTCAACACGGCAGAAGAGTGGACCCTCACGAATGGTGCCGGTGGCTGGTGGCACCCCATCCACATTCACCTGGAGTCCCATCAGCAGGTGATGAACCTGACCACCAAGAAGGTGCCTCCATATTGGGAAACGCAGAAAGCAGACGTGTGCCGCCTCGGGCCCAATTCGAGCATCACCATCCGCATGCGCTTCCGCACCTTCAAAGGCCCGTTTGTCTTCCACTGCCACAACAATGAGCATGAGGACTTCGAGATGATGAACCAGTTCGATCCGCGTGCCGTGGGCAGTCTCGTGCCACAGCCGCCACAGCAGTTCTTCCCGTAACCCGCCTGCTGTCTCCAATCCGCTCCGCAGGGAGAAAAATCTCCCTGCGGAGCCCCCCTCAATGACCGGCAATCCGGCCATGCAGGGAACCCATGCCTTTTTCATGAAAATGCCATCCTCCATGATCAGCCTTTGCTCAGTGCTCCGCGCCAGTTCTGCCTTTGTGGCCACGGGCTTTACGCACCTTTGAGCAGAGAAATCTGGAGGCGTTGTGCCAGCTCGATCCACGAGCCGTTGGCAGCCCCGATCCGCAGCCATAGCAGCAGTTATTCCGTCAAGCTTCGCCCCTCCGAAACCCCATTCATGCCTTCCTATTCAAACTATCTGTTCAAGCGTTTCCAGGTTCTCCTGGGCCTCGCGGCATTGGCGGTAGCCATGCAGCGTCCGGCCAAGGCAGAGCCCAAGAACGATGGGGATGCAGAGCTTCAAAAAGAGTCGATGCGCCTCATGCGGCGCAGCTATGGTGACAAACTGCCGGACATCCCGGTGGTGGACCAGCACGGCAACCACTTCCGCCTGTTCTCAGACCTCATCAAAGACAAGGCGGTCATCCTCAGCTTTTTCTACACGGACTGCAAAGACGCCTGCCCGTTGACGACTGCAAAGTTGAAGCAGATGCGCAAGGAGCTGAAGAACAGCTTTGGGCGCAGCATTCAGATCCTATCCATCTCCGTGGATGCCGACAACGACACTCCGGAAAAGGTGGCGCGCTATGCACGCATGCAGGCCATCGAATCGTCTGACCCAGACATGCCGGTATGGAAGTTTTTGACTGGGGACTCGAAAGACATCCTCAAATTGCGCGAGATGATTGGTCTCGTGAGTTACGGCATCTTCCGAGAGGAAGACCTCAAGCCCAGCACTCATGGTAATACCATTGTCGTGGGCAATCAGTCCACCGGGCGCTGGACGCTGCTCTCCGCCATCGGTCCCATGGATCAAAACATGGAGCGGCTGAAACGCATCGCCGGCTGGACCCAGGAGGTGCGCTATGAAGACCAGCGCAAATCCGTGATGGATGCCAGAGCTGCAAGCTCGGGATCTGCCACGTTGCAGGCACCCGACTCCGCCGTGATTCCAAGTTTGAAGACCGTGATCCCTGTGCTAGGCAAGATCAGCGGAGATCTCCAAGGAACCGAGAGGCAGGGGCGTGACGTTCGACTCTCGGAGGTAAAGAGCAAAGTGACCGTGCTCAGTCATCTCTACACCGTGTGTCCGCATGGTTCGAAGGCTGTCATCGAGGCCATGCGCAGCCTGAATGAAGAATTTGGCACACATCCAGATTTTCATCAGGTGTCCATGAGCGCGGGCACCGAACGTGAGACGCCTGAATTCTTTCGAACTTATGCCGAGGTCATCGGGGTGGGCGAAAAAGCACCTTGGTGGTTTGTGACGGTTGAGCGTGCAAAACTGAACGCCTTTACCACACAGCAGTTGGGCCTGAAGCCGTCACTGCTTATTCCCGAGGAAGAGCGACTGAATGCTTTTGATCTCTACGAAAACGACCTCCGCCTCGTGCTGCTCGACCGCCAGGGGCAGGTGAGGGGACGCTACCAGGTGTTCCATCCCGACCCCGAGGTCGGAGCCAGTGCCGCCGAGGCACTGCGGCGGGATGTCCGCCAGCTTTTGAACGAACCCGACGCCGCAACGCAGACCACCCTTAAAACCGCCTCCATCCGCCCATGAAAACACATCTCCTTACCTTGACCGCCTTGCTGGGTCTTCTATTCAGCCAGTCGCATGCCGCAGATGTCTCCTACTGCTATCAGGGCGAAGTCTCAGGCGTCGTATGCAGCGCCTGCGCCAGCAACGTGAAGGCCGCGCTCTTGAAGATTGAAGGTGTTCAGGAAGTGAAGATCACGCTCAACAAAGAAGGTGGCTACCCTCGGATAACTATTCTCTCCAAGTCTCCCGATCTGAAGCGTGAGACTGCCGTGAAGGCCCTCGGCAAAGCAGCGGATCATTACGACATACGCAGCCTGGAAAAGATCACTTCACGCTGAGCCCAGCCACTCATTCCATTATTCAAAATGAAAGCTTATAAAACATTGATTTTCACGCTCATGGTTTTGGCATGCCTGCTCATTGCAGCCACCAACTCCCGTGCGCAAACCAACCTCGGCTGGAATACGTTTGATTTCGGAGCCGATCAGGATCTCGGCGCCTCACTGTTAATTTTTGACGGTGCCATGGAGATTTCCGCCCGAGTCGGAGTTTCTTCAGCCTATCAGTATGTGCCGCCGGGTGCCAATACTCTGCGGGGCAGCGCAGGCAGCCTCAGCTATCTGCACAGTGACAACTGGCTTGTTGGCGGCATTGGCAGCTCTTTGGGTGGCATCCAAGGGGGGGCTATCGGGCCCAGTTCTGAGCTTGTCTTTCGATTTAACGGAGAAGCCCGTCTCGACAGCCTGGCCTTAACCATCAGCGGTCTGGATTTTGGCCTCTCGCCCTTTGACCCCGGCACCGGCTACAACCTAGACGCAGATGATCCGATGATGTGGCTGAAAACCAACGCAGGCATCTTCAGCATCACAGAGCAGGAAATGGTATCGGCCACCAGCTTCTTTTTGGACGGCACCACGGCAGGCGCTGAGAACGGCTACGTGGACTTCGCCTACTTCACCTCCAAAATGGGCCTCGACACCACCGTCACCAGCTTTGGACTGCGCGAGACCAATGGGGCCATCCACGTCAAGGATATCTACGTCGGAGACTTTACTGCCGCGCCAGTTCCTGAGCCGGGTTCCGCCCTGCTGATCATCAGCGGTGCCCTGTTAATCCTGCGCCGTCGCCGACCGCAAACCTCTTCATCACTTTCATCTCGACTGGCTGTTGGGTGAACAAGCGCGGCAGGGGCGGTGACCCTGTTCTGGCCCGCCTCTGCCGCTTGCTTATTTCTCTATTTATGAAACGCATTCTTTTCCTGATATTCAGCTCGCTGCTGCTGGTGCTTCATGCACAGGCCCAGATTCCCGTGCCTATCATCACCGTGGTGGAAGGCCCGGTCAAAGGCATCACACGCAATGCCGATGGCACTCTGCTGCTCACAGTCATGGGAGTGCCGGTGATTTTGAATGCCAGCACTCGTATTCACAGCCCCTCGACATTTCTGACATTCAATCAGTTGATGAACAACACCAGGCTGCCCGGGCGCACCCCACGCGGCTTCATGAATGGCGTCGCGATCGCCACAGGAACCCAGGATGCCAAAGGCGTCATCACCGCGGTTAATCTTTCGATCTCGCCGGCAGAAAATGTCGTGGCGGGCATGATCACCAAGAACTCGGGTGGTTCGCTGGAGATGAATCAGATGCCTGTGAAGTTTTGCAATGACGCACGCATGCCTGGTCGTGGTGCCATGAACGCCTTCGCCATTCCTATTGATCTGCCCTCCGTGGTAGTAGGCACCACGGCCACACTCGACGGCTACTACGACGACGCTTCCACTTTCCAGTCGATCAATCTTTACATCGACACATTTGCTCCACCGCTCAGCACGGCGCCCCAGGTGTCCTTCATGGTCCTGCGCGCCACCGAGCAAATCGGCAAAGGGGATACGGTGGAGGCGCTCGGCGGTGTGACTTTCTTCCACGCAGGCGGGGCAAACACTCAGACCATCAACCTTTATCGTGTGGACGGCAAAGCTGTCAGCCTGATCGGCAGCGGCTTTGCCACACGTGACAATGTGTTCACCGACTACGGTCTGTTCCGCATCAAAGTCACCACTGCGGTGACCTCGGATCCAGTTCTCAGCAAGGCCCCATCCATCCTGCGTGCGGTGAACATCAGCCCCGGTGCAGGCATGGTCTCAACCGAAGACCTGGTGGACATCCGCTAACCATTTGATCGTGATGAACTCCTCTTACCGCTTCTCTTTTACCGCCCTGCTTCTTCTAACCAGTGCTGCATGCCCCACCGTGCATGCTGGCCTGGGCAGCTTTGAGGCGGCAGATGGCTATCACATCAGCCTCAACGGGGGCGTGGCCTCCAGCCAGACATTGATTGATTCGGGTGAGTTCACGCTCAACGGCTATCTTCCTACTGCGGAGTATTACAATGTGTCTCTTGCTGCACTGGCGCCGGACTTTCGCTACGGGCCTGATGTGAGCCGCTACAATGCTGGAGCTTATGCTGGCGGGCTCCCGCTCGACATTCGGGACAACACGGGGCTTTGGTCATCGATTTATGGCGGTCGATTGGTTGAGGATGACTTTGGGGGGCCATGGGATGGCTGGGGTTCCGACTACGCGGCTGTCACCTCGGTGAAAGCCCACAGCGGATTGCAGAGTCTGGCCCTGCGATCCATGGATGACCGCATTGTTTATGGCTATGCGCTGGACTCGCTGGAGAGAGCCGCCACGTCCTCCTCTTTCCAACTCAGCTTCTGGCTCGATCCCTCCGCTGATGACAATGGCTATGACAGCAACGTCTTTAATCTGGCGCTGAATGATGCCAGCGGAGCCGTTCTGTTTGAACTCGGATACTCTGGCAGCGACTTCCTACAGTATCGTCTTCACGGCCAAAGCTCCTGGAATACCACTGACCTTCAATTTGGGAACAACGGATGGTCGGAAATCTCCCTCCTCATCAATGCCGAGTCGGACAGCTTTAGCCTGAGCAGCCAAAGCTTTGACGATTCTCTAGGCGCGTTGCTGGCAGATCGTCAAATCATCTCGAATGCTGCCATGGGCATTCATCCCAATCAGATGAATTCAGTCAGTTGGAACCTCGAAGGCGGCTATCTCGACGCCGGCAGCACCGACTCGGCCCATTACTTCGACGACTTCACTTTCATGGCGGTCTCGGTGCCTGAGCCCGGGTCTGCCCTGCTGCTCGCCTTGTCCGGCCTTGGGCTCCTACGTCGGCGTCGTTAACCCTCCCCCCTAACCTTGGGAGTCCCCGTCTCCCGATTTAAAAATACCACCCCCACTAAACCCAATGAAAAACAAACACTCTGCTATTCTCGCTGCCGCAGCTTTGCTCAACAGCCAAACTTCAACGATCAGCGCCAAAGAAGCCGAATTAGAAATTCGCCGCGCTATTGCAGTCAAAGATGTTCGCCAAGGACGCGGTGCTGACGATGCTGCTACTGCAAAGCCTGACGTCCGCCAAGGACGCGGCGCTGATGATGCCGTCACTGCCACGCCTGTCGTTCGCCAAGGACAGGGCGCTGACGATGCCGTCACTGCAACACCTGACGTTCGCCAAGGACGCGGCGCTGACGATGCCGTCACTGCCACGCCTGACGTTCGCCAAGGACAAGGCGCTGACGATGCTGCCACTGCAACACCTCACATCCGCCAGTCACGCGGCGCTGACGACGCAGCCCTCAACGCTGACGGCACGCCTCACATCCGCCAGTCACGCGGTGCTGATGACGCAGCCCTCAACGCTGACGGCACACCTCACATCCGCCAGTCACGCGGCGCTGACGACGCAGTCTTGAACGCTGACGGCACACCCCACATCCGCCAAGCACGCGGTGCGGACGACGCAGCCCTCAATGCTGACGGCACACCTCACATCCGCCAAGCACGCGGTGCTGATGACGCAGTCGTCAATGCTAACGGCACACCTCACATTCGTCAGTCACGCGGAGCGGACGATATCATCACCACTGCTTCCGGTGCTTTGGTGCCTACTGCAGCCGCTTTAACCGCACCTGCACAGGTCTCACCACAGTCCAGTGGTCGGGAAGACAAAGTGACTTTCGGCGCTGCTCAGCAAGCAGCCCAGACGGCAGGCCTCACCCCCACGGCCGTGCATCGGAGCAAAGGCAAGCACCACATCCTGGATGTGGGCGTGACAGGCTTTGACAAGGCCCCTGACGCAGGCACGGCGGATCTCGAAAATGGCGAAATCATCGGCAATCTGCCGAACAAGCAGCGTCTGCGTTTCGCCCTCTATGCGAATGCCCAGCAGGCCCAGGCTGCCGCCGCTCAATGGGCTGCACCGGCTGCCCAGGACAAGCGCGAGGATCGTGCCGTAGCTGCTGCTGAGACAGGCATCATCGCCTGGGACGACAAATCCAGCGCAGAGGATGACAAAGCCACCCATCAGGAAGGCAGCATCAACGGCCTCTTCCTCAGCAGCGACCGCATGCCTGAGATCAATGATGACTTCCTGCGTGGCAAGGTCATCCAGATCTACGGGCCGCAGGTGAAGACCCTGGATAAATCAGGCAAGCCGCGCTCCAGCACCCGCCAGGTCTATTGGACCAGCTCACCACTCCGCTAAGCGCCGCTACCCAGCATACGCAGCCCCACCCACCCTTGTGATGAAACCATTCGTTTTGCTTCTGAGCCTTCTGGCGGTCTTGCTGACCTCCATACCGGTACATGCCCAGGTGCTGCCAGCACCTACCACGATCCCCGGTTATACTGAAGGCCCCATCTCCAGCATCACGCTGCAGCCAGATGGCAGTGTCATCATGACGGTCATTGGGGTGACGGTTAAGGTCCCGGTGGGCACTCCGGTGAGTTCTCCTTCCCGCAGCCTAACCCTGCGTCAGCTTGCCTTGCGCACCCGGCTGCCTGGGCGAACTGAGCCAGGGTTCATCGGCGCCACCGCCCTGATCAATGGGGTGGTGGATGTCGCCACAGGCAGCTTCACGGCCACCGACATGGTCGTGGAGCCGGCGGAGAATGTGCTCATCGGCGTCGTCACCCAGGCTTCGCCATTGCGCATTCTGAACAGCGAGATCGTGCCTAGCACCGACACCCGCATTCCCTTCAGCATGGCGAATCAGTTCGGCTTCGGCATCACGGCTCCGACGATTCCGGTGGGAACGAACGCTGCGGCGGAGGGCTATTACGCTGGTGGCAAATTCCAAGCCTTCCTGCTGGAGCTCACGGGGAACTTCCCTCTGACCAACCCAAATTCGCAGATCAACATCATGCGTGCGCAAAGCCGTGAGCGAACGCCCAACGCTGCACGAGGAGACGAAGTGGATATGCGCGGCTTCTACCATGCCCGTAACGGCGGTGTGCCAACCATCCAAATCTTCCGGGTGGATGGCGGTGTCGCCACGCTGCTCGGAAATGCCACCACCATTCCAGATGCGGAGCTGCCCAATTTCGGAGTGTGGAACTTCCGAATCGACACACCTACCACAGCCGATCCTGTTCTCGGCACGCTCCCTGTCAGACTTCGCGCTGTCTTGGTCGCCCCCGATCTGTCCCGCGCCGTCGCCAGCATCGATCCCGATCTGAGGCCCTGACCCGCTGACCCTTTCTTCACCTCGGTCACTCATCCGAACTGGCTGCGGCTCGCGTGAGCCCTTGGCTACAAGCCCTCCACTTCCTCCTCATTTTCCCCCTTTCCGAGTCCTGGCCCTTCTTTCCGGAGAGCCAAGACCAAGAAAACCAAACGCAGAAACAAACATATATATGAAAACAAACATGCTCAAAATCGCTGGCCTCGTTGTGGGTGCAGCCTTCTTCGGTGCCGCTCAGGACAGCAATGCCCAGATCGCCGCCTTCCAAGCCGCTAATCCGGCCGCCGTGTTCGGTGCCTCCCGCGTGCCAGCCGAGACCACAGGATTCTTCCCCTCCGTGGTCTATAACGTTCGCAATCAGCAAGGAGTGCTCTCCCAGACTCTGAAACTGGATGTGGCGGGCATGCGTCTTGACCCTATCTACACGCCCCTCGCTCTCGGCGACGGACACATTCTTGGCGTCATGCCTGCTGTGTCGCTGCCTGCTGATGTGGCTCCGATCACTGTTGCGAATCGTCGGCCGACGACCGTCAAAGGTCCAGACTGGCGCTTCGCCATCTACACCAACGTGGCACAGGCAAACACCGCCATCGCTGCTTGGGCTAGCCTTAGCCGTGGCGCTGCCGTCCTTGTGCCGACAGCGGCCCAAGATCGCAAGCTGCAGTTCTTGGACACCCGTGCGCTGGAATGGATCGACCCAGCATTCGACCCGCTGGCACCCGCCGCAGGTTCCCTGGTGGGCTTCAATCTCAATGGTGTGAAGACTCCGTTCTTCACCCTCAACTACCTAGTCGGCAAGGTCATCGTGATCTACGGTCCTGCTCGCACCAACACGGCTGCCAAGACGGGTAAGAACGCCCAGAACATCGGCTACCAAACCCGTGCCGCTTACTGGGTGACCCCAGCTCTGCGCTAATCGGCTACCCGCCGCATTCATTCTGGGAGGCGCTGCCTCTGGCAGGCCTCCCAGTTTGATGGCGGACTCCCGCTCCCCAAGACCGAACTCACCTCAGGCATGCGTGGTGGTACACTCCGCCCGTGCTTCCACGCTTGCCTGATAGGTTCTCGTTTCCACTCTGCATGACTTCCCGTTTTTCCATCCCCTTTCTGGCCGCTGTCACGGCCGGCTCATTGAATGCCCAAGAGCCGGACAAGCCTCAATTCGAGCCCCAACCCCTGGCGGGCTACCAAGCCCTGTGGACGCGCTCGATGTTCACCACTCACGAGGTGAAATCTGAGGTGACGGCTGTTGAGAACGCCGACTGGGCTGCCAATTTACAACTCTCAGGATGGTCCGAAGTGGACGGCCGTCTTTCAGTCTACCTCTATCGCACCGATACGACGCAGACCTTCATCTTGCAGCAAGACGAGCCGGCTGAGGCCGGGGTGATGCAGCTCGTCGAAGTGGAAAATGCAGAAACCATCCTCGACGCCCGCGTGCGTGTTCATCTCAACGGGCAGGAGGCCTGGATCAGCCAACAGAATGAATCTGAGGCGCCGCCAGAGGGGGCGCCGGCCCAGCAGCAAGCCGTCGCAGGATTGCAGGCTCCCACCTCCGTGGACTCCCGTGCAGCCATGCTGCGCTCCGGTGTGGTCCTGAATGCAGGTGCCACTTTTGATAACAGTCTTGCCAAACCTGAACCGTCTGACTCTACCGCAGCATCTACCAGCTCCAATGAGGGGAGTCGATCCAACGCCGAAGTTCTGTTGCGGCTGCGGGAACGCCATGAGCATCTCTACCGGATGTTTCCGAGACAAGGCGGACAGTGAATTGGGCTAACCCATTTGGTCGGTGGCCTGAATCAATGAATTGTTGTTTTATAGAAAATATGACGGGTGGCCAAAATGATAGTGAATACGCACTTCAGGACCTGGTAGGGCAGGGGGCCTGTTACCCTTTGGCCATGAGGGTCTGGCAACAGTTGATGCCCCGACGACCGACTCACACGAAAGCAAAGCTCACAAGAACCATGATCCATTCAGCATGCGATTTTGAAGGCACTGGTGCTGGAGGTGAAGTCGAAGAAGTCGCTTTGAATTAATGCATGCAAATCAGAAATTATGTCAACTTTACTCACTCCGCCTTCAAGGCACGAATTTGTTGAGACGCTGCAATCCTCGCAATGGAGCATTCAGCACCTGCTGCGCAAGAGCTGTGAGGTGACTCAGGCATTTGGTGCTGTCCTCATGACACACGTGGATGGAGGAGAACCGCAGTACAAAAGCAGCCATCGTGTCGCCAAAGCATTGGCTGACAAAGTCATCAATCGGTTTAAAGATGAACCCTTTTCACCTGGAAAAATAGCCTGCGTCCTTAAAATCATCGGCACGGGCAGTGTTCTTTGCATGTCGGTCAGCACCTTGATCAATCAATCAGAGAATGGAAGGTGGAATCAGGCGCGACTTATCGTCATTGTTCCGGCCGAGCGGCAAATCCGCAATCATGTGGTGAGTTTACTGGAAGGCGTTCTCAATGACATTGGCCTGGCGCTGAACTATTATCATAGACACGCCGCCTATTTTGCAAGGTTTGACGAGCAAGCAGGAATCAAGAACTGCCTGATTTGTGAAAATCTGCAATCTTCCACCGGGGAATGGCTGCGGTGGAACGAGTTTTTGGTGCGCCAGATTGGCATGAGACTAAGCCACACGATATGCTGCACATGTGCTGCAATTCATTATCCCGAGTGCACGGGAGTAAAAAATGAGGAGCATAACTTCCAACCCCTCCGCAACTCCATTTCCGAACCGGCGCATCAAGCTGGGGGCATCGACGTGTGCGCCATTTGCGAAAATTTGAGCACCGAGGAGGGGGGCTGGGTTCGCTGGGATGACTATATCAGTCGCATGGCCAGAGTAGCTTTTACTCATACACTATGTACTGAATGCTCCGGGCATTATCAAATTGACTGGGTGAAGATCCATGGCAGGTCTAATTTAGCAGGCCGGGTGGCCTAGCCAAACTAGGTCAGAAATTATCAGATGATTATCAAAGAGAAGTCCCCAAAAATCGTACGGATTGGCGTTGTCGAAGATGACCGGATCACACGAATGCTCCTTGTCGAGATGATCAGCCGGCAGAAGGAACTGGAACTTGTGGGTCATTGGGGGAGTGCGGAGGAATTTTGGAATGAAGGCAGAGAAGTCCCGGCCGATGTTCTGCTTGTAGATCTTGATCTGCCCCAGGAGGACGGCGCATCGCTGATAAGCCGGATCAAACAGGAGAGGCCCGATCTTTCATGTGTCGTCCTCACGGCCTCATGTGAACCGCAGGATGTTTTCCAGTGTTTGCGGAAGGGCGCTTCAGGCTATCTGGTGAAAGACACGTCACCGGCTGAATTGCTGGATGGAATTCGTGCTGTTGCAAAGGACGGGACTTCTCTCAGTCCGCTGGCCGCACGCTTTTTGGTGGAGGAGTTTCGAAATGTTTCCGTAGCTGACGTGGAAAAGCCAGGTCTGAATGTGCTGACCACACGGGAATTAGAAATTCTCCGAAACCTGGCGTCTGGCCGGTCGCCCAAAGATGTCGCCAACGAACTCACGCTGAGTTATGAAACCGTGCGCGCCCATTTGAAGAAGATCTATCAAAAGTTACACGTGAAGTCACGAGAGGATGCCGTGGGACGCTTCGTCCTGGAGGGGGGTAAAGTTGGGAAGGCAAGTCTCTCCCTTGAGGCAGTTGAACGTGATTCCTGAATTATTTGGGACCAATAGTTCCCCGGCAAAAAGGGATTTACTACGTTGCGGTGGGATTGACTTTACCGATTTGAATTGGGTTAACCCGAATTGGGTGATGTAATCGATCTCTACCTTTCTAAGTGTCATAAATTATATTATTTATGCATATGAATCGTTTCAGTCAGTTCTGATGACACCACCGCCCTCACTTCTCGAGTTATCTTCGTTCTTGCCCAGCGGAGGACTTCAATTGTTTTACAAAGAATGGAAGTTCATGGTCCTGGCAATTGGGTGTGTGCTCATTGCGGCACTCATCCTGTGGCGGTGGTTTGCAAACAGGAATGCATCAAAATACCTTGCAACGGCAAGGCTGACTAAATGCAGTGTGACTTCTTCTCGTAAGAAGATATTAGTAACGATCCATTATCAATACAATATTGGTCAATCTTGTTATCAAGCATTCGAAAAAATTACTCGATATCCGCAAAAGAACAAAGAGATCTATAGAGACATCACGAAAGAGGTGATGTCAGGTTTTACGCGAGACCCAGTGCTGGAAGTATTCGGCAGATCAAGCTTTCATCTGAAGTCGCACTCGGTTCAGAGCAGTATCAAACGCAGGGTTCCTGAGTTGGCAAAAGCACACTTCGGAGGTTGATGAGTGGATTCACTCGATTCGGATGTCCTCACTAAAGAATAACACGATAACAAAAAGTCACTGATTTATCCAAGCCATGAGTGCCGCCGCCAGCTATCCTTTTGTTCTGATGAATTCTACGCCGGGGGAGAATCATTCGTCTGGTCTTGAACTTGATGATGCATGGTTCACGGCAGAACCTTCAATCAAGACGGCGGGTGCAATGGCCCTGGCCTGGAGAAAATTCTGGCAACTCCAAGCTAGACATGCGCTGGAGGCCGCCTCCGAGGGGATGAACCGTGATGTTTGCCGCCTGATGCACTGCGTGAATACGCTGGATTTTACCCGAAGGCTGTCTCCGCGAATGACTGCGCGTGTCGCCGCGCTGATGGATGCCATGTCACACGAGGATGGTTACGGCGTATTCGATACACTGCAGGCGTGGATAGGTGACAAGCCTGAGCAGTGGTATATTGACGAGTGTCTCTTGGAATCTGTGGCGACGCAGGACTGGGAGGGGCCGTTGCTTCGAGAAATCAGGTCCACTCAGGTTGCGGGAGTTGCCTCCCTGGAATGCTTTCCACTTCTTGAGGAGGATTTGACCCCTTACAAGAATGCTTTGATGCAGGCACTCGATCTTATCCAGCAAGTGGATCAAGAGATGTATGGAGAAATACAAACTCATGTGTGCATGATCAAACTTTTTGACGGACGCGGCATTGAAGGTCTGAGCACGCCGAAAGCATTTGGGGCCATCTGGTTAAAAGCTCCGGGTCATGCAAATGCCTTGGCTTGGTTTCTTGAGCACCTGGTGCATGAGTGCTCGCATTTGCATCTGAATGCCATGATGGCTCTTGATCCCTTGTTGCGGAACCCCAATGAAGTCAACCGCTCGCCCATACGTCCGGATCCGCGCCCGATGTTTCAGGTGCTGCATGCCACCTTCGTTCTCTCCCGAAATATGCGGGTTCATTCACGACTGCATGCTAGATTTCCAGAACTCAATCTTGGCAACACATGGCAGGAGTTTAGCTCGCAGTTTGAATCTGGTCTGGCGGTGCTCAAAGAGTTTATGAAACCCACGCGTCGCGGCCAAAAGTTGCTTGATTCCCTTCATTCAAAGGCAGGGGCTTTTGATATCGTCTGAGGGACGTGGCATTTGAGCGGCAGTCTTTTGGAAGTGGTTATCGACCCTAGCGCCGTCAGCAGGCGGTGAATGTTGAGGCGTTTGTTGCCGCAGCCAAAATGGTCGATTTTTCCGAGCTCTCTATAACCAGCGCGATGCCATCCCAGAGCATGATTCGGGATCGCAGGGCATCCACCGCTGCCTGAGTGGCCTCCAGCTCTCGGCGTGCGTCTCCTTCGCATAGCAGGGCCACCATCTGCCTGCCCATTTCCCCGTGCTCGTCGCCGTCCAGCGCGATATGGCGGTCAAGATAGTAACGCAGGGTGGCCAGCTTGTCGGGGAATTGACGCTCCAGCCCATGAACTAGTTCGGTGAACATTTCTGGAATCAAATCCTCGCGTCCATAGGTGAATGCTGCGGCGATTTCATGCGGACGCCCGCGCTCGATGACCTCAAAAGTCTGACGGACAAATGCCGCGACCGCAACCGGTACACCCGCATGCTCCAGCGCTTCAGCCACAGTTTTTCCGGACTCCAGCTCTCGGATGAAATGCTCGATCTGGACTGTTTTTGCTCCTGCCTCCTGCATGGCCAGCATATAGAGTTCGAAGTGACTCGCCGCCCCGCCCGTGGGAAGCGCATCGCTCTCTTCGCCAAGAACGATCTCATTGACCAGCCGGCGCACTTGGGCGTTCCCAACTGGCCGCCACGGAACGTTTGCACAGGTGAGGCGCACCTGCAGGGCCTTGAGCAGTGACATGAAATCCCACACCGCAAACACATGGTGCTCCATGAATGCTGTCAGATTCTCCAGCGTCCGCAATTGGCCATAGAGTCGATGCTCCAGCAGCGCCCGGCGATCGGCAGCGATGGCCGTGGACAAGCTTTTTTGAAAATCTCTTGGTTTCGTTGGGTTCGTCAGTGGTGCAGGCATTCCTGCTAACTTACGTTTATGAATCAGATTCAGACGGCCAAGATTCGCTTGCGCGCCACGATTGGGACGACGCTCAACAGGGACTTTTTTTGCGCCTCCAGATGCAGCGGGTAAAATGGGTTACCACAAAAAAACAGGTGTTACGATAAGGCTCCGACATTTAGCGTTGGGTTAACCCCGATTTCTCAACAACAGACACCTCTTTTATCATGTACGGAATGGTCAACAGCGCAATTATGGATCTCATTGTGGCGACTCATGGAGAGGAGACGTGGCAGCGGGTCAAATCCAAGGCTGGCGTGGAGGAGGAGATCTTCATCTCGAATGATGCTTACCCGGATGAGCTGACTTACAGGCTGGTGGGGGCTGCGTCGGAGGTGCTTGACCAGCCGGCGGATGTGATTCTGATCCAATTCGGCCGCTGGTGGGTGCTGGACACGGCGCTCAAAAACTACGGCCATCTGATGAAATTTGGCGGGCGGACCCTTGGGGAGTTCCTGAAAAATCTACCGAACTTCCATACCCGCGTGGTCATGATATTTCCAAAGCTCCAGCCGCCCACGTTTGAGTGCATCGAATTGGGACCGATGGAACTGCGACTGCACTACCGCAGCCATCGCCGCGGACTTTCGGCATTCGTGATTGGGCTGCTGGAGGGGCTGGGGGAAATGTTTGAGGTCCGCGTAACCATCACGCATGAGGAACGGTTGGACGATGGTGCCGATCATGATGTATTTCACGTCTCATGGAGCGAAGCCAAAACTTAAAGACTGTGGTTGAACTGCCACACATGCCCTGGGTTCAGGTGGAGGAGGCTTTCCCGTTTCTTTTCGCCTGGAACAGTGAAATGCAGATCGTTCAGGTCGGCCCTTCGCTGGCGCGCATCGCGCGGGATGTGTCTGCAGGTGCGCAGCTTGACCAGTTGTTTAAGCTGGAGCGGCCGCTTGGCGCCATGAATGCGGACTGGCTGCGCAGTCATCGCGGCATCCTGCTGCTGCTGAGGCATCATGGCACCGGGTTGATGATGCGCGGGCAGGTGATGCATCTGGAGAAGATGGCTATGGATGTTTTTCTGGGCTCGCCTTGGCTGGAAACACCGGATGAACTTGACCGCTTGGGCGTGGCACTTGCTGATTTTGCCCCGCACGATTCGGCTCAAGATTTACTCCACGTGACCCAGGTGCACCGCAATGCCAACAAGGAGTTGAGCATGCTGAACGAGCGCCTGAAGATTAGCCAGTCGAAGCTCATCGAAAAGGAAGCCGAGTCGCGCAAGCTGGCGATGGTGGCGGAACGCACGGACAACGCGGTGATCCTGGCCAACCATGCAGGCCTCATTGAGTGGGTGAACGAAGCCTTTGAACGCATGACCGGCTGGACGCTCAATGAGGCGCGCGGACTTAAGCCCGGATCATTTCTGCAAGGACCTCTCACTGACCCACAGGTGGCCAGTGAAATGGGTCGCAGGCTCAGCGCTGGCGAGGGCTTTCATACAGAGATCTTAAACTACCACAAGGATGGCACTCCCTACTGGGTGGACATCGAGGTGCAGCCAATCAAGGATGCCCACGGCAAGGTGACGCATTTCATGGCGATCGAGGCGGATGTGTCAGGTGCGAAGCGCAATGAAATGCGCCGCCAGTTGGAGGCGGCGGCAGCCAAGGTGATTGCCAGCGGGGTCAAACTGGCCGGGTTGGTCCCCATGATGCTTGCGGCTTTAGGGCGGCAGTTGCAGGCGACCGTGGGTGCGTGGTGGGTCCCAGGAAGCAGCGGGGAAGTGCTGCAAACGGCCCACATGTGGCAGTCAGAGGGGGCGCAAATGGAGCCCTTCATGCAGGCTTCTCGGGAGCTCTGCTTCACCCAAGGGCGGGGGCTGCCTGGCAGAGTCTGGGAAGCACGCACGAGTCATTGGATCACCGATGTGCGCAAGGATAATAATTTTCCCCGCCGCGATGCCGCCGCAGTGTGCGGCATCACAGCAGCGGTAGCCTTTCCTGTGCATGTGGATGGCCATGTGCGTGGCGTGCTGGAGTTTTTCAGCCTGCACTTGGATGCTCCAGATCCGGATCTTCTTGGGGCGCTCAACCAAATTGGCCGACAGCTGGGCCTGCTGATGAAGCGACTGGAGGCGGAAGAGGACCTGCGCAAAAGCGAACGTGCCATGAATGAAGGCCAGCGGCTGGCCCACCTAGGCACTTGGGAATGGGATCTGCGCACGAACGCGCTCTCATGGTCGGATGAGAAATTTCGCATCTACGGCTTTGAACCACAGAGCTTTGTGCCCACGCTGGACCACGTGAGGACCTGTGTGATGGCGGAGGATCTGCCGCGGTATTTGGAGGTGTTGGAGGCTGTGGCACGCACGGGAGAGAGCCAGGAGGTCAGCTACCGAGTGACGAGGCGGAGCGGTGAGATACGACATGTGCACACACTTGCCGCTGCAGAGCTGGATGCCGACAACGTACCCCTCCGCCTGGTCGGAACGATGCAGGATGTGACGGACAAGGTTCAAACTGAGGATGCGTACAAGCAGGCCCAGCGTATTTCCCATCTTGGCAACTGGACGCTGGACCTCGCCAGCGGCGCGGTGCGCTGGTCAGATGAGAAGTACCGCATCTACGGACACGAGCCCGGCTCAGTGGAAGTGGACATGGACTTCTGCCGGCGCGCGATTCATTCCGACGATTTTGATACGGTGATGCAATTCATTGATTCCGTGGCGAAAACGGGAAAGCCGATGACGATCAACTACCGCATCATCCGCCCGAATAGCGAGGTGCGCCACCTCCGCAGCAGCGCGGAAGCCAGCTTGGACGCAAGTGGCAAAGTACGCGAAATTCTCGGCACTGTGCTGGACATTACTGAGCTGGTGGAGACCCAGCGCACACTTCAGCAAACTGAGGAGCGCTGGCACTTTGCGCTGCAAAACAACGGTCTGGGGGTATGGGACTGGAACATCATCAGCGGTTATGTCCTCTACACAGACCAGCTTCAGCAGATGCTGGGCTATGAGCCGGGCGAATGGCCGCAGCACGTGGACAGCTGGGCCTCGCGCGTGCATTCGGACGACCTGCCGTCTGTGATGGACGCGATGAACAAGTGCCTCGGCGGCGAGACGCCGGACTATCTCTGCGAGCACCGTCTGCTTTGCAAAGACGGCTCATGGAAATGGGTGCAGGATGTCGGGCGCATCGTTTCCTTCACCAAAGAAGGTAAACCGGAGCGGATCATCGGTACGCAGATGGACATCCACATCCGCAACCAGTCCGAGGAGGCTGCGAAGCGGCGTGCTGAACTGCTCAATGGCATTCGTGCGGCGCAGGAGCACTTCATCGGCACCACGGAGGTGGGGGCTGTATTCACCGAGCTGCTGGATGTCGTCGTGCGGCACACCCACAGCGGATTTGGCTTCATTGCCGAAGTGCTGAAGGATGAGCAAGACCAGCCCTATCTCCGCTCCTATTCTCTGACTGATATTTCATGGAATGACGAAATTCGGAAATATATGCAGTCGATGAGGCCGCAGGGGCTTGAGTTTCGCAATCTTAACTCGCTTTTCGGAGCGGCGTTGGTCACCAGAGATGTTGTGATCGCGAATCATGCAGCGAGCGATCCACGCCGTGGCGGACTTCCGCCGGGACACCCCCCCATTCACACTTTCCTTGGCCTGCCGGTTTACAACGGGCTGGAGATGGTGGGGCTTATCGGTCTGGCCAACCGCCCGGACGGATATGACAAGGACGGGCTCAGGGAGCTGGATCCATTTCTCGCTGCGGTGAACAGCATGATCGTGGCGCGGCGTGAAGATGAGCGCCGCCGCCAGATCGAAGAGGAGCTGCGTGCTGCGCGTGACAAGGCGGAGGCGGCCAGCCGCGCGAAGAGCGAATTCTTGGCGATGATGAGCCATGAAATCCGCACGCCCATGAACGGTGTCATTGGCATGACCGGACTGCTGAAGACGAGCCAGCTGGATGCAAGACAGTCGGAGATGGTGGATGCTGTTCAGCACAGCGGCGGAGCGCTGATGAACATCATCGACGACATCCTCAACTTCGCAAAGATCGAGGCTGGGCAGATCGAACTGGTCGATCAGCCTTTGGTGCTGGAAGATCTGGTTGAAGGCGTGGCGGATCTTTTGCACCATGAGGCCACTTCAAAAGGGCTGGAACTGACCACCATTCTTTCCCCCGAACTGCCGGAGGTGATTCGTGGAGATGCGGGGCGCCTGCGCCAGGTACTGTTGAATCTAGCTGGCAATGCAGTCAAGTTTACGGACAAGGGGTATGTGACGATTCGAGTGTCAGTGGTTGGTGATCAGATCGAGTTTCGCGTGGAAGATTCAGGAATCGGATTGCCGCAGGTGGCGCACGAGCGCCTGTTCAAGCCTTTTAGCCAGGTGGACAGCTCCCACTCACGCCGCTTTGGTGGCACAGGGCTCGGGCTGGCCATTTGCAAGAAGCTGGTGGATGCGATGAGCGGCGGAATCGGTGTGGAGAGCAGGGCAGGGGACGGTTCGCAGTTCTGGTTCCGCGTGCCGCTGCATGCCGCGCCTGATCAGCGCGCAGAACGGGAGTCAAAGCTGCGACGTGTGTGGATCGCGCACACATCACCTCGCGTGCGGGAGAGCATCCGTGCCGCGCTGGCCGCGCCGGGTGTGGAATTTCAAGAACTGAAACGTACGCAGGTGAGCAGGCATCTGGCCGCGAGCCGTGAGGCGGATGAAGTGATGGTGGTGGAGTCTGCCTGGATGCCAGCGGCTCTGGCGAAGAAGGGAGCGGCGCTGCCAAAGGTTGCAGGGGTGGATCTGCGGCGGTTGGTTCTCATTGGTTCGGGAACCCATGCCGAGAGTGCGGCGCTCACCCATGCTCAAACGGTCACGCTGCCCTTGCACCGCCAGGCCTTGAGGCAAGCAGTCTGGCCCGCAGCTGCGCCTCCGGCAGACATAACAGGTCAGCCCCATCGTCTTGCTCTGGGACTCAATGTGCTGGTGGCTGAGGACAACCGCATCAATGCACGTCTGGCCTGCCTGCTGCTGGATAATCTCGGATGCAAAGTGGTGGTGGCCGGCAATGGCAAGGAGGCCGTGGCTGCATTCAAAAAGCAGCCTTTCGACGCCGTGCTGATGGACTGCCAGATGCCGGTCATGGACGGTCATGCCGCCACGCAGAAAATCCGCCTGTGGGAAAACCGGCGTGGCAAACATCAACGCCGGGAACGGTGCAAAATCATCGCGATGACAGCGAGCGCGCTGCCTGAAGAGCGGGAGCGTTGCCTGGCCTCAGGCATGGACGAGCATCTCTCCAAGCCCTTTGGGGCCGAATCGCTGGAGCGTCTGCTGGCGGAGATTGCGCGGCGCTCAGGCGTGGCGGATGAGACCACCGGAATGACAGCACCGCCCCCCATGTCTGATCCGCTGGCAATGCTAACTGCGCAGATTGGTGCGGTGGAGGCACGCAAGCTGGCGGACATCTGGCTGGAAGAAGCACCGGGCCGCCATCAGCGACTCATCGCGGCTTTGAAGCGCCGCCAGCCGGAAGTGGCGCGCAAAGAGGCCCACGCGCTGCGTGGAGCCAGTTCCATATTTGGCATGCGCTCACTCATGGATGCGTGCACGTCTGTGGAGATGGCGATTCGAAGTGACAAGCCTGTCCCAGCAGGTCTGCTTGAAGAATTCAGTGATCATCTTCAACAATCCGCGGCATTGATTCAGCGAAGCATGACTGCTGGGTAAATCAGCTCTGGGTCTCCTGCGCCAGCACCGCCAGCGCTTCGGACTTCGAATTCACATGCAGTTTCTGATAGATTTTTTTCATGTGAACGCGCACGGTCTCATGGCTGAGGCCCAGTGCCTCGCCCATGCCCTTCGCACTGCCATGTCTGGCCATGCTGTCCAGCACCTGGCGTTCGCGAGCAGTGAGAGTTTTCAGGGCCAGATACCTGCCTCCAGGCTGAGGTGGCGCATGACGGAACTCATCAATCAGCATGCGTGCGATGAACGGGCTCAGGCTGACGCCGTCCTGGATCACCTGCCTCAGATTTTCTAAAAAAGCCTGCGTGTCCAAAGTTTTGACGACGTACCCGGATGCCCCACCCCGTATGGCGGAAAAAACATGCTCAGGCTCAAGCGAGGAGGTGAGCACCACACAGCGTGGGGGATTTTGCAGCTTGCTGAGTCGTGAGATTAATTCCAGTCCGCTGATGCCGGGAAGTTCCAGATCAATGAAGAGCAGCTCCACAAGCAGAAAACGAGTGTCCGCCAGCATGGCCTCGGCACTTTCCCAGGCATGCACCAGTTGGACTTCCGGTGTGTTCTTAAGCAAGCCGGAGAGATAGGCGCGATAAACGGGATCGTCCTCGACCAAGGCGGTTCGCTGGGGAGATTTCCAAGAGGATTGAGGCACGGTGGGTGGATAGTTCCAGCTTTTTAGGCTAATCTTGCAGCACTTCACTGTAAAGCGCCAGTGCACATTTTTCGCAAACCGTGCGAAAGGTACCGTGCACGTCCTTCAGATTACTTTGGTGATCCCAGTGCATCCAACCATGTTCAAAGGAGTGATAGCGGTGGCAGCAGGTGCAGGAAATGGTTTGTTTTCCCGATGCCTGAGCCAATTCCACACTTTGCTTCAAAAGCTGCCAGCTGATCAATGCCTGCATGCTGCACCGCAGGCCGTCCACGAAGCCCGCCAGACGTGAAGTCAGTTCAAACTGACCGTCAAACAGCATGCTGAGCGAGTAGGTGCAGCCATCCGCCTCCGGCTGCGTTGAAAGGCTGGCGCACATATAGGTTTTATCTTTCCAGCGCAACAACAGCACAGGTCTTTCGCGGGAGTTTTGTGCTGAATTCACGAGAAGGGCGTTCAATGAGGAATCGATCTCCATGGCGGAGCCTAAAATATTGACGAGTTGACAGCTGTTGCCCCTATGGCGCGTCACCCAGGCATGGGTGCCTCCCAGCAAGCTGCAGGCAGCTTCCAAACCAGGAATTTCCAAAGGAACTCCGGTATCAGAGGTGCTGGAATGCATTAGATCCAACTGAGCCGGATTCAGAGGGCGGAGTGAGGCTGGTGGAAAAAACATTCTCAACAACTATCAAAAGGCAATCTGCGTCTGCGATTGTTCGATTGGGTTAACCCTTGATTGTCTCGGTGTGTTACCCCAAGGCAATGTTTGCCGCTCGAAGTATTCAACACGAGAAGGCATCTTCTCCGCATGGGCAGTCGCTTATGATGAGGCTGTTGGGCTGGTGGCGGTTTGTGTGACCGCCACCAGCTATTGGCTGACAGATGGAAGCTAAGTCAGGAGGCCGTGCTCAATGCAGTAGTGGGCAATCTTCGCCGAGGACTTGATGCCGGTCTTTTTACTGATGTTGTGCTTATGCACGCCAACAGTATTGGCAGATAATTTGAGAACTGTTGCGATCTTCTTCAGGGAGTTCCCATTGCCGATTTGTACAAAAATTGCAAGCTCGCGCGGACTCAGGGCGCTGTGCAGGTAATCGTTTCTTCCATTCGCTATGTGATCGGACAGGCTTTGAATCACATCAGGTGACAGGTGGCTGCGTCCTTGAATCAAGGCATCCACGGCTTTCACAATCTCATCGCTGGCGCATGTCTTGGTGAGGATGCCACATGCACCCGCACGCATCGCGCGATCTATCCATGATGGATTGGCCTCGGCGCCCAGCACGAGGCAGCGCGTCTTTGGAGATATGAGCGATATCTCTTTGATGATCGAAAGAACAGAAATGTCAAACTCGACAACATCGGTCAAAACAAGATCGAACGAGACGCTGTGGAGCAGCTCGCGCGCTTCATTCATTGATGTGGAGGTGAAGATGGTGAAACCTTGAAATTGCTCCCGCAGGAAAGTGGTCAGGAATTCTCCCACCATTATATGTTCAGCAATAATCAGCACGCTCTTCTTCATTTTTCTAAATTCTCAATGTGGATTGATAACGGTCTACTTTATTTGCTGAAACCGGGGGCTAAAGGAAGCTGTGTTATGGGTTACCGCACTTTGGTCAACGAGATGCAAGACGACTGGCGAAGTCAGGGCGCCATGACGGGGTGAGGGGAACTTTTAATCCTGCCCCAGTGACTGTCTGTGGTCGGAAGTTCTGCCGATTTCCAGACCTGAGGTATTTCCTGTCGCGCTGGCGTTTCTGTCTGTGAAACGGGGCGGATCTTTCTTGTCAATCACATTCAAGAACGCCCCGGCTTGCGTCGAGTGCTTCATGGAGCTGGCCCTGCGGGTGGCGGTGATCAATTTTCATGACCGCACCTCTGCCTGTTAGCCGCAGAAATCGCAGTCGAAGAGACTGCCATAAGGACATCTGCACCGGCAAAATTGGCACACCAATATTTCTGACGACGCCGACTGCGCGGTCATCCCATAAGGCAAGCATTTTGTAATCTTTGCGATTGGTGATTTCGAGTTCAGGCAACCCGTGACGAACACACCATTGATGAATGTTTATCTCGTCGTGAAGGTCTCCAGCACGAGCGGTGAAAATTTTGACAGTGCGTCCCGTTTTAAACCAGTAGCGTACTCGTTTGAGCATGAGCGACACCGGGGCACCAATATGATTTGGACTCGTATTGGGTTCACATTTTGCCAGTGTGCCATCGAGGTCCACTCCGATCCAGCCCTTCTTCGAGTACATTGGGTGGTGGAGCAATTCTTGGTTGATTCGTTGGATTTCAAGCATT
Source organism: Prosthecobacter debontii (assembly GCA_943371875.1). GTDB lineage: Bacteria > Verrucomicrobiota > Verrucomicrobiia > Verrucomicrobiales > Verrucomicrobiaceae > Prosthecobacter > Prosthecobacter debontii_C. Next base: position 11,121 of record CALRWM010000053.1, on the reverse strand, counting down.
GCCTAAATGATAAACAGCCTTCTGATGATAGAGGCATTAATGCAGAGTAAAGTGTGGTAACCCGCTGTTAAGGTAATGGTGTCCTCATGAGCAGGGGTTGCATAAGCGGGCTGATGCTGTGCCAGCCAATCAAGGTGAATCCATCGTGCACTTAAGCGATATGGAATTGGAACAGTTCTTCAATATTTGAAGGCGGCGCGGAGGGTTTGAGATAAAGAGCTTCCCCCATGCGCTTCCTTCTTTTCATTTTGGCTTTCCAGAGCCTCTCCGCCGCTGATCTCGTCACGGAGGGCTGGCATCATCGGGTGTGGGCGGTCTATCCAGTAGAGAAGGTGAAGGCGGATGAGGAACTGCCCGTCACGCCCATCGCCCCAGCAGTGACGATGAGTGCGGCACGAGGAGAGCGGGAACCGTTTGTGGCCGTGCTGCGGCCTCAGGTGCCGCTGCGGGAGGTGAGCGTTGTTGCGGGTGTTTTGCGGCATGCCGATGGCAGCGTCATCCCGGCTGCAAACATCACAGCCCAGCGGCTGGGCTACGTGTTCATCGACGAGCCAAGTGGCACGCGGATCAGGCAGGCGATGCCTTATCCAGTTGGCGTGGGGCAGTTTCCTGATCCTTTGCTAGCGAATCGCGGTGAGGTGCGGACTGGGCACAATCTTCAGTTTCTCATCACGGTGCAGGTGCCGAGGGATGCGCGTCCGGGGCGCTACGAGGGCACGGTGAAGCTGGTCTTTCGCAAGGAGCCGTGGATGAAGCCCGATCTCGCGTCGGAAGACACGATCCGTGTGGTTCTGAATGTACGGCGCTTCGCATTGCCGGAGCGTTCGCCACTGCTGAACACGAGTTATGCGAATCTGCGCGAGCTTCCTGAAGCGCAACGCAGGCCGGAGCGTCTGGCGGAGATGCAGCGCGGCTTCATCGAACATCGGCAGACGCCGGAGCCGCTGATGCCCTCACCCAAGTTGAAGATAGAGAAGAATGGCGTGCTCACGGTTGATAGCGCCGCGTGGGAGCAAGCGGTGGAGGCTGTTTTTGAAAACGGCGGGACGCATGTGTTTGTGCCTGTTTGGGGTTTTTATCCCGAACCGGCCTTGGCGCAGGGGATGTACTTCCTGCATCACTTCCCGGCGGTGACGAATCAGAAGTGGCTGGGCGCGGTGATCTGTAAGCCGGACAAAACGCTGACGCCGGAGTTCGCCACGCTGTTTGGCAGCTACCTGAAGCACATGCATGGCGTGTTGAAGCAGCGCGGGTGGCTGGACCGCGCCTTCATCGCCACGATGGACGAGCCTTACACCTACCACACGGGTGATCGCGTCCAGGACATCCCGGCGAACAACTACGAGGTGGTGCGCAACTACGTGCACTTTGTGCGGGAGGTCGCTCCAGGCCTGCGCACCTTCTGCACGGCTGATCCGGTGGAGGGACTCATCGGCCACATCGACCACTGGTGCCTGCGAAATCTCGATCACGCCGCAGCGGCCAAGGAACGTGCCGAGAAGCACGGCGAGATCGTCACTTTTTGCGACAACTACCGCAGCTTCATCGACTACCCGGCCATCAGTGCCCGCAGCTTCGGCTGGCTGGCCTGGCAGATCGGTGCCCGTGGCTGGCTGACTTTTGAGACACTCGGCAGCTACCGCACCGCATGGGAGGCTCCGGTGCTGGTGTATGCGCAGTTCAATGGTGCGACGGTCTGGGGCATGGGCCAGATGTTTTACCCCGATCCGCTCAGCGGTGCGCCACTGCCCAGCCTGCGCTGGGAACTCATGCGCGAAGGCTGCGACGACTACGAGTACCTGTGGCTGCTTCGGGAGGCCTTGAAGGCCCGGCCGAATGCCGAAGCCCAGCAAATTCTGGACTCCGCCGCCGCTCAAATCGTGCGCGGCGGGGGTGATGCAGAAACGATGGCTCAAACGCAGACCCAAAACGCGACGAGCAACTCCACGGCGCATGAAATGCGCGGGAAGATCGCGGATTGGATCGAAAAACTCGTGCCGTGAGGTCGGTCCAAGACCAATGCTAGGGATTAGCTTGCTGTTTAAGAGTGAGTGAAGCATGCTGACCTTTCTTGATTCCACCGAAGTCGAATCGTTTGCTACATTACCATGGATTATCTTCTCATCTCTCTGAAACTTACCGTGGCGCTTGGCATTCTCAATGTCTGGCTCCTGCGTTCCGGCAAAGCGACCGCGTACCGAGGCAAGGATGCGAAAACCCTGCGCGAGGAGTTCGCCGTCTATGGGCTGCCTTTCCCGATTTTCTGCCTCATTGGCGTTCTCAAAGTTGGCTTCGCACTGGCGCTCTTGGCCTCGTTTTGGATTCCCAGTTTGGCACAACCTGCGGCATTTGGCATGGGAGGTCTCATGCTGGGGGCCTTCTTCATGCACCTCAAAGTGAAAGATCCGATCAGCAAGGCGCTGCCCTCTCTCGCGGTATTGGCGATGTGCGCCGCCATTGCGCTGCTGTAGGTGGTGTGCCTTTCAGAATCCGGCAATGCAGAGATAAGTGTTGAGCGCCAGATAAAACACCGCCGGGATGGTTTGCAGCAGGGTGTCCTTGATCTGGATGCGGACGATGATGGCAATCAACATCATCAGCGCCAGTCCTCCTGCTGCCAGTTGACCCATCCATGGCTGGCTCATTCCCGTCAGCAGGCCGATCCCCGCGAACCACTGCAGGGTACCCACCATGATGCGATGGGCTGCGAGGCGGTAACGAAGAAACTCCTGCTTCATGCGGCTCGAAAAAAAACACGCCGATCCATAACCAAGGAAGGAAAGGCCGGAGAAGAGGATGAGGGTGGTTTTCAAGAGGAAGACTCTGAATCAACTGGCATTAACGATACGTCAGTCATAATGCGATTGGTGCGACACGTTCTGCCAAATGCAGTGAATCCGCCGCCCGGCTGAGCTGATGTCAGCCTTTGAGCCTTAACTCAAGCAGTTTGCGGTGTTTGGTGACTCGACCGCTGACGCGCTTCCGCCAGCAGCGGAAGCTGGAGGGTTTGAGCTCACGACGCATGAGGTCGATGACCTGACTTTCTACAAAGCCGGTGCGCTCTCGGATCTCTTCAAAGCACGTGCGGTCCTCCCACGCGAGGCGCACGACGAAAGAGGCTTGTTCGCTGCTGAGTTTGGTCTTCATGGACGAGTGACGATGGTTTCGATCTGACAGTTGAGGCGGGTGGCATCCTCGATGCCATCGACATACCTTTGAGGCATCTTTGAAACGCCCACAGCCCCTCCAATCAAAGCGCCGATCACGGCTCCGCGATGGCAGTTGTCACCGCCGACATTCGCATTGGCGGTGACGCCGCTTTCAAAGTCATCGGCATATTTCCATGCCAGGTACAAGGATGCGGGGAAGGCTTCGGTAATGTAGCAGGCCGGGCTGACGCGCCTGCCGATCACGACCTCGTCGGGATCTTTGGACCATTCCAGGGCTTTGCGTTGAGAGAACCAATCGCTGCCATGGGCGAGTATGGCTTCACGCAAGGGTAAGCCCTTGAGCAGGTCACAAGCCATCCTCACCATGGCGTCTGCTGCTGCGAGCACTTCAGGTGAGCGATGTGTGAGACTGACGTGCTCACGCACGGCTTCCCGTGTGGCGTCCAGGTCGCCCCGGAAATAGGTGCTTAACACACCGACATGGGCCAGGCCGCCGATGTGGATGTCTGTGCCTGCGCATTTTCTCGGAGCGGTGCCACGCGCATAGGCGGTGAAGAACTTGCGATGACACTCCTCGACGTAGGTGTCCCGATGCTTCCCAGGCGTGAGCATGAAGTCGATGTAGCGCGTGAGATAGTCATCCGCATCGTAGTCGCCGCAGGTGATCAGGGAATCCATCAAGACCTTGGCGAGCTGGAGGTTCAGCGTGTTTTCACCGGCCCGCAGGAATTGGTGATAGTGGATGCCGCGCTGTCCCCAGTAGCGCGCCTGATCATGCAGAATGTTCCCGCGCTCGTTGATGGCGGTGTATTCAGAGCGCCAGAGAATGCTGCCGGGATGCGGAGATTTCGGGGCCTTGTAATCACGGATGGTACCGTAGTCATGGCGCAAAGCTGAGCGGTCGTAATACCAATGCACGGGCATGGCGAGGGCATCGCCAATGAAGCCGCCCATGGCGAGGCCTGTGAGTGAGTCCGCAGTCTTCTCCATGAAGATCAATGCGTGATAGCTGCGCTTGGATTGGCAGCCTTGCGGGTCCATCGGACGAGTTTTAAATCACGAGTGCTCAGGCCACGATTGCTCTCCAGGCCGCGAAGATTCCAATGATGGGCGTGGAGCTTGAATGGGCTGCGGATTCGCTCATCAAAGTCGGTCGGCCAAAGGACGCCGTCTATTTTCTTGAAATCACGGAGGGTTACATCCACCTCGGCTCCACGGGTGCTGTCCAGGCCGTTGAGTGTGAGGCGCACTCTGCGTAGAAGCTTGCTGCTGCGGTCGATGTGGAGGATGACGCGGTCCTCTTCTGCCATGCCCAAACCTGGTCGCAGGATGGCGAGCACCTCATCACACAGGGCCTGATCAACGAACGACTCGCCATTCATGGCGAAGACCGTGCCGCTTTGCTGGAAATAGAATGGGCCAAGCAGAAAGAGCGCGTAAGCATCCGCCACGAGCGCTGCGGCCTGCTCGGTCTCGTCGTCATCAGTGGCCGTGCCATTGTAGGCAATGGCGATTTTACCAGGCGAACGCAGCACTTTCTTCACGCCTCCCGGTCCGGTGTGGGATTGCGCGATGATTCTGGGTGAGAGGATAATCCTTTCCTCAGACGCCCCACGGAACTTTGAGTCCACCAGCACAGGCTGAAAGCGTGGCCCGATGGACGCCCACTTGCCTTCATAGCGCACGCTTAGATCCATGATTCGATCAAAGGCGAAGCTTCCATGAGCCTTCTGTGAGGCTGTGACAAGGGCCTGTGCTTTAGGTTCGGAGGTGGTGATGGATCTGGTGCAGATCTGCTTCGAAGCGCAGGAGCTGAGGAGGCCCATCAGAAAGATGAGCATCAGAGGTGTATGTTTCATGTGGCAGAGGGTGGCAGGCAGAAATCGCCATAGTCTTTACGGACGGCGTCAGTGGTGTGGACGAATTTCCGCGCAACTTATCAGAATAGCGGGTGGGTTGGGTGCGACTCCCTCCCAGCCACGACAGCTGATGCTAAAAGAGTGTGGCACACTGGCTTGGAGCTCTTCAATGAGGCAGGTTGGCGAGCAGCGTCTCGGCTGCGGCCATTCCTGAGAGCGCCGCACCTTCGACTCGCGGCCCTGCAAAGGCGTCTCCTGCCATCACGAGGGGCGGAGATGCCTGCAAAAGGGCGCAGGGATGCGCATCAACTTGAATGGGCTTGCTGTAGCGCCAGCCGTGTACCTGGTAGCTCAGCACTTCGGCACCCAGCCATGGTTGGGAGGCATCAAGGAGCAGCCGCCCGCTCTCCATGCGATCCTCATCCCAGTGCGCGAGACTGAATTCATGATTGGCATGAATCGTGACCGCAGGTTCCACGGAGATGCCTTTGAGCTGATTGTCGGCGATCCATGAGACCGGGCCGCTGGTCGGCACAAGTCCACCTTGAGGCGGAATTGAAGAAGGACCTTTCAGCACGGCCATGACGGCCAGGCAGCGTTCGTATTGAATGCCTTCAAGCCGTATCCGCATCGCAGGATCAAGTGCGATTTCACCCGCTGCCAGCAGCGCAAGAGATTGTGGTGCCGGAGGTGTGAGCAGTACTGCCGCCGCTGAGTAAAGCTCTCCAGTGCTGGTCTCGATCGAGTAGCGATCACCGGCACGTCTGAGGGCCACGACCTGCTTTTCCATTCGTGTTTCCAGGCCCTGCGCCAGATACTTGGCGAAGGCCGTCATGGCTGGCTGGCCTCGCCAGCGCGTGTGCCCGTCAGACTCAGTGGAGAAGCCCTGGCACCATTCCGTCATCATGCCAGCCTCCGCACCCTGTTTGAGGATCTCTTTAAAACGGGCATCCCGGGTGGTGATGAACTGCGCTCCATGATCAAAGGTGGCCGCACCGATACGACGACTGGCCAGCCTGCCGCCGAGACCGCGCCCTTTATCCAGCAAAAGCACGCTGCGACCAGCACTCTGTATCTTACGCGCCGCGATGAGACCTGAGACACCTGTGCCAATAATCAGCACATCAAAGCTAGGTTCATGAGTCGGCATGGAGCTTTTCAAAGAATGGAAGATGAGTTTGGCCCTCGGTTGTGGCATGTATTTGGCGGCTTACTTTTTCCCCGAAGGCGAAGAAGTTTGATCCTGAGAGAAATTTCCTGAGTGTCTGAACATCCTCGGAACGAAGACTGAATTCAATACGCTAATTGGGGGATTCGTTGTTACAAAACGCAGCTTACGATTGAGGGTTGCAAACAGATTATGGTATAATCGCTTCATCTGCCGTGGATCGACTGATTACGCGGTCCTCGCGGAGCTTTCACGCAGACCCAGTGGCGGGGACATCCTGAAAATTTGCGTGAACGCGATTCATGCGGGGGCACCCGAACATTGGCCGAACTGTTGGACCGTGAACTTCGCCGGCGGCGTGAGAGGCGGCGAAGTTATCGGCAAGTCCGACGACATCAGCGGCTAGCCAGCCGAGCCCCGTCGTGCCGAAAGAGATCGTCGCCAAGTTCTCCAAAGCCATGGGCATCGACCTTGTGATCTAACTCCCCAATCCCAAGGCAGGCGATCAAGGAGCTGTTAGCGTGATAGCGGCGGGTGAACTGGTCCCAGTTGTTATCAGTTAATATGCCGTTGGGGTAACCCAAAAAGGCAATGGTGGGGCGAGACTGAAACAGGCTAGGTTAACCCGTTCATAGGTGTGGCATCGCAGCCCCTCCATCTTAGTCATCCAACCCTCACTGCTTTCGTCAGATGCTTGAATTCTTTTCGGCTAGTACTCGTATGGTGAATTCAAGGCATGCCATCCAGGAATGCCTTGAAGCCGCCCTCGGATCCGACAAAAAATGCGACCTCGTCATGCTCCATGCCTCGATCGGGCATGATTACCTCGTCTTGGCCGATGAGGTGCGGCGGCAGATTCCAGGGGTGCGCGTCGTGGGGGCCTCCTGCTGCGGCATCGTGGGCTGCGAAGGCGTGAGCGAGTCGATGAAGGACGTGGCGCTGATGGCTGTCCGTGGACCGGAGCTGGCTGTCGCCCATCTGGACGGCATCTACGGCCATAATGCCTTCGAAAAGGCGGCGGAACTTGCCCGGCAGCTCAAGGCTCAGCAGCCCGGCATCACGATGATTCACTTCTTGGCCTCGGGAATCGATATCGCCAATGACAGGGCCATCGCTGGCATCGAATCGGTCTTTGGACCGGATGTGACGATCTTTGGCGCGACCTCCTCGGATAACATGCGCGGCGTGGTCAGCTACCAAATCGTCGATGACCAGGTTTTTGAGCATGGCGCATGGGCAGTGGGATTTGCCGATCCTTCTCTGGAGGTGGACACTCAGGCCACACATGGCTTTCTCGCCGTGGGCGAGCCGATGGTGGTCACACGTGCCGAGGGCACCCGCATCCTCGAATTGAACGGCCGCCCGGCCTGGCAGGAGTACACCAGCCTCCTGGGGCTCGATCCTGAAAAAGCCACCTGCGGCGACTCGATCCCCGTGGGAGCACTGGCCGAGGAGCTTCCAGCCAGGCTGGCGCTGGAATATGGCAACCCTCACATCTTGCGTGTGGTGACCAAACGGGATGCCGGCGGGGCCATGCACTACGCCACGACGATCCGCGAAGGAACACGGCTTTGGCTCACCGTCCGGGACGAGGAGCGCATTTTCGCTGACATGGGCCGGATGATGGCCGCGATGGTGGAACGGGGGGGCGGACGCAAGCCAGTGGCTGTTTTCCACGCGGACTGCCTCGCGCGAGGCCGCTACCTCTTAAATCGCGTGATGAAGGAAGAGCTTGTGGGCCGGATGCAGTTTCCGCTGAGCAGCGACGGTGTCGTGCCGCCCTGGCTGGGCATGTATGGCTTTGGCGAGTTCGCACGGCTGGGCGGCGTCAACACCTACCACAACTACACCACGGCCATCTACGCCATCTACCGCCGTTGAGAATGTCTCATCCAGATGATGACTGACAAAGAAGAAACGCCCGCCCTTGCGGTGCTGAAGCAAAGTTACGACGAGCTACAGCGCCGCGTGACGCGTTTCTCCGTGGTCGAGCAGGAGCTCATTGACATGCGGAACAGGCTCGACTGCGAACTCGGGCGTTTCGGCCGCATTCACGCCTTCAGCACACAGGCGCTTCACGCCGATTCTGACGAGGCCTTCGCCATCATGGTAGCTGACGCGCTCCTAGATGTGTTCGAGCTTGAAGTGGGCTTGTTCTGGCTCTTTGACGAGCAGGGTCGCCTGCTGTCGGAACCGGCCGCCTCATCGGGTTTTCGAGCTGGCCATGCATCCTTCGAGCGCATTCGTTCCTGGCTCGAATCGCGCATCACGGTCCAAGAGGACAAGGCTTGCTTTTTTGCCGCAGAGAGACCTGAACTCCAGCAGGCAGCCCTCGATTTCTCCCAGATGCTCGTCGGCTGTTACAGGCATCCCGGCGGGAAACCGCTCGGGCTGCTGATCACCGGCATCACGATGGCGGTCGCAGATTTTCACGATGCGCTGAGCGAGAATGAAGCGCAGTCATTCCGTGTCTTCACGGCGCAGGTAGCTGCCTTGTATGCAAACCGTGCCAGTGCCGCGATCATCCGGAGGCAGATGACCGACCTGCATGAGTCGGAGGAACGGCTTTCGCTGGCCGTCAAAGGCAGCGAGATCGGTTTCTGGGACTGGTGTTTGGACTCGGGCGCCATGGTGCTCTCACCTGAGTGGAAAGCGACGCTGGGCTATCATGATAATGAGATCGTGAGCAACCTGGATGCATGGCACTCCCGCGTCCATCCGGAGGATCTCGATCGCAGCCTGCAACTGGTGAGCGAGCACATGGCTGGCATGACGGAGATCTACGAAAATCTGCACCGCCTCCGTCACAAAGAAGGTCATTATGTGTGGGTCATGGCCCGTGGTCGTGCCCTACGGGACGAAAAGGGTCGTGCACGGCGTTTTGTCGGCACGCATCTCGACATCTCACGGCAGAAGGCCCTCGAAGAACGTCTGCGTGAGGCGGAAGAGCTCCAGCGCCAGGCACGCCAGCAGGCCGAGTCTGCCAGCCAGGCCAAAAGCGTCTTCGTGGCCAGCATGAGCCACGAGATCCGCACGCCGATGAATGGTGTCATTGGCATGCTGCAGTTGCTGCAGGACACCTCGCTCACTCCGGTCCAGTCCTCCCTCGTCACGATCGCCGAGCAATCCGCCACGGCGCTCCTAGACATCATCGGGGACATTCTTGACATCTCCAAAGTCGAGGCCGGCAGGGTGGAGATCAAGCACGAGCCCTTTGACCTCCAGGCGCTCGTGAAAAACGTCATCCAGCTCATGCGCCATCGCGCCGAAGCCAAGGACATCCAGCTCGAATGCCACATGCCGAAGCAGCGAGAGTGCAGGGTCCTCGGCGATGAAGGTAGGCTCCGCCAGGTGCTGATCAACCTCATCGGCAATGCCATCAAGTTCACCGACCGTGGTAGTGTGCGCCTTGATGTCAAAACGGGCCGCGGCGCCATCAACAGGCATTCTTTCACCTTCTGCATCACGGACACGGGCGTCGGCATCTCGCCGCAGGCCTTGGAGCATTTGTTTGAACCGTTCAATCAAGGCGACTCGAATCTCAACGTTCGCAAGTACGCTGGTACCGGCCTCGGTCTGGCCATCTCGCAGGCACTTCTGCGGCTGATGGGCGGTGACATCACGGTGGCCAGTAAGAAAGGCACCGGTTCTGAATTCCGCTTCACCTTGTCGCTACCCCGTCCCAGCCCCAGCACATCCGTGCCTTTGTTGGAGAGCGACCTGCCTGCCGCCATTCCCGAACGGCTCACGGGACGAATTCTCGTCGTCGATGACAGCCAGACGAGCCGCATGGTGGCGAAGCTCATGATGGAGCCGACTGGATTGAAGGTGGATCTCGCCTTCGATGGCGAAGAGGCCGTCAGCAAGGTTAAAAAAGGCCGTTACGATGTCATCCTCATGGATTGCCAGATGCCTGGCATGGACGGTTACGAGGCCACAAGGCATATTCGAAAGCTGCCTGGAAAGCGAGGTCGGCTTCCCGTCATTGCTCTCACCGCCAATGTCGAGACCGGGTTCATCGGCGAGTGCTATGCATCTGGCATGACCGATCACCTCTGCAAACCGGTCCAGAAGACATCGCTTCTTGCCAAGATCTCACATTACCTCGCCGAATCTTGATCGCCCATGGGGCGGGACAGGCTTAAAACACGGCGGCATCGTCCTTTTAGAAAAACGGACTTAGGGCGTAGGTTTTACAACTTCATAAAACGAGCCCTAGCTGCTTCTGTCTGTCGAATCTGTTAAGAAATTGCTTTCGGGTGCCGGATCCTGGTGGCCATGGGTGGGACGCGTAGGCGGGAAGTTGGGCGGGGTGGAAGGCGTGAACCAGCAAGATGCAAAGCTCGTGAAGCACAGTGCTGCAAATAGGCTGAGCCAAGCTGAAAATTGTTCATTCGCTATTCTTTAACATCGCCACCAATTCCTCCCGTACCCGCTTCTGCAGTTCAGGCGGTCCCAGCACCTTCGCCTTGCTGCCCCAGCTTAGGACCCGGCGGGTGATTTCACCCTGGCCAGACAGGTCCGCCTGAAACTCGATCAAGCTGCCATCGGTTTTCAGCTTCTTGATCGCCTGGGTGGAGTGCCACATGCGCGATTCCGATGGCCGTCAGCGCAAGATGATTCTGTTCACCGAGCACAGAGACACGCTGAACTATCTTGAGCGGAAGATTGGCGGAGTCCTCGGCACTGATGCTTCCGATGGCTTCGTGTCACTCTTCAACGGCAAGGATCTGAAAGGATTGACCGCCAAGCAGCCCGATAATCACGACTGGACCATCGAGGATGGCGTCATTGACTGCAATCCCCAAGGTGAAGGCAAGGGTGACCGGGAGCTGTGGACGACGAAGGAATACGCAGACTTTGAGCTGTGGGTGGACTGGCGGATCAAGGAGAGTCCGTACATGAATCAGAAAGCACGGATCAT
>CALRWM010000052.1:0-43797 GCA_943371875.1 Prosthecobacter debontii | reverse complement strand
CGGTCTGGTCGCGCTCTCCAGAACCGGCTAAAGCCGGGACTACAATACTCAGAGATCAGACCAATCTCTGCTTCAGCGCAAGGACTTCCGCGCTCACGTCTCCGGCCAGCAGAAACGCGGACACGACCACCACGCGCCGCGCACCTGCGGCGATGATTTCATCCAGCCTCCCGGCATTCACGCCGCCGATGCAGAAGATCGGCAGCGTGACGCGGCGGTGGACTTCGGTGATGTCATTTAAACCGATGGGCAGGTAGTCAGGCTTGGTGCCCGTGGCATACAACGGACCGAAGCCGATGTAGTCCGCACCCTCCGCCTGAGCGGCGACGGCCTGCGCGAGGCTGTGGGTCGATTTGCCGACAAAGCATGCCGGGCCGACAATGGCGCGCGCCTTGGCCACGGCATCGTCATCCTGCCCTACGTGCACGCCTTCACTGCCAATGGCGGCGGCGATTTCGAGATGATCATTGATCACCAACGGCACGCCATGGGAGCGGGTGATGGGAAGCATGAGGCGGGCGAGGCGTTCGATTTCCAGCGGTGCCAGTTTCTTGGCGCGCAGTTGCAGCACATCCACGCCGCCGAGGCAGAGCTGATCGGTCATGTGTTCGACGTTTTCCGCCGTGACATAACCGAGGTCAACGATGCCGTAGAGCCGTGCGTCTTGAATGCGTTTCATGCGCCATCCCGATGCGCGTGATGCAGCACCGGCGCAAGCCCGTGTCAAACGAACTTCCCAGTTCGCTCCCCAATCAGTACAACCACGGAATACACAGAATACACGGAAAAGCCGATCCGTTCCGGTTCCGTGTATTCTGTGTATTCCGTGGTCCACCTCCGGCACCTTTCACTTTCCCGTTGCCCCGGTTAAGCTCGGAGCCTATGAAAACCCATGGCGGCGGGCATCCTCGTGGTGCTCCCCGTTTTCTTTATCTGCATGGCGTGCAAGCGCCGTGCAGCCGTTCGCAGATGCAGGGAAGGCCGTGAGAACCGGCCACAGTGGCGCTGCGGTATCGGGTAACGACCCTCCATTCATGTCTGCGGACATGGAGCACAGCCAATCGGGAGCAATCCTTGGTGAAGGCGGAGGCGAGGAGCGGCGGTCAAACGTCGCACAAACCCGGAGTCCGAACATCTCGCTGCGAACAAGCTCATCCGACCCGCCATGTGGCGGTGCGCGGATGATTTCATCGAACCAATGAACACCCCAACGACATGTACCTCCAGAAACACTCTGGTCGCCGCCTCTGCGCAGCGATCACGGCGGCGCTCCTAGCCGCCATTCAAATCAGCGTGGCACAAACGCCCGCGAAGAAACAGCAGAAGACCCAAGACATCCCTGAAGTGGTCATCACCGCGACGATGTCTGAAACGGAATCCTGGCGCACGGCCAGCAGCGTCACGGTCATCGACCGCAAAAAAATCGAAGAGCAGCAGTACCGCTTTGCCGTGGATGCCCTGCGCAATGTCCCCGGCGTGACCATCGCCACGCCCGGCATTCCCGGCAACGTGGCCACCGTGATGACGCGCGGCACGACCACGAAGGACACCGCAGTGATGATTGATGGCAGGCCCCTGCCTGCAAACCTCGCGGGTTCCTTCAACCTCGAAACCATGACGCTGGACAACGTGGAGCGCATCGAAGTGCTGCGCGGTCCCGCCGCCAGCCTGTATGGCGGACGCACCATGGGCGGCGTGATCAACATCATCACCCGCAGTGGCAAAGGTTTGGACAAACCGAAGACCACGGCTTTCTTTGAAACCGGCAGCTACGGCACCTTCCGCGAAGGTGTCAGTTCCATCGGTGCCATCGGCCAGCTGGACTGGGGCTTTGAGGCCAGCCGCACAGACATCGACGGGCAGCGCCAGAACGGCCAGTTCAGGCAGACCAGCCTCGCCGGCAAGGTGGGCTACCAGCTTGCCGACAGCCTGCGCTTTGATCTCGACACGCGATACTACAACGCGCAGTCCGGCACGCCCGGGCCCTTCTATGCCGTGGATCCAGATGCCCAGGTGCTCTCTGAATTCTGGAGCATCTCGCCTCGGCTGGTGTGGAATACCAACGACCGCTGGACGCAGTCGCTGACCTTTTCGCACAGTCAGTTCCGGCAGACGGCCACCGGCATGGGCGGCTTCTTAAGTCCTAACAACCGCACCAGTTCACGCACTGACTTCCTGGAATACAAAAGCATCGTGAAGGTGACGGACAAATGGACTCTCACCGCAGGGGCGTGGTTTCAAGATCAAAAGATCAGCCGCTACAATGACACCGCGAGCATGCTGGACATCTCGCAGTCGCAGACAAACTATGCGCTGTTCCTGCAATCGCAGGCGGAGCTCTTCAAGGGATTCAACCTCATCGGCGGTGTGCGCTATGACAAGTACTCGGACTTCAGCAACGCCTTCACCTGGCGCAGCGGCATCAGCTACCTGGTGCCGGTGGTGCAGACCGTCCTGCATGCCAACTACGGCACGGCCTACACCCCGCCCACGCCGCAGGACCTGACACCTGTCTTTGGCGGAAATCCCGACCTGATCACTCCGGAGCGCAGCCGCAGCTATGAGTTCGGCATCACCCAGCCGCTGTTCCAGAACAAGCTCTCATTGCGCGCCACGTACTTCCACAATGACCTGCGCAACACCTACCAATACCTGCCGCCGCTCTACATTCCCGTGGCCGTCGGCTCCGCCACCACGCAGGGCCTGGAGAGCGGGCTGGACTGGAATCCCTGCGCGATGTTTGGCGTGAACCTGAGCTACACGTATCTGGAGGCCGATGACAATACGAACGCCGCCCGTCTGGTGCGGCGTCCGCGCCATTCCGTCTCCGGCGGCATCCGTTTCCAGCCGGTGAAGGATGTGACGTTTAATCTCAGCGCCCTCTATGTGGCCGACCGCGAGGACTTTACGCCCACTGGCCAGAGCGACCTGGAGGATTATGTCAACGTACGGCTCTCGGCCAACTGGCGCGTGAACGAGCATCTTGATCTGTTTGCCCGTGTGGAAAATCTGCTCGGTCAAAAGTTTCAGGAAAACTACGGCTTCCCCATCATGGGCACCGGCGCGTATGCCGGGCTGCGTTTGCGCTTTTGATCCACATGGTTGACACTGGGGCGTGAGCAGCCAACCGCCACGCCCCGAATCTCCTGCCGCACTGCGCGAACGTTTCATCCGTCGTGTCAGTGCGGACAGTCCTTTCTACCGGCTGTTCGATCACCTGCCGGATCTCGCATTCTTTGCCAAGGACAGCGACTTCCGGTTCATGTGCGCGAGCCGCCGGTTCATGGACCGCTTTGGCATCACCGAAGAAGCCGGCATCGTCGGCAAAAACGACTTCGACCTCTTCCCTGCCCGCCTCGCGGAAAACTTCCGGCGGGATGACGAGGAAGTGCTGCGCACCGGCAAGGCGCAGCTCAACATCGTGGAGCTGTTCTTCACTGATCAGGGCCTGCCGGACTGGTTCGTCACCAACAAGCTGCCGCTGACCGATGCCAAAGGCCGCGTCATCGGCATCATGGGCACCGTGCAGAGCTTTGAGGGCAAGAAGCAGATGCTGCAGCCCTACCTGCAGATCGACCGCGCCCTCGCCTACATCCGCGACCATTTCCGCACCGGCGTCTCCATCACCGAGCTCGCGCAGATCGTCCACCTCTCGCCACGGCAGCTGCATCGCAAGTTTGTAGAGACCTTCGGCGCCAGCCCGCAGGCCTTCATCATGAAGCTGCGCATCCAGGCCGCCTGCGAAGCCCTGCAGCGCGAAGGTGCCAATATCTCAGATGTCGCACGAGACCTCGGTTTCTGCGATCAAAGCGCCCTCACCCACCACTTTCACCGGCACATGGGCATGACCCCGCTCAAATACCTGCAGCAGTTCCGGCTGCGGCGGGTGTAGGAGGGGATCATCTTGATCCCCGGTTTGGGGCGGAGGGAGAGTCGAAGGACGAAGGGATCCGGATGATCGCACTTCAGCCATGCAATTTCTGGTTGCTCCAATGCCGAAGCCCGCTTAAAGACTCCGCCCCACGATTTTCGCGCGATTAGCTCAGTGGTAGAGCATTGCCTTCACACGGCAAGGGTCGCAGGTTCGAACCCTGCATCGCGCACCATTCGTCATTCCTTTGCTCAACACCACCGCTCATCAGCGAAGAGCACTAAGACAGCATTCGATCGGCCAAAGCCTCACTCACGGCTCATACTAAACCTGCGGGATCAGCTCGCTTTCGCGCACCACCTTGGCGCGTTGAAGCAGAAGCTGCCCCTGCTTGATGGTGAAGAATTCGAAATGGGGATCGACGGCGTCATCGTCGATTTCGCAGCGCAGTTCGCCTTCGGCCTCGCCGAGGGTCCTGGCGACTTCCATGAACAGCTTCAAGATCACATGGTCGCGCTCCATGCCCATCCATGAGAATTCCAGGGATTGCAGGGCCAGGTCCACTTCGATGCCCTTCTCGGCGAAGAGGTCGTCCAACTGGTCTGCCTGCTCGCGGGAGAGGATCTTGAAGGTGAAGTAGCCGTCGTAAGTTCTGATTTCGCTCATGCACCGGATGCTTGGCAGCTTTTGTTCAGGAAAACAGCTCATAACTTCCATTCATCTCAAAATTTTCCGAAGCCAGTCGTTGCGTCGCAGGCGGAGGCATTTCATACGCATCATTAAAGCTTTGGTTCATGCTAATTGTGGCGCTTTGCACTACAAATGCCCTGTGGGGCACTCAGATTTTGAACTTTGATGATTCTTGGGGTATCCAACAGTCCCCCAACCCCGCTTTTCGAATTCCGAAAAGCCCCCAAAAAAAGACCATGAGTGCTTCGCTACTCAAAAGGCCGCTTCGTCGCCGTGCCTTTTGCTTCATCCTCCATGCCGTTTCACTGTTACCGGTGTTGTTGCTGACCCATGCCAGCGTGGCCGCAGATGCAAACTGGACCGGCGGCACCGGTACGCTGCTCTGGTCCACCGGGACCAACTGGAACCCGACCACGGCTCCGGGAGCCACCTCGGGCACCACGAATGCAGACACCGCCACGTTCAATACTGCAGCAGGTGCGACCACGATCACCCTCGACACTGGACGCAATCTGAAGAGTCTTGTCTTTGCCTCCGGCGCCGGGAGTACGTTTACGATCGGCAGCGCAGGCGCCAATGCGGGGGAGACCCTGCTGCTGAGCAGTGGCGGCAATGTGGTGATGAACTCCGGGAACACCGCCACCGTCACGCTGAATGCGCCGATGGTTATTGAACCGGTCAGCAGCACGGGCGCAGGCTCCTACACCTTCAGCAACAACTCGACCTCCACGCCCTCCAATGATGCCAATCCTTACAAGATGACGATCAACGGCAGCATCAGCGGCGGAGCAACGACCGGCCTGGTCACGCTCAACTTCACCGCCACCACGGGCAACCGCAGCAGCGATCCCTCCGCCAACGTGATGAACGGGCTGATTTCCGATGGTTTGTCCGGCGGACTCAGCGTCAATGTCACCGGCACAAGCGGTGGGCAGCTCGGGGTCTGGCGCTTCAACAATGACAACAACAGCTACACTGGAAACACGAGCGTCAGCACAGGCACTCTGATCTTCACCAGCATCGCCAATACCGGAGTGAACAGCGCCATCGGTGCTGGCAACACCCTGAATGTGGGAGGCAGTTCACATGTGAAGTATGTGGGCGGCGCTGCCTCCACCGACCGAGCCATCACCGGCAACGGCCTCTTTTATAACAACGGCACCGGTGCGCTGACCCTGAACGGCACCGTGGCGGCGGGGATCATCTTCCGCGGCAATCAGAGCTTCATCGTGAATGGGCTGATCTCCGGCAACAGCGGCATCTCACGCACGGATGGCGGCACGGTGTTCCTGAACAACAACAACAACTCCTTCATCGGTGCCCTCTCAATTTCCGACGGTGCGTTTCAGGCGACCACGATCTTCAACAACGGCACCAATTCCTCCGTCGGCAACACCGGGAATCTGAGCCTCGGACAGGCCAGCACCACGGTGGGCCGCTTTGAATACACAGGCAACACCACCTCCACGGACCGCCTCATGGTCATGCAAAATGGTGCCACCGGCAACACCGGGCGAGGCATCATCAATGTGATGACGGCCGGGCAAACGCTCACCTTCACCAACGGTGTACGCCTGAGCACCGCCAACACCGTCACTTCCAATGCCAACTACTCCGACCTCACCCTGACCGGCAACGGCAATGGCGAGATCCAAGGGCAGATCGGTGGCACCACCGGTAATGCGTCTGCGGTGGTGAACATGCAGCTCATCAAAAGCGGCACCGGCACCTGGACGCTGTCCGGGACCAACACCTACGCGCTGCAAACCACCATCAGCGCAGGCATCCTCAACATCCGCAACAGCAGCGCACTGGGTGCGGCGATTAGCAGTGAAACCGTGCCCTCCGCAGCAAACTCAGGCACCGTGGTGGCCAGCGGCGCCACTCTTCAGCTGCAGAACAACATCAGCGTGGGGGCAGAGGCTCTCACTCTCAGCGGCACCGGTGCTGCCGGACAAAATGGCGCGCTCGTCAATGTCAGCGGCACCAACAGCTATGCCGGCGCACTCACCTTCGGCACTGCCAATGTGGCCATCTCCTCAGACAGCGGCAGCCTCGCCCTCACCAGCACCACCGCCATCGTCGGCGGCACGCGCGCGCTCACCCTCACAGGCGCGGGCAATGGCAGCCTGGCAGCCACCATGGACACCACCGTGTCAGGCCTGACCAAGAACGGCACCGGCATCTGGACGCTTTCCGCAGCCAGCACTTATACCGGAGCCACAGCGGTGAATGCAGGCACGCTCAATGTCACCGGCTCCCTCGGCAACACCGCTGTCACCGTCGCCAGTGGCGCGACTCTGGCCGCTTCAAGCACCCTCGGAGGCAGCCTCACCGTGGCGAATCTCGGCACGCTCAGCATTGGCAATATCCTCACCGCCGGCAGCACCGGCACCCTCACCGTGGGGGGCAATCTGGTGCTCAATGACAGCAGCTTGCTCCTCTTTGATCTCGGCACCAGCAGCGATCTCATTCAGGCCAATGGCAGCCTCATCACCCTCGATGGTGTCGTCCGCGTCACCACCGGCGCAGGGTTCACCGCAGGCACCTACAAGCTCATCGGCTACACCGGCACCCTGACCAACAACGGTCTCACTACGCAGATGCTGGCAGGGTACAATCTATCCATCATCGTGGACGAATTGAACCAAGCGGTCAACCTCGTCGCCACTGCCATCAGCGCGCAGTATTGGGACGGCACCGACACCGTGGCAGACAACGTCGTGGACGGCGGGGATGGCGTCTGGACCAATGCTGGCACCAACTGGACGCTGGCAGACGGCAGCAACAACACAAGCTGGTCTGCCTCGGTGGAGAAGATCGCCGTGTTCGGCGGTGCCGCAGGCGGCACCGTTCAGGTGCAGGATGCGGTGGCGGTCAACGGGCTGCAGTTTGCCCGTAACTACACGCTGGCCAGCTCGGGCGGCCAGATTCAGATCACCAATGCAGCGACTGAATTCCGCGTGGACACCTCTGTCACAGCAACCGTGGCTGCACCCGTCACAGGCGCAGGCGGCATCAACAAAACCGGAGACGGCACGCTGGTCTTTACCGCCGCCACAGGCTCCAACACCTATGCTGGCAGCACCCTCATCACTTCCGGCACGCTGAAAATCGGTGCCACCGATACCCTTCCCACAGGCACCGCCGTCACCGTCGGCTCAGGTGTCTTCACGGCCACCTTGGATCTCAGCAGCGCCAGCCAGAGCATTGCCAGCCTGCAGATCGCATCGAACAACGCCAATCTCAGCAGCACCGTCACCATCGGTGCCGGGCAGACACTTCAGGTCAATGGCAGCTTCAGCACCGGCGTTGCCAACAATGTCAAAACCGTGACGCGGGCCATCATCACCGGACCAGGGTCGCTGGTGATCAGCAACACGAATGCATTCTTTGATGCCGGGCTGCAGACCGTCACTTCACAGGCCGCCGCCGATCTGCTTCCCAATGCCACCTTCCCTTTCGACAATGGCGCCAATGCAAACAATGTGACGTCTGACTTCACCGGTCTGGGATCATTGACCGCAAACGTGAAGGAGTTTCGCGTAGGATTCGGAGTCAACGTCAACAGCACCCTCCTGCTCTCAAACACGAGCAACAACATCACCGCGAACGTGGTGCAGCTTTCCAACAGCAACGGGCTGAACTCTGGTAGCAGCACCACGCTGCTCGGTGCAGGCACCAATATCATTGCCACGGACACCCTCAACATCGGCGTCTCCAAAGGCGTGGCCACCCTGAAGTTCGCCTCCCAGACCGCAGGCAGCGCGGGCACCGTGGTCATCGGGGGAAAAACCGGGGCCACAACCAACATCACTGTGGGCAGCACTTTGGGCACCGCCACGGGAGCCCAGCCCACTGGCACACTCGATTTGCGCGGGCACACCGCCACCATCACAGCGGGCGCGCTCATCATCGGCAAACGCGACAGCAGCGGCGGCGGTGGAGCGGCCGGATTCGTGTACTTTGACGGAGGCACTTTCACCGTCAACAGCATTGAGATGGGCACCATGAGTGGCAACTCAGGCACCACTTCTCCAGGACCATCAGGCAGTGGCACGCTCATCATCAGCGGCGGCACCTTCACCGTAAACAGCGGCGGCAGTTTTGTCATGGCCACCTACGCGAACACCAACACCTTCGGCAACGCCCAGGCCGTGCTCACCATCAGCGGCGGCACGCTTATATCAAACGTCAACATCGTCGAAGGCGGCGGCGTGGGCGCCACCACGGCCAATACAATCAGCACCATCAATCTCACCGGCGGCACGCTTGACATGACCGGCCACAGCATCGGCGACGCCACCAACACAATCAACGTCCTCACGCTCGAATCCGGCACGCTCAAAGACGTGCAGGAAATCAACGGGGGTGGTGCAGTCACAAAAAGCAACACCGGCACCCTCACGCTCCTCGGCACCAACACCTACACCGGAGCCACCACGATCAGCGCGGGCACCTTGCAGGTGGGCAATGGCGGTACATCAGGAACACTGGGCTCCGGAGATGTCATCAACAACGCCACGCTGGCCCTCAACCGCAGCGATCTCCTCACGGTGGCCAACAACGTCAGCGGCACCGGCGTGGTGAATCAAACTGGCAGCGGCACCACCGTCGTTAGCGGTGTGAACACCTACACCGGGCAGACCACGGTCAGCGCCGGCAGCCTGCTGGTAAACAATGCGTATGCCGGCACGGATTCCGCCACCGGCACCAACACGGTGCAGGTCAATGCGAACGCGACTCTCGGCGGCACGGGAAGAATTGCCGGCTCGGTCAATCTCGCTGCGAATGCGACGCTGGCCCCAGGTGGCAATGCCGCCACCATCGCCGCTGGCACCACCGGGCTGAGCACTGAAATCGGCACCGTTTTGATCGGAGGTAATCTCAACGTCGGAGCCTCCGCCACGCTGGCCCTGCAATTGAAGAGCGGCGACGCCGGCCTGAACGCCACCTTTGACTCCATCACCAACCGCCTGACCAGCGTCAGCGGCACCGCCACGGATGGCGGCAACGACCGCATCATCGTGAATGGCACCCTGTCCCTCGACGCGGCCTCCACCCTCAGTGTGACTCTGGGATCGAATTTTACGGGCGGCTATCAATCCGTGTTTGATCTCGTAGACTGGACCGGCTCAAACATTGCGCTGGCCTACTATGACTCTGGCACCGGCATGCGAGTGGGAGGCAGCGCCGACAACGCGGGCTTCGCGCTCGACCTGCCTGATCTCACGATTTACAACAGCAGCTGGTATTGGGATGTGAGCCAGTTTGGCAGCACCGGAGTCATCGCCATTGTGCCAGAGCCAGGCCGCGCCCTGCTGCTGCTTGGTGGATTGCTTGGCTTGGGTCTGCGGAGAAGACGGCAGCCAGCGCTCTAAGTATGGAGATGAGCAAGCAGCCCGCTTTGAATCACTTTGAGCTGCGGGTCAGCCGCTTAGGCTTGAAGCGCAGCACGGCTGCTTTGAATTGATCCAGGACCTCATGCGAGGAACCGTAGCGACCGGACACATACATGGCGACCAAGGGATCAAACTGAGCTGAGAGATCGGGACGTGCTTCTGCGACGCGCCGGGCAAAGGTCAGCGGACCTTCATTGGGCATCCAGGTTTTCACACCGGCTTTGCCCACACGGCTGCAGGCACGCTGCCACAGCCGCATCCAAGGATCGGCATGACGCGCGGGACGCCGCAGCCATAAGGCTACGAGCAAGACACCCACCACCACGAAGGCGGCACTGGGAATGAGCAGCACGAGCTTGCTCTGTCGCAGGCCGACGCTTTCCAGCAGGCCGCGCTGGGCTTCCTGGTTGTAGTCGATGACCTGGTTTTGCCAGTCGTAGTTGACGCTGTCCCACCACAAGCGCAGGCGCTGCAAGGAACGGCCCCAGAGGGTGCGGCGCTGGCGTTCAGCCTCCTCGGCACCGCCGGCCAGGAAGGCACGCAGGTCGATATTCACGCGGTCAGGCGCGAGCGCGCCGGTGGGATCAACACGATACCAGCCGTATTTCTCCAGCCACACCTCCGTCCACGCATGCACATCACTTTGTTTCACGATGAGGTAGCCGCCATTGTGGTCCGAATATTCCCCACCGAGGTAGCCGACGACGATGCGTGACGGCACTCCAGCCATGCGCATGAGCGTGGCAAAGCTGGCGCTGAAGTGCTCACAGAATCCGATGCGGCGGCTCAGAAAGAAGTCTTCCAGCGCCTGCGGCCCCTTGTACTCTCCCGGTTCCAGCGTGTAGCTGAAACCCTGGGTTCTGACGTAGTTGAGCGCGATCTGCACGATCTGCTCATCCGTTTGCGTCACCGATTCCCAGTAGTCGGTGAGCTCCCTGAGTTTGGGCGAGATGTTTGGCGGCAGTTGCAGCGCGGCTTCCCGGTGATCCTCCGGCAGCTCACGAAATGGCGGCAGCTCGAAGCGCGAGACCACTTCGAAACGCTCTGAATTCTGCACCATGAAAGGAGAGACAAGCGATTGATCGAATTCGGGAGACAGCCGCTCGCCACGCAGTTTGGCTATGAGTGGCAGATCCAGCGCGGGCAGCCAGCGTTTGCCATGTGCCTCCAGATCGATGATCTGACGCAGATCCATGCCACTTTTCGGACGTGGCAGCAGGGGCGCAAAGCTGAGACGCTCACCACGCGTCCAGCGCATGCCTTCACAGTCCCAAAGCGTGAGGCAGCGCCAGTAGCGGGTCTCGTTTGAAGGCAGTGTTCCGTCAGGAAAGCGCACACGGAAGGCCACATCCGAACTCTGGGCCACCCTGGCGATGTTGCCGGGATCGAGAGTATTATCGATGCCGGTTTCACCAAAACGGCTGCGCCCGAGCGCGGAACCCAGATCCAGCAGCCCGCGCGGAAACACAAAGAACAGCAGCAAGGCCAATGGCAGCGCCTGGGCAAACAGCATGCCGGTCACGCGCAGCGGTTCACGCGCCCCCGGAATGCTGCGCCGAAAGCGCACCATGCATGCGGTAATGAACAGGACGACCACCACAGTCCACACAGACCGGGCGAGATGATTTTCCAGCAGGACTGCGCAGAAGGCGAGAAACCACCCAATGAGAGCCAGCACCTGAAACTCACGCGGAGTGCGGCTTTCCAGCATCTTGGCTCCGGCGAGCACCAGCAGCAGCGCGATGCCGGGCTCCATGCCACCCAGCTCTCCATAATTGAAATACACCGCCGTGGCACCTGCGATGATGACACCAATGCGTACAAGCAAATGCGGCACCGCCATGCGCAGCACCCCACGCCAGATGAGGCACAACGCACACACCACCAAGCCTGGCGTGGCAATGTAACCGCGCAGCGGCAGGATGGCGAGAAGCAACGCGAGACTCAAAAACAGCAACGGTCGTTTGGGCAGAAAAGTGGACTGCTCAAGACTCAGCACGCTGTCCACCTTGCCCGCCTGCAATTCATCCGAGATGGCAGATCCGGCATCCGTGCCCGACTGCAGGGAGAGCGCATCGAGGCAACGCCGCAAATGGGCGGGACCATGGCCCGCGCGAATAATGAGCCCGGGCATGCGGAGTTCGTAGGGCTTTCCTTCGTCTTCACAGATTTCCATCCAGCGTGCGATTTGCGCCGCACGGGCAGGTGCATCGAGCGTCAGTGTATTCCAATCGAGCACGATGACTCCTTGAACTCCGCTGCTCCATGATTTGACCATCAGCGGGCCGCCGCGCGCCGCTGAACGCCAGTCAATGTGGCGCGGTGAATCTCCCGCACGCCACTCACGCAGACCGGCAAAATCATCACCGCCGCCCGTATTGCCACGGGAGGAGGATACAGCGATGGCATCTCCCTGCCGTGAGGTTTCTGGCGCAGGCAGTGGCAGATCACCGGCAGCTTCGGGATGCACGCGGCGCACCCATTTTGTCTCAACCAGGCACTCCGCCGAGAAGAGACCAAGAGGGTAAACACTGCGCACCACCAGCTGCAATGCGCCGCTGGCATGATGCAGAGGCGGAGGCAGATCAACAACCACCGCGCCACCTGCCGGAACACGTTCCACAAACACGGGCGTGGCGGCGCCGACGACGTACACTTCAAGTCCGCATGGAGAGACCGCGCCCGTGGCACGCAACTCCACCGGAATGCACTTTTCAGCATCCTGTGCCGCAGGCCTGGCACCGATCAGCCGAACACTCATCCCCCGCAGATTCGCACGCGCATGCAGCCATGAGAGCAGGCCCATCGTCGCAGTGAGCAGCGCGATCAAATGCGCCGCCCCATTGGACTGCGCCTCCGCCGCATACCACATGCCCGCAACGATGGCGAGCAGCGCCAGCGTGTGTCGGTTCCAGCGCACGCGCACTTTCATGGCATCAAGGCACCGGGGTTTCAGCGATCAACTGCCGCGCGAGCTCCACCCCGGTCATGCCATCGGCGGCATGTTCGAGGCGATGTCCCATGACGACTACGGCGACGGCCTGAATGTCTTCCGGCAGCACCATCGCCCGTCCGCTGAGCAGGGCCCAGGCACGGGCGGCGGCCAGCACTGACAGACCGGCGCGCGGAGAGAGCCCATGCCCCTGCACACGGCTGGCGGCCAGCAGGTCCTGCAGGTAATCGAGCAATGCAGGCGAGGCGTACACTGCACGCGTCCAGGTTTGCAACTGCTGCAGTTCGAGGAAGGTCATTGCCGGCTGCATGGCGCGCAGCATCTCACGGCGCTCCTGGCCTTCCAGCAGTGCACGCTCAGCGGTGCGGTCAGGCACTCCGAGCGCGAGGCGCATGAGAAAGCGGTCCATCTGCGATTCCGGCAGCATGAAGGTGCCGATTTGCGAAGAGGGATTCTGCGTGGCGATGACAAAGAACGGTTCCGGCAAAGGATGCGTGGAACCGTCCGCCGTGATCTTGCCTTCCTCCATGGCTTCCAGCAAAGCTGACTGGGTCTTGGGTGTGGCGCGGTTGATTTCATCCGCCAGCAGCACCTGGGTGAAGACCGGGCCGCGATGGAAATGAAAGGCCGCCGTGTCCCGGTCATACACTGAAGCGCCGAGGATGTCCGCAGGCAGGAGATCGCTGGTGAACTGCACGCGGCGGAACCCCAGACCCAGCGCCTGCGCGAGAGCCTGAGAGAGCATTGTTTTACCGACGCCGGGCTGGTCTTCAAACAGCAGGTGCCCGCGTGCCAGCAGGCAGGTCACCGCGAGGCGCACGACATTCTCTTTGCCAAGAATGATCTGCGACACGCTCGCGATGATGGTTTCGATTTGTTGGGACGCTTGCAGAGCAGTGGCGGCGGGCAGCATGGCGTCGGTGGGGGAATGGGATGCGCGTGAGGACACAAGAGAAGGGATTATGCCATCAAATGTCGCCGATATGCCTGCTCTAAAGCAAGCCTCCATTCGCCTGCGCTGACAAATTGATGCTTAGATCTGCTGCAGCTTGTTCCGCTCGTTCGGCGTATGGCAGACGGGGCAGATGGTGACGTCGATCTTGCGCTTGGCCTCGCAGGCATAGGCGGTGCCGCAAATGCGACACTGGATGGCAATGCGCCGCCGATAGACTTCGCGTTTACGATCGCGCCAAAAGCTGTGAAACCACAGCAGGCAGACCGTCGTGACCCCGACCGCCATGAACAGAATGATCAAACCACCCAGCGGAATGGGAATCATGGCGTGGCGGCCACCTCCCAGCGGAAGGAGATTTCGCCCCACTCGACACGCTTGACATCAGAAGGGGTAAAGCGAAGCGTGCGAATCGCTGATTGCAGCTGCTGCATGATTTCAACGTCATCGACACTGCTCAGAGGCAGCGCCGTGACAATCTGTCCGGCAGTGCCAATGGCGACACGGAACTGAACACGTGTGGGCTGGGTGAGCTTGATGCTGCTGAGTTCCACATTGGCAGGGCCGCGCTTTGCCAAAGAAGGACTCATGATGGCATGCAGCTTCGCGGCGGGTGGCACAGCTACAGAATCGACTGCACGGCGTGGCACGGGCGGCAGCACATCCGCCGCAGCGGTAAACAGACGCGGCTGATGGATCGCGGCAGTCGCGGGCTCAAGTTCGCGCAGCTTGATTTCATGACCGTCAAAGGAGGGACGAAAGGCCAGCAGCGGACTTTCGACCTGCGCCACGGAGTCGGAGTCGCTCAACAGGGCAAAGCTGCGGTCCTGCGCCCGGTGGATGAGCGCCAGCTCCGCTGGATTCCTGGGATCCAGCGAGATCACATGCTGCGGCGTGACCGGCAGCCGCTGCGTCACCGGATGCACAATGCGGAAGATGAAGAAGAAACCGGACATCGCGGCCATCAGCACCACCAGCGCCCCGACCAGACGCCATAGCGAGTGATCGCGCACGTCCCAGGCGAAGATCAGCCCGGGGGTGTTCGAATGCGATTTCGTGGACATCGTGGTCTGCGGCGTTTCAGGCCTTCGGTGGAACGGTGGAATACGCGACTTCGTAACCGAGCTCGAGGGCGATGTTGCCGATCTCGATCACGCGACCATGCTGCGCCTGCTTGGCGGCGTGGATGATGGCGCGGCGTTCGCCCTCGCGGTTCGCCTTGAGCTTTTCCCGCAGTTCGCCCGTGGTGATGCGCACCCCGTCAAAATACAGCGCATTCTCCATTCCGGCAGGAACGGTGATGATGTGGGCGCGATCAAAACCCGTCAGCCGCGAGTTCGACTGCGGCTTATCCACCTTGATGCCGGACGTCACCACAAAATTGCTGTTGAGAAGGAAATACACCAGCAGCAGCAGGATCATGTTCAGCAGAGGCACCGTGTACAGCCAGGGGCTTTGCTTGGGCAGATGACTCTCGAGCTTCATGGTTGATACGGCGGTAGGCGCAGTATCGGAGGCGCGAAGGGGTTGGGCCAGCCGAAAATGCGCTGAGGGCGCTTATCCTTTCATCCCGCGGCCACGCGATTTCGTCATCGGCGGCGCGGCTTCCGCCGGGCGGAATTCCACGATGTTGTCAGTGCTGTTGGCGTCTTCGATCAGATTCACGATTTCAATGCCGGCGCGTTCCAGATCATGCATCAGAGAGCGGGCGCGGGCGCTGAGAAAGGCAAAGGAGAGATAGGCAGGGATCGCCACGACCAGACCGAGCGCCGAAGTGATCAGGCTCTGATACACACCGCGAGCCACGTCCGCCTGTGTCGCGACGCCATTGGCGGAGGAAAGACTGGTAAAGCTGTCCAGCAGGCCGATCACGGTGCCCAGCAGGCCGATCAGCGGTGCCGCGTGCGCGATGGCGTTCAGAATGCCGAGAAAGCGCTCCAGCCGGGGGACCTCAAGCTGACCCGCCTCCTGCACGATTTCTTTGAGCTGCTCGCGCGGGGCATGATGCCGGAGCAGCGCCGCGTGGATCACCCGCCCGGCCGGCACCCGTGTGGCCACGCATTCCTGCAGGGCCTCTGCGAAGTTTTTTCGACGGATCAGGCTGGCCAGTCCGGCCAGGAATTCACCCACATTCATGCTCGCCCGGTGGAAGTAGGCCAAACGCTCGATAAAAATAGCTCCGGCGAAGCACAGGCACCCTATGAGGAGCCATACGAGCGGTCCGCCTTTGGAGATAAGATCTATCATGTGCCGAAAATCAGAAAGAGTATTGGTAAAGACTGGCACCACACGCCAGTTCGGGAGAGACGTGAAATACCTAGCATGTTTTATGCCGAGACTGATAGCTTGTAAACACTGGAAATAAACTGGATGAGGCGGCGGAGGTCAAGCGGGGATGATTCCAAGGGGGGTCGCAGACCCGGTACAGCCCCCGTCTCAAGTGACATTCATACCAAAACCCATCACCTCCCAGCCTTGATTCCCCTCCCCTAACCCGCTCCAATGCCTGCATGAATCCTTTCGATCTTCAGGTCAATGGCTACGCCGGCACAGACTTCAACGGCGACAATCTCACCGCCGAATCCCTCCACCACGCTTGTGAGGCCCTGGCGGAGGACGGGTGCGCTGCCATCCTGGCCACTTTCATCACGGATGAAATCCCCACCCTGGAGCGCCGCATCGGCAAATTGGTCGAATTGCGGGAAAAAGACGAACTGGCCCGCCGCATCATCACCGGCATTCATATTGAGGGGCCGTTCATCAATCCCATCAAAGGCTACGTCGGTGCCCACCCGCCCCAGGCCGTGAAACCTGCGAATGTGGACGATACCAAACGCCTCCTCGCCGCCGCCGGGGGGCTCGCCAGACTCGTCACCCTCGCCCCGGAGCACGACGAAGGCAGCAAGACCACCGCCTTCCTGGCCTCCCAAGGGGTTACTATTTCCGCCGGTCATTGCGATCCCTCGCTCGATCAACTCAACGCCGCCTGCGATGCCGGTCTGACGATGTTCACTCACCTCGGCAACGGCTGCCCCATCCAGATGCACCGCCATGACAACATCATCCAGCGCGCCCTCAGCCTGCATGACCGCCTCTGGCTCTGCTTCATCCCGGACGGCGTGCATGTGCCGTTCTTTGTGCTGAAAAACTGGCTGTCCGGCATCGGTTTGGAGCGCACGATTTTCGTCACAGACGCCATCTCCGCAGCCCGCCTCGGCCCAGGCCGCTACACCCTCGCCGGATGGGACATCCTCATCGGCGAAGACCTCGTTGCCCGCTCGCCGGATGGCACGCATTTTGTCGGCAGCACCGTCACGGTACCAAGGATCAAGGCGAATGCGTTCGCAGAGTTGGGGATGAGTGATGCGGATTTGAAGCAGGTGCTGGATGTGAATCCGAGGTTGGCGGTTGCCGCCCACTGAAAGTGATTAACAGTTCGCAATGACTCGCGAACAAAAAATCGCAACCATAGCGATTGATCTAATCTGCAGCTCTTCAATGAAGCGTGACCACTGGCGAGCCACTTCGATCGGTGTCATGCACGCTGAACCACCGATACCGCTTAATCTGGGAAACGAGGAACACCCGTTGGTGAGCGCCTCCTTTTCCGAAGGTGACTGGTATGTGTGGACGACTCGAAGGCTTGTGGCGGTCTGCGAAAAGGAGCACCACGAAGTAGATTCAGAATCGATTGTCCGAGCCGAATTCGGAATGTACAAGGGACCACCACAGCTGATGAATGCCACCTCGGGCCCCATTCACACTTTGATCGCTACATTCCATACCGCGAAGGGCATGGCCGCCCGCGTTCGTTATGAAACTGGATATGCAGCAATGGGGCCTCTTGCATGCTTTAAGTATTGGGAAATAAAACACCCCATTCTCGACAAGCTCATGACTCCAAGTGAACTAGCCGCCTACCGAAAGCAAAGGAATCAAGGTTGATACGGGTGCATATCCGGTAACAAATTTGAGGAGCGCGTGCCATTCCCCATGACATGAATCCCTTCCCCTGGCTCGACTCCCATCGCGGACGCTACACCATCGTCCGCTGGTTGTTTCCACGTCTGCTCGCAGGCATCTACCTCATCGCCTTCCTTTCCTGGGGCACACAGTATGACGGGCTAGTCGGTGAAAACGGCATCCTGCCGGCCAAGAACCTGCTCGAAAACGTGCATGCCTTTGAAGCCCGCGAGCACCAGACGCTCTTCTGGCAGCTGCCCAGCGTGTTTCACTGGCATTACAGCGATGCCTTCGCACATGGCTGCCTGATCTCCTGCTGCGTACTGGCCGTGCTCGTGATGGTGGGAGTGGCGCAGGGGCCGCTGCTGGCGCTGCTGTGGTTTGGGTATCTCTCCATCGCCACCACGGGAGGCATCTTCATGGGCTACCAATGGGATGCGTTGCTGCTGGAGGCGGGATTTCTCGCGCTATTCCTCGCGCCAAGGCGCTTGTGGTCGTGGCGCGGACCGACGGAACCACCACGCGGCTCCATCTTTCTCCTGCACTGGCTGCTCTTCCGACTGATGTTCCTTTCCGGTTATGTGAAGATCGGCGGTGGTGACCTGCCGTGGCAGGACATGACGGCACTGCTCTACCACTATGAGACGCAGCCGCTGCCGAATGGCTTGTCGTGGTTCGCGCACCATGCGCCGCGCTGGTTTCATGTGGCGAGCTGCTGGATCATGTATGGCATTGAGCTGGGGCTGCCCTTTGCGATTTTCCTTGGCCGCTGGGGACGTCTGACGGCAGCGCTGGGTTTCCTCATGCTGATGGCCATGATCTCCGCCACGGGGAATTACAATTTTTTCGACCTGCTGACCGCCGCACTCGCCATCACGCTGCTGGATGACCGCTGGTTTCCCAAGCGCCTGCGTAACTGGCTGCGAATCGAGTCCGAAACCCCACGCCCGTCCTTTACCCGCTGGACGCAATGGCCTGCGCTGGCTGCGGTGCTTCCTGTAATGCTCGTCACCCTGCTGGCGGCGGATTCGTTTCTGGCCGGGCGCATTCCCCACTTCAAGCCGGTGCTCCCGGCCGTGCTGCATGAGAAGCTCGATGAACCCATTGCCCACACGCGCTCATTCAATGCCTATGGTCTGTTTCAAGACATGACCGAGGAGCGACCCGAGATCGTTCTCGAAGTCAGCGACGATGGCGCGCTCTTCCTGCCGCTGGAATTTAAATACAAGCCCGGAGATCCCAAGCGCCGCCCGCCATTCATCGCCCCGCATCAGCCACGGCTGGACTGGCAGATGTGGTTCGCCGCGCTGTATCCCAACTACGACCCGCAGCGGGATGCAAACCCAAACTCACCCATGCACTGGTTTGGCCAGTTCTGCACCGCCCTGCTCCAGCACAAGCAGCCCGTGTGGGATTTGCTGGAGCCACCGCCCTTCCCCATCGAAAAAATCACCCACATCCGCGCCAAACTCTACCGCTACCATTTCACCAGCCCGGAGGTGCGGAATGTCTCCGGGGAATGGTGGGAGCGCGAACTCAGCGGCAATTTCAGCGGAACCATGTCACTAAAGGCCTCTGGAAGATGATTCATTCTATATTCCTCTTGCGTCTGTTCCATCCTGCGGCACTATCGCGACCCCTCGTTCGGTTTCGAATAAGGGAAACAACCTTCGGGGCGTAGCTCAGCCTGGTAGAGCGCTTGCTTTGGGAGCAAGAAGTCGTCAGTTCGAATCTGGCCGCCCCGACCATCTAAGATTTAAAATCTCAGATTTTTATCCCGACTCATGTCCGCCCTTTACGCCACCGCCCTGAACACCTTCAAGGAAATGGGCTGGCTCTACCGAGAAGTGCCCGAGCATTCCGTCATCGAGGCTGATTTTGAAGCGCACCACACCAAGATCCCTCTGCACGTGCAGGTTTTTGGCGAGACGCACATCATCACCGTCGTCTCAAACTCCACTCAGCAGGTTCCATCCTCCCACCGCCTGCCAGTGTGCGAGCTGCTCATGCGCACGAACAAGGATCTGAACCTCGGCAACTTCGAGCTCGAATGGGAGAGCGGCCAGGTGATGTACCGTGTCACGAATGTCTTTCCGCCGAACCGTCATGATGCGCGCATCATTGCCAGCCTCGTGCATTCCGCCGTGGCGGAGATGGACCGCCTCACACCGTTTCTTGGCGAAATCATCCAGACGCCCAAAGGTGAACTGCTGCTGCTCAAGGTCGCGGACCTGATGAAACGCGAAGATTTGCTCCCGCCCGTGCCCGAGGCCGAGTGATTGGACGTGACACGGGCAGTCCGCCTGTGCTTTTGTGGCCGCGAACAGGCTTTCCCAATGTCCGCCCGCTACACACTCCCGCAGCACCCGGCTTTCAGCGATCCGCTGTCCAAGGAGGATCTGTACACGCTCGTGGCCCGCGGCTCCCTTGCTCGGGGTGAGATGTGCCTGGATGAGGACACCGGCCATATGCACACCGTGGGGGAACTGGTCAGCGGCATGCGCCGCCCCAGTGCAAGCAGCGGCCAGGCGCGGATCGCCCGGCCCATGTATCGTGAGATCAGTCCTGACACGGAACTTCCCGATGAACCGGAGCCAGAGGCGGAAGAAGAAGTGGAGGAGGAAGCCGACGAAGCAGCCCCCGAGGAAGACAAGGATGACGATTTCGACTACTCCCCCAGCGGTGAAATCATCCTGCATCATGCGCATCCATCCTGGCTGGGCTACACCAAGGCGCTGATCCTCTGCCTGCTGCTCACTGTTGCCGGCGGACTGCTATGCGTGATCCAGCTCGAATACGGCATCATCGCCCTGCTCTGCGCCTCGTCCACGCTCATCGCCGTCGGCATCGCGCGTTATTCGCACGATTACATTGTCACACGCGAACGTGTGGAGCTGATCTGGGGCATCGTTGGCCGCAGTTCCAAAGAAGCGCGCATCTGCGACATCCGCAGCATCGACGTCTACGAAGCCGGCCTCAAAGGCTTGCTCGGTCTCGGCACCATTGATTTCTCCACCGCCGCCAATGCCGGCATCGAAGTGCAGTTCAAGGATATGCGCAGAGCCCACGTCGTGAAGGATCTCGTGCGCAAACTGCAACGTGGTGTGGATCCGACAGATGACTGAAAAATGACGAATAACGAATGCGGAATGACGAATGACAGACGCTGCGCCCCAGCGTTTGCCGTCTGGCGGTTTGTTCTGCTTTCCGCATTCGTCATCTGGCATTCGTCATTCGCCGCAGGCGCGCCTCTCTCCCGCGCCATCGACATTCGCATGCTGCCGTATGAGCGCAGTTTGGAAAAACTACCGGTCGATCTCACCGCCACCATCGGCTTCGTGGAAAGCGGTGGCACCGCTTTTGTACAAGACGACACCGCAGGCACGCATCTGCACTTCAAACCCACGCGCAATGATCTGCGTGTGGGTGACCACGTTCGCATTCAGGGCACCACCACTGCCGGCCTTTATTTTCCCGGGGTCGATGTGGCTGAGCTGCAAATCCTCGGTCATGGGGCCCCTCCTTCTGCGGCCCCCGCCAGCTATGACGATCTGGCCACAGGCCGTTTCCATTACCAGCGTGTGATCGTTGAAGGCCTTGGCCGCACTTTGACGCCGCTGGATGAAAAACGCTCTCTGCTGCGCCTTGCCATCGGCAGCCGGGTATTGGAAGTGCGCGTGGATGCGCCGCTGGAAACCGCCCCGTCGCTCATCGACGCTCGCCTCCGCATCACTGCCCTCGCAGCAGGTGGCATCAATGACCGCCGCCAGCTCGTCTTTCCCTACATCCGCGTCACGGATTGGAATGATGTGGTGATCACCAAAGCCGCGCAGCCACTCGAAGCGTTGCCCATCACCTCCGTGGTCACTTTGCTGCAGTTCGGTGCTGCCGACGAGCCCCACCATCGTGCCCGCATTCGTGGCACCGTGCTGGCGGCCTTTTCCGATGGTCGTGTTTTTTTGCGCGATGCCACTCCTCCGCCACCTCCCCGTGAAACGCCAAAGGATGCGCAACCCAAGCCGCCGCAATCGCCCTCGATCGCCATTCGCCTCATGTCCGCAGTCAATCTCACGCCAGGGCATCGTGCTGAGATCATTGGCTTCCCTATCATGGCCGGATTCAGCGCCTCGCTGGCAGATGCACTCGTGCTTGCCACGGAGCCGGACGCATCACCTGCCCCAGCGGTTGTTTCGCTCAAAGAATTCCAAGATGGCTCGCATGACGCCGATCTCGTTCACCTCACCACGCCAGCCGTGCTCAATGATTTCTTCCGCAGTGCAGACGGCTTCGAGCTCCGCCTCACCTCCAACGGCATACCGCTGCGCGCCTTTCTGCTGCAATCAACCGCCCCCGAGCTCGAAATCGGCACGTCCGTGGAACTTACCGGCATCTGCCTCGTCGAGTCATCGACGGACAAAGGGTTTCGCTCTCAGGCCGAGCGTGCATCCCTCCTGCTGCGTTCGGCAGATGACATTCAAGTGGTCCATTCAGCCCCGTTCTGGACGGCGGGCCGCCTTGTCATCGCCAGCAGCATTCTGGCAGGCCTCGTGCTGCTGGCCTTCATTTGGATCGCTGCACAACGGCGGCAGATCGGAGTCCTGAGCAGCCGCATCGTACAGCAGGCCACGCTGGATGAACGCCAGCGCATCGCGCGAGAGTTTCATGACACGCTGGAGCAGGAACTCACCGGCCTTTCACTGCGGCTG
Organism: Prosthecobacter debontii; assembly: GCA_943371875.1. GTDB lineage: Bacteria > Verrucomicrobiota > Verrucomicrobiia > Verrucomicrobiales > Verrucomicrobiaceae > Prosthecobacter > Prosthecobacter debontii_C. Next base: position 21,260 of record CALRWM010000052.1, on the reverse strand, counting down.
GATGCCGCCACAACGCGACCGCTTGAAGACAAAGCCCGCACGCTCATCGAAACCTCCCGCAGTCTTGTCTCCCGCATTCAAAGCGAAGCGCGCAATCTCGTGGCCGATCTGCGGGACACCGCACAGTTGCATGATCTCTTCAGCGCGCTGCGGGAAATCCAGACGCGCATGCCGCCGAACGCACCGGCATTAAAACTCGACCTGCATCCCATTCCTCCCATCACCGGACCCGTGTCCCATCACCTGCGCATGATCGCCCAGGAAGCCATCACCAATGCGCTCAAGCATGCGCAGGCCACGGAGATCACGCTGCATCTTTCCGCCACCGCTGACATGCTCACGCTGAGCATCGCCGACAATGGCCAGGGGCTCACCGCCAGCGCCGTGACCACCGGCCAGCCCGGCCACTTCGGCTGCATGGGCATCCGCGAGCGCTGCCGCAAAATAAACGCCAACGTTGATTGGCAAAGCCAGCCCGAACAAGGCACCATCGTCACCGTTCGCCTGCCGCTTGAGACCTTGACCACTTGACCCGCCTCACCGTGTCCGCCGCCCCCATCACACTTTTGCTCATCGACGACCACTTCGTCGTCCGCAGCGGTCTCGTGGCCTCGCTGGAGCTTGAGGACGACTTCAAGGTCGTGGGTGAAACCGATCGCGGTGAAGAGGCCTCGGCGCTGTTTGCTAAAAAGAAGCCGGACGTCGTCCTCATGGATCTGCAACTGCCCGGCATCGGCGGCATCGAGGCCACAGCGGCGCTGCTGCGCGATCATGCGAACGCCCGCGTCCTCATCTTTTCCACCTTTGCCCGCGATGATGAAATCCAGGCGGCGCTCAAAGCCGGCGCCCTCGGTTATCTGCAAAAATCTTCCTCCCGCGGCGATCTGCTCGCCGCCATCCGCACTGTGGCCAAAGGCGAGCGCAGCCTGCCGATCGAAATCGCCCAGCGGCTCAAAGACCGCCTCGCGGAACCTGAGATCACACCACGTGAGCGCGAGATCCTCGCCCTCGTGACCCGGGGCAACGCCAACAAGGAAATCGCCGCCGTCCTCGGCATTGGGGAAGACACGGTGAAGCAGCACGTCAGCCGCATTCTGATGAAGCTCAAAGTCAACGACCGTGCCCAGGCCACTGCGGAGGCGATCCGCCGGGGACTGGTGCAGGTGTAATTGATTGAACCCTGCGCCCCCTCCTCTACGTCAGTCAGATCAAGCTACCCACCAATAGCATTTGGCTTCGCGCTCGGCCTGCACCTCAGCGCGAAAAGCTTCAGCCTCCTGCACGGTCAAACCGCCAGCATTTTGAAGCCAGTCGAGAGCTTGGATTGGTTTTGGGAGCTGGTCCTTCATCTCTTTTCCCTCCTGAATATATCTGCAATTTGATGCATGACTTCCGGTTTGGAATCACCCTTCAACGGATGATGCATTCCCATGAAACTGGCAAGCGCTTTTCCCAGCCCTCACGAAAGTGGGGTGCCTGAAATGCTGAAAGAGACCGCAAACGAGCGTTGATAGGGGCATGACGCGCTTCGTTCTCGCCACCTTCCTGTTTACCTGCCTCGCCTCCGCTCAAAACGACAGCGGCGGCAATGACACCACGGACAAACCGCTGGCGAAGCCGGTCATGCAGTGGCGGTTTGATGACGCGAAAGAGCCCGGCCCGCGTGCACCGATTTTCCCTGGGTTTACGAAGGACAATACCGCGCAACGCTTCACTGGCGATGGCAAGAAATCCGCCATCACCATCAAGGACAGCGAAGAACTGCGCTTTGGTCTGAATGAAACCATCACGCTGGAGGCCTGGGTCAAAGCGGCGGATCTCAGTGGCAGCCCCTACATCCTGGGCAAGGGCCGCCTTGGCACCAAGGAATTTGGCGCGGAGAATCAAAACTACGCGCTGCGCCTGCAAACGGCGAAAGGCGGCTCACAGATCGGCTTCCTGTTTCACAGCGCTGATGTGCCCGGCAAGAAGGGCGCATGGCACCGCTGGTGGTCCAAAGACACGCTGCCGAACGCCGGCTGGCACCACGTCGCGGTCACTTATACTTTTGGCAAACTCAAGAGCATCAAAGGCTACATCGACGGCCGCGAAACCACAGGGGTATGGGACATGGGTGGCGAGACGGATCGTGCACCCGTCACTGATGGGGACTCGCTCATGCTCGGCAGCGGTTCCACGCTGGCCTCCTCTCATTCGCTGAATGGCTGGCTGGATGACGTGGCGATCTATCGCGGCCCGATCGACGTCGCTGCGCTGAAGGCTAAGTATCAGTTTGTGCCACCGCCACCGCCTGTGGCCAAGAAGCAAGTGCCCGCAGGTCGCGTGCTGGTGCAACTGGCCGAAGAAGGCATGCCCGAAGCCAATGCATGGCCGAGTGAGCACCCCAAAGTGGGAGAGGCCTACACGGAGGATGTGTTCGGCTTCTTCGACGTGCCGCAGAAGTATGTGGACACCGGAGTGCGTGGCGAGCGCCATGTCCCCTTCCTGCTTCGCGCTGCCGCCAGCGTGACGTTCCCGAAAGGCAAACACCGCCTGCTGCTGCGTGCGCGTGGCGCGACCAATCTCTACATCGACAACAAGACGATCCTCACCACACCGTTCCCGCCGAATGACAGCGACGGGCATCATCTGGTGACCGACCAACAAGGCTACCTCGATCTCGGTCCCGACTTCCGTTTTGTGCCGCCGGGCAATCGTGAATCATGGTGCGAGTTTGAAGGCACCGGCAAGCCGCAGTTCATCGTGTTGGAAACACTGGTGGGCAGCTATGCAGGCAAGGCGGCGCGCCGTCCAGAACTCGGCGAAACCGTCGTCGCCTGGTCCCAGCAAGGCACTGAAACCTGGAAACTGATCACCCCCGGCAAACGCGAAGTCGCCTACAACGATGCTGGCTGGACCGCTTACGAACAGGAGCGCAACGCCCACTACGCTGAGATCAACGCCAAGAAACGCGCCGAACTGCGCGCACAGTCCGCGCCATTCTGGGCCACGCGCCGCAAGGCTGCGGAAGCATGGCTGGCAAAAAATCCCGCAGGCGAAGGCAGCATTGATGCGTTCATCGCCGCGAGGATCGACAGTGTGAAGTCGCAGGATGCGCACAAAGGCACCATCGACTACTTCAAGGACATCCAGCCCATCCTCGAAGCCAAATGCACCGAGTGCCATCGTGGCGCGAAGGCCAAAGGCGGCTTGCATCTCGACTCACTCGCGGACGCGATGAAAGGCGGCAAGTCTGACGGTGCGGCGGTCGATCCCGGCAAGCCGGATCACAGCTCCATCATCGCCCGCATCACCTCCTCCGATGAAGACGAGATCATGCCGCCCAAGGGCAAGCCCTTGACCAAGGATGAAGTCGCCCTGCTGAACAAGTGGATCAAGGAAGGCGCACACTGGCCGGACATTCGTGCTGATCATCTCACGCTCACACCGCTGACCGATGATCTCACTTTCCTGCGCCGCGTTTATCTCGACACGGTGGGTGTGCCGCCATCGCTGGCAGAGATTACCGCATTTGAGAAGAACCCAGACCGCAAGGCGGCCATCGACAAGCTCCTCGCTGACCCACGCTGGGCGGACAACTGGATGGGCTACTGGCAGGACGTGCTGGCGGAGAATCCGAACATCCTCAACCCCACGCTGAACAATACTGGGCCCTTCCGCTGGTGGTTGTATGAGTCTTTGCAGGACAACAAGCCGATGGATTTCTTTGTCACCGAACTCCTGCGCATGCGCGGCAGCGAGCGTCTCGGTGGCCCGGCCGGATTTGGCACGGCCTCGCAGAATGATGTGCCGATGGCCGCCAAGGGCACCATCGTCAGCACCGCCTTCCTCGGGGTGGAAATGAAGTGCGCACGCTGCCATGATTCACCCACCGGCAAATCGTTGCAGCAGGATCTCTTCGAACTCGCCGCCATGCTCGGCACCAAGGAAATCGAAGTGCCGAAAACCAGCAGCGTGCCGATGGACAAGATCCACGCCGGTGGCCGCAAGCCGCTGATTCAAGTGACCCTGCAACCCGGCACCAAAGTGCAGCCGAAGTGGCCCTTCGCAGAGTTCTGCGATGAAGCCGCAGCCAAGCTCGCCGAAGATCCCAAGGACAGCCGCGACGTGCTCGCCGCCATGATCACCGCTCCTCAAAACGAGCGCTTTGCACAAGTCATCGCCAACCGCGTGTGGGCGCGCTTCATGGGCCGTGGCATCGTCGAGCCCATCGAAGACTGGGAGAAGGGCAAGCCCACGCATCCAGAGATGTTGAAGTGGCTGGGCCGTGAATTCGTCAGCGGTGGTTATGACCTGAAGCACCTCGCCCGCCTCATCCTGAACAGCCAGGCCTACCAGCGCGCCACCGATCCCGCCTTGAAGCTGACCAGCCCGCTCTTCACCAGCCCTGCGCCACGGCGTCTGCAGGCGGAGCAGATTGTGGATTCGCTCTTCGCCGCCACCGGCAAGCCCTTCCACACCGAAGAAGTCTGCCTCGACATCGACAACACCCGCGATCTCAAGAACGCCATCCACCTCGGCAAACCACGCCGCAGCTGGATGCTCACCAGCACCAGCAATGAACGCGACCGCCCCAGCCTCGCCCTGCCCCGCATCCAGGCCGTTACCGACGTCCTCGGTGCCTTCGGCTGGCGTGGCTCACGCCAGGATCCCATCAGCAAGCGCGACGCTGATCCGAACGTGCTGCAGCCCGCCATCCTCAGCAACGGCACCCTCGGCATCTGGCTCACCCGCTTGAGTAATGACCACGGCGTCACCACCCTCGCCCTGCAGCAGGAATCCCTCGACCAGTTCCTCGACCAGCTCTTCCTCAAGCTGCTCACGCGCCACCCCACCACCGAAGAACGCGCGCTTTACACCAAACACCTCAGCGCTGGCTTTGATGCGCGCATCCAGCCGGCATCTAAGAGTCAGACGCCTGCTGTCACCCGCACCCGTGAAAAATACGTGAGCTGGTCCAATCACCTCGACGGCGAAGCCACCACCGTGCGCATGGCCCAGGAAGCCGCCGCCCGTGCCGGTGATCCGCCCACGGAAAAGCTCGATCCCGCATGGCGCGCCCGTATGGAAGACGTGCTCTGGGCGCTGCTTAACGCGCCGGAGTGGGAGTTTAGCCCTTAGTCACCCGCCGCCCGCCATCTGTCCGCTACATCTCCGCTCCTACAGACCCTTTTGCTTGCGGAAGAGGGCTGCTTGGCGGCGTGAGATTTCAATTTTATCCCCCGTGGCAAGCGTGGCCTGGAGACCGCCACTGAACCATTCGGTGACGTCCGTGATGGCGCGGGTGTTGATGAGCTGGGCGCGGTTGGCGCGGAAGAACATGGGCAGGTTCAGGCGCTGCTCCAACGTTCCGAGGGAGCGGGGAAGCAGAACTTTGCCGCCTTCAAAGAAGACGTGCGTGTAGTTGCCTTCGGACTGGAGCAGGTAGATCGAGCGCACAGGCACGAACCATGAACGCTGCTCACCTTTGAGCAGCACGCGGTCCGTTTCACGGAGAGGAGTTTCATCCTGCGCTTCGGGGTCCGGCGGGGCGGGATCATGCAGTTTATGAATGACGGCGGCAAGCCGGGCGGGATCGACAGGCTTCAAAAGATAGCCGACGGCATTGACCTCAAAGGCGCGCAGCGCGTGGGCATCGTAGGCGGTGCAGAAGATGACCTGCGGTGCGTGGTCGCCCATGGCATTGACGAATTCAAAGCCATCCATCTCGGGCATCTGGATGTCGAGGAAAAGAACATCCGGCTTGAGCGTGGGCAGCAGGCTCAGCGCAGCATGGCCGCTGTCGGCTTCACCCACGACTTCGATCTCCGGATGCGCCTCCAGCAGCCGGCGCATCTCGCGGCGAGCCATTCGTTCGTCGTCAATGAGGAGGGCTTTCATGGCTGCAGGGGCAGTGCTTGCTGCGGGAGGGTGACGATGGCCTCCACGCCTTCGGCGTTTTGGCTGATGCTCATGCTGGCGGCGCTACCAAACAGCAGGGCCAGACGCTCACGCGTATGTGCGAGGCCTATGCCACCTTTGCCCTGCCAGTTTTCCACAAGGGAGCCGGAATTTTGCACGCGCAGGCACAGACCGGCGGGGCCGAGGGCGGCCTCATAGCACAGGAAGCCGGGGCCCAGTTTGGCGGCCACACCGTGCTTCACGGCGTTCTCCACCAGTGTGACGAGCAGCAGCGGCGGAATGAGCGCTTTTTCACAGCCGACGCCCACGTGCCGCTCCACCTGCAGGCGGTCGCCATAGCGTACCAGCTCCAGGTCCAGCAGGGCATTCACTGTGGAGAGTTCATCGCGCAGGGGGATGAGCTTGCTGTCGCTGGAGGTTAATGAGGCACGGAGCACGAGGGAAAGCTGCGTCACCGCATCACGCGCTTGCTGGGGATTTTCATCAATGAGCGCGCGGAGGGTGTTGAGTGAGTTGAACAAAAAGTGCGGATTGAGCTGCGTGGCGATGGTCTGCAGTCGGGCCTCCTTGATGGATGCTGCATGACGCAGGGAGGCGACCTCAATTTGGTGCAGGCGGGTGAAGGCCTGGCAGGCATAGTAAAGCGCGGCCCACATGCCCAGCAGAAAGAGGGCAACGGCACCGGTGGAGACAAGCTCGATGACCAGCCCCCTGCCGGCGACTGCAGAGCCAAAGCCACGCGTGGCGAGGAACCAGCGCAGGGCATTGATGAGCAGGGAGATGCCCGCCGCGAGGCCCACGCAGGAGAGCACCACCACCGGAGCCAGACGCCTCAGCGGGCGCAGGTCCCAGCGGTGCCTGAGGGAGAGCAGGTGCAGCTGGTGGGTGGCCAGGATGCCGCAGAGAATCATGGCCACGTTTTGAATCCACATCACCGGCTGGAGCGCTGCAAAGGCCCTCCTGAGCGCTTCCGCAGTGGCGGGGGCGTCATCTTTAAAGGCGATGGAGGGCGGCCCGGAAAGGAGGGTGACGGTCACGGTCAGGGCAAACAAGGACCAGAAGCCGGTCTGCATCAGGCGGTAGCCGCGCCCGGCAAAAGGCGGTGTGCTGCTGGCGCTGATGCTGTGCGGAACCTCGTACATGTCCCCGCAAGTCTGCGCCACCGACGGCGAAAAGCCAGCCTGCAATGACCATCTGCCTCTGTGGGTGATGAACGGCGGCAAAAGCCCATGAACGGCGGCCACCGCTCATCCGCGCACGCTGCCGCTCATCCTGCTGATTCATCCGCCGGTCTGAATATCTGCGCGGGTGGCGTGGATGGCGTGATGATTGGAGTCATGACTTTCAGCACGCAGCTCCCCTTTTTCCGCAAGACGCGGCGCTGTGCCCTGGCCCTTTTCGGCTGCCAGATGCTGCTGGGCTGCAGTTTCATCCCGAAGCTGGACCGCCCGGCGGCACCGGTGAGCGCACGCTACCCGAACGGTGGAGACACCAGCGCTGCCAGCAGCGAGCTGGCATGGCGTACTGTGTTCAAGAATGACGCACGGCTGGTACGGCTCATCGACATCGCCCTGGAAAACAACCGCGATCTGCGTGTGGCCATGCTGCGCGTGGAGGAAGCGCGGGCACAATACCGCATCGAGCGCGCGCCGCTGCTGCCCACCGTGTCCGCGGCGAGCGACATGTCGCAGAACCACCTGGCCGGACTGACCACGGAACAGTGGTCGCTGAAGCTGGGCACCACCGCGTATGAGCTGGATCTGTTTGGCCGCATCCGCAGCCTGAGCGCGAAGGCCCTGGAGACCTACCTGGCCAAAACCGAAACCCGCCGAGCCGCGCAGGTGACACTCGTCGGGGAGCTGGCCACGCAATACTACACGGTGCGGCGGTTTGATGAACTCATCGCCAACACCAAGCAGACGCTGGCAGTGGTGGAGGAAAGCTACCGCCTGAATGAGAGCATTTTCAAAGCAGGCGGACTGCTTGAGCTGGACCTGCGCCTGTCCGAGACGCAGGTGCTCACGGCCAAGTCCAATATCATTTCCTACCAGCGACAGCGCGCGCAGGCGGAGAACGGCCTGGTGCTCATGCTCGGCCAGCCGCTGCCTGCAGGACTGCCCCAGGGCAGAGCACTGGCGGATGCGCCGGTGAAAGCGGTCTCCGCAGGGCTTCCTTCGGAGCTGCTGCTGGGCCGGCCGGACATCCTCGCGGCGGAGCACACGCTGCGTGCGGCGAATGCAGACATCGGCGCGGCGCGCGCGGCCTTCTTCCCGACCGTGAAGCTGACGGCCTCTGATGGCACAACAAGCGCGGAGCTGACCAGCCTGTTTGGCCCTAGCACGGCAGTATGGAGCTTTGCGCCACAGATCAGCCTGCCCATTTTCGCCGGTGGCCGGAACAAGGCGAACCTCGACGCCACGAAAGTGCGCACGCGCATCGAGGTGGCAAACTATGAGAAGGCCATCCAGAGCGCCTTCCGGGAGGTGGCGGATGCGCTGGTGGCACAGCGTGCCGCGCGCGAGCAGATCCGCACACTGGAGGCCCTGGCCGCCGCCCAGCAGAGGCGCTATGACCTGGCAGCCGCGCGCGACCAGCGGGGCGTGGCGAGCTACCTAAATGTGATGACCGCGCAGCAAGACCTCTTTACCGCGCAGCAGAATCTCATCGGCTCACGCTATGACGCAGTGGCCGCACGCATCAAACTTTATCAAGCCGTCGGAGGCGGCTGGAAATGAACCCACGTATCTTCATCTTGTTGTCACTGGTTGCACTTTCAGCCTGCAAACCGCCGGGCGCAGGCACAGCCCGCTTTGAAACAACCACTGTCGGCCGCGGGGATCTGCGTGCCGTGGTGATGGCAAGCGGCACGCTCAGCGCGGTGGTCAGCGTGGACGTAGGCTGTCAGGTGTCCGGCCGCGTCATGAAGCTCAACGCGGACTTTAACTCCATCGTGAAGCGCGGGGACCTCATCGCGGAGCTGGACACTTCCATCTATGCCGCCAAGGTGAAGGCTGCCGAAGGCGAGCTGGTCGGTGCCAAGGCCAGCGCCATGTGGAAGCGGCAGAACCTCGCCCGCAAGAAAGAGCTGCTCCCCATGCGCGGAGTCATGGCGCTGGATGTGGAGCAGGCCGTGGCCGAGCTGGGGCAGGCGGAGGCCACCGTGACCATACGCGAGGCCGCGCTCGACCAGGCCAGGACAGACCTCGGCTACTGCAGCATCACCGCGCCGGTGGACGGCATCGTGGTCTCACGGAAGGTGGACGCAGGTCAGACGGTCGTCGCGGCGATGAACACGCCGGTGCTCTTCACCCTCGCCCAGGACATCAAAAAAATGCGCATCAACGCCACCGTCTCCGAGGCCGACATCGGCCGGGTGAAGATGGGGCAGAAGGTGGACTTCACCGTGGACGCCTTCCCGGATGATGTGTTCGACGGCCAGGTGGTGCAGGTGCGCATCTCCCCCACGACCAAGGAGAATGTGGTGACGTATGAGACGCTCATCGACGTGGAAAACCCGGAGCAGCGGCTGTTCCCCGGCATGACGGCGGACGTTTCCATCCTGACGGCTGAGAAAAGCGGTGTGCTGAAAGTGCCGAACACCGCACTGCGCTTCACACCGCCGGAAGGCAGCAAGGTCACCGGCGTCACAGACGCGAAGCTGCAGCGCAGGCAGCAGATGGTCTATGTGCTGGAAGGCGCGGACAAGGAGCAGACGCTGCGCGCCGTCATCGTCACCACCGGCATCACTGACAACAGCGAGACGGAGGTGCTCGACGGCCTGCAGGCCGGTGCACGCGTCGTGACGGCTTCGCTGGGCGGTGCCAAAGAAGGCGGGGACGGGCCGCCACCCTCTATCTAGCCATGAGCCCGACCCTCATTGAGTTGCAGAACATCGAGAAGGTCTACCGCACGGGAGATGTGGAGGTGCGGGCAGTAAACGGGGTCAGCCTGCAAATCGAGCGTGGGGAGTTCGTGGCCATCATGGGCTCCAGCGGCTCAGGCAAGTCCACCCTGATGAACATGCTGGGCTGCCTGGACCAGCCCACCGCTGGCAGCTACCTGCTGGACGGCGTGGACGTGGCGAAGCTGGGCCGTGCCGAGCTCTCCCGCCTGCGCAACCAGAAGCTCGGCTTTGTCTTCCAGAGCTTCAACCTGCTGTCCCGCACCACGGCGTGTGAGAACGTGGAACTGCCGCTCTTCTACACCAGCCCGCATGTGCCGCTGCGGGAGCGCCGCCAGCGCGCGATCGAGGCGCTGCAAAAAGTGGGCCTGGGCGAACGCCTTTACAACCACCCGAACCAGCTCTCTGGTGGCCAGCAGCAGCGCGTCGCCATCGCCCGTGCCCTGGTCAACCAGCCTGAGCTCGTGCTGGCGGATGAGCCCACTGGCAATCTGGACACGCGCACCAGCATCGAAGTCATGGGCCTGTTTCAAACGCTGAACGACGCCGGCATCACCGTGGTGATGGTGACGCACGAGCTGGACATCGCCGCGTACTGCAAACGCATCATCGTCATGCGTGATGGCAAGATCATCCGTGATGAGCCCAGCACCCAGCGCCTCTTTGCCAGCGACCAGCGTGCCGCGCTGGATGCGTCCGAACAACACGCCAGCCTCTCCTGACTGCCATGCTGCATGCGCTTACATCTCCGCTGCTGCGTGCAGGCCTCACCGCCATGATCGCCTTCCGCGCGCTGCGGCGGAACAAGCTGCGCAGCATCCTGACCGCGCTGGGCATCATCATTGGCGTGGCATCCGTGGTCTCCATCATGGCACTGGGGCGCGGCACGCAGCGGCGCATCCAGGACCAGGTCTCCTCCCTCGGCTCAAACCTGCTCATCGTGTTCTCCAAAAGCCGGCGGACGAATGCTGCCGCAGCAGGCAGCGGGGACTCCAGCAACCTCACGCTGGAGGACGTGGAGGCCATCCGCCGCGAGGTGCGCAGTGTGCAGACCGTCAGCCCGGAAGTCACGCTCAACGCGCAGGCCGTCGCCGCCGGGCGGAACTGGAGCACCACCATCGCCGGAGAATCCCCCGGCTACCTGCGCATCCGCGACTGGCCGCTGGCGCGTGGAAGCATGTTCACGGAGAGGGAGGTGCGCAGCGCAGCACGCGTGGCCGTCATCGGCTCGCGCACGGCACGGGAGCTCTTTGGCCCGCTGGACCCCGTGGGGCAGACCGTGAGGATCAAAAACATGCCCTTCACCATCATCGGCCAGCTTGAAAGCAAAGGCGCGGGCATGGGCGGTGCCAATCAGGACGACCGCATCGTCATTCCCTACACCACGGCCATGCGCCGCCTCACCGGCGACAAGTATCCGCGCCTCGTCACGCTGCAGATCAGCAGTGACGGGCTCATGAGCGCCGCGCAGGAGCAGGTCACCGCCCTGCTGCGCCAGCGCCACCATCTGGCAGCCGGGCGCAAGAACGACTTCGACATCGTGAACCAGAAGGAGATCGCGGACACCGTGAACAGCATCACCAGCACGCTGACGTACCTGCTCGGCGGCATCGCCGGGCTCTCACTGCTTGTCGGCGGCATCGGCATCATGAACATCATGCTCGTCAGCGTCACGGAGCGTACGCGGGAGATCGGCACGCGCATCGCCGTCGGCGCGCAGCCGCGGGATATTTTGCTGCAGTTTCTCATCGAATCCATCACCCTGAGCCTGCTCGGCGGAGCCATCGGCGTGGCGCTCGGTTACGGAGCCAGTGCCGCCGCCAGCATGATCCCGGACTTCCACCCCTCCGTCTCGCTTGGCAGCGTGGTCGTGGCCTTCGGCATCAGCTTCATCGTGGGGGTGTTCTTCGGCTTCTACCCCGCCCGCAAGGCCGCCAACATGAACCCCATCGCGGCGCTCCGATTTGAGTGATTTTTGGCCGCCACGGAACACTTCACAGGAAGACACCGCCAGATCTCATGAATGCTGGACAAATGTTTCCCAGTGGGAGCCAGCCAGCACCCCACGAAAGTGAGGTGCTGCAAATAGTGAAAACTGCCTTTATTCAGCGTTTATAACGCAAGATCATGAAACGCCGCTCCTTCCTCACCTCCGCCGCCGCCTTTGGCGCGGCACCGTTGTTTGCGAACAACACGCCCGTCCACATGCCAAAGGGCAAGGCGGAGCATTGCATCTTCATCTGGCTGGGCGGTGGCATGGCTCAAATTGACACCTTTGACCCGAAGAAGCTCGGCAACAACACCGACAAGACCAAGATCGCGGGCTCGCTCTACAAGGCCATCGACACCACCGTTCCCGGCGTGCAGCTTACCGAGCACCTCAGCCAGACGGCCAAGGTCATGGAGCATGTCACGGTGATGCGCACGGTGAATCATCACGTCATCGACGAGCACGCCTTCGCCACCAACATCGTCCACACGGGACGCATGATCTCCGGCAACGTCGTGTATCCCAGCATCGGCTCCATCATTGCGCATGAGCGTGGTGCCGTGGGTGGCGAGGTACCACCGTACATCCTCATCGGTTATCCCAATGTCAGCCGTGGCCCGGGCTTCCTGGGTGCCAAAGCCGGTTACGTCTATCTCACCGACACCAACACCGGCCCAGCCGGTTTTACACGCCCGGATTTCGTCGATGAAAAACGCGCGCTGACCCGTGAGCAGTTGCTCGCTCCTCTTATGGCCCGTGCGCCAAAGGAGTCCGCCATCGCCGACTACAAGACCGCGCAGGAGCAGGCGCTCAGCCTCTCCGGCCCGACCTTCATGCGCCATTTCAATCTCAAGGAAGAACCCGCCGCCCTGCGCAATGCCTACGGCGGTGAATTCGGCCAGCGCTGCCTGCTCTCCCGCCGCCTCGTGCAGGCGGGCGTGCGTTTCATCGAGGTCTCTCACAACCTCAACTTCATGAACGGCACCGGCTGGGACATCCATAACGAAGGCTACAAAAACCAGCACCTCCTCATCCAGGAACTCGACACCGCCCTCGCAGCCCTCATCCGCGATCTCAAGGACAAGAAGTTGCTCGACAAGACACTCATCGTCGTCGGCACGGAATTCGGTCGCCCACCTGAGTTCGATGGACGCGGTGGTCGCGGCCACCAAGGCACCACCTTCTCCATGGTTCTCGCCGGCGGCGGACTGAACCACTGCGGTGCCTACGGCGTCAGCGATGAGCTGTCCAAAAAGCCCGTCGAGAATCCCGTCCCACTCGTTGATTTCCACGCGACGATTCACGCCGCGATGGGCATTGATCCGAGCAAGGAGTTGATGGATGGCACGCGTCCCGTGCCGATCACCGATGGCGGCAAGCCGGTAGCGGCGCTGTTTGGTTGAACCGAGGCTCCAGCCCCTCAAGTTTCGGCTTTCCCTTGCGAAGCTTCGCCCCCCACCGGCGTACTCTTTGCACATGAAATCCGCATCCCTGCTCTGCGCCCTCGCCTTCTCCACCGCGCTCCTTTCCCACGCTGCCGATGACGACGGCTTCGTGCCCATGTTCAACGGCAAAGACCTCAGCGGCTGGGTGAATGCGAACTGCGCACCTGAGACATGGAGCATCAAAGACGGCGTCATTCGCTGCACAGGCATTCCCACTGGCGCGATGCGCACCGAAAAGCAGTACGAGAACTTCATCCTGGAGTGCGAGTGGCGGCATCTCACCAGCGGCGGCAATTCCGGAGTCTTCATCTGGGGCAGCCCCATCTCCGCGCCGGGCGTGCCCTTCCTGCGCGGCATCGAGGTTCAGGTGCTGGACCAAGGCTACATGAAGAATGCCGATCCCAAGAAGCCGCGCTGGTTCACCACCCATGGCGATGTCTTCCCCATCCACGGCGCCACCATGGAGCCGCATGGCGACCACAACGGCCAGCGCAGCTTTCCCAGCGAGGAACGCAGCAAGCCCTCGCCCGAATGGAACCACTACCGCATCACCGGCAACAACGGCACCCTCACCCTCGCCGTGAATGGCAAGGTCGTCAGCGGCGGCGACAAATGCTTCTGGCGCAAAGGCTACCTCGCCCTCGAATCCGAAGGCGCACCCGTCGAGTTCCGCAACGTGCGCATCAAAGAACTCCCCTCCACCGGTGCCAGCACCGCCGATTCCGCCCCGCTGGATCAAGGCTGGAAGCATCTCTACAACGGCCTCGACCTCCGTGGCTGGAAAGTCGCCGCAGGAACCGAAGCCCGCTGGAAACCCTCCAACTGGAATCTCAAGCTCGAAGCCACCGACGGTCAGGAATCCACCCCTCTCTGGAGCGAGGCTGAAATCACCAACGGCGAATTCATCGCCGACTTCCAGCTCCTCAAATCCGCCAACCTCAACACGCCCTGCACCGCCTTCCACGTCCGTGGTCAAACCAGCCCCGCCGTCCTCATCGGCACCGGCAAAGCTCCCATCGTCTTCGGCCCGGACAAAGTGAAACTCGGCAAATGGTATCGCCTCCGCCTCAAACTCGAAGGAACGAAAGCAACCGCCACCCTCACCGAAACACAGGAGGCCAACCCGCAAAGCATGGAAGCCACGCTCGAAGGTCCAGCAAAAGGTCCCGTGGGTATCGCGGATTTTGGCACACCGATGACGTTCGCGAATTTCTTTGTGCGGGAATGATTGGAAGATAGGGGCTGGTAGCTGCCTGTGATGAGGTGCTCTTTGACGGTGAGCAGCCGCGCCTGGCTGTCTGTCTCCGCTACGCTCCGGTTCCTATGTTTACGGCACCATCCTTGCCTGACATACGACCACCAACCACCCCTGCAGACTCCAGCGCAGGTTCCGTGTCTCCACGCACTGGTCCGGCGCTTGCCGCGCCGGGGCTCCGCCATATCGTAGCAGGCTGGCCATTTTTCTATGGCCGAATCGTGCAGATGGCCGGGGTCGCTCACTCCGGAAGATCGTGACACTTCACAGCGCTCTGCGATGGCTACTCCTGCCCGCCGATTCCAGCGTCACCGCAACCTCCCACGTCTGCGCTTGCCCTTAAACCTAAACCGCCAGCCGACGGCATCCGTCTGCTGCGGCGGTGCTAAGTGCCAATTTGCACACGGGGGATTTCGGCGAAACGCTGGGTGTCGGCAGACAAGAGTGTCTGTCGCACTTACTCCTCGCACACCCCAAACCCTCCGTGCTAGGTTCCCCCATGCCGCAAGCATCCCCTACCCCGACCACTACCCGCGAACGACTTGGCTTTGTGCGTGTCGCCGCCGTGTCCCCGGAACTGGTGCTGGGAGATGTGTCAAAGAACGTCGCAATCCTCGCCCGCGAAGCACGCACGCTGGCGCAACGCGGCTGCCGTCTCGCCGTCTTTCCGGAGTTGAGCCTCACCGGCTACTCCTGCGCGGATTTGTTTCATACCAACGCGCTGCTGGATGCGGGCGTGAAGGGCCTCGCTGAACTGGTTCACGCCACGCTGGATCTGCCCTGCGTGCTGGTAGTTGGCCTGCCTCTCCGCGTGCAGGACCGCCTTTACAACATGGCGGCGGTGCTGGCCAAAGGCCGACTCCTCGGACTCGTGCCCAAGTCCTTCCTGCCAAACTCGTCCGAGTTCTACGAGCGCCGCTGGTTCTCACCTGCGCACACGCTGAATGTTTCCACGCTGCGCTTGAATGACGAGGAGGTGGCCATCGGCACGAAACTGCTGTTTGAGGTGCTCGACGTTCCGGGCTTCGTGCTCGGCGTGGAGATCTGCGAGGACTTATGGACGGTGATCCCGCCCTCGGGCCATCTCGCGCTCGCTGGAGCCACGCTGCTGGCCAATCCATCCGCCAGCACCGAAGTTCTCGGCAAGGCTCCCTACCGCCGTCACCTCGTGGCGCAGCAGGCGGCACGCTGTCTGGCGGCGTATGTCTATGCGGGAGCAGGTGCAGGTGAATCCACCACGGACGTTGTTTATTCAGGTCACGGCATCGTGGCAGAAAACGGTGTCCTCCTGGGTGAAACTGAGCGCTTTTCCTTCGAGACGCGCGCCATTGTCACCGATGTCGATCTGCAGCATCTGTCGCATGATCGGCTGAAGAGTTCCGCCTTCCGCGATGAAGCCGGCAGCGTCGGCTTCCGCCGCGTGACCTTCAGTCTCGGCGCAGCCCTCGGGGGCGATGACAGACTTCTTCGTCCCATCTCGGCGCATCCTTTTGTGCCCTCGGCCAAGGTGGATCGTGCAGCAGTGTGCGAGGAAATTTTCGCCATTCAGGCCACGGGACTCGCCCGCCGATTGAAACAAGCACGCGCCAAAACAGCGGTGCTCGGACTCTCCGGGGGTCTCGATTCCACGCTCGCGCTGCTGGTCATGCTGGAAGCGCTGAAACGTGCGGGCATGCCGACGACTGCCGCACTGACAGTCACGATGCCCGGCTTTGGCACCACCACACGAACGAAGGGCAATGCCGAGCAACTCGCCGAGGCGCTGAACATCGAACTGCGCACCATTTCCATCAACGACGCCGTGCATCAGCACTTCGCCGACATCGGTCATTCGGCCACCCAGCACGACGCAACTTACGAAAACTCGCAGGCCCGTGAGCGCACGCAAATCCTCATGGATCTCGCCAACAAGACCGGCGGCATCGTCGTCGGCACGGGGGATCTCTCCGAAGCGGCGCTGGGCTGGTGCACCTTCAATGGCGACCACATGTCCATGTATCACGTGAACTCCGGTGTCCCGAAGACCCTGGTGCGCTACCTCATCGAGTGGTGCGCCGCCGGCCCCTTTGCCGAAAAAGCAGGCGCCATCCTGCTCGACGTCGCCGACACGCCCATCTCCCCCGAGCTGCTTCCGCTCGCTGCGGATGAATCACTTCAGCAGAAGACCGAGGACACCGTCGGCCCGTATGAGCTGCATGACTTCTTCCTCTTTCACTTCGTGCGGCATGGCAGCAACGCGGAAAAAATCCGCTGGCTGGCTGCGCAGGCCTTCGCTGGCAAATACGACGACGAAACGATCGCCAAGTGGCTCGCGCTCTTCTTCAAACGCTTCGCCCAAAACCAGTTCAAGCGCTCCAGCGTTCCGGACGGCCCCAAGGTCGGCTCCGTGGCCCTCTCTCCGCGTGGCGACTGGCGCATGCCGAGCGATTACGCCGGTGATTTAAACTCCTGATTGATCCCATGCTTCGACACCTCTCCCTCAGCCTGCTTCTCACCCTGTGCGCCTGTACGCGCAGCAACAAGCTCATCATCGGCACGGACGCCACCTACCCGCCGTTTGAGTTTGTCGATGCCAAAGGCCAGATCAGCGGTGTGGACATCGAGGTGGGGCGCGAGATCGGCAAGGCGCTCGGACGCGAGGTGGAGTTCCGCAACATCAACTTCGACGGCCTCATCACCGCGCTGCGCACCGGCTCCATCGACCTCGTTCTTTCGTCCATGACCGCCACGCCGGAGCGACGCCGGTCCATTGATTTCTCCGAGCCGTATGTGAAGACGGGACTGGCGATTCTTGTCGCCAAAGATTCCACGGTGCAAAGCGCCGCCGATCTGAAGACCCCGGGCCGCAAGATCGTCGTCCGCCTCGGCACCACCGGTGAGACCTGGGCGCGGGAAAATCTCAAGGAAGCCAAAATCATCGCCCTGGATGCGGATGTGTCCTGCGTGATGGAAGTGGTCAATTCGAGCGTCGATGCGTGGATCTACGATCAGCTTTCCATCATGAACCATCACGCCAAGCACCCTGAGAAAACGCGAACGCTGCTCGCTCCGCTGCGCGAGGAAGTCTGGGCCGTGGGCCTGAAGAAGGGCAATGATGAACTGAAGACCAAGGTCAACGAAGTCCTCTCCCGCATGCGCAGCGATGGCAGCTTCACCCAGCTGGCCGAGCGCTTCATGGCCAAAGAAAAAGCCATGATGAACGCGCAGGGCCTGCCGTTTGTGTTTGAGCTGAAGTGATCTGGCGGAGATTACACCGAGGCCAGTTCAACATCCCGCGTAACGCGCACTGTAGGAGTTGGCAAAGCCTCTCCCTGCTCCTGACGGTGCGCCACTTCATCACGCAGGATGCGGCACAGTTCGGCATAGACCTGCTCATCGTTCACGCCGTGACAAACACCGCCAACATACAGATCCGGACAGTAGCCAATGTAAAGCTGATCCTCCTCCGACCAGCGGACGAAGTGATGATAGCGGTCTGCGGCTTTTATATAGGACAATAAATCACGTCTTGAAACCTGGTGCAAACGTGCGGGCAACCCACGAAACTGGTTATTGCCTTTCAAGCTCATAACTTCGCGCGGACCCAAATCGAATCCCCTCTCCCCGTCGAAGTTATGGCAAAAACCAAGGTGCCCTTGGGGGAGAGGCTAGGGTGAGGGGCCATTCCATGCTGGCGAAGGGTACCCGTCGTCCCCTCACCCCGCCCTCTCCCCGAAGAATATCATGCGTTTTCGAGGTAGTCAGGCGCGGGGAGAGGGAGAACCGCTTTGGCTGCCCAGGATTGCTTGGATACAAAATGATTTAATATGCCCTGAGGTGCGCCGAATTGAACCTGCCACAAAGCTACTTCGCCAGTTCAAAGCCCTCCGGCTTCAGTTCCTTTTTGAATTCGCCGAAGCCGTACATCGTGGGCTGGTAGTCCCCGACAATGCTCACATCGGCCTTCTCCGGCACTTCCTGTCCGAGGCCCCAGAAGACGCCATTCACGACGAGGCGGCGCAGGCCTTCGTTGGTGAGGTCGGTTGCTGCTCCCATGGTGGTGGCGAGGATTTTGTTTTCCGTGCCGGCGTCGTTCTTCACCACGCGCAGCCAGGCCACGGGCATCATGGGCGTGTTCACCTCCTGCTCCACCTTGGCGGCATTGGCCTTCTTATAGCTGGCCGGTGGCGTGTCGGCGGTCATGCCTTGGAGGATCTGACCACGCACCAGAATGACGGCATCGGCTGGTGGCGCGGCTTCATAGACATCGGTGTTGGCAAAGAGATCGCTCACTCCACGCAGCACAGGATGATTCGTATTCGCGGCTTCGATGATGCCCTTGGTGGCTTCGAACTTGTGCTTGCCCCAGTGGCTCACCCAGGTCTCGCCGAGGAATTTCTTGCCCCAGCCGCCCGTGGCGTTGTTCCAGTTCCACGCGGCAAAGGAGCTGTCCTTGGCGTAGCCGCTGAAGGCATGGGTGCTGGTGCGCAGGGCGATGATCGGCACGCCACGGTTCACGGCAGCCTCAAACTTCTTGCTGGTGGCCGCATCCCAATGGCGGAAGCGCAGCAGCATGACGATGGCATCGGCGGAATCCAACGCCTCAGGATGGCTCAGGCTGGCGCCGTTGGTGGGGACGATGGTGCCGTCCTCACCCAGGCTGAATAGCACCGTGCATTTGAAGCCGTGGCGCTGGCTGAGGATCTTGCCGAGCATGGGCATGGATTCCTCGCTGCGGTACTCCTCGTCACCGGAAAGGAGCACGATGTGCTTTCCTTTCGCCGCACCGGCGGGTTCATAGACGACGTGATCGGCGGCCATCAGGCCGGAAGCGGCAAGCAAAGAGAGGAGAAACTGTTTCATGTGTTTGGGTTGGAGTTGGCGGAGGATGAGACATACGCCAAATAACGCCAGCCATTTCCTTTGACCTGCGCCAGACGTAGAATGACGCGACTCTCACCCCCATGATCCCCAAATTCCCTCTTTTTCTCACCCTGCTGTTTGGCGGATTGCTGGCCTGGCTCTGGGCCACCGATCACGTCTTTCGCTCAGGCGGCCTCATGATTCTCATCCCGCTGTGGCTGATCCTCTTCGGTCTCTGGTGGGCGCTGCATCTGCGCGGAGTGCGGCTGAAGCGGCTGGGCGTGTTCAACCTGGGAGTCATTGCCGTCATCGCCACGTTTAAGTATCTGATCCGCTACGATGGCTCCGCCGACGGCTCCGCCTTTCCGAGCCTGGCCTGGCGCTGGCAGCAGGCGGAGGTGCTGCCGGAACTCCACAGCGGTGCAGACGCTGCAGCCGTTCCCTCAGCCACACCTGCGGGAGTGGCGGACATGCCGCGCTTCCTTGGTGCCAAAGGCGATGGCGTGCTGCCGGAGCCGGACTGGCAGACGGAATGGAAAGCGCACCCGCCACGCGAAGTGTGGCGCATCAAGGTGGGTGACGGCTGGGCGGGCTTTGCCGTGGCAGGCGGCCGCGCACTGACGCAGGAGCAGCGGGGTGAAGAAGAGTACGTGACCTGCTATGACCTCGCCACCGGCAAACTGCTGTGGGCGCATGCCGACAAGACACGCTTTGATGAGCCGATGGGCGGCATCGGCCCGCGCTCCACACCGACCGTGGATGCGGCGCAGAATGTCGTTTTCACCATGGGTTCCAAGGGCCAGCTCAACTGCCTGGACCTCACCACGGGGAAAGTCCGCTGGAGCAAAGAAGTACTGAAGGACGGTGGCAGCACGAAAAGCCCGGAGTGGGGCAAAAGTGCCGCCCCCTTGATCGTCGGAGACAACATCGTGTGCAGCGGGGGTGACAACGGCGCCACGCTCATCGCCTACCGGCGCAGCGACGGACAATTCGTGTGGAAGGCCGGAGACGATGGCGGCAGCTACAGCTCCCCAGTGCTGATGACGCTGGCCGGACGTGAGCAGATCCTGAGCGTGAACAGCAACTCCGTGACCGGGCATGATCCCGCCAGCGGTGCCGTGCTGTGGAAGTTTGACTGGCCGGGCATGTTTCCCAAAGTCTGCCAGCCCGTGCAGGTGACGCCGGAGCGAATCTTGGTCACCACCAGCTACGGCCTGAAGAGCAACCTGCTGGAAATCAAGCCTGCTGCCGATGGCAAGCTCACCGTGTCATCCATCTGGGCCGCCAGCGCGCCGCGCACGAAGTTCAGCAGCGCCAGCGTGTTCGGCACCCATGCCTACGCGCTGGATGAAGGCACCTTCTGCTGCGTGGATCTGGCCACCGGTGAGCGCGGCTGGCGCGAAGGGCGCTACGGCTTCGGCCAGCAGATTCGCCTTGGGGAGAGCCTCATGCTCTTGCAGGCAGAGAAAGGCTTCGTCGCCTTGGTCAAAGCCAACCCTGCAAAGCTGGAGGAGGTGTCACGTCTGGAAGCACTGAACGCCAAGACCTGGAACCCACCGACACTCGCAGGCCGCTGGCTGCTGCTGCGCAATGACCGTGAAGCGGTGTGCTTTGAGCTGCCTGCGAAGTAGAGGCGGGGCTGAATTCGTCAGAACGCTGCCGTCGGGATGCGAGCTGTTTTGAGCTGCGGTCGCGCAGCGAGAAACAGCCCATTCTTCGTATTATCCAACGTAGCCAAAGCGGGCTCTCCCTCTCCCCGCCACAGACACACGACACCGGTATGTTCCGGGCACGTTGGTGACGCTTTCTCCCGGGCACATGGGTGACAGGGTTGCCGATGCCCTGGAACCAAACAGACGAGATGAAGGAACGGTTGAAGATGATCGGCGAGTATTTGAGCGGCGGCTATGGGCCAGCAGAGCTGGC
>CALRWM010000051.1:0-43925 GCA_943371875.1 Prosthecobacter debontii | reverse complement strand
CAGCGGCGTGCTCTTGTCCTTCGCCACCGTGGTCACCGCCGCCGTCACGCGGTCAGGCCACACATCCACATTGCTGCGCGTCGTCGTCGTAAAGGTGCTCAGCATCTGGTAGTAGTCACGCATCGGCAGCGGATCAAACTTATGGTCATGGCAGCGCGCGCAGCCCACCGTCAGCCCCAGCATCGCACCGCCCGTGGTGCTCAGCATGTCGTCCATCGCATCGTAGCGCGTGCGCTCCACCTCATTCGCCGTGATCTGCGAGGGAAACACCCCCGCACCCAGAAAGCCCGTAGCCGCCAGCGCCAGCGGATTCTGCGGCTCATACTCATCCCCCGCGAGCTGCCACTTCACAAACTGATCATACGGCATGTCCTGGTTCAGCGCCTTGATCACAAAGTCGCGATAGTGAAACGCAAACGGCCGGTCGTAGTCCTGCTCAAAGCCCGTGCTTTCCGCAAAGCGCGCCACATCCAGCCAGTGCCGCGCCCAGCGCTCGCCATAATGCGGAGACGCCAGCAGCTTGTCGGTGATCTCATTCAAATCACCCGCATCAGCCCCCTCCGGCGGCGGCAGCCCGGTCAGGTCCAGGTACAGCCTGCGCACCAGCGTCGCCTTGTCCGCCGGCGGATTAAACCTCACGCCCTTCGCCTGCTTCAGCAGGAGCTCGTCGATGGACTTCGCATTGACCTTTTTCAGCGGTAGAAACGACCACCACTGCCGGTCCTCATTCGTCACCACCGAGGCATCGCGCTTCGGCTTCTTTCCCGCCACCAGCGGCTCCGCATACGGCGCGCCATCATTGATCCACGCCGTGATCTTCGCGATCACCTCCGCCGCAAGCTTGGGCCGATCATCCGGCATGTGCGGCTCCTTCGCGTGATTGATCTGCTCCACCAGCACACTCCCTGCCGCATCAAACGGTACCACCACCGTGCCATGTGCGCCCCCGCGCAGCAGATCCTCACGCGTCGCCATGTCCAGGCCGCTCTTCACCTTCTCGCCTCCATGGCAGCGCAGGCAGTGCTCCTTCAGCAGCCCCGCCACCTCCCCCTGAAACGACTTCAGGCCGCGCTCCATGCGCTGCGCATGATCATCAGGCAGGGTGGGGGCCGCCGCGAGCCACGCAGGGAAGAGCAGTAAAGAGACGAGAATCCGGTGCATGAGTGTGAAGTTGCTGGATAATCAAACGCTGGCCTTCCGTGCCTGTTTTTGTTTGTTTTGTGTCTTATCCTGCTCACAAGCAGCCCTGGAGATCATCCGGAGCCGGGAGCGCGCTTCCTGGCTTCGTGTCTGATTTTAATGCCGGGATGTCAAACCCGCGCAAACACCACTGCTATGCCACTCTTTGTGGTAAGATGCCTGGACTACCCTCAAGCAACCAACCGAAGGGCGATATACGGTGCGAGGTTGAGCAGGAGGACGCCGATCTTGTAGATCGCCATGCCGGTGTAATGGACGGTGTCGAATTGCTCCACCGAAATGCGAAACCATCGGGCGTGCAGGCGGTACAAAGAGTCGTGGGCCAGGGTGAAAGCGACGAACCACAGCATGAGGATGCCGTAATTGATGCCGAGGCACCACAAAAGAAAGCTGCGGGCGGTCTCGATGCTCATACTGAAGCATCTACCCATCTACGGGTTTGTCCAGCGGCTGGGGCAGCGGCGCGAGATCCGGTGCCACGAAGGAACGCTTTGCCTCGGGCGACATGAGGAGGTCGCGCGAGTAGAAGAGCAGGGGCGTGCGTTTGTCGCAGAGCTGGGTTTGAGCGTCGAAGAATTCATCCGCGTTGTCTGCGGGACCGAACTGGCGCAGCGCGGTGTAAACGAGCTGCAGCCAGACCTGCGTCATCGTTTCATGATAGCCTCCGGTGGGGGTATCCTGGATGCCTTGAGCGGCATTGTAGGCTTGGATGCCAACGCGAAGCCGTTCCAAGGCCTCTGGCTGGGAGAAACGGTTCAGATACAGGTAGGCCACCTTCAGGTGGGCACGATGATTCCATTGTTCCTTTGGCAGGGAGTGATCCTCAAAACGGCGGAGATGTTCTTCGTCGTTCATGGCTCCAAGCCCATGGTGACTTTGAATAACTCTGCGACTGGAATCACTCGGAGAGCTGTTTCACCTTGATCGTCTTGACCGTGACTTCAGAGCCGTGGGAAGGATAGACCATGACCGGGTTATCGATTTTGGAATAGTCGCCAGAGTGCTCAAACCGAAGCTTGCCATCGACATAAATGGATTGCTTTTGAGGCGTAACCACCCAGCGGATTGTCACATACTTGTTGGTGGGGATGAGTCCAGCGCCAGCTTTGTCCTGACCGTCGGCAGGGCCGCCGCTCACGTGAAGCATGGTGCGTGAGGCTTCCCAGTTAAAAATCAGTTCGTTCACGGCATAGCTTAGGCGCAGGTTGGTCGAGTCGGTCTTTGCTTCGATGATGATCTCAACCGGTGGTTTGAAAGACGCTTTCGTTGTGGCGGTTTCATTGTCTTTGAGTTTTCTGGGTGATCCACCGCGCTCCATGAGCATGCCCATGTGTTCAGTGAAGCCGTCGGTGTCCGCTGCGCATAGAAGGCGGGCGGCAGATATGAAAATAAGAGCCAGGACGGTGTGTTTGTTCATGGGTGGAATGATGAGAAAATGAACGTGACCTTTGTTGTGATACATTGCTTAATTCAAAATAAGCTAATAACCTAGGATATTTAGGGGGTGGGTTGTTGCCAACTTGATCAGCAAACCAAAAAATTGCAACGCACGCAACGCTTTTTCCTCCGAGCGATGGTGGTCTTTGGTGCCGATGACTCAAAGGCCACAGGATCAGGGTTGAATCCACCTTGACGAGATTCTCAAATTCGGAGCGCGGGCGGCCGATTTGGCGCGCTCACATCTCCAAAAAGTTCTTCAGCAGCTTCTTGCCTTCCTGCGTCAGGATCGATTCAGGATGAAACTGCACACCGTGAATAGGCAGCTCCTTATGTCGCAGTCCCATGATCTCAGACTCATCATCACTCGCCGTGGCGGTGATGGCGAGGCAGTCGGGCAGGGTGTCGCGTTTGACGAGGAGTGAATGGTAGCGCGTGGCTTCAAAGGGCTGCGGCAGGCCTTTGAAGACGGATTCCCCCTTGTGATTGATCATTGAGGTCTTGCCATGCATGAGACGTCCGGCACGGACGACATCACCACCGAATACATGGCCGATGGCCTGATGACCGAGGCAGACACCGAGGAGCGGGGTGGATTTGCCAAAACGTTCGATCACCGCGCAGCTGATGCCGGCTTCCTTCGGCGTGCAGGGGCCGGGAGAGATGCAGATGTGGTCGGGCTTGAGCTTCTCAATCTCGTCCAGCGTCACCTGGTCGTTGCGGCGGATTTCCATGACGGCTCCCATCTCGCCGAAGTATTGGACGAGGTTGTAGGTGAAGGAGTCGTAGTTGTCGATGATGAGAAGCATGGGAACGTCAGGCAGTCAGGGCGGGTCAGAAGCCGCGGAGTTGGAGGATGTTGTCGAGTTCGGCCTGGAAGGCGGGGATGTCGGCAGCGGGTGGCTGGTAGCCGGGGGCCGGGCCACGCATGCCAAAACGGCCCTGCTCATCCATGAACCACTGTACGGTGACGCCATCGCTGAAGGTGGCCCTGCCGCTGATGACGGCGCCGGGAGGCGGGACTTCATCCACAGAGACTTTCAGGCCGCTCGCACCCGCCTCGGGGGAGGCGAGTTCATCGGCCACAGGCACGGTGCCATCGGCGGCGGGCTCAGGTGGTGGCGGCGCAGGCTTTTCCTCGGGCGGGACTTCACGTGGCTTATCCTGGATTTTGACACCCAGCTCCATGATGAGCAGGCGCGTCTCCATGTAGGTGAGCGTGGTGTCGAATTCGCTGCGGATGCGGTCCTGGATCTGATTGAGATTGGCACCTTCAGCGGCCCATTGTTCGACGAGTTGACGCTGCTGTGGAGTGAGATTGGCCATGAGAAAGGTTTACGTAACGGGAACGGGTTCAGCCGTTCATCTTATCGGTGATGATGTGGCAGAGTGAGGAGGCTTTCTTGTGCAGCGTCTTCACTTCTTCCTGAGTCAGGGCCTTGCCTTCCGGCACATCCAGCAGCGGGAGCATGGATTCCAGGCCTTTGCGGAGCTCCTGCAGCGCAGGGTTTTTCATGATGCTCGGATGCAGGCTGTCGAGGCTCATCATGTAATACTCTGCGATGTCACGGCGCGTCAGCTGGCGGGTCTTTTCCTCCGCGTAGTTGTCGCTGATGCTCTTGGTGGCGATCTCTAGCGCACGCAGCCAGCCACCGAGACTGATGAGATGCGCGATGTCCACATCCCGCAGCATGACCATCTCCGCCTCCACGTCGGCCTGGGTTTTGGCCAGTTCCACGCGCAGGTCCTGCCAGTTTCCCTTGAGGCTGTATTCAAACAGGCTGCCGGTGTGCTTGTTCATGCGGTTGCCCGCGCCGAGCGCCTTGCCGTATTTGATCATGGCGCGGCCCACGGCCTCCATCTCCTCCACGCGCTCGCATTGCACGATCAGGAATCCGTCGGCAATCAGCGTGCCCAGGCCCATGGCCACAATGACGCGGTCAGCCGGTGTTTTGTCGGTGAAGGGGCGCTTCAGGTCGTCAAAGCGCAGCTTGCCGACGTTGTTGAGCATGTCGAAGAGCTTGCGGATGGACGGCGTGGTGAACTGGTTCACCCCGTATTCTTCACGGACGTGCTCATCACCCACCACATCCTCAGGGATGGGGTTCTTCTCCGGCGTGCGTTCCGGTGAGGTCGGAGCTGCCTCTTGGGCGTTGAGCACAGCAATGCCAGCGGCTCCGAGCACGGGCAGCAGCAGGCGGGCGATGAAACGACGAGTCATGGTGCCCAGAGGATACGTAGTCGCCCCGGTATTTCCAGTGCGAGTCTGGAAAAGTCTTTAGGAGTGCATTTCGCTACATTTGCACGATTTCCACCGTTCATTGCTTTCACCATGCGCCTGCTCATCCCTCTCCTTCTTCTTGCCGCCCTCCATCTGCCCGCCCAGGAGGCGCCGCCGCCGCTGACGGAATATCAGGGCCGCGTGATTGCGCGAACCATGCACTGGAAGGGCGCCGAGTGGCTGATGCGCCGCGTCCGGGAGGCGGAGGAAGGCCCCTCCCAGATGCGCGAGCAGCTGCACGTAAAGCCCGGCATGGTCGTGTGTGACATGGGTTGTGGCAACGGCTACCACACCCTGCCTCTGGCCGAGATGGTCGGCGAGAAGGGGAAGGTCTATGCCGTGGATGTGCAGCCGGAGATGATCGAAATGCTCAAGCAGAACATCGAGAGCAAGGGCCTGAAAAACATCGTCCCGATCAACAGCCTCTACCACGATCCCAAGCTTCCCCCCAACACCTGCGACATGATCCTCCTCGTCGATGTGTACCACGAATTCTCCCACCCAGTCCAAATGCTCGCCGGCATGCGCGCCGCGCTGAAACCCGACGGCCAGCTCGTCTTGGTGGAATTTCGCGCTGAAGATGAAAACGTGCCGATCAAGCCCGAGCACAAAATGACCAAGGCGCAGATCAACAAGGAGATGAACGCCAATGGCTTCAAACTCGTGCACGAGTTCGACGGCCTGCCCTGGCAGCATTTGATGTTCTTTGGCAAGGCGGAGCAGGGGGCTGCCAAAGCAGCGCCCACGCCATCGAAGTAAAAGGCTTACCTCTTACAGCACGTTCACCGCAGCCCCACCATCCACCACGATGCCCTGGCCGGTGATGTAGCTTCCAGCTTCACTGGCCAGCATCAGAGCCGGTCCAGCAAGCTCACGCGGTGCCGCCCAACGCTTCACCGCCGTGCGATCGGCAAAGTATTGCTTCTCCTCGTCATTGAGCAGTTTGCCGGGCATGTCGGTGAGGAAGGGGCCGGGGCAGAGGCAGTTCACGGTGATGCCGAAGGGGCCGAGATCGAGTGCGCTGGCACGGGCGAGGCCAATGAGCGCTGCCTTGCAGGCGCAGTAGACATTCCGCTTCAAGCGACCGCCGACGCCGAGGACGCTGGAGATGTGGATGATACGGCCCCACTTGCGCGCCTTCATGCCGGGCACGATGGCGCGGGTCAGGGACATCACGGCCGTGAGATCCACCTCGACATTGCGATCCCACACTTCGTCGGTGATTTCATCGATGGCCTGCGGATTGTTGATGCCGGCGTTGTTGACGAGGATGTCGATCTTGCCGAGGCGCTTTTCCGCTTCCACGGCCAGGGCCTTGACTGAGGGGCGGTCGGCCATGTCGGCCACCATCCATTCGACTTTGACGTTTAATCCAGCGCCGATTTCAGCCGCAGCAGCGGTGAGTTCCTCGGCATTGCGGCTGGAGATGAAGACATTCGCGCCTGCTTCAGCGAAGCCACGGGCCATGGCTTTGCCAAGACCTTTGCTTCCGCCGGTGACGAGTGCTGCTTTGCCAGAGAGATTGAAAAGTGGTGAGGACATGCGCGCGGTTTAGCATGCGTGCCTGCCCTGCGCGAGTGGAAAGCGTGGCTCTCGCCTGCTTGCCAGAAACTACTTCACCACCTTGCCACCTAGAGAAAGAATACGCGCCTTGCCTTTGGCGTCCTCCGCTTCGGCGATCTGCTTGTTGGTCACATACATCTGCGAGAGCGCCGTCCAGGCCAGCAGGTCATTGGGCTGGAGCGTCGTCGCCATCATGCCGGCACCGATGGCCTCCTTCACTTCTCCGTTGCGCAGCAAGGCCATGCCCAAGGCGTGCCAGCTCTCAAAATGGTCCGGCTCCAGCGCGACGCAGCGCCGGTACAGGGCGATGGCCTCCGGCAGTTCGCCAAGGGCGACGTGCCCGCTGGCTTCATCATAGAGATCTTCGACGCTGGATGGCGTGTTGCTCATGCGCGTCGATAGGAGGTGCCTCAGCCCAGCTTGGCAAAGGAGATGCGGGCGGCTTCGTGCTGTTTCTTGAACCAGGCCTGGAAGAGGCTCCGGCGCTCCTGATCAGAAATGGATTCCACCTGGCTCTTGCGCAGTTCGGCTGCGTCAGGGCGCTTGCGGAGTTCCTTGGCGCTGACGTAGACGAGCACGGTGGCTTTGCCGTTGTCCACATCCACGGCATGCGAAACGCCGCCGACGGCGGTCATCGCGGCCTCTTGGGCGATGTAGAAGCTGTTGGGGACTTCCTGCGGTGGGTTGGCGATGTCGATGTCCGGCAGGGCCTCAAGGGTGAGTTTCTGCGCCTTCACCAGTTCATCGATCTTCTTGCCCGCCTTCAAGCCGTCGCTCAAAGCCAGACGCGCTTCATTCACCGCCTTGGTGCGGGCTTCATCCGCCTTCTGTCCCAGCAGCACCTCTTTGATTTTGCCAGTCACTTCGGCCAGCGTCTGCTGCTTGGGTTCTTCAATCTGGGTGACGTCAAACACATACCAGCCCTTGATGCCTTCGACAGCTTCCGCAGGAGCTTTCGAATCCTTGGGGCGGGCGAAGATCTGTTCGACCAAGCCGCTTTCGGACTTGAGGGCGTCGGGAGGGCTGCCTTGGGCAAAAGCAGGGATGGTTTCGACTTTTTCCTTCGTCTGCTTGGCCGCATCGGCGAAGCTCTTGTGCTCCTTGACGGTGAGATCATTGAAGGCATTCACGCGCTGCACGACGGCGTTCTGCGCTTTCTGGCGCTCTTCCAGCGGCTTCTTTTCGAGGTCCTTGGCGTTTTCGAAGAAGACGAAGTTCACCGCACGCTTTTCCACGGTCTTGTATTCCTCTTTCTTCTCCTCGTAGTACTTTTTGACCTCGTCATCGGTCACGGTGGCGGTCTTTTTGAAGGTCTCGGTTTCAAAGGTGATCTTGGAGCCTTTGAAGGTCTGATAGCTGCTGGCATACTGCTTCTCTGCGGCCAGCGGGGAGGCGGTGTAGTTCCTGGTCACAAGTGCCTGCAGCTTCCGCAGGCCGACGATGTCCTTCATGATGTCCAGCAGGGCCTCGCTGTCGAAGCCCATGGAGGCGGCGAGCTGCTCCAGCATCTGGCCACGGGAGACGTCGAGCTTGCCGTTGTTTTGCAGGGCAGGGAGTTTGTCCAGTGCGGCACGAGCTTCCGCATTGCTGGGGCGGATGCCGAGTTCTTCCATCATATGACGCGCCACAAAGAAATTGGCGAAAGCGTCCAGGCCGCCCGAGGAGGGGATGATGCTCAGGATCGAGGACAGCTCATCGGCCTGCAGGTAATACTGGGTGAACTGCACGGAGCGCTGCGCACGCTGGACATCGGCCACGCTGTAGTCCTTGCCAAACACCGTGAGAGCGACGTCCGTTGGGAGCAGCTTTTTCTCATGAGTTGCGGTCGTCTGGGAAACTCCATAGTAAAACATGGAGATGATGATGGAGATCGTCAGGGTGATGAGGAAGGCACCACGGTGGCGGCGGAAAAATTCGAGCATGGGAAGTCAGGTCGGTTGAAGGGCGCGCAATAAGCCCCACCGCACCCCGGCAGCAACCGGAAAGTGGAGCTCACTCATCTGGCGTCTCTGGGAAACATTCGGCCTCATCCCTTGACATTGCAGGCACCCGGCACACTTCATGCGCTCCGATTTTCCGTTGATCGCCTGCCCTCATGCCCCAAGCTCCCACGAAACGCTACTGGACCGTTCGCTCCTCCTCCATCCATAACCGCGGCATTTTTGCCCGTTGTGACATTCCCAATGATGCGCCGATCATCGAATACATAGGTGAAAAAATCACCAAAGCGGAGTCCTCCCGCCGTGGGGAGGCGCTGGTCGAGAAGTCCAAGAAGACCGGTGGCGCCGCCGTCTATGTGTTCACCCTGAATCAGCGCTACGACATTGATGGTGCCAAAGGGAAAAATCCTGCACGCTACATCAATCACTCCTGCGCCCCCAACTGCGAAGCCTACATCATCCGCGGCCGCATCTGGATCTATTCCTTGCGCGAGATCAAGGCCGGCGAGGAACTGACCTACAACTACGGTTTTGACGTGGACACCTGGGACGAGCATCCCTGCCGCTGCGGCACAGACCGCTGTGTCGGCTTCATCGTGGAGGAAAAGCAGTGGCCGAAGCTGCTGAAGAGGATGGAGAAGGCTGAGCAAGATATCAAAAAGAAGAGGCTGAAGCTCGCCGAAGCGAAGAACGCCACAGCGCCTGCAAAGAAAACGTCAGCCAAAAAGACCTCAGCGAAGAAGACTTCGGCCAAAAAGCCGCTGACCAAGAAGAAAAAGTAGCGCGCGTCCCGTTCCCTCACACTCGCCGCGCTTCACGTTCCGTCGCGCGGGCGGCGGCACTGTTTTGAAAATGGGTGATAGCGGCTGCGAGTGCGTCGGCGGCATCGGCCTCCGGCGTTTCACGCAGGCGGAGCTGGGCGCGGATCATGAAAGCCACCTGGTCTTTCTGCGCCGCCCCACGCCCCACGGCGGCCTGTTTGATTTCACGCGGGGCATATTCGTAGATCGGCAGGCCGTGCTCGGCGGCGGCTATGAGGCAGGCTCCGCGTGCGGTGCCCAGCACGATGGCCGTCTTGTAGCTCTGCACAAAGATGGTGGACTCAATGGCGCACACCGTCGGTGAATGCCGGGCGATGACTTCGAGCAATCCGGCACGGATGGCGACGAGGCAGCCGGAGGGAAGCAGGGCCGGTTTGTTATGAATGACGCCCCACTCAATCGCCCGCAATTGCCCGGCGGCGCATTCCACCACCGCCCAGCCGGTTTTCCGCAGCGCCGGGTCGATGGCCAGGACGCGCTCCATAGCAGGCGTCACGGTGGCAGCGTCGGAACTGCGGATGATGCGGGCCATCAGCGGCGTTTTTTAGGCCCGCTCTGGCCCAGGCGGAAGAGTTGGTCCACGGAAACGGTGCCCGATCCGAACAGGAGCAGCGTCACAGTGATGATCAGGTACAGCCACGCAGCCTCCACTCGTGGGGAGTCTGCGTTGTGCAGCACCACCAGGGTCGTGATGACCACCGGCAGAAAGATGAAGGCAAACAGCCGGGTTAAAAAGCCAATGATCCAGCTCAAGGCCACGGCGACGATGAGGAGGGCGACGACCGGAGCCAGCAGATGGGCGTAGGGCATGCCTGCCTCATGAAACGCAGGGACCCAAGCCCAGGGCTTCTCCTGAAAGAAGAAATGATAGGCGTTTTGCACGGCATTGAGGCCGTAGCGTGTCATGAGCAGCAATCCGGTCCCGATGCGGAGGATGGCGGCGGTTTGAACGAGAGAACTCAGGGGGCTTTGCGCGGTGGCAGGACCACTGCCGGTGTATTCGAGCATGATGCGAAAATCAGATGTCGGGAGAAAGTGTGATGATGTCACCAGCCTGCGGATTCCAGTTTTTATCCGCTGCTTCCAGTGAAGTGAAGAAGTGACGCTGGCCTTGACGTGAAATGTAGAAGCCGCGGGAGGTGGAGCCGGACTTGCGACCACCGGTGACGGTGACGGCCTGTCTCACGCTCATGTCTTTGAAGACCGGAATAAACTCGGGCTCCATCACATCGCCGTTGAGGAAGAGGACCGGGGTGTTTTCCACGGAGATGATTTGCACCGTGATCTCCCGGGTGTTCCGTCCGGCCAGCCGGAATACCGTGGCGATGGCCTCCGCCGCCTTGGGCAGCGTCAGGCCTCCGACACGAGCCGTGCCCACCTGGCCGAGAGGGAGCAGCCCTTCGGTGTTGATCATTTCAATGCCACGGTAGATGCGGTCCGGGCTCCGTGTGCCTTCATAAATTTCGAGGCGAACCGTGTGGCCGAAGCCCAGAGTGCCGCGCGAATTGAACGGAACATCCGGATCTTCAGAGTTCACTTTGTCCCTCTCCGACATGCCTGGGACGAGCTTGGCCACCGTGTTTCGGCTCGGCAGGCTGGGCAGGCCAATCTTTGGCAGCTTGGGCATCGAGTCGGGAATGAGGCTCTTGATCATGCCACAGGAGCAGAGCAGGAAGCTGGCGGCGGCAAAAAGAAGGGCTGTGAGGACACGCGACATGGGGAGCAAGAAACAGGTTTCGTCATGATGGCGGCACGTCGTGCGATGGCAAGAGGCTTTCGTCTTTGGCGTGATTACTTCCGGGCTGGCACGTTGGCTTGGGCAGGGCGGGGGAATCATGCTCCCGTCTTGGTGACTTCCGTATAAACCCGCAGCGCCTCAGCGACAGAGGCCGGTCGGTTGGCGGGGTCGCGGTTGATGAGCCACTCGACCCACTTCACCGTGCGCGCGGGCAGGTCGGGCCGCAGTGTGCCCAGCGGCGGCGTTCGGGGGTGCAAGTGGGCCGCCATCACCTGCGGCTTGGTCTCGCCGTCGAAGGGATGCTTCTGCGTCAGCGCATAGTAGTAAATGCAGCCCAGAGCATAGATGTCAGTGCGCGCGTCCACGGGGGCGCGTTCAAACTGCTCCGGAGCCATGAAATGAATGGAGCCGAGCAGCCCTTCGCAGGCTTTCAGATCTGGCTCTCCCACCCGAGGGGTGCTTTTCGCCAGCCCAAAATCGAGGATTTTCACCTGCAGGCCGCCGTCTGGCAGCCGCTGGATCATCAAGTTACCGGGTTTCAGGTCCAGGTGCATAATGCCCTTCGCGTGCACGGCGCTCATTCCGTCCAGCGTCTGGCGCACCAGGGCTTCAAAATCATCCGCCGTCAGGGAGCTGCGCAGGAGGACGTTCTCCAAAGTCTCGCCTTCGGCCAGCTCCATCACGATGAACCCACCTTCGGTATCTACGCCAAAGTCGTAAACGGCCACGACGTTCGGGTGCTGCACCTTCGACTGCTTCCGGGCCTCGCGGATCAGGGCGTCCACCGCCGTACCGCAGCCACCCACCTTGTTGGCTAGAATCCGTTTGATTGCCACCTCGCGGCCTTGCTTGGGGTCCCGTGCTCTGAAAACAGCCCCCAGGCCACCTTCAGCGATGGGAGCCAGCAATTCATAGCGTTCGTTCATCAGGGAAGGAATGCTGACACTTTCAAGCTTTCACGCAATGAAACTTTAGCGCGTTTTACCAGCTGTGCTAAAATCTCGGTTTCCACCATGCAGCTGCTTCGCGTTCAAGACCTCAAAATTCACTTCCCCGTGCGCGGGGGCTGGTTTGGCCGTACCAAGGATGTCATCAAGGCCGTGGACAAGGTCAGCTTCGAGGTGGAGGAAGGCAGCACCGTCGGTCTGGTGGGTGAGAGCGGCAGCGGCAAGTCCACCGTGGCCCGTGCCCTGCTCAAGCTCGCCCCGGTCACCTCCGGCAGCGTGAACTATCGCGGCATGGAAGTGCTGCCGATGACGGAGAACGAATTTCGCCCCTTGCGCAAAGAGATGCAGATGGTGTTTCAAGACCCCATCGGCTCGCTCAATCCGCGCATGACCGTCGAGTCCATTCTCGGCGAGCCGCTGCAGATTCACTTCAAGGAACTCTCCCGTGATCAGCGCCGCGAGGTCTCCGCCGGGCTGCTCAAAAAAGTCGGGCTGCCGGAAGATGCACTGCAGCGTTACCCGCATGAGTTCAGCGGCGGCCAGCGCCAGCGCATCGGCATCGCACGCGCACTGGCCGTGAAGCCCCGCTTCCTCATCTGTGACGAGCCCGTCAGCGCCCTTGATGTCAGCGTGCAAGCCCAGATTCTCAATCTGCTCAAGGACATCCAGGCGGAGCTTGATCTCACGCTGCTCTTCATCGCGCACGATCTCGCCGTCGTCCGCCACATGAGCGATCACATCGTTGTCATGCATCACGGCAAGATCGTCGAGCAGGGGAACGCGGACGAGATCTGTGAAAACCCGCGCCACGACTACACCCAGAAGCTGCTCGAAGCCGTGCCCGTGCTCATTTAGCGCGAGTGGTGTCCACTCGTCCCAAACTTTTCTTGTTCTGATCCCATGACTCCTCTCTTCAAAAAGTTCCTAGGCATGAACTGGCTGCTGGTGCTCAACATCGCCGCTCTCATCGTCTTCGGTGTGTACGCCATTTTCAATGCCTCGGCCTACAAGGACGAGGCGGATCTGGCGCTCAAGTGGCGGGATCAGATCCGCTGGGTGATGATCGGCCTGCCGTTTTTCTTTGCCGCTTCCTTGCTGGACTACAAGTGGGTGCGCTGGGCCTGCGTGCCGATGTATCTCGCCGGTATCGGTGGACTCGTGGCGGTGCTGGCCTTCGGGGTGGAGATCGGTGGAAACAAAGCCTGGATTCGTGTGGGCGGCATGATGGTCCAGCCCTCGCAGTTTGCCATCATGTCCGGCATTCTGATTCTGGGCGTCATTTTTGGTGAACTGCCACGCATGATACCGGTCTTTCGTCGTCCATGGCTGCGCATCATGGCTGCCGGCATGGTGGCCGGCATTCCGGCCATGATGGTGATCAAGGAAGACTTGGGCTCCGGTCTTGTCTGGGGCCCGGTGTTCCTGTCGATGATGCTCGTCGGCAGCATCCCCTTTCGCTACATGATCACCATGCTGCTCGGTGTCGCCAGCGTGGTGCCGCTGGTGTATGTCTTTGCACTCAAGCCCTACCAGCAGGCTCGTATCAACTCCACCTGGTACATGGCCACCAACCAGCTCGACAAGGTGGATCTTCAAAACGAAGGCTGGGTGGCCAAGCATCTGCAGATCGCGGTTTCGACGGGCGGCCTGGAAGGCAAGGGGCCAGAATCCAAGAAGGTTCCAGATCAGGCATCGATCCACCGCACTTTCTTCCCGCACGAATCCATCAATGACTTCATCTTCGGGGTTATCGCGGAGGAGTTTGGCTTCCGCGGCTCGGTGCTCCTGCTCTCAGGCATGGCGCTGCTGCTGCTGCAAAGTGTCTTCGTGGCCTTTTGCGCCCGCGATCAGCTGGGGCGGCTCATTGTCGTGGGCGTGGTGGCCATGTTCTTTGTCCACACCTTCCAGAATGCCGGGATGAATCTCGTCATGCTCCCCGTCATCGGTCTGCCCATGCCCTTCATCAGCTACGGTGGTACCTTTGTCGTCGTGACGCTCTTTCTCATGGGCATGGTCCAGAGCGTCTGGGTTCACCGCAACATCTCCGCCGTGAAGAAGAAACGCTCCGTGAACGGTTCCCGTGATGACGAAGACGAGGATTAAACCCAAGCTGACGGCGACCTGCCGTCAGTCCTGCTCGAATTCCGTCTCTCCTTACACAATCTCCCAGCCTTTGCGGTAATCGCGGCGCACCATCTTGTCAGCATCGGCGCTGTTTGGAATCTTCAGCGCAGGCGCATCCCAGATGAGGTTCTCATTCGGGAAAGCGCTCGCAAGGCAGCCAAGTAGAACCGCCTCGGTCAGTGGTCCCGCGTAGTCGAAGTTCGCGGAGGGTTTCTTGTCTCCCTTGAGGCAGCAGTCGATGAAGTCGGCCCAGTGGTCACGTGGCTCCAGCTTGGGATAGGCGCCGAATTTGGCAAACTTCTCACGTGGATAAAGCAGCGGCGTGGAGCCGTGCGGGGAGAGCAGCACGCCTTCGGTGCCCAGGTAAATGGTGCCCTGGCCGGGGAATTTGGCCACGTCACCCACCAAGGCCATGACTTCTGCCGGCGGACGCGCATCGCCATCGGTCCAGGTCACCTTCACGGTTTCGCCAGCGGTGTACTTCGTGCCTTTGAAAGTGTACTCCACGACAGCATTGATGGCCCAGTTGTCCTTGTTGGGGACGGGGCCGCTGGACTTCACCGAGATCGGAGCAGCGAGATCCAGCGAGCGGAACCAGCCGCTGAACATGTGGCAGCCCATGTCTCCGAGAGTGCCGGTGCCGAAGTCGCGGCGTTTGCGCCAGTTGGAAGGATGATCGTATTTTTCAATGTAACTGCGCTCGGAAGCGACACCGAGCCACTTGTCCCAGTCGAAGCCCGCAGGGATTGGATCGCTCTTCACCGGACGCACTTCCAGGTCGCCCCACTTCTTGTTCGAAAAGGTGTGGGCCTCCTTCACCTTGCCGATGGCCCCCATTTGAATCAGTGCCACCGCATGGCGTTCCGTGAACGCCGAGGAAATCTGGATGCCCATCTGTGTCATCACGCCTTTGTCACGTGCACGCTCCACCATCTGGCGGCACTCCCACAGGTTGTGCGCCAGCGGCTTCTGGCCATACACATGCTTGCCCTTCGCGATGGCGGCCAGTCCGATGCTGCCGTGCATGTGGTCAGGCGTGGAAACGTTCACGCTGTCGATGTTTGCCGATTCCTTTTCCAGCAGTTCACGCCAGTCCTGATACACTTTGATGTTCGGCCATTTTTCCTGCGCTTTCTTGAAGTTGCGGGTGTCCACATCACACACCGCCGTCAGTTCCCACATTGGGTGGTTGGACATCGCGCTCATGTCCGCCATGCTCATGCCCGAGGCGCCAAAGGCCGCATGGCGCAGCTTGCCGTTCGGAGAAGCGGCACGCATTCCGGTGGTGACCCAGGGGGCGGCGAACAGCGTGGCGGCGGACTGACGGATGAAATGGCGGCGTGATTGCATGTGGAATGAATAGGTGGAGCGCGAAAATACGTTGCGCGGCCTCCCCATCTTCCGTTTCTCTTTGCCAAGATATGAACACCCTCTCCGACCGCCTGCAAGCCATCCGCGACCGCATCACCGCCGCCGCCCAGCGCTGCAGTCGTGATCTCGCTTCGATCGAGCTGCTCGCCGTCTCCAAAACTTTCCCCGTCGAAGCGATCCGCGAAGCCGTGGATGCCGGTCAGCTTCTCTTTGGTGAAAACAAGGTGCAGGAAATCCTCGCCAAAGCCCCGCAGCTTCCCGCGAACCTTCACTGGCATCTCATCGGCCACCTGCAGTCCAACAAAGTCCGCAAAGTCCTCCCGCATGTGAAGGCCATCCACAGCATCGGCTCGCTCGATCTCGCACGGGACGTGGACCGCATCGCCGGAGAACTCGGCCTCCTCCCCCAAGTCTACATCGAGGTCAATCTGGCCGCCGAAAGCAGCAAGCACGGCTTCAGCGCCGAACAGCTTCGCGCCAGCCTCGAAGCATTGTATTCGCTCAAGCGCCTCGAAATCCAGGGCCTCATGTGCATTCCACCCTTCGATGCCGACCCTGAAAAAAGCCGCCCCTACTTCACGCACCTGCGCGAGCTCCGGGACGAACTCGAACAACGCGGTGGCGCACCCTTCCCGCGCCTCAGCATGGGCATGAGCCATGACTTCGAAATCGCCATCGAAGAAGGCGCCACCATCGTCCGCGTCGGCAGTGCCATCTTCGGCAATCGCACCTACGCCGCTGCCGCATGAGCCAGCGTGCCGACAAATGGCTGCACCACGTGCGCGTCTTCAAAACCCGCACTCTGGCTACGCAAGCCTGCGCCCGCGGCAACGTCACCATCGACGGCCAACCCGTCAAAGCCTCCCGCGATCTCAAACCCACCGACGTCCTCGAAGTCGTGCGCGGCGATCTCCGCCTGCGCCTGCGCGTCCTCGCCTTCTCACCCCAACGCCTCGGCCCACCCAAAGTCCCCGAGTTTTGCGAAAATCTCACCCCCATCGAATGGATCCAACGCGCGAGCGAACTCCGCCGCGAACGAGAACTCATCCAGCCCCGCGCGCATGAAGTCGTCGCCAAGCCGGACAAGAAGCAACTGCGCGAACTGCGGAAGTTCTGGGAAGAGCAGGGCTAACTCGGAGGTCAGGCATC
Organism: Prosthecobacter debontii; assembly: GCA_943371875.1. Classification (GTDB taxonomy): domain Bacteria; phylum Verrucomicrobiota; class Verrucomicrobiia; order Verrucomicrobiales; family Verrucomicrobiaceae; genus Prosthecobacter; species Prosthecobacter debontii_C. Next base: position 27,354 of record CALRWM010000051.1, on the reverse strand, counting down.
CTGCCTGACACTGGCCTGGGGCGTCCCGCCTAAGTTCTGAATCGAAGGCGAGACGCCCCGATCCGTTGACAGGCTGGAAGCCTATCCTCCGGGTGGGAGTCACTCCGCCTTCGCCTTGCCTTTGCCTTTCTTCCCCTTGCCGGGTTTGTCTGACTTGGTGTCCAGCGTAAACGGCGGGTTCTCAAACGGCACAGGATCCATCGTCACGCGCGGATCGCCCACAGCCTTGAGCTTCTCCTGGAGTTCTGCCGCCATCTTGGCCCTCACGTCCGCATACGCAGGTTCCTTCGCCACATTGATCGTGGAGTCAGGATCTTTGCTGAGGTCATACAGCTCCTCTTCGGGACGTTTGGCAAAGGCATAGTCAAAGTGCCACTTGTACTGCGAGTCGTTGCGATGCTCGATGAGCCAGGCCTTCGCGGGAGAGGAATCCATATCAGGAAAAGCGGCATAGGTGTCATTCTCCAGCGCGTCTTGTGAAGGAGTGAAGCTGTCGGTCAGCGATTTGTAGTCACCCATGGGCATGCGCTCAGGCTTGAAGTTGTGGATGTAAAGGAAGCCGTCCTTGCGCAGCGCACGCTGTGGATAGGGCAGGTTGCCTTCCCGGGCGATGCTCACATGCCGCTCACGACCGGTGATGACGTAGTCGCGTTCCTTTTCGATCTGGCCGGATTTGCCCGACTTCATCAAATTCACAAGGCTCTTGCCATTCACCCCTTCAGGAATCTTGGCGCCACCGATCTCCATGAACGTGGGTGCCAGGTCCATGAGGTTCACGAAGTCCTCAATATACCGTCCGCCCGGCTGACCCGGCCAGCGGATCGCCAGCGCCACATTCACGCCAAAGTCATAGAGGTTGCACTTGCCGCCGGGGAAGCCGGGAGCGCCATGGTCACCGCTGATGACGATGACCGTGTTGTCATACTCGCCCGCCTCTTCCAGCCGCTTGAGGATCACCCCCACCTGCGCATCGAAGGCCTGGATTTCCCCCAGATAGCTGCCGAAGTCCTCGCGGAATTCCGGCACATCGGGCAGGTGCTTGGGCAGCTTGCCCTTCAGGTCGTCCGGATTGATGCCCCACTGCGCCTGCCCGCTGCCCTTGACCCACTTGCGGTGCACGTTGGTGGGCCCATGCCAGAACACAAACGGCGCGCCTTGGGGACGTGCGGCCAGGAAGCTGTCGAAATTACCCCGCACTTCGTCGTAGATCTGCTGCTTGGCCGCCTCCACCGCGACGCCTTCCTTCATGAGCTTGTCCACGTTTTGCGAGAACTGATTGCAGCGCCCGCCGGATTTCTGATATGCAAACTGCTGGCCGCCATACGGCGCGTCCGAAGGCTCGCCCGGTCCCCAGACCTTGAAGGACTTGCCGAGGTGGTAGCCCTGGTCCTTGAGCTGCAGCGGGTAGCTCGGGATTGCCGGGTCCCACACCGCACCGTTCAGGATGGCGGCGCGTCCGCAGTTGAAGAAATAGCGGCCGGAGAGCAGGGAACTCCGGCAGGGCGTGCAGCTCGGGGCGTTCACATACGCCCGGCGAAACAGCGCGCCCTCGCGAGCAATGCGGTCAATGTTCGGCGTCTTCACCACCTGGTTGGGCGAAGGAAATTTCTCATGCTCTGCGTAGATGCTCGCATAGCGGCCCCAGTCATCGGCAAAGAGAAAGAGGATGTTCAGCGGCTTGTCAGCCGCAGTGGCGAGAGTGGTCAGGGCTAGGCAGCAGAGAAGAAAACGCATGGCTGCGTCATAACGGGGGCTTGGCGCGTAAACCTTCGCAAAATTAAGCGTAAACAAGGCAGCGACACCCCGGCATTGCTCCAGAACCTACGGAATATGATCCACTCTCTGCTCGATACCACTCAAGTCATCCGCATCCTTGAAATGGAAGGAGTTCCGTTTGAAGTCTGTGTTGAGGCGGTTGCCAGCCATGATCGCAGCACAAACCAGCTCACGGTGCAGCTTCGCGCCTTCCTGCGTGCCGAAAAGCACGATCACATCGGTGAAGTCACCACACCCTCCTGGCTGCCCGCCGCACATGCCGTCACCGAGCATGTCAGTGCTGAGGAAGCCCATGAGGTGGCAAACGATGTCCTCGCCAGCTGGCGGCAGAAAGTGGCTGGCTGCCTGCCTCAGTAGCCGGGCACGAACCTGTGTCTTGATGGTTGCACTAAGAACGTTTCACCCCATGAATAAGCGCGCATGAACCACTTTAGAATTCTCTGCCTCACGACCACATTGACGTGTGCCTCCTGCAGCGTCGGGCCAAACTTCAAACTGCCGGAGGTGCTGATGCCCTCCAAATGGAAGAACGGCGGCAAGGCGAGCACGGCGGATATTCCTGTCCCCGGCGAATGGTGGAAGCTGTTTGGCTCCGCTGAATTGAACCGGCTTGAAGATCGCGCGATGGAGAACAATCAGGAGCTGCGCGGCGCCTTGGCACGTGTTGAAACCGCTCGCGCACTCGTCGGCGTCCAGCAGGCGGACTGGTTCCCCCAGCTCAACATGAAAAATGGGATGAATTATGAGCGCCTCTCGCAAAGCTCCTTCGGTGCCAACCTGCCCCCCGGTGTCGCCTTGCCCAAGACGCAACGCCGCCGGTTTCAAAACCTGCTCGAACTTGGCTGGGAATTTGACCTCTGGGGCCGGGTGCGTCGCGGTGTGGAAAGCTCCAAGGCCTCCCAGTTCGCTGCCATGGAGACCCTTTCCGCCAGACGTCTGACCCTCGCCGCAGAAGTGGCGCGGCTCTACTTCCTGACTCATTCACTGGATCGGCAGATGCAGGTCGTGATCGGCACGCAGACCTGGCGCGAAGAAGCGCTGAAGCTTCAAGAATCACGCTTCAAAGGCGGCCTCGCGAACGAAATGGACGTCGCACGGGCCCGGACGGAGCTTGAACTTGCCCGTAACGACCTCGCCGCACTGGAGCGTCAGCGTGGCAATGCTGAAAACGCTCTCGCAGTCATCTGCGGGGAAATTCCTTCGAACTTCCGCATCGCCAAGGCCACCAGCCAGCCACAGCCGCCGAAAGTGCCGGGCGGACTGCCTTCCTCACTCCTGCAGCGTCGGCCTGACATCCGCGCGGCAGAGCAGAAAATGCGCGAGGCAAATGCCCAGGTGGGAGTTTCCACGGCCTCGTTCTACCCGGCGTTCAGCATCGTCGGCAGCGGTGGTCTGGAAAGCATCGGTGCCGAGAATTTCTACGATCAGCGCAGCCGCATCTTGAGCATTGGACCCAGCATGACCTTGCCGATTTTTCAGGGCGGAAAGCTGCGGGCAAATTTGAAGTCGAGCAAGGCGGCTTACGACGAGACTCTGGCCAACTACCGCCAGAGCATTCTGGTGGCCCTGCAGGAAGTCGAGGACAGCCTGATCGATGCGAGAGCCTATGCCAAGCAGGGCCAGGCGCTGGATGCAGCCATCGCCTCCGCGCAGGAGACGCAGCGTCTGGCCGAGCTGCGCTACCAGAAAGGTCTCGCCAGCTACTTTGAAGTCGTGGATGCCAACCGCACCGTGCTCAATGCCAAGCTGCTCTCCGCTCAGGTGGAAGGCCAGCGCCTTATGGCCAGCGTGGCCATGCTGAAGGCGCTCGGCGGCGGCTGGCAGTGAGGCACGCAGCCTACTTCATCTGCACCCACACAGGTGAAGACCAGGCCATGTTGCCATCCTTCTGTTCGACGCGCAGATAGTATCGGTTCTCGCCGGCGATCGGTGCATCATCGGTGAAGGTCTGCTCAAAGCTTTTCGCCTTGGGCTCCCACTGCTGATAGTTCTGCTCATTGCGCACGAGCGTGACCCGCGAAATCTCAGCGGTGCCATCGACACTGAATTTCAACGCAGGCTTGCCGCTGAGCGCGATCTCAGTGCCCAGCAGGTGATCGTTGCAGGAGAACTCCACAAAAATCTTGTCCGTGGCGGCGATGGTGCGCCGGGCGTTGATTCCCTCCAGAATGCCTTCACGCGTGAAGTCCTTCACATAAACGCCGCCGTAGCTCGTGTGGGTGGAAATGTGGTCGCTGTCTGCCCAGACGCCGAGCTTGTGGCCGAGTTCGAGCGCGTGCTGATAAACGCCGTTGTTCTTCTCCGTGAAGCTGCGGATCGGCTCGCCGACCACAGGTGTGCCGACCACGGTGGAGGCGTGATTGTAGGGCTGCCCCACTCGCATCCCGACCGTGGGCTGCGGCACATTCAGGCCCTCATAGCTGACGCGCGCTCCCTGATATATCTCGATCACGTTCTCAATGCGGTGGTCCACCGGCGGTATCTGATCCCAGTCCGTGCCCATGCTCGTGGCACCCGTATGGCTGATGGCGGTGACCGGTTTGCCATAGCGTGCCAGCACATCCCACAATTCGGTGGGGTGCAGTTCGGGCGTGCCCTCAGTTTTCACCGGAAACTCCTTCTGCCAGGGGGACTCCAGATAGTTCTTCCGCTGAATGTACACAATCGGCCCGCCGCGCTGGGCGAAGATCACATTGCGATGCCCAAACGGCCACTTCTGCTCGCGCTCGTAGGCATACATGCTCATGAAAAAGCCGGGCGCGTAAAAGATCTCCGTCATCTTCTGGTTCAGCCACCACTCATAGGGGTGGTAGATTTTCGCGATGTCCGTGTGGTCACTGAGTCCCAGGGTGTCGAGCTTGCCCATGTCCCACGCGTAGCGGTACTGCTCCAGCACACAGCCGTCATTCGCGGTGACGCAGTTTGAGATGTCCGTGTGCCGGTGGTAGTCGCCCCAGTAGAGCTTGTACGTCACACCCTTGTGCGTCCAGGTGTGGCGCTCGCTGAGGTCACGCTCAGGCGTGGTGGGATTGATGTAGGCGGCAAAAGACTCACGCGGTTTGACCACCGGAGCCGTGACCAGCGGCACATCCACTTCTGTGGCGATTTTGGCCAGATGCACCCCCGTGGTCAGTTGCAGCTTTGAGGTGCGCAGATCAGTGGACCACGCCACCCACAGACTGCCATCCTTGCCCAGAGTATGCGTGGTCTGGCGGTCCTGGGTGTAAACACTCTCCGGGATCAAATACGGCTGCGCCCACTGCTTCGTCGCCGCGTCATAGCGCGTCAGCGTGATCTGCCAGCAGTAGTTCTTGAAGTAGCGCACCGTGAGCCACGGACGGCCTGCTGCATCCAGCATGAGGTGAGGCAAATTCACCGCGCCGATCTCATTCGGCGCAGGCTTGCCCTTGGCCTTCGCTTGGGCCGCCTGATTTTTGGCTCGCTGTTCCGCTTTGGCCTTGGCCTTCGGATTGTTCGCGCGCGGCGCATTGACTCCGGCTGGAGTTTTGGGGCCGGGCAGTGCGGCCAGCAGGCCATCAGGGCCGGGCAGTTCCTCCACCTTGCCGCTGGCAAGATCCCAATAGGCGATGACCAGATCGCGCCGCCCGTTCAGCCCCACCTGACCACCATGCGCACGCATGTCCAGGCCCCACTGCTCGTTGCCACGTTCGCAGGCCAGCCAGACGCCTTTGCCGTCTTGTGAAGCGATCGCATTCACCCGGCCCTCGTAGCGACTCGTGGCGATAAGTTGCTTCGTTTCACCCACCTTGAGTTCGGCATCCACATGCGTGGCATAAATGTTGAATTCATTGCCACGTGATGAGTCATGGCAGATCCACGCCCCGCCCTTGCCATCAAACGCCACGCACGGCTCCCAGTCGCCGCCCGGATCCTTCGTCACCTGAACTTCCTGTGACCACGCGTTTTTCTTCGTGTCATAAACGCGGCAGAAAATATCGCCCAGCGTGCCGCGCATGCTCTGCCACACCACCCACACATGACCCGAGGCATTCGCTGCCGCTTTCGCGAAGGCGTTGCCGCCGTTCGGCGAACTCGCCAGCGTCGTGATCTCTCCCTGGACCTTGCCATCACGAAGGATCGCCGAGCGGAGTTCCATCACCTCCTTGTCGTTCACCTGCGACCACACCACATGCAGTGCTCCCTTGCCGTCCGCAGCCAGCGCTGGCTGGTGAATGATGCCCGGCTGTCCCAAAGTCAAAACATCGCTCAATGCACCCTCGCTGAGTTTTGCCACATGCAGCGTGTCCTGCTTGCCGTCCCACTGGATGAAAGCCACATGAGGTGTCCCGCCTGCATCTACGCACATGGAGGGAAAATCAGACTGGCAACCCTCCTGTCGCAGCACATGCGTTTGAGGCAGAAGGTTTTGCGCAAATGCGGAACTGGCTACAAGGAGTGCAAGACAGGTGGGGCGGAACATGGCGTTTAAACATTCTGTTTGCCGATTCCTTTCATGCGGCGATGGAATTGCACCGGCTCAGCCAACCCCAATCTCAAGCCATGCAATTGCGCACCCTTCTAGCCTCCCTCCTGCTTTCCAGCCAGGCTCTTCATGCAGCCGATCATGACATCGTCATCTATGGCGGCACCTGTTCCGCCATCATCGCCGCAGTGCAGGCCAAGAAGATGGGCAAGAGCGTCATTGTTGTCTCGCCTGACAAGCACCTGGGCGGCCTGAGCAGCGGTGGCCTCGGCTTCACCGACACGGGCAACAAAGCCGTCATCGGCGGACTCTCCCGCGACTTTTATCATCGCGTCTGGCTGCACTACGACAAGGACTCAGCCTGGGTGCAGCAGAAGAAATCCGAATACGGCGGCAAAGGCCAGGGCACTCCCGCCATGGATGGCGAGAACCGCACCATGTGGATCTTCGAGCCCCATGTGGCGGAACAGATCTTCGAAGATTACGTCAAGGAGTTCGGCCTCGAAGTGGTGCGTGACGAGTGGCTGGACCGCGCCAAGGGCGTGAAAAAGGATGGCGATAAAATCACCTCCATCACCACCCTGAGCGGCAAGACCTACGCAGGCAAAATGTTCATCGACGCGACCTACGAGGGCGATCTGATGGCGGCTGCCGGCGTGGACTACCACGTGGGTCGTGAGGCGACTTCCGTTTATGACGAGAAGTGGAATGGCATCCAAGTCGGCGTGCTTCATCACCGCCACCACTTCGGCGCGGTGAAGGAACCGATCAGCGCCTACAAGGTGCCGGGAGATCCCAAGAGCGGCGTGCTGCCACGCGTGAGCACGGAGTCTCCAGGTGAGTACGGTGCTGGCGACAAACGCGTGCAGGCCTACTGCTTCCGCTCCTGCTACACGAATGATCCGAGCAACCGCATCCCTTTTCCCAAGCCGGAAGGTTATGATGCCGGCCAGTATGAAATTCTGCTGCGCGTGCTGAACGCAGGCTGGGGAGAGTTCTTCGAGAAGTTCGACCCCATTCCAAACCACAAGACCGACACCAACAACCACGGGCCGTTCAGCTTCGACAACATCGGCTATAACTACGACTACCCCGAAGGCAGCTATGAGAAGCGCCTCGAGATCATCGCCGAGCACCGTCAGTATCAGCAGGGCTTGCTGTGGTTCGTGGCCAATGACCCCCGCGTGCCCAAGAAGGTGCAGGAAGAACTGCAAACATGGGGCCTCCCCAAAGATGAGTTCGCCGACAACGGCAACTGGAGCCACCAGCTCTACATCCGCGAAGCACGCCGCATGATCGGCGCCTATGTGATGACCGAAAACGAACTGCTCAAGAAGCGCCCCACACCCGACAGCGTCGGCATGGGCAGCTACGGCATCGATTCTCACAACATCCAGCGCTACATCACGCCGGAAGGCAATGTGCAAAACGAAGGCGACATCGGCGTGAGCACCAAAGGCCCCTATGAGATCGCCTACGGCTCCTTGATTCCCAAGAAAGGGCAGGGGAGCAACCTCCTCGTGCCCGTCGCCATGTCCGCCAGCCACATCGCTTACGGCAGCATCCGCATGGAGCCCGTGTTCATGATCCTCGGCCAAAGCGCCGCCACCGCAGCAGCACTCGCCATGGATGCAGGCATTCCGGTTCAAGACGTGCCGTATGAACAGCTCAAGACGCAGATCGTCAAGGACGGCCAGATCCTGCACTTCGACGGCCCCACCACCCTGCGTGGCATTGATCCGAAATCACTCAAAGGCATCGTCATGGATGACTCCGATGCCAAGGTGACCGGCGTGTGGTCAGAAAGCGGCGCAGCCAAGTCCTTCATCGGCGACGGCTACAGCCACGATGGCAACACCAAAGACGGCAAGTGCAGCCTGCGCTTTGAACCAAAGCTCACCAAGCCCGGCAAATACCGTCTCATGCTGGCCTCCCCGCCAAACAGCAACCGCGCCAGCAACGCTCTCGTGGAGGTGCAGCACAAAGGCGGCGTGCAGAGGTTCAAGATCGACCTCAAATCGCCCAAGCCCGGCGAAGGCCTGTTCTGGATCGACCTCGGTGAATACGAGTGCGGCAACGACACCGCCATCACGATTTCAAACGAAGGCGCGGACGGCTACGTGGTCGTGGATGGCGCACGCTGGCTGCCGGTGGAGGAGTGATCCATGGAAAAGGATGCTCTGCTGCGACGCTACCGTCTTGTATTAGGCCTCTTCATCATCGGCCTGATCCTCAGCGGCCTCACGGCCTTCCCCCTGCTGCATGAACTGCGGCTGATGGCCTCCTGGCTCGGCATCCAGCATCATGCCGAGTACGCGCAGCACGCAGGACTCACCTTTTGGATCGGTTATGTCTGGCATGGGCTTGAGGTTACGCAGGCGCAGTTTCCTTTCGTCGCCTACGGCACGGACTGGCTGGCGTTCGGCCACCTCATGATCGCGGTTTTTTTCATCGCCGGGCCCTGGCGCGATCCGCTGCCCAATGCCTGGGTGCTGAAGGTGGGTCTGCTGGCTTGTGCCGCAGTTTTTCCCCTGGCGATGATCTGTGGCGAGATTCGCGGCATCCCTCTCTACTGGCGGATGGTGGACTGTTCTTTTGGCCTTTTTGGGGCGCTGCCGCTGCTTTACTGCCTGCATCTGGTGCGCCAAATGTCCGCAGGAACTTCACGCAGTTCGTAATTTTCGCCTTTTCCAGGGCGTATGCTGAACGACCCCTACTTCATTGTCATGTCCACCATCCGTAATCTGATCCTCATCACCGCAGCCTGTGCCACCAGTGCCTTTGCGGCGTACCCCACCTTCAACACGACGGCGCCAAACGGCGGCCAGCGTGGCACGGAGGTCAAGCTCACCGTCACGGGGACCCAGCTGGCAGACTTCGAGAGCATGATCTTCTTCTCCCCCGGCTTCACCCAGAAGAGCGTGGACAAGGTGGAGGCCAATAAGGTGCAGCTCACCATCGGCATCGCTCCGGATGTGCCGCCGGGAAATCACCTCATGCGTATCCGCACGAAGTCCGGCATGTCACATGCCCGCCAGTTCTTCGTGGGCATCTTCCCGAACGTGGATGAAAAGGAGCCTAACAGTGATTTCGAATCTCCTCAGGTCATTCAGCTGAATCAAACGATCGAAGGTGTCGTGCAGACCGAGGACGTGGACTACTACCGCGTCAGCCTCAAGAAAGGCCAGCGCCTGTCCGTCGAAGTGGACGGCCTCCGCCTCGGCTACACCGTGTTTGACCCCTTCCTGGCCATCATTGACAAGGACCGCTTCGAAAAGGTGATCTCTGACGACACCATCCTCCACCGCCAAGACGGCTACTGCTCCTATGTGGCTGAAGAAGATGGCGACTACACCGTCATGATCCGCGAATCCTCCTACCGCGGCGGTGGCAACTCCTACTACCGCCTCCACGTCGGCAGTTACCGCCGTCCGGATGTCGTGTATCCCGCCGGTGGCAAAATCGGCTCCAAGACCAAGGTGCGTTTCATTGAGCGCGACAGCTCCTTTGAAGAAGAGGTTCAGCTGCCAGCTGATATCGACCCAGACTACATGCTTTTCTCGAAGTCCCAGGAACCAGCACCTTCCGGCAATCCGTTCCGTCTGGTCAACTACGACAATGTGCTTGAAGCCGAGCCCAACGACGAGCAGGCGAAGGCCACGGTCGCCCCGGGTTCCCCGATTGCCCTCAACGGCATCATCGAAAAACCCGGTGATGTGGACTTCTTCAAAGTGCCGCTCAAGAAAGGCATGACGCTCGAAGTACAGGCCTTTGCTCAGAGCCTCGGCTCCCCGCTCGACAGCGTGGTGAACATCTACAACGCCAAAGGCGGCTCCATCAGCGGCAACGATGACGGTGGTGGTCGCCGCCGTCTCGACAGCAAGTTCAAGGTCGCCATTCCTGCCGACGGCGACTACTTCGTGCGCGTGGCCGATCATCTGGAACGCGGCGGTGCCAACTACGTCTATCGCCTCGAACTCATCGCCGCAGAGCCTGAGGTCTTCTTTGCCTCGCCTCAGTATTCGGTGAACGACAACAACTACCGCCAGTTCATCGCTGTTCCCAAAGGCGGACGCTATGCCACGCTCGTCAACGTCAGCCGCAACAACGTCGGCGGCGACTTCAAGTTCGACGTCCAGAACATGCCACAGGGCGTGAAACTGCTCACCGAAATGGCCCCGAAAGACCTCGGCAGCGTGCCGTTGCTTTTTGAAGCCACTGCGGATGCACCCCTCGGTCATCAGGTCGTCCCCATCTCTCTCAACGCCGTCGATCCGAACACCAAGACACGTGGCAAGCTGCGCCAGGAGTTCGACATCGTGCGCAATGGCAACGTGGTCTACTACACCCAGATTGAAGACCGTCTGCCCGTCGCCGTCGTGGAAGAGGCTCCCTACTCCCTCGAAATCGTCAAGCCCGCCGTGCCGCTGGTGAACAACGGCATTCTCGAACTCAAGGTCGTCTCCAAGCGCAAGGAAGGCTTCAAGGCCCCCATCCGCGTGCTCATGATCTGGAAGCCCAATGGCGTCAGCGCCCTTGGCGAGCAGACCATCCCGGAAGGCCAGAACGAGTGCGTCTTCCAGCTCGATGCCAATGCCGGAACACCGGCCGGTTCCTGGAATTTCACCGTCATGGGCGAGGCTGATGCTGGCAAGGGGCGCATCTACAATGCTTCCCCATTCACAGCAGTCGTCACCGCCCCCGCCTACATCACCGCACCCGCCATCCCCCTCGTAGCCGTAGAGCAGGGCAAGGAAGCCGTCATGGTCGCCAAGCTTGAGCAGCTCCTGCCATTCGATGGCGAGGCCACCGCCCAGGTTCTCGGCGTCCCAGACACCATCCCGATCGAGCCAGCCAAGATCACCAAGGACACCAAGGAAGTTTCCTTCAAGGTGATTACGAACGGCAAGTCGCCCATCGGCAAGCAGGCCAATCTGTTTGTGCGTGTCGATGTTCCTGTCAAAGGCACCAATACAACCACGATCCATCGCATTGCACTCGGCTCCATCCTGCGCATCGACGCCCCGCGCAAGGTGGTCACTCCGCCACCCGCAGCCCCCGTTCTCGCCGCCAACAAGCCCAAGGAAGCCCCCAAGCCTGCTGCTCCGGCCGCTCCCAAAGTTCTCTCCCGCCTTGAGCAGCTCCGTCTGGAAGCCGCCGGCGCTAAGAAATAATACCGCTGTAATTCAGCTTTGAATTTGTGATGAGGAAGGTTTCGGCCTTCCTCATTTCATTTCGCATGCGGCAGGTCCCAGGCCTTCAGCCATTCCACCTTCGTGCGCTTGAAGCCCTTCTTCAGCAGGCGCTCCTCCATGTCTCCCAGATGTGCCGCGCCGTAGAAGATGGCGATGCGCTTTTTCCCGGCGGCGATCTCCTTGTCCATGACCTGCAGCGCGACCTTGTTCCGCTCGCCCACGAGCACGGTGCCGTCACCGGTTTCCATCCCCGCCATGATGTCCTCCACACTGTCGAACTCCTGCGCGATCATGCGCTTCAGCTCCGTGCTGCTGTCCTTCATGGTTAAAATCTTCAGCAGCATCACCATCCCGGCGGCATCGGAATTGACGCCGCGCTTTTCATTGACCTCCTTCTGCGCCTGCGCGGCCTTGAGGTAGAGCGAAAGGAAGCTCTCCTGCTTCTCGGTCTGCGTCTGCGTAAACTGGGACATGTCCATGTCCGCATGCACGAAATTCTTCGCCGTGTAGTCGATGCCTTCGAGCTGGCCGTGCAGCTTCAGCGTATCACGCATCATGGTCTGCAGCTGACCCACCCACTGGAGCTTTTCCGCCTGCTTCTTGGCCTCGGGCTTGCCCCGCTCCTCAAAGGACGGGCCGACGAGTTCATACAGCACCGCCTCATAGCCCTTGAACCGCACGTTCAGCCCGTCGAAATACGCCTTGTCAGCGATGTGGATGGCCCCCACGAGATCCACTTTGACCTTCTGCGGAGACTCATAGCTCACCACCGCCGTTTGCAGGCTGTCGCTTTCGTCCTCCTCCACGAACCGGATGAAGTTCGTGGGCTCTTCCGCTGCCGTCAGCACGGCAAAGGCCAGAGTGGCTTGCAGCAGCAGAAATCGTTTCATGGTCGGCCTCCTCGTTTAGCCTTCCGTCTTGAAAATGCGTGCGAAGAAGGCCTTCATCTCTTCCCATGAGGCCTTGTCGGCGGCTTCATTGTACGCCGCGCCTTTGCTGTTGTCATTGCCCGCAGCCTTCTGCGTGAAGGCATGCACAGCGCCCGGGTAGCTCACCAGCTTGTAGTCCACCTTCGCGTCCTTCATCTCCTGCTCAAACGCGGCGATGTCCGGGGCCTTCACAAAAGGATCGTCCGCGCCATGCAGCGCCAGCACCTTGCCCTTGATGTTTTTGCCGTCGGCAGGAGTCGGAGAATCGAGCCCGCCATGGAAACTCACCACTCCCTTGATCAGCGCGCCGCTGCGGGCCAGCTCGATCACCCCTGTGCCGCCAAAGCAGTAGCCGATGGCGGCGACTTTGGAGAGGTCCGTCTGCGGGTCCTTGTCCAGCACTTCCAGAGCGGAAAGCATGCGCTCGCGATACAGCTTGCGGTTGGTCTTGTACTTCCCGGCCTCCTTGCCAGCTTCCGGCGGCTGTGGGCGGATGCCTTTGCCATAAATGTCGGCGGCGAAAACGTTGTACCCGAGTTCCGCCAGCATGCGTGCCCGCATCTTCTCGTTGTCACTCAGGCCAGTCCACTGGTGAATGATCAGCACGGAGGGCAGCTTGCCGGTCTTGGCGGTATCGACGACGTGCAGGCCTTCGCAGACCACGTCTCCGGATTTGTATTCGACGACAGTTTCTTTGATCTCAGCCTTCAGCAGGCTGGTGGAAAGAAGCAGGGAGGAGATGAAAAGCAGAGCGCGGTTGGTTTTCATGGTTGTGGGGCAGTGTACACAGAAGGACGCGAGTTTTCCAACTCGTTTCCCGGATGAACTCGAAAGATGTTTCTACTTGAGTTCTTGAATGCGGATGTTTTTCCACATCACTTCCTTGCCCACCGCTTCGGTCTTTTTGCCAATCCCGTGCACCTGCAGGGCGATGACGCCCTCGGCCGTCATGTCATCGGTAAAGTCCGCCGCCAGGACGCCATTGATGAAAGTCTTGATGCTGCTGCCACGGCACTCGATGCGCGCTTGGTTCCAGTCACCCTGCTTGAAGGCCTTGCGGGCGGCCTCGTTGTTCTTCAGGTCAAAGAGCCAGCCACGACGGCCTTCGTCATACACGCCGCCCGTGAAGGCGCGCGCACTCGGATCAATCTCAAACTGGTAGCCATGCACCCGATCCGCCGGGAATTTCTTCTTTTTCCCCGCGATCTCGACTTCCGTCTCCTGGGTGTAGTAGTTGCTGCGAAACTGAATCCCCGAGTTCATCGAGGGATCGACCTTGAACTCGAGTTCCAGGATGAAGTTTCCGTACTTCTTAGCCGTGCACAGGAAGGAGTTTCCCGTGTCCGGCACCGTCTTGCCCACCACCGCACCGTTCTCCACACGGTACTCCGCCTTGCCGCTGTGCTGCTCCCAGCCTGCGAGGGTTGTGCCATCAAACAGCGGGACAAAAGCGTCCTCGGCATGCAGGGCGGCAGTGAGGGAGAAAACAGCGGCGAATGAAAGCAGACGGTGGGTCATAGGGCGGTGGTAAACGGCCTGCCGCGCACGGTCTTTCTCCTCTCCTGCATCAAGAACCGTCACACCCCGGTCACAAACCTTGTCCGGTTTTGGCTCGCACTGCGGGATGAACCCGCTAAAACATCCGCAGACTGCTCCAACCCAACCCATGAAGCGCTACTCCCTCGGCATCGACTACGGCACCAATTCCTGCCGCTCCCTTCTCATCGACCTCGACAACGGCGCCGAAGTCGGCTCCACCGTCTTCAATTACCCGAGCGGCGAGATGGGCATCCTGCTCGATCCCAAAGACCCGCACGTCGCCCGGCAAAACCCGCAGGATTACCTCGACGGCCTCGAAGCCGTGGTACGCGGCGCATTGCAGCAGGCGCAGGCAAACGTCCCCGGTTTTGATGCCGCAGAGGTCATCGGCATCGGCATCGACACCACCGGCAGCACACCCATTCCGGTGAACAAAGACGGCACGCCACTCGGCCTGCTGCCCGAGTTTAAGAACAACCTCAACGCCATGGTCTGGCTCTGGAAAGACCACACCGGCTACGCCGAGGCAGCGGAGATCACTCAGCTCGCCCATGAGATGCGGCCCAACATCATCGCCAAATGCGGCGGCATCTACTCCAGCGAATGGTGGTGGAGCAAAATCCTGCGCCTTCGCCGTGTGGACGCCCAGGTCTTCGAGGCCGCATTCAGCTTCGTCGAGCATTGCGACTGGATTCCGGCCGTGCTCACTGGCAACACCGATCCTCTCACGCTCAAGCGCGGCGTGTGCAGCGCCGGGCACAAGGCCATGTTCAGCACCGAGTGGGGCGGCCTGCCCGACAAAGAATTCCTCGCCCGGCTCGACCCCGCCCTCGCTGATCTCCGCGACCGCCTCTACTCCGCGGCCCACACCGCCGACGTCAAAGCCGGTTCTCTCTGCGCCGAATGGTCCCAGCGCCTCGGCCTCAAAGTAGGCATCGCCATCAGCGTCGGTGCCTTCGACGCCCACATGGGCGCGGTTGGTGCAGGCATCAAGGAAGGCACGCTGGTCAAAATCCTCGGCACCAGCACCTGCGATCTCATGATCGCTCCTACCAGCAAACCTCTCGCCGACATCCCCGGCGTCTGCGGCATCGTGAACGGCTCCGTGCTCCCCGGTTACTACGGCATCGAAGCCGGACAGAGCGCCGTGGGCGACATCTTCCTCTGGTTCGTCAATCACCTCGTGCCCGACACCTACGGTGCCACCGTGGGCGAAAAATTCGTGAACATGGAGAAGGCCATGCTCGGCAAAAAGCCCGGCTCCACCGGCCTGCTCGCGCTCGATTGGAACAACGGCAACCGCACCGTCCTCGTTGATGTCCGCCTCACCGGCCTGCTCCTCGGCCAGACCCTCCACACCGAGGCGCACGAAATCTACCGCGCCTACATCGAGGCCACCGCCTTCGGTGCGCTCACCATCATCAAGCGCGTCGAAGAATACGGTGTCAAAATCGAGGAAGTCATCAACACCGGCGGCCTCTCCATCAAAAACGCCACCCTCATGCAGTGCTACGCCGACATCATCGGCAAGCCCATGAAAGTCAGCCAGAGCGAGCAGACCTGCGCCCTCGGCGCCGCCATCTTCGGTGCCGCCGCCGCCGGGGCAGGGGACATCCACACCCTCCAGTCCCAAGTCACCGCCACCCGCGACAAGGTCTACTATCCCATCCCCGAAAACCAGGCCACCTACGCCGAACTCTACACCCTCTACCGAACCCTCCACGACGCCTTCGGCACCACCGAATGGAGCGGCAAGATCAACCACGTGATGAAGCAGTTGCTGGATATCCGCGCGCGTCAGAGCTGAGCAATAGTGAAGGGCGAGAGTCTGAGGTGCTTTATCCGCGCAAGCTCCCCCCACTTCCCCCCGTTTGCCTTACCCTGCATGATCTCCCTTCGCACGCTTTCCCTGCTCCTCGCTTTCACCCCTGCGCTCCTCCCTGCCGAAGACTGGCCGCAGTGGCGCGGGCCGCGTCTCGACGGTACCTCCAAGGACACCGGCTTCCCGATCTCTGCAGATGGCAATGTCACATGGAAGGTGGAGCTTCCCGGCAGCGGCCACGCTTCGCCCATCGTTTGGCAGGACCGCATCTTCATCGTCGCCGCATTGCCTGAAAACGAATCGCGCGTCCTGCTTTGTCTCGATCGCGCATCGGGAAAACAGCTCTGGCAGTCCACGGTGGTGAAAGCGCCCATCGAGAGCATCCACAAACTCAACAGCCAGGCCTCCAGCACCCCCGCCACGGACGGCGAGCGCGTCTTCACCGCCTTCCTCGACAACACCGAGACCGACGCCACGCGCGCCGCGAATGCCGGTCGTGTCATCGGCAAAGGCGAAGTGCCAAAGGGCACCGTCGTCATCTCCGCGCATGATTTCAGCGGCAAACAAATCTGGCAGGTGCGCCCCGGCCTCTTCTCCAGCAAGCACGGCTTCTGCTCCAGCCCCATCGTTTTTGAAGACAAGGTGATCGTGAACTGCGACCACGATGGCGACGGCTACATCGTCGCCCTCGCCAGAACCGACGGGAAGGAACTCTGGCGCATCGCCCGCCCCAACAACACCCGCAGCTACTGCGTGCCGCTCATCCGCGACATCGGCGGCCGCACCCAGATGGTGCTCTCCGGCACCCTGTGCGTCACCAGCTACGATCCCCGCACCGGCAAACTGCTCTGGATCATCGACGGCCCCACCGAGCAGTTCGTCGCATCAATCGTCTACAGCGAACAAGCCGGCCTCCTCTACATGACCGGCGGCTTCCCCGAGCATCACCTCCTCGCCATCAAGCCCGACGGCAGCGGCAACGTCACCAACACCCACATCGTCTGGCGCACCAACAAAGGCGTCTCCTACGTCCCATCACCGCTCATCGAAGGCACCCATCTGCTCAATGTCTCAGACTCCGGCGTCGCCCACTGCTTCGATGCAAAGTCCGGCGAGATCCAATGGGAGGAGCGCATGCGCGAGCACCACGCCTCCCTCACCAGCGCCGAAGGCCACGTCTTTTTCATCAACGACTTCGGCATCCTCCGCACCGTCCAGCCCGACAAAACCTACAAGCTTCTCGCCGAAAGCGAACTCAAGGAAAAAGTCTTCGCCTCCCCCGCGCTCAGCGAAGGCCAGCTCTTCATCCGCAGCGACAAGAGCCTCATATGCCTCGGCAAACGCATCGCCAAGACGGCAGCGCGTTGAGGATTCCCTGCTGGCACGACTTCCTACCCAACCAATCTCATGCTTCTTCGCCCTCTCTCCCTGCTCCTCGCCACGTCACTCGCAGCCTTCGCTGCCGAGCCCGTCCCCGAATTCCACGGCTCCATCGAGCGTCTCGATCCTGCGCTCGACGCCTTGATCGCACCCGACGCCAAAATCGAAGTGCTCGCCTCAGGCTTCAACTGGTCCGAAGGCCCCGTCTGGCGCGATGGCGGCATCGTCTTCTCAGACGTCCCCGAGAACACCGTCTTCGGCTGGAAGGAAGGCGACACCTCCGCAAAGGTCATCCTCAAACCCAGCGGCAGTCTCAGCGGAGAAGCCCAAGGCTCCAACGGTCTCCAAGTCGATGCCCAGGGAAATCTCATCCTCTGCCAGCATGGCGAGCGCCGCATCGCACGCCTCGAAAAAGACGGTACTTTCACCTCTCTCGCCGACAAATACGAAGGCAAGCGCTTCAACAGCCCCAACGATCTCGTCATCGCCAAGAGCGGTACCATCTTCTTCACAGATCCTCCTTACGGACTGAAGAAAGGCGAGGCACCAGAGCTCCCGCAGCACGGCGTCTACTCCGTCACTCCTGCTGGCAAAGTCTCGCTGGTGATCTCAGACATTCGCTTTCCAAACGGCATCGCCCTGAGCCCCGATCAAAAGACACTCTACATCGCAGTATCTGATCCGAAGAACACCCGCGTGATGGCTTACGATCTTCAGGACGACGGCAGCGCGAAAAACGCCCGCGTCCTCTTCAATGCCCAGCCGCTCAAAAGCCCCACAAGCAAAGGCGGCTGCGATGGCATGAAGGTGGACACCCACGGCAACATCTGGACCTCCGGCCCCGGCGGCATCCTCATCATCAGCCAAGACGGCAAACTCCTCGGCAGCATCCTCACCGGCCAGGCCACGGCAAACTGCGCCTTCGGCGGCGCGGACCACACAACGCTCTACATCACCGCAGACATGTTCCTCCTGCGCGTGAAGACACTGGCTAAGGGGCTTTAACCAGCTTCACCAGCGCCAGCGCATTCATCACAGCCTTCGGCACAAACGAGCCAGGCTCCACATACTCGGGCAGCTTGCTGCCGTCAGCGCTGCGTTCAGAACAGTGCGCGTTGCCGCCATACGGGCCCAGGCCATCCAGCGTCGGCGCGAGCTGCCACAGATGATTCGCATCGCTCAAGCCACCGCGTGGCACAGAGACTGCCGTGAGATTCATCATCGCAGCGGCTTCATGCCAAAGGTGGAAAAGAGCTTCAGACTCCACGCCCCCGGGCCACGCAGCAGTGACGCCGATGCGTTCCGCCGTGAGTTTCGCGCCGTTGGCCGCCGTGCCGCTCAGCGTCGCAAAAAAATCATCCGCATGCTGCAATGCCGCAGGCTCCGTGGCCCGGCATTCCCACTCAGCTACTGCTTCATGGGGTACGCGATTCACCACCGTGCCACCCTGCACCATGCCAATGTTCACCGTTCGCTCAGCCTCCGCGTTCGTCAGCGCGGCGATGTCCGGCAGCACACGGGCGAGCGCATCGATGGCATTGATGCCTTCATGGTGCTTGCTGCCCGCATGCGCAGCCCTGCCTTCGGCGCTGAGCCTCCACGTGCTGCGGCCTTTGCGCGAGGTGACAATGTGCCAGCCACGCTCATCCACGGGCCCGCCTTCAAACACCAGCACCGCGCGCGCTTTCCCTCCGCAGCGTTCAGCGGTGGCACGGCCAAAATCATCACCAATGATTTCTTCGGCGGCATTTGAAGCCACGAGCCAGTGTGTGCGCTCAAACACATCAGGGGCCGCATCCCGCAAGCTTTGCAGGATGAGCCAGATCAAGGCGGTGCCACCTTTGTTATCCACCGTGCCCGGCCCATAAATGCGGCCTTCCTCGGGGCGCTCATCCCACTTGAAATCATTCAGCCGTTCTTCCTCGGCGGGAAACACCGTGTCAGAGTGCGTGACGAGCACAATGGCTTCTCCGCCCTGACCGCGATGCGTAAGAAAGAGGTGATGCCCCGTGCCGGGAGTACTGCATGGCGCAAGTTCAGCCTCAAAACCCAGCGGCGCAAAAGCCGCCGCCGTCAGGCGGGCCACTTCATCCACGCCTTCAGCATTCGCGGTGAAGCTGTTAATGGCAACCAGTCGGCGCAAGAAGTCGAGCGCAGCCGGGAGATGTTTTTCCGCAGAGGATTGTAAAAGAGAAACGTTCATCGTGGGACAGCGCCTATGCCGGGCCGGTTGGGCATGATGAGGTTGCCGCTGGCATCATACGTGATGCCCATAAAGTCGTCATCGGCCACGTAAAAATGCCCGTCGAGGTCGATCCAGTCGGCCCACGGGGCCAGATGCGCCGCTGCCGTGGTACCCAGGCTGGTTTCGATCATGCAGCCCAAGAGAATCTGCAGACCCTGCTCTCTCGCCGCTGCAATCATGGCCACAGCTGCGTCCAGGCTGCCACTCTTGAGGAGCTTGATGTTCACGCCATCCACGAAATCCGCGAGTGCGATGACATCTTCCACTGTTTGCACGCTTTCATCCGCGAAAATCGGTGGGGGATTGCCAGGAAGCAGCGCCCGCAGTTCCACCCACCCCTCGACACCGAGGCAATGATGAATGGGTTGCTCGATCAGTGTCGGACTGTATTCCGCGACCTTCTCGATCATGAGCGGAGCTTCCGCCATGTCCCAGCCGCCGTTCACATCCAGCAGCAGTTTCGCATGCGGCGCTGCGTAGCGTGCGACGGAGACGATGGCAATGTCCAGCCCCAGATCACCGGAGCCGAGCTTGAGTTTGAGCACGGGAAATTGGGTGGCGATCTCACGAACTTTGTCCGCAAAGACGTCGAGATCCTCGGGAATGCTAAAGGACCGGCAGCCGGGAGGCGTGTGATGCACGGGCGTGCCCAGTTTTGACTCGGCGTAGGCCGCCAGCGTCCGGCCCGTCTGGTGGCCGATGATGTCGTGGCGCAGCAAATTAAGCGCCAGCCCAGCCGTGCGCGGCAGCACTTCCGGCAGCACGGCTTGATTGAGCACAGCCAGCGTCAGCGCCGGATCTTCTCCATAGTAAGGGACAAACGGGGCCTCAGTGACGAGCTCTCCGTTCGAGACACGGAGCACCTGGCGCGTAGCCGAAGTGCCATGGGCGATGCGAAAAGGCTCGCTGAGATGAAGGGTTTTGATCTCGAAGTGCAAGGCACCCAGTCAAAGGTCAAGAGCCCCGCTGGTCAAGGAGTCCTGTCTTGATCTTGGCTGGTTTTGCGTCTCCGCATCATTGCGGCTTCGGATCGCGGCTGAACATCCGCTGGAAGAGGTTCTTCTTCTTGGCTGGAACCTCCACCGGCTCAGGCACCGGCGGCGGCGGGACTTGCGGAAAGCGCTGGGCCGCCTGCGTGCCCGCTGTGGTGCGGATGTCTTCGCTCAGCGAGGTCTCACGGACGCTGTCGGTGTCTGTCACCACCTGCGGCTGAATGAAGACGATCAGCTCTTTGCGGGTCACACTGTTGGTGTCCGTACGGAAGAGCTTGCCCAGACCGGGGATTTTGCCGAGGAAGGGGATGCCATTCTGGCCGAGGTTTTTCTCCTCAGAAATGAGGCCACCCAGCACAATCGTGTTGCGGTCCGGGATGGTGACGGAGGTGACGAGCTGCTCAGTGCCGATGATTGGGACCAAATTCGGAGTGATGAGCTGAGTGCCGATGAGAGTGTCGTTGATTTGCGAAATGGTGAGCGTGACTTCGCCATCGGTGTTGATCAGCGGCACGACCTCAAGTTTCAGAACCACATCAAGGTAGCTGGTGGTGGACGTCACGGTGCCGTTGAGGTTGGCGGCATTGGTCACGGTGCTCGCCGGATAGGGAACTTTGCGACCCGAAGAGATGACCGCCTTCTTGTTGTTCAGGGCAAAAATGGAGGGCCTGGAGAGGACTTTGAAATTGCTGTTGGTCTGCAGCGCGTTGAGGAAGATGCTCAGACCGCTGCCGGCGGCTCCATACAGGTTCAGGCCTGAGGTGGGACCGAAGGGCGCGGTAATCGCATTGTTGCGCAAGTCATTGATGGCGCGTCCCGCGCCGCCCGTCGTGCCAAGGATGTCCGTGCGGCTGGTGATGCTGCTGGCACTGAAGTTCTTGTTGGTCAGAGAGGAGATATAATCCACCCCGGTGGTCATCGTGTCGGTGAGGGTCAGTTCGCCGATGACGGTGGCTAGGTAAACTTGGGAAGGTTTGCGGTCGAGCTTGTCGAGCAGCGCATCGACTTTGCTGATTTCTTCCTGACGACCAATCACAATGATGGTGTTCGACATCGGGTCTGCGACGATGCGGCTCTTGCCGACAAGCACGGACACAGGGGCATTGTTTTCCGTGGGACCGGAGACGACGTCCGCACGTGAACCTCCGGTGCTGCCTGCTGCCGATGTGGTGCCGGTGGTTCCGGTGGACGCACTGGCGGTGTCAGAGCCGCTTGATGAGGAGGCGGTGTTGCCCACCACTCCACCACGTGTGCCCTGAGTCGTACGGCCGCCGAGGAGCTGGCTGCTGTTCGTGGCCAGCACCTGCTGGCGCTGCTGCTGGATGCTGCCACCGCCGGGCAGCTGGGTGCTGCCGGTGTTCACTTCCTGCAGCCGGTCCACCAGCGCACTCAAGACATCCAGGGCGGCGGCATACTTGAGCTTGCGCTCATACGGCTCCGTACTGTCCAGCGGCTTGTCAAATTCGGCGATGAGGCTGGCCACGTAAGTGTAGTCCAGCGGCGATGCGACGACGAGAATCTGGTTCAAGCGCGTGTCTGCAACCACCTGCGTGCTGGGCTGGGGATTCAGCGCATTAAAATTTGAAGATTGTGACGAACTGTTTGGTGCTGACGAGGGCGGCCTTGGGGCATTGTTGTCGCCGCCTTTTTCCCGTCCATCACTGGCGGCAGAGCCACGGATGGTGTTCACGCCCTTCGTCTCCTTTTCCTGCGCCTGCGCATTCAAGGTGGCCTGGATGATCTGGGCGATCACGGCAGCATCGGCAAATTTGATGGGAATGAATTTTGTGACCAGCGTGGAGCCGGTGTCACCGAGATCAATAGCTTCGCGAATTCCGATGAGCTGTTTGACGATCGTCGCGCTTTCCGTGATCAGCAGTCCCGGTGGGGAGGTGACCGGGGTGATACGGCCATACGCACCCAGACCGACGTGACCGGAGAACATGGTGGCCGCGTCCTCAGGTGCTAGGTAGTCCAGCTTCATGAAGTAGGACACGATGCTTTCACCGTCAGGAATGTCCATGGCGCTGGTGTAAAACCTCACTCCATGGGAGAACTGGACGGCATTCGCGCTTTGATTGCGTGCCGGCAGGATCTTGGCGCTGTTGCTGCCAGGTTCGGCGACGATGGCGTAGCCATTGGCGAGCAGTGAGGCCTCAATGAGCTTGATGGCTTCGGCCTTGGGCACCTGCTTGGGGGTGACGAGGCTGATGGTGGCCCCTTCAAATATGTTCGTGTCTTTGATCAGCGTATAACCCGTGAGCTTTTCATAGATCGCAAGCAGGTCGGCCACCGGATTGTTGGCGAACTGCATCATGACGTTGTCACCTGTGATCATAAAGGCCTCGGCCTCTCCTGCTGCTCCACCGGCACCGTCGGCATTCATGCCTCCAGGACCCCCAAAACCACCACCCGGTGCACCGAAGCCGCCGCTACGGCGGCCAAATCCACTGCGTCCACCACTTGGAAAGCCACCTCCGGGAGGTCCGCCGCCGGGTGGGCGCATACCGTCGGGTGGCGTGGGGGGGGCTGTACCGTCTGCTGCGGGGACCACGGGGGCAGGCGTTGCCACGGGTGCGGGAAGGGGGGGCGGTGTGGTGGTCGTCGTTGTGGTTGTGGTCGTTGCAGCAGGCGTTTCCGTCGCGGCTGCCGCAGGGGCTGCAGGTGTCGGAGGTGGGGCTGGCGGGACGATGCTCTGTCCGCGCGCAACGGCGGAGATGGCAAACAGAAGCGTGGTGAGGACGGGAAGACAGCGATGCATGCGAAAGGGGATGTGGCGTGATTGGCGGGTGTGAGCTTCAGCGGGGCGGGCTATTTGCCCCTGCCGTCATCTTTTTGTATTTTTTCAAACATGGTGCGGATGGCGCTGCGGCGCTCTTCCTCAGGGGCGTTGCGGAATTTTTCATCGCTGAATTTTTCACGCATGGCATCGCGGAACTTCTCCTTGGCCTTGTCGGAAAGGCTTTCATATTTTTTCCGGTCCTCTTCGCTGGGACCACGATTGCTGCGGTTGAGCCGGTCTCCGCCAGAGTCACCGCGCGGGCCTCGGTCGCCCTTGTCACTTTTGCCCTTCATCAGGTCGTTCTTGTCCAGCACGCTGTGACGGATGCTGAAGGTCTCCCCGCCAATGGCGATTTTTGCCTGCGCACGCTCAATGTTGCTCGTGGGCAGCGCTTCCATGAGCTTCCACCCCTTGAGGTTGGGCTCCTCGGTCACGACCAGCGACTGCTTCTCGTTCTTGTCAAAGATGGTCACCACTGGCTTGCCATTCACGTAAGCCATCCCGGTGAGCACGAGGGAGTCCGAGATGCTCACGATGCGGGTAAACGGGGAATTTTGAATGATCGCGCTCAAGGAGTTCGCGTCAAACGGCTGCGGCAGGTCGGGATCCACCGGTCCGGTGGGTGCTGCGGGGGCCGCAGGCGCGGCCACGGGCTCCTGCGGCGTCAGGAGTTCGTCCCCGGGCAGTGCCAGCAGATCAGAAGTCGTGAGCGCTGCGTCCGCAGGCGCAGCTGGTACGATGGACTGCGCGCGCAGGCTCAGTGCCGCGCTCAGCATCAGCAGAGTGGTGAAAAGAGTTTTCATGGCTGGAATCCGGCTTCAGGTTTGAACCAGCGCGCCAGGACGAGGTTGCACAATGTCTGGGGTGTCTTTTCTTTAGCCTTCCCGTCAATCTCCAGCTCCAGCTGCTTGATGGCTTGAAACTTTTCCGGCGACTGCAAGGAGGCCAGCCAGCTCAGCAGCGTGGTTTGATCACCACGCAGCCGCACTTCCACGGCCACTTCACGATACACGGAGGCGTTCGTCTTGCTGTCGGCGGCATCCGGCAGCAGCTGCTGCTTTTGCACCTGCAGCTGGTAGTCGAGGGCCACATTCTGAATCTCTTCCAGCAGTTTGGCCTGCGCAGTGCCCAGGCTCTCGGTGGTGGGCATGTGCTGCTCCATCCAGTCCGAGCGCTTGTCCCAGAACTCACGGTCGTCCATCCAGTGGCTGTTCTCCTTCTTCTCATTCTCCAGCGAGGTGATGCGCGCAAGCACCGCCGTGCGGCGGTCCAGAAACTGCTTCAGCATGATGAACGTCGCCATCAGCAGCAGGGCCCCGATGCAGGCTCCGAGCAGTTTCTTTTCACGTTGGGTGAGGGCGAGTGCCATGGAATTTGAAAAAAGTCGGGTGCGTTACGGCAGCTTGCCTTGGGCGCGGAAGGAGGCCGTGGTGCCTTTGACTTCCGGCCGGGGATTCGTCCATTCATAGCGGCTGAGGACGCGGTTCTTTTTGAAATCTTCGATGAACTGAAACGCGAGCTGCGCATCCCGTGCTTCACCACGGATGTCGATCTCCTTGCCCTTCACTTCAAACTTGCGGATGACGATGCCGCTGCCCGGCATGATGCGGTTGATCTCACCCAGCAGAAACAGCGGATACCGCTGCGGCTCGATGGCCGGTGCCAGAACCTTCCAGCGTTCATTCGCCTTGCGCACCGCCGCCGCCGGCTCGCTCGTGACCTCCACTTCTTCGGCCAGTTTCTCAGCACGCTTTTCTTGAAAATGCAGATAAGCAAAGCCGAGGAATGCCAGCGACGCATACAGCATGCCACCTAGCACAAGCGCACGGATGAGCTTGGAGCGCTGGGTGCTCGTGCTGATCGCCGTCCGCACCCCTGATGGCAGCATCTTCGTCCAAGTGCGGGTTTCCAAGGCACCATTGGGCGGCAGGTCCGCGAGCACTCTCACCGGCAGTTCAAGAATGGAGCTCAGACGCGTGGTGAGCCCTTTGTCAAAATTCGCACCCACCAGCGCCACCCCGTCAATCGAGTCGGGCCCGAGTTCGGATTCCAAAGTCAGCCGCGCCAAAGTGATCTCCAGCGTCAGCGCCTCTTCAGCGCCCGGTGCCTTGGCAAAAATGTGGCTGTGGTACAGCTTGCCCTGATGGCTGGCCGCCAGCACCAGATCTCCCTGTTCTTCAATGATGACGATGTGGCCTGCAGGCAGCTGCGCCAGCCTCAGCGCGGCGGTGTAGTCGCTGGCGTGTGAGGCGGCCAGCGCTTCCGGGAAGGGTTCGGCCAGGATGTCCACACTGACAATGGCAAGTCCGCCGTTCTGACCGAGCAGATGCCAGCGGTAGTTTCTACCCACGGCATCCTGCTCCAGCTTGAAGCCTCGGCGTTCCAACTGGGTGGAAATGATCTGCTCCAGCAACTCCGCATCTGTCTGCGGCAGGATCAGCCCGATCGTCCGGCACGCGGAGGCGGGCAGGCCGATCAGCAGCGGTTTGCTCACATGCCGCGCCTCGGCCGGGCTTTCCACCGTCTCCGCGCTTGAGGTCGCGCGCGGCTTCCACACACGCCAGGAGGCATCAGGGGCGGGGAGGAGCAGGGTAGTGGCGGCGAGTGACATTCGTGAAGGGCTTGGTAGAACGCGCGATTGCGTGGGAAGTTGCGTGATTGAATGACGATTATCGAATGTCGGGTGATGCTCAGGTTGTCGAGTCGTTTCACTCCTCAATCCGTCCGAGATAGGTCACCGCACCCGTCGTCTGATCCCGCCGGGTTACGAGGATGATTTTCGAGCGCTTCGCTCCCACCCAGCCGATGCTGGTGATGCGCCGCAGCGTCGTGTCGCTGTCATTGACGATGCCGCTCACAGCGTTCAGCCGGTCCCCGTTGAGGCCGAGAATCTGGTAAGCCTCCGGCGCACGGATGCGCCGGTCATCCTCTGTCCCTGGAATGCCATCCCCACCATCCCGTTCGCTGATAAAGCGCTGCACATCGTTTTCTGAAGCCCCGGTGATGGCCAGCAGCACATCCTTGAAAACGGTGCGCAGATCGATCTGGCCTTCGCCATAAATGCTGAAAAAATTGCGCCAGTCCGGCTTTTTGCGGTCCACGGCATCCATGCCACGCACCAGGATCATTTCCTCCACTCGGATGAAGCCCTGATTGCGCGGCGCATCATAGATGCCCAGGCTCTTGTAATACTCGGCTTCCGCACCGTTGGCGCGCTGAGTACTGTCATTGTCCACCCAGTCCGCCAGAGAATCCGCCGCCACCCCGGCGTCTTCCGCATTGATCTGCCAGTAGATGAAGAGGTTGTAGATCGCCTCACGCAGCCGTTCATCCGTGATGTAGTTGATCGGAAGGCGCGCCCCTTCGTAGTTGATCACCACATCAAACCCGCTGTCAGGCCCCACCTTCTGCTTCATCACAATGTCCCCCCGCCGCGTGCTCGGGTGCAGACCCACGGCGATGCCGCTCTCAGCAAGATGCAGGGCGCGGAAATCATACGCCGCCTGTTTGGATTCTTCCGCGCTGTAGGTGATGTACTCCACCACCCCCATGACCGTGACGGACATGAGCAGGATGGCCCAAATCATGAGCATGAGCGCGGAGCCCCGTGCCGAAGCCGGGCGTGCATTGTGAAAATTTGCGCGAGAATATGTCCTCATGGCCCCGCACCTCCTCCTCCGCCACCGGGAGGCCCGCCACCACCGCCAGGTGGTCCGCCCCCGCCACCGGGAGGTCCGCCTCCTGGAGGCCCACCGCCAGGCCCACCAGGACCTCCACGACCACCACCGCCGCCTCCCGGGCCGCCTCCGGGCCCGCCGCCGCCTGGGCCACCACGTCCGCCGCCCTGACCGCCTTGGCCATTATTACCACCTGCGCCCCCTTGCTGATTGTTGTTATTGCCGTTGTTATTGTTGTTGCCAGTGTTCGTCGGGGCTCTGCCTGCGACCAGCGTCAGCACTGGCAGGCTGAAAACCATGCGCACCGGCAGCGTCCGGTTCTTCATCACCAGCTGACCTTCGATGAGGTCCGGCCAGTTCGACTTGCTCCACTCCTCATACCACGTCTCCTCTTTCTCGACATAGAAGCGCCATTTGAACGAAACCACATCCGGCAGCAGCGGCATCCAGTACCGCCCCTCCGTGTCCGGCGCATAGATTCCCGTCGTGGATTGTTGAATGCCCGACTTCATGTCCCCGGTCTGCGGGATCAAGTCCTCACGCGAGAGGCTCAGGTTGTTCAGCGGTTTTTGG
>CALRWM010000050.1:0-44272 GCA_943371875.1 Prosthecobacter debontii | reverse complement strand
TGAATCGTGACACCACCGTGTTCGGCATCAGCCCCACCGATCTTCCAGCCTCGGCCGAAGCCCACCTGTCCACCATTTCCGTCTATGCCATGGACACCGTCAAGATCGGCAGGCACTGGCAGGTCAGCGGAGGCATCCGCTATGACCATCTGCATGCCGTGCAGCATGGCATCTGGTACACCGGTGCCAATGACATCTTTGGCGGCAGCAACCCCGGCCCCACCAACAACGACGATCTCTTCAGTTGGAAGGGTGCTCTCGTGTACAAGCCGGTGGACTACGGCAGCTTCTACTTCGGCTATGGCACCTCCTTCAATGCCACGGCCGACGGCGGCAACCCCGGTGGTCTCGGACTGACCACCAACGGCGCCGCTGGCGGCACAGGCAACAACACCTTCGCAGGCCTGAATCCTGAAAAGGCCACCAGCTATGAACTTGGCACCAAATGGGACCTCTTCAAAGAGCGGCTCTCCCTGACAGCTGCGCTCTTCCGCACAGAAAAGACCAACGTCCGCACCACCAATGCCAACATCACCACCCCGGCGGGCAACCAAATCGTGGAGGGTGTGGAGCTCGGCCTTGCCGGACAGCTGACCAGGAAGTGGCAGGTCTTTGCCGGTGCCGCCCACATGGCGAGCCAGGTGAAGTCCTCATCCATCGCCGCTGAGCTCGGTCAATCCCTTCCCAATGCCCCGGATTACACCTTCAATCTCTGGACCACGTACAATCTGACGGATGATCTCCAGATCGGCGGTGGCACTCAATACATGGGCAAGGTCATCGGCAATGCTGCCAACGCCACTCGTATTGTCCCCGACTACTGGACGACGGATCTGATGGTCAGTTACCGGTTCAGCAACAGCTTCAGCCTGCGCCTGAACATCTACAACGTCGCCGACAACCGCTACATTGAGACCAGCAGCAGCACCGGCCACGTCATTCCTGGCCCGGGACGCTCAGCAGCGCTGACCGCCACCGTCAAATTCTAAGCCATTGGTTGGGCTGGGAGGTCAATGGGCCTTGGTGACGCGCCAGAGCGTCCCAAGGCCCATTTTCAGTCCTTGGCAGACCGCAAACGACCGCATGTTTTGAGCAAAAAGTTGCTAGTTTCCATGGTTGACTGGGATTGAAAATGAGACTTAATCGCAACATTCTAATGAAAACGAATCTCATTAGCATTAGTTAGCCCTTTCCGATCATCCCTCTCATGCCACAAAAACTCGACTCCCGCCTCCGCCGCGCTGCTCGCAAGACAGGCCCCAAAACTCTTTCTGTCACCTCGTTGCTGTGTGCCGCAGGCAGCTTGAGCGCCCAAACTGCCGCCCCCAGCAAGCTCAAGCCCCAGATTGAAGAGATTCCCACCGAGTTGCCCGAAGTTCTCATTGAAGCGACTGGATCGGTCTACAACCCCCAGCGTCTTCAATCACAGAAGTACACGGAGCCGCTGCGTGACATCCCGCAGACGATCACGGTCATTCCCAAGGCGGTCATAGAAGACCGCGGCGCTTTCAGCCTGCGCGATGTGCTGAAAAACACGCCCGGCATTTCCATGCAGGCAGGCGAAGGCGGCGCTGTGTCTGGTGACAATCTTTCCATCCGCGGCTTCAGCGCACGCAGTGACATCTACCTCGACGGCGTGCGCGACTACGCCAACTACAACCGCGACCCCTTCAACACCGAGCAGGTCGAAATCACCAAAGGGCCCTCTTCTTCCACCGTGGGTCGTGGTTCCACAGGCGGCTCCATCAACACGGTCAGCAAGATGGCCAATCTGACAGACTCCGTTCTTACCACGGTCAGCGCCGGCACCAGCAACCTCTACCGTGGCACGGTGGATGTGAACCAGAAGCTCTCTGAGCACACGGCTTTCCGCCTCAACACCATGTACCACAGCGCCGACACCCCGGGACGTGACAACGTCTCCTCGGAGCGCTACGGCATTGCCGCATCTCTCGGCGCTGGTCTTGGCACCGACACACGCTTCATGCTGAATTACCAGCGGCTGGAAGAAAGCAACATCCCGGATTACGGCCTGCCCTGGATCCCCAACAACGGCACCTTCAGCGGCTCAGGAGCCGCGCTCGCCCGCTACCAGAACCAGCCACCTCCGGGCGTGAGCTTCAACACCTTCTACGGCATCCCGGGCGTGGACTATGAAAAAATCCAGACCGACCACTTCACGGCGATCTTCGAGCACGATTTCTCTGAACACACGCGCATCCGCAATATCACACGCTACTCGCGCAGCCATCGTGATTCCGTCAGCACCGCACCACGCCTGCGCGACACCAGCGCAGCGGCCGGCAATCAATACACCACGGTGCTGAACCGCCAGCTCCAACGGCGGCAGCAGTTCACCGAGATGTTTGGCAACCAGACCAATCTCGTCGCCGACTTCACCACCGGGCCGATCAAGCACGCGCTGGTCACAGGCATGGAGTTTTATCTCGAACATCAGCAGAATGCCAACGTCGCCGGCATTGCCTCCGTCACCGATTTGTACTACCCCAGCATCAACATTCCTCCCAGCGCCGCCCCCGGGACCAACGCTCAGGACATCACCAGCATGTACCCTGGCCTCCCTGCCCCGACCGAGGCGTACCTCTACACCTGCTCCGCCTATGTGTTTGACACCATGAAGTTCGGCAAACACTGGGAATTCAGCGGCGGCCTCCGCTATGATCACATGTATGCCACCGTAAGCCTGCCGGGCAACGCACCTGGCTATGCCAACGCTGACGACCTCTTCAGCTACAAGCTCGCGCTGATCTACAAGCCCGTGAAACAGGGCAGCTTCTACTTCGGCTACGGCACCTCGTTCAATCCCACCATCGACGGTGCTTCCGGCGCTGGCCTGGGCCTCACGGCCGCCACATCCACGCTGGATCCTGAACACACCTCCACCTACGAGCTCGGCACCAAGTGGGATGTTCTCAAGGAACGTCTCTCACTGACCGCCGCCCTCTTCCGCTCTGAAAAAACCAACGCCCGCACCACCGATGCCTCCGGCATCACCACTTTGGGCGGCGATCAGCTGGTCCAGGGCATCGAATTCAGCATGACCGGCAACATCACCAAGAACTGGCAGGTCTTCGCGGGTTACGCCATCATGGAGAGCGAGACCAAAGCCTCCACCACCGCTGCTGCAGTCGGTCAGTCCCTGTCGAACGCGCCACCTCAGACCTTCAACCTGTGGACGACCTACAGCCTCCTGGAAAAAGCTCAGGTCGGCTTCGGCGCCCAGTATATGGGTGAGCGCACCAGCAACGACTCATCCGCAAGTTCCCGCACCGCTCCTGGCTACTGGACGATGGATGCCATGCTCAGCTACAAGTTCTCCGACAAGGTCAGCCTCCGCCTGAACATCTACAATCTCGCGAATGAACGCTACGTCGGCAGCGTCGGCGGTGGTCAGTTCGTCCCCGGTCCCGGACGCTCCGCCGCACTGACCGCGAGCATCAAGTTCTAATCCGCTTACCCCTTCTCATCATGCTTATCGCAATTCCCGATGTTCTCACCGCTGAGCAGGTCGCTCATGCGCGCCAGCTCCTGGACTCCACCGAGTGGGTGGATGGCAAAGGCACCGCTGGCTATCAATCTGCCAAGGCCAAGGACAACATGCAGCTTCCGGAGGACAGCCCTGCCGCGCGCGAGCTCGGAGAGATGATCCTCACCGCCCTGTCTAAAAATCCCCTCTTCCACGCCGCCGCACTGCCGCAGCGGATTTTCCCACCGTTGTTCAACCGCTATTCCGGAGGCCAGTCCTTCGGCACGCATGTGGACAACGCCATCCGCCAGCATCCCACCATGCCCATCCGCATCCGCACGGACCTCAGCGCCACGCTGTTTTTCGCCGGCCCGGAGGAGTATGACGGCGGGGAGCTGTGCATCGAGGACACCTACGGCGTGCAGCGCGTGAAGCTGCCCCCCGGCCACCTGGTTCTCTACCCTTCCACCAGCCTGCACCATGTCACACCCGTGACACGCGGGGCCCGCATCTGCTCCTTCTTCTGGCTGCAAAGCATGATCCGCGACAATGGCCAGCGATCACTCCTGTTTGATCTCGATCTCGCCATTCAGCGCCTGGGCCGCGATCTCAAAAACAACCCCGTGGCCGAACAGACCGGCGTGCAACTCACCGGCGTCTATCATAATCTCCTGCGCCAGTGGGCGGAAATGTAACCGTGAAGCCCACCTTTCATCGCCTCATTTTCTGGGGTCATCTCATCGCAGGCCTCGTCGCCGGTGTGGTCATTCTCTCCATGGCCGTCACCGGCCTCATGATTTCCTACGAGGCTCAGCTCATTGACTGGGCCAATCGAGATCTGCGCGTCTCCCCGCCTGTCGCAGGAGCCCCACATCTCGACATCGAAACACTGCTGGCCAAGGTCCACGAAACCAAGCCTGATCTGAATCCCAGCGGCATCACTTGGAAAGCAGACCCGGCCATGCCCGTCACACTTTCCCTCGGAAAAGAGGGCATCTTCTACGCCAATCCCTACACCGGCGAATTCCTCGGCAAGGGCCACCGCGCCTGGCATGACTTCTTCCACGCCGCCACCGAGTGGCACCGCTTCCTCACCGGCACTGGCCTGCCAAAGGAAGTGGGCAAGGCAATCACCGGCGCAGGCTGTTTGATCTTCAGCCTCCTGCTGCTCTCCGGCCTCTACCTCTGGTGGCCCCGCCACTGGCGCTGGGCCACCGTCCGCGCCGTCATCCTCTTCAATCCCAAGCTCAGAGACCGCGCACGCAACTGGAACTGGCACAACGTCTTCGGCTTCTGGAGCGCGCTCCCGCTCCTCTGCATCATCCTCACCGGCCTCATCATGTCCTATGGCTGGGCAAACAATCTGCTCTTCACCCTCACTGGCAGCGAGCCCCCACCACCCCGCGAACGCCCCGCAGGCGGGCCTGGCGGCAAACGCGAAGGCAGCGGCCCCACTGCCCCGCCCCCTTCCCTCGCCGGACTTGAACCTCTCCTCGCTCAGTCACGTCAGCAGATCCCAGACTGGGCCAGCATGAGCCTGCGCATGCCGCTGAAACCCGGCGCTCCCTTCCCCCTCATGGTGGACCGCGGCGGTCGCGGCCAGGTGCAACTGCGCACCATGCTGAACCTTGATGTGGCCCAAGGCAAAGTTCTTTCCAGCCCGGACGACCTGCAGCAGCAAAACCTGGGCCGCCGCCTCCGCATGTACGCCCGCTTCCTCCATACCGGCGAGCTCTTCGGCCTCATCGGCCAAACCGTGGCTGCCTTGTGCACCTTCGCCACCCTGATCCTCATCTGGACCGGCTTCGCCCTCGCCTTCCGCCGCTTCTTCCCCAAACGCGGCCAAGCCGCCGCTTCGGAGACAGCTTCATAATTTGGTCCTTGTTAGGTTGGATCAAGTCCCTGCGGGGAGCGGAAGTGGTGTTCTGCTCCTGCAGGGACATTTCCCTCGCATGAAGCGCAAGAAATGGCTGTAAATTTGCAATTGCGACTCAGTCGCATAAAAAACTTGCGCGTATATTCATCCAATTCACTATTCGGCCCGCTGCGACCTAATCTCAATATCGACCTTTCATGAAGCCAATTGCTCCTTCCAATTTCCCCCGCACCGCGGGTGCCGCGCTAGCTGCCGTTGCACTCCTTTTCCTTGCCATAGCTTCCCATGCTCGATCCCAAAGCGTGCGCAATCCAGCAAGTAAACCGAGTTCAGAGATCGTCACTGAACTGCCAAACATCGTTATCACCGCAGACGCTCCAGCGGAACCTCAGGTCATCATTCCCTACCTGCCGCCGGTCGAAGGCACCAAGATCTATGCGGGCAAGAAAGCGACCTCGTTGAATCTGCAGGCGCTGCCAGAAGTGCAGGCCAACAACTACAGCCAGGCCTTTGCCATGACTCCCGGCCTGATCACTGCTGAAGAAAGCTCCCCGCTGGTAAGCTTGGGCTATCGCGGGATCGGCTCGCCAGATCGCGCCCAGTATTTCATGATGTTGCAGGATGGCATCCCCATCGCCGCAGACCCTCAAGGCTACCCCGAGTCCTACTGGACCCCACCGCTGGAGTCCACCCAGCGCATCGACTTCGTCCGTGGAGGCGCCTCACTGCTCTACGGCCCGCAGCCAGCTGGTGCGATGAACTACGTCTCATCCATGCCGCGCACAGACCGCCTTTTTGGCATGCAGACCAAGCACATCTTTGGCAGCAACGACCTCTACTCCACCTTCACCTCCATCGACGGCAGCGCTGGCAAATGGAGCTGGTACGGCTGGTTCAACCACCGTTCCGGCACCGGTTTCCGCAAAGCAAACAGCGACTTCAACGTCGATGGCGGCCGCCTGAAGCTCATCTACCAGCAGGCCACCGACACACGCTGGATTTTTTCCCTCGATGCTGGCTCAGACCGCCATGGCGACCCCGGTGGACTGACCGCCTCGGCCTACAACGCCGACCGCAATCAAACCGTGCGCACCACCGACCGCTTCCGCCTGAGCCGCGTCGTCGCCAGCGCAGAGCTCCAGCACAAGTTTTCCAGCCAGACCGAGCTCAGCGTGAAAACTTGGGCCGGTGCCTATGACCGCTGGAGCAACCGTCAGACAGGCGGCTTTGGCACCGTCACCGCCCCTACTACAGCCATCCAGCACCAGCAGTTCTACAACTGGGGTGTCGAGCCCCGCATCCGCCACGACTATGAGCTCTGGGGCGGCAATCACTCCCTCGCCGCAGGCATGCAGTTCTACATGTGCCGCTCTCCGCGCAAGGACGCCACCGGAGCCTATCCGACAGACGACATCGGCACCGTCAACACCATCGCTGCCCGCGATGTGATCTACGGCTCCGTCTTCCTCGAAAACAAGTTCACCTTCGGCCGCCTCACCGTCACGCCCGGTTTCCGCATGGAGATGATCAATCAAAACATCACCGTCAAAAACATCGGTGGCGTGAACACCCAGCGCGATGCCAGCAAGTTCGACAAGCAGCCGCTCTTCGGCCTCGGCCTCTCCTATGATCTCGGCAACCAGACCGCCGTCTATGCCAACATCTCCCAGAGCTACCGTGCCACCACCTTCGGCCAGTCGCTCATCCCCGCCGCAGGCGGTACCGCCAGTGATGTCGCCCCATCTCAGGGCTGGAGCTATGAACTCGGCCTCCGTGGCAATCCCAAACCCTGGTTCACCTATGACACATCCTTCTTCCTCGTTGATCTCGATGACAAGATCGGCACCGCCGGCGTGAACATCCAGAGCGTCGGCCGCAGCATCAACTACGGCTGGGAAGGCGCCGCGCAGTTCGATGTCATCGGCGGGCTCGATGCCCTCAACGGCACTCATCGTGGCGAATACCTCGGGGCCCTCAATTTCTACGGCAACATCTCCGTGCTTGAAGCCCGTCTCTCCGGCGGCGTCAACAACGGCGGCACCCCGCAGTACGCACCACCCTACATCATCCGCACCGGTGCCATCTACAAACGTAAGAGCGGCTTGAAGATCGCCTTCCTCGGCACCTTGATGGCCCGCCACAATGGCACCGACAACGCCGACAGCCGTTTCGACATTCCCGCCTACACCACCTGGGATCTCACCGCCGAGGTCCCCGTGGGTAAAAACTTCTCCGTCATGGCCGGCCTCAACAACGTCTTCGACAAGCACTACTACTCCCTCGTCAACAGCAGCGGCATCATCCCCGCCTATGGCCGCAACTTCTACGTCGGCGGCAGCTTGAAATTTTGATCTGAATTAGGTTGGATCAAGTCCCTGCGGCGCGCGGAAGTGGTGTTCCGCCGCCGCAGGGACATTCATCCTCGCCTCACTTCCGAAACGGCGAAGCCGGCATGCCCGCTCCGTTGAAAAGCGTGGCCACAGGATTGTCCTTCCACGCGTATCGCACCTGCTTCGGTTCAGCGAACGCCTTGCATGAGACGATAACGGTTTCGCCCTCGATCTTCGCATCAGCTGCCTGCCACTGGCCGTCAGCACCGGCGACTTCAAACTCCGTCAGGTCACCTTTCGCGTTCAGCCCCTTGGCATGCGTGAAAGTGATCACAAATGCGCCGTCCTTCACCGTAGCTTTGTCAATCAGCGGCCCGGAAGTATCAGCAACATCCTTGTGATACACCGCACCCAGCGCCCACTGCGCGAGGCGGCGACCCACTTCCTGTTTGTTGGCCGGATGAATGTTTTTCGCCTCCCCAATATCGAGCGTGATGGCCATGCCGCTGTTCGGAATCGTGCTCAGCGCGTTGAGCATCTGCTCGCGCACAATCGGCCAGCCTTCGCCTGCACGGGTGAAATTCGGCAGCTGCACCCAGGCAAAGGGAAACTCATCGTTCCAGCGTGTGCGCCAGTCCTTGGCGAGCAGCGTGAGCTGAGCCTGGTAGAACGACGGCTTGGGGCCGTTGCTGTTCGCCTCGCCCTGATACCAGATGGCACCACGAATCGCATAAGGGATGAGCGGCGAAATCTTGCCGTTAAAGAGGCCTCCCACATTCCCTTTGCGCTTGCGGGTTTCGATCGGATCACGCGGCTTGCGCGGCGCTTGTTTTCCCTCCGCCTTCGCCGACTTCACCTCCTCGGCCCATTTGGTCACCTGACGTTCGTAAACAGCCTTCACCTTGGCTTCATCAAATGCTGCATCATCCTGCTTCAGCGCCTCAAAGAAGGGCTTCAGTTCCGCACTCGCCTGCTGTGCCTCTGGGCTGATCCAGGACTCGATCGGCGTACCGCCCACGGAGGAATTGATGAGCCCGACCGGTAGCTTGAGCACGTCATAGACGTTGCGGCCAAAGAAGTACGCCGTGGCGGAAAAACGCCCCACCGTCTCGGGGGAGCAAATAACCCAGGTCCCCTTGCCCTGTGACTGCGCCGTGACCGCAGCCGCGCTGCCTTCGGTAAACATGCGGATCAGCGGCACATTCGCTGCCGCCTGACTGGCCGGGTAATCTTTGGCGCTCTGAACAGCCATCGCCATGTTGGACTGCCCCGAACCCAGCCAGACTTCGCCGACCAGCACGTCATTGATCGTCTTGTCACCTATCGTCAGCGTCTGCGGCTCAGACGAGGCAGTTAAGGCATCGAGCTTGAGCGACCACTGGCCGCTGGCGTCCGCCTTGGCCGTTTTTTTCTGACCGGCGATAGCCACGCTGACATCCGAGTTCGCATCCGCTGTGCCCCACACCGGCACCGGCTTGCCGCTTTGCAGCACCATGTGATCGGAGAAAACCGCAGGCAGCGTGACGGCGGCCCGGGCAGACAAGGAAAGAAGCAGGAATGAGGCGAGTATCTTCATGGCAGGTTGGGATGAGACGAGCCTTGTCAACGTCAGGACCCGCACCATTGCTTCACAAATGTCTGCCACTCTGTTTTGCGCCGGCCTCGGCGATGTCATCCGAGTTTGTTATAAAGATGCCGGCTACCGCTTCCTGAGCGAGACCACGCAGCCGGTTCCCGTAATCATGGCCTCTCACAATCCGTTTTCGATCGAGATCTTTCGCCATCATCGCAACGCGAAAAATTTCATCCTCTACGATCTCGCGCACAAATATGAGGAGTTCTTCAACGCCGGCCTCCGCGGTGCGGACATCAACCAGGCGCTGTGCACCTTTGCCAGTGTGGATTATGCGCAACTCATCCGCGGCCCTGCCAACGGCCACATACCCGTGTTCGACGCGCCGGATGATGTCGCTTCAGAAGGGCACATTGTATTTCAACCCTTCGCGGGCAATGCCTCCTACCGCTCCCTGCCGCCGGAGTTGATTGAAAAGACCGTGCAGGTCCTGCGCCAGCTGCCATGCCGGGTGTTCGTCGTCACACGCAGCTATTTCCGCCCTGGCATGAAGGGAAAAACGATTCATGCCGTGGAGGACGCACGGTCTGTCGAGGGAGACAACATCACGGTGCTCGACAGTCTCACCGTGCCTGCCACACTCAATCTGATCAAAAACTGCCGTGCCTATGTAGGGAGCTGGTCCAGCCTGCAGCAGGCGGCCTGGTTTGAGAACAAGCCTGTGGCAGTCTTATACCCTGAGAACCACCACGATGTGACTCAGCCCACCGACTATGCCTTTGGCATGAACCGAGACAACACGCTTGGGCGTGAGTACTCGAAGGTGGACGCATCCGAACTCACGGAGTTTCTGCAGCGATGGTGATCAATGGAGCATGAAACGACGCAGCACCTCGAAATGAGTCGCGGCAGCTCTGACGTCTTCCTCCAGGTTTTCCATGCGAATTTTGTAGGGCGCATCCACCGGCGTGATAAACGGCACCCGGCTCGTGCGCGCAAAGACCATGCCGTGATAGCGGCCAGTGATGACAAACCGTGACCGTGCAATGGTTTCAATCGCCACCTGTGGCCCGGGAGAAGCGATGATCTGCGCCTGAGGAAAACTCTCTGCCACCTCGGCGAGCAGCTTGTCATTATCCGCCGGTGCCCCCATCCCCAACCACGTCACCGACATGCCGCTGGCGGCGAACTGTCGCAGGTAATGGTTGATCAGTGCATTGCGCGCATTGACCAAGCCCGCTGGAACCAAAGTGATGGATCGCATGTCATCCACTGTAGTTACGATTTCAGGCCGGTAGAGATAGGCGGCGTCCGGAGCAAAAACCACATCCTCACGCCCGCTGAGCTCCTGCGCAATGCGCACGCAGCGCGGTGAACGGAGAGTGATGAAATGCGCCTGCCGCAGATAAGGAGCCCACGGTTGCAGCCCGGAGACATCATCCTCGTCGCCGTTGAACTGAAACTGAAAACCGCAGGAGAGAAACCCCCATGGAATGCGCCGCCGGATCGCCTCATCCATGTAGAATTTCATGCAGCGGAAATGCGGGGATTCCATGGCCTCGCCACTTTCTTTCCCGTGGTTGTAAACAAGCCCGCCGCCTCCCATGACAAGCATCTCCAGATCCTCCGGCAGGGACTTGGGTAGATCCGAATTGTAGATGATCAGCTCATGCTCTGGCAGCTGCTGCGCAAAGACCAGCGGATACGTGTCATCACCGACATTTCCATAACCCGATGCTCCGACGAAGGCGATTTTCATGCGTCGGCATCCTACCACAGGACCGGACTGGAATGACAGTTCCTTGCCGGACCTGCGCCAAAAAAATCCACAAGGCGCAAAATTGCCCTTGCTTTATTTAACCTTTTGGTTAACTAAAGATCCGGTCACTAACCTTTCACCCTTATGAAAACAAATCTGCTTCTCATCACACTGTCTCTCCTCTCCTGCGCACTCACCACCTCCGCCGGCGAACCTTCCAAACCTTACACCGGTTCCGCCGAGTTTGAAAAACTGAAAACGCTCGCCGGCGACTGGCAGGCCACGGCGGACATGGGCCAGGGATCCATGACGGTGACCACGCAATACCGTGTCATCGCCGGTGGCAGCGCGATCGAGGAACGCATGTTCGCCAACACGCCCAAGGAAATGGTCACCCTCTATCATGAGAAGGACGGCAAGCTGGTGCTGACGCATTACTGCATGCTCTGCAACAGGCCCAGCATGACACTCGTGAAGTCCGATTCCAAATCCCTCACTTTCGACCTGGCCAAGGACAGCGAGATCAAAGTGGACACCGAGAAGCACATGCACTCGGCCGTTATCACCTTCGTGGATGCGGATCATGTGACGCAAAACTGGACGCTGTTCGACCATGGCAAAGCCCAGCAAGATCATCCCTTCCAATTTGAACGCGTGAAGTAAGCCCGCTTGCCAGCCCGGCACGCAGCATCCACTCGTTTCTCCATGAGACGCGCCCCCCAGCCTCTGCTCCTTGATCTTGTCTTTGCCGCACTCTCTGACGCTACCCGGCGCGGACTGCTGTCACGGTTGATTGAAGGCGAGGCCACGGTCGGAACTCTTGCAGAGCCCTTGCAGATGTCCCTCCCGGCCGTCTCCAAGCATCTGCGCGTGCTGGAGGATGCGGGGCTGCTCAAGCGCCGGATCGAAGGACGCACCCATTACATCTCCGCCAATCCCAAACCCCTCCGCGAAGCGGTGAACTGGATCGAACGCCACCGCCAGATGTGGGAAGGCAGCTTCGACAGACTCGCCGCCCTCGTGGAGCAGCCCCCGCCCGAGGCGCCCGCCAAAGAACACACCAAACCTAAAAAGTCATGAACCTCCTCGTCTCCCAACAAACCTTCAAGCTCACCAGCAACTTCAAAGCACCGCGCGAGCGCGTCTTTTTCAAGTCCTGCAGCTGAGCTGCCGGGACTGCGCTGTCTGCCGCCGCTTCGCCTGGCGCGAAGCGGTGGCCAGCAGCGCCTGGAACTGCCCTGCCACGGTTTCCCAGCGAAAGTCCTCACCGCGCACATGCGCCAGTCCTTCAGCGGCCAGACGGCTTCGTTCGGCCTTGCTTTGATACAACGCCTGCAAAGCAGCCACGAAAGGGGCTTCATCCACAAGGCTGCCGGTAGTGTTGATCTCGGGATGAAAGAGCGTGCGCGAACATGGAATTTGAACCGCAGGCCTGGCCCATTCGCCCAAGGCAGAAGCTTCGGGCACGATCTGCGGAATGCCGCAGGCCATGCCTTCCATCGTGGTCAGCCCCCAGCCTTCGCCCAGTGTCGTGGTCATCTGCACGTCAAGACTGCTGTAAATGTACTTCAGCCGGCTCACATCTTGCATGTCCCGGATGTCTTCCGCCCCCGTCAGAATCAGTCGGTCAGCGACACCATAGTAGCCGGCCACTTTGCGAAGATCCCAGCCCGTGTCTTTTTGAGCGCAGTGCAGGAGCAGATGTGCGTCGGCGATGTTGTGCTGCTTGATCCAGGCCGCGAAAATCTGAATCGTGAGATCGAGCCGTTTGCGCGGCTGGTTGCGATTGATATTGCCAACGATGAAAGCATCTGACGGAACAGTGAGCCCCAGTTGCCGCCTTGCTTCATGTTTGTCCGAGGGTTGAAACACTTCGGTGTTGATGCCGTGTGGAATCACATGACGCCTCCCCGTAAAACCTCCTGCCACAGCGGCACGATGACCAAAGTCCGTGTACCAAACAGCAGCATGCAGCCTGTTCAGCTCCTGCATTGCCGCAGTGTCGAGATTACCGCCATCCACCGGCATATAGCCGATGATTCGCACGCCTTCGGGTGCGGTTTTGGCGAATTCCGCCACGTTCCACCAGTCGTTGTTGATGATGACCGCAGCGGGATCAAACTCGGTGCACAGATGCTTGAATCGGTTCATTCCCCACATGTCCCCCCCCTGCCCTGCAGGCATGACTTCATAGGGCAGCTCATGGGTTGAACCATCATAATTGACCCCTGAAACGATAACCTCCCAGTCATCACGCAGATGATTCAAAACCGCATGCGTGACAGTGGCGAATCCGGTGGGAACCAAAACATCACCGATCCATAACAAGAGCGGCTTGGATGAACGGGCCAGTTTCATCCTGCCCCCGGCTTGAACCACCGGCCCCTTCACGCGAGGCTGGGCTGCTTCAGCGGTCACACCACTTGCCATCACGGGCATGCAGCTTGGCATTCCTGTGACAGCAGCCCGCTTGGACATCGGCTTGGATTTCACCTTCGCCGTGCTTTTTTTCTGCATGTACACTGGGGCGGACCTGGCCTGCCGGTTGCGAGTTTTTGCATCACCGGCTTCATTGCGGATGTGGGAATGCTTGCTCATGTCGGTTTAAAGGAGGGAGGTTAATCGTTGTTTATGATTTTGCATTCGGGCAGCATAACACCCAGTTTTTCCATCAGAGCATCCACTGCAATCATGCGCGTTTTGCTGACCCGCAGGGCACGAAGAGATTTGCACGCCACCAGGTGTTCAATCGCGTCATCCGTCACCAGGGAGGTCGAGGATAGATCGAGGTTTTTGAGCTTCGGAATGGACGTGAGATGAACCAGCGCCGCCACGGGCACCTCCATTCCGCGCAAGCAGAGGTTGGAGACCGTTCCTGCTTCTTGAGCGAGCAGGCTCAGCTCCTTCAAATCCTCTTCCGCCTTGAGGGGGACCGTTGACAACGACACCCGCCAGATGCTGAACGGCCCGTGAGGCAGGTCAGCCGTGTACATGATGTCAAAACCTTCTCCCATCCTCTCTTCAGGACTTGAATCAGTTTTCACATTCACGAAACCCTCATGCGCCAGCACCCATTCCGCCAGCTTCATCTGTTCGGGTGCAGCCGGCGGAATGCCCGCCTTGGCAGGCTCTGCGGCTTGAGGAGCGGATGCCTGGCCGCTCTGCCCGGCCGTCTGCCAGCCGCCATGCCATGCCACGCCGGCCATTCCGGCCAGCAGCACCATCACGCCCGCCATCCAGGCCCGCCTGCGGCTTGGCCCCACAGTCGGATGCATCTGGATCGTGTCCGCACCGGTGGGAATTCTCACCGGCTCCCCCATGGCTTTCACCACTTCACTTCGGGATGGCCGCCGGAAGTTTTTCCAGTTGTCGCTGTTCTTGAAGAGCTTCTCCAGCACCTGCGTCATGTCGCGCACATGCTGGTAGCGTTTCTCGGGGTTGTTCTGCATCGCCTTGCTGACGACAGCATCGATGCCCTTGTCCGCGCCGGAACGAACCGAGGGCGGCTCCCACACCCCCTTGGGAACATGCCCCGTGAAGAGCTCATAGATCATCACCCCCAGCGAATAGATGTCCGCCCGGTGGTCGATGCTCTTGCTCTGATCAAGAGCCTCGGGCGCGATGTAGTCGGGCGTGCCGATCGTCATGCCCGTGGCGGTGTAATCCACAGCCTGCTGGCCCATGACCTTGGCCAGGCCAAAATCCGCGACCTTCACATTGCCACGCTCATCCACGAGAATGTTCGCCGGCTTGATGTCACGATGCACAATGCCGTGTTCATGGGCAAACTGCAGCGCCTCGCAAACCTGGGTGATGATGGTGAGTATCTGCCTGGGCTCGGGTGGAGCACGCTTGAGCAGATGCTGCAAATCCATGCCCGAAACGAACTCCATGGCGTAGTACATCTGACCGTCGGGGGTCTCGCCGAAGTCATGCACGGCGATGATGTGCGGATGATTCAATTGCGCCAGCGCATGGGCCTCGCGTTTGAAGCGCTCGGCAAAGCTCTCCTTGTTCCGATGCACCTGGGGCAGCAGTTTCACCGCCACCGTGCGGTTGAGGCTCTTCTGCACCGCCTTGTAAACCGCTCCCATGCCGCCCCGCTCAATGAACTGAATAAACTTGTAGCCCGGAATCAATGCATCCAGCTCCTCCGTCGATGGCGGAGTAAAGGGCTCGAAATGAACGGCATCCCCCCCATGGTCATTCGCCTGGTGCATGCTGATGATTTAAGAACAAGG
Source organism: Prosthecobacter debontii (assembly GCA_943371875.1). GTDB lineage: Bacteria > Verrucomicrobiota > Verrucomicrobiia > Verrucomicrobiales > Verrucomicrobiaceae > Prosthecobacter > Prosthecobacter debontii_C. Next base: position 29,006 of record CALRWM010000050.1, on the reverse strand, counting down.
CGGCGTTTTAGCAAGACCCTAGACACCACAGGGCAAAATAATCACTAGAAATCACCTTAGGCCGCTTGGTAGGCCGCCAGCAGCTGTCCCACGCTGCGCTCCCAGTTCAGCTCCTGGGTCAGCCGCGCATGACCCGCGGCACCCAGCATTTGACGGCGGGGCTCGTCGTCGAGGAGCTCAAGGATGGCATCGCCCAGTTTTTCAGCCGAGTTTTCCATGACGTACACCGCGCTCTCGCCCGCTGAGAAGCGGCCTTCGATGGTGCCAAACATCACCATCGGTTTGGCGAAGGCCATGTACTCCAGCACCTTGTTCATGGTGCAGTGGTCGTTGTAGGCATTGATCGGGTCGCAGGCAACGCCGAGGTCAATGCTACGCAAAGCTCGGCACAGAAACTCGTCGCTGACTCGTCCCGGCATGCTGAGGCAATCCTGCAGCCCAAGTCGGTCACGCAAAGCGAGCAGATCCGCATGCTCCGCGCCGGAACCCATCAGCAGAAACTGCACATCGCTGCGCCTGCGGGTTTTGACGATGTAATCTGCGGCGCGCACGAGGAAATCCACACCATCCGCACTGCCCATCACGCCAATGTAACCCACCAGATGCCTCTTCCCGGCACGCAGTGTCTCATCCGGCTGCGCAGCCGTGTTCATGCGGCTCGGCGCTGTGCGCACCACAAAGGCGCGATCCTCACGCAGCTTCCCACGCTGTTTCACTGCGCTCAGCACGCTCTGATTGGTGGCAATAACCACATCCGCCAGCGCCAGCGTGCAACGCTCCGCGATGCGCACCGCCCAATACATCAGCCCACGCTTTCCAAACTTCGCCTCAAACATTTCCGGCCACAGATCATGCACATCGAAAATGACTTTCACGCCACCAAACAGCTTGAACGGCAGCGCCACGAGGAACAGCAGATCCGGCGGATTGCAGAGGTGGATGACATCAAAACCACCGCGCCGCCAGGCTTTGACCGCGCAGGTCAATTCACCCCAAAGTGCCGAAGCATACTCAGCGATGAATCCGCCCACCGATCCCGCCTCGCCACTGATCCAGTGGCGGTAGATTTGAATGCCTTCCAGCACCTCCTCCGGCTGCGTAAAGCCGCGCATCTGCGGGCAGATGACCGTCACCTCGTGCCCCGCATCACGCAGGGCACAAGCCTCCTGCCACACGCGCCGGTCGAAGGGAACGGGAAGGTTCTCAACGAGGATGAGGACGCGCATAAGCGGCGGAAGTTACGCGCCTGTGGCAGCACGCTGCTCTTTGGAGAGCCACTCGATTTTCAAAACCTTGCCCTCTTTGGCTCCGCCGCCAAAGAAATCCCCTGTGTCCTTGAGGGTGACAAAAATGATGAAGCCGAAGAGCATCAGCGCACAGGCGGTTTGCACGTATTCAAGAATCCTGCCCTGCGGCGGCTTGCGGCGGATCGCCTCAGCAGCGGCCATGGTGATGTGCCCGCCATCCAGCACCGGGAAGGGCATCATGTTGAGGATCGCCAGATTGATGTTGAACACGACGCTGAACCAAAGAACCAGGCGCCAGCCATCCGGGTGCTGGAACAGCTTGTAATACAGACGGCCGACTCCCACAGGGCCGCTCATGTGCGCAGGGCTGAGATCGGACTTCGGTGAAACCAGTTTGGAAACCAGATTGCCCATGTGCCGCACGGCATCGCTGATCTGTTCCCACGGTGTGATGACGCTGGGAGTACGCTTGCCTTCCACATCCCAGGCCACGCCGATCATGGGGTATTCCTGATGATCATCCGTGACCTCCTTGAGATTGTTCTTGTCCGGGATGCGAGGCAGGATGGGGATTTGGATGACTTTGCCCGCACGTTCGATGTCCAGCATGATGGTCTTGCCCGCTGTGGCTTTGATGTAGTCGCCAAGATCCCCCATGCTGCGCAGTTGTCTGCCATCAGCACGCAGCACCAGATCATCTGCTTTGATGCCCGCTTCTTCCGCCGGACTGTTTTTGGCAACTCCCCCAACCATGGGCGTCATCTGGCCTTCCAGACCGATGGAACGCAGTTCGGGCCGTTTGAAGATTGAGCGCCACCAGGAAACCGGCTCCGCCTTTTTTTCGCTGCTTGGCCACGCCTTGGGATCCACATTGAACTTCATCACTCCCTGTCCCGGACGCTCCACCTCGAAGGCGATCGTGTCACCTTCACTGGCCACCACGCCCCAGCGCACGCTGTCCACCAGCCCTTCGAAACGCTTCACGGGCTGACCATCCACCTGAAGGATCTTGTCACCGGGAAGAATGCCCGCTTTTTGCGCCGGACTGTCTTTGGCCACATAGCCGACGATCGAGGTGGTGTGGGATTCGCTCTCAGGCTTGCCCACAACCCAGACGGCCACGGCAAACAGACAGGCCAGCATGAAGCTGAACAGCGGCCCGGCAAAAGCCACGATGGCCTTGTCCAGCGGTGTGATCGCCGGCAGCCCTTCCTGGTTCACCTCACCTTCAAGCCCGCCCATCGGGGCCATTTGCGGCAGCGCCACAAAACCGCCCGCAGGAATGCTGCCGAGGCCGTACTCCACGCCGTTGATGGTCTTTTTCCAGAGCGGCTTGCCGAACCAGATGTAGAACTTTTCGACCTTCAAGCCACGCCAGCGTGCCGCCAGGAAATGGCCCCACTCGTGAACCACGATCATGAGGTTGAACACGAGGATCACCTCCAAAATGAGGATGATGAACCGGAGGATTTCACCGAAAGAGCCGAGAGAGGAAAGCCATGCCATAAAGTTGGAAGGAAGAGATCATGCGGAGCGCGGCGGAATTGCCGGAGCACTGCATGACTGGGCCGGAAAGCTAACACCCCCCCATGGCCGGTGCAAATGTTGCGGGGAAGTTTGTGTTGGGGCCAATATATGAAATATTTGCCATCCGCCTTTCTCAAACGTATCCCCAAAGCGCGCCATGATGCTGATCCGTACCACCCTCTTCCTTCTCATCCCTTGGATGATGATCTCCTGCCGTACCGCCAAAAGCGTGGTGGCTGCCGTCAGTGTTAAGCCCACTAAAATGCTCCCACATGGAAGTGAGCTAAAGGAAAACCGTAAACGCTCGCCTTTCATCGGCAACTGGTGGACCACCGACAAAAAAGCTCTGGACGCTGCGGAAAAGGTGAAGTCGATCTACATCGCCCCGGTGGTCTCCGATGAGTTGCGGCCCATGCTGCAAAAGTTCACCCAGGTGGAGTTCAGCAAAAAACGGCGTGATAAAAAGATGAAGGGCTTGCTGACCTACGCTCACGACAAATTTGTCAGTGCTTTCGAGGCGAACAAAAAATCGCGTTTCACCGTTGTGAATGATCCTTCCAAGGAGGCCATGACCCTGAAACTCTCCATCATCGAATGGGAACCCAACACCTACTCAGGACTGCTGGTGCGGGAAGCCGTGGATCTGGTGACGCTGCCCATGGTCGGTGGCAGCTTGCTTGGCAAACCTTCACGCGGCACCATCGCCATTCAAGGTGTCCTGACCGAGCCCAAAACCGGCAAGTCCGTCTTCGAGTTTGCCGACAAAGAAGAGGCCAGAACCCTGTTCTTTTTCTTTCCCCAGGAGCTGTTTCCGACAGGTCAGGCCAAGTTCGCCATTCGAGAATGGGCAAAGCAATTTGAAAAGATCATGAGTTCACCGCCTGACAAGCAAATCAGAGACAGCATGCCCTTCCAGATCATTGGCTTCTAAGATCACTGAAGTTTTCCGGGCGTTTCGCTCATAAAATTCAGAACCACTCTATTTGGGCGGAATTATTCTCCTGATGCGTGGTCGTTTACTCGTTGCCAAGAGGGCGGAATGGGTGCGCTAATCCTGCGCACTCCCTTCGCCATGAAAATGCCCCCCCTGAAATTGCTCGCGATCCTTCTCGTCGGTCTTTCACTGACTCTCACTGCCTGCCAGTATCCCTACGCCTACAATGGCTCAGGCCCCTATCGCGGCACCTTCACGCCCTACCGCACCACAGGTCGTGGCCCGTTGGGCGATCTCGCAGCCAGCACCCTTGGCTCCAACCGTGACCATTATTACTATGTGATCCGCGGCGCAAACGCCGGGACACGCTGCTACTCCGCCCGTCCCTATTACACAGGCACCTACAGCCGCCCAGCGGCCTACCCGGTCTCATATCATCTGCACCCATACTACTCGAACGGCATCTACAGCAGCCCGTATTACAACCGCAGCCCTGCATACGGCACCAGCTGCACCAACCGCCCATGGGGTGGTGGTTATGGCTTTGGCCAGCCCTTCAGCTGGGGCAGCGGCCTGGGCCTCGGCTCACGCTGGTTCTGAACCCCGCTTCAGCCCGCTCTGAGCATCCTGCGCTGGCCGCAGCGCAGGTTTTTATTGCAGCTCAAAGATGCCTTCGATCTCGACGGCGATATTCCCCGGCAGCGAACCCATGCCCACAGCGCTGCGTGCGCCGATGCCGCATTCCTCACCCCAGATCTGGCCAAACAATTCACTGCAGCCGTTGATGACCTTCGGATGATCTCCGAAGTCTGACGTGCAGTTCACCATGCCGAGCAGCTTCACCACGCGCTTCACGCGGTCCAGGCTGCCCAGTTCGCTTTTCAAAGTGGCCAGCAGGGCGAGTCCAGTCTGCTTCGCCGCAGCCTTGCCCGCTTCCAGATCAAGATCCGCACCGACCCGGCCGGTGAGATACTTCCCATCGCCAAGATACGGCCCATGACCAGAGACGTAGGCGATGTTTCCGACGATCACGACCGGATTGTAAACACCCCCGCGCGGCGGTGCGGTAGGAAGTGTGAGACCGAGGGTGGTGAGTTGTTGTTCTGCGTTCATGGCCATGAGTTCAAAAAGAAGCATCAAGCATCGTCAAACAGATGCCGGTTCTTCCAAAAGTAGCTGAAACCAGACACCAGCGTCAGCAGGCTCGTCAAAGAAATGAGGGCCAAAGCCACCATTCGCTCGATGTCCGGACTTGCCGTGAAAGCCGGGTGCGTGAAGCCAAAGATGGGCTCGAGCGATGCCTGCCTCATCATGAAATAGATCACCGTCAGGATTTGCCACAGCATCTTGTGCTTCCCCAGTTTTTCCGCAGACAGCACCGCGCCCTGCCCTGCCGCCACCAGCCGGATGCCTGTCACGAAAAACTCACGCGCCAGGATCACAATCGTGATCCATGCCGGCATCCGTGCCGCTTCGGCAAAGTTCTTGTCGGAGCTCAGCAGGATAAAAGCTGCGGCGATCAGGATCTTGTCCGCCAGCGGATCAAACAGCTTGCCGAAGTTGGTCACAATCCCGCGCGCACGCGCGATCTTCCCGTCAAAATAGTCGGTGGCCGAGGCAATGCCGAAGATGATCAGCGCCAGCGAAATCGTGTTCGACCAGGGGATGTAAAAGCACACCACAAACACGCCCGTCAGGATCAGGCGTGAGAGAGTGAGTTTGTTCGGCAGGTTCATGCGGTGGTTGGTCTCTCTGTCTAGCGATGGAATCCCCCTGCTGTCAATGGCGGTCCTGCAACGAAAGAACATTGCTCATCCAGCTACGGTTCTGCGGGCTTTGGCAGCGTGGGCTCGCCTTTCAACCACCCCAGCGAGGCAAGGAACTTATCCGTGGCCAGCAGTGTCTCGTAGTAAAACCGCAGCTTGCCACCCTTGCCGGGATTGAAGAAGCCGTGCACCTGCCCCTCATAAAAGATCGCTTCACAGCGCACCCCCGCCTTTCCCATGTTGGCCTTGAAGCGCTCCACGACCGCCACTGGGATCAGTTTGTCCTGCGTGCCGAGGAAGATGATCGCCGGCGGATCATCAGCGCTGATGTTGTGCGCCGGAGAAAACTCTTTGAAACGCTCACCCACTCGGGCGTAGCCCCAGCCCTGCTCCGGCCCGTTGTCGAAGACAGGATTGAACAACACCAGCGCATTGGCCCTCGGCGAAATTTTCACATCGTCCTGTGGGTCATCCAGCCCTTCCACCATGCCCACAAACGCCGCCAGATGCCCTCCCGCGCTGCCACCTCCGGCACCAATGCGCTTCGGATCAATCCCCAGCTCCCCCGCGTGGCCACGCACCCAGCGCATCGCCGATTTCGCATCATGCACACAATCGATGGGTGCCCCTTGGTCACCCTTCGCAATCAACCGGTACTCCACCTGGATGCACACCATGCCACGCGTCGCCAGATACTCACTGTGCTGGGTGAACTGAGTCGGCCCGCCGCCCACCCAGCCGCCGCCATGGAAAAACACCATCGCCGGACGTTGATCGCTGCTTTTCCAGTCCGGCGGATTGACGATGCTGAGCTTCAACTCACGATCACCCGCCTTCTTGTAAATGTGTGTGATCGGTTCTCCGGCACACAGTTTGAGAGCCAGGAAAAACAGGAGCAGAAAGGAACGAGACAGCATAAACGAATCTGAACGCATTGGTTCAAGTCCGCTACAACGCGACCTGTGAATGCAGTTTGCAAAATAAACGGAATGGCGGTCAATCTCACCTCAGGCATGAAATTCACTTCCGACCCTGCACTGCTCTATCTCCTCGGCGGCACTCTGGGAGTACTCGTCCTCGCTTCAGTCATCGGCTGGGTGCTGGCTAAACGGGCCGCAACCGACGCCGCCAGGATCACCGTGGCAAACCTGAACGCACGCACCAAAGCCTGGTGGGGCATGGTGGCCGTGTTTGCCGGAGCACTGGCCGTGGGGCCCATGGGTGCGACGATCATGTTTGGCCTGACCTCCTTCATGGCGCTGCGGGAATTCATCACTCTTACGCCGACAAAACCGGGGGATCACCGCACGCTGTTCTGGGTGTTCTTCATCATCACACCGCTGCACTACTACTTTTTGGCAACCCAGTGGTACGGCATGTTCGCCATTTTGATCCCCGTCTATGCCTTCCTGCTGGTGCCGGTGCGCACGGCGATGGCTGGTGACTGCGATCGCTTCTTGGAGCGCACCGCGAAAATCCAGTGGGGCCTGATGATATGCGTCTATTGCATCAGCCATGCACCCGCGATTCTGCTTCTGCTTAAAATCCCCGGCTTTGAGGGTCAGAATGCGAAGCTCCTGTTCTGGTTCGTCGCCATTGTGGAGATGAGCGACGTCATGCAGTACGTCTGGGGTAAAACCTGCGGAAAACACAAGATCGCGCCCACCGTAAGCCCCGGTAAAACCTGGGAAGGGTTTCTGGGCGGAGGTGCTACAACCATTGGCCTCGGGGCCGCGCTGTGGTGGGCCACCCCGTTTTCACCCCTGCAGGCGGCAGGCATGGCGGCGGTCGTCGTGCTCATGGGCTTCGCCGGAGGCCTTGTCATGTCCGCCATCAAACGCGACCGCGGCGTGAAGGACTGGGGCACCGCCATCGGCGGCCACGGTGGCGTCATGGACCGCATGGACTCCCTCTGCTTCGCCGCACCGGTGTTTTTCCATGTGGTGCGCTACACGTTCGATGCGTGATGATTGGAAAGCACGGTGGTGGCCGCGACGTACACCACACCCATGCTTTTCCGTGCCTTCATCGTTTCTGCCGCTCTGACCGCCACCGCATCCGCGGCGACGAAGCTCGACTTCAACCGCGACATCCGGCCCATTCTCAGTGACAACTGCTTCGCCTGCCACGGCTTGGACGCCAAGAAGCGGAAGGCCGATCTGCGCCTCGATGTCCCGGAAGTCGCCTACAAGGCCATCGAAGGCGTGTTCCCCATCAAGCCCGGCAGCCCCGAGGCAAGCTCCGTCATCCAGCGCATTCTGACCAAAGACGAAGATGAGGTGATGCCACCCCCTGAGTCGAACAAGCACATCACCCCTGCCCAGGTGGAGATCCTGCAGCGCTGGATCAAAGAAGGCGCGGAATTCAAAAAACACTGGGCCTTCGAAGCACCCGTCAAAGCGGCACCGCCTGCGGTGAAAGGAACGGTTCAGAACGGCATCGATGCCTTCATTCAAGACCGCTTGGCCAAAGACGGCCTGTCTCCGTCACCCACAGCTTCCAAAGAAACCCTCATTCGCCGCGTCACGCTCGATCTGACCGGCCTGCCGCCGACGCCGGCTGAAGTCGATGCCTTCATCGCTGACACTGCGCCGGATGCGTATGAAAAAGTCGTCGCCCGCCTGCTGAAGTCCGAACGCTACGGCGAGCACATGGGTCGCTTCTGGCTGGATGCGGCGCGCTATGCTGACACCCACGGCCTTCACCTCGACAACGAGCGCAGCATGTGGCCCTACCGCGACTGGGTCGTGCGCGCCTTCAATGCCAACCTGCCCTACGATCAGTTCACCATCTGGCAGCTTGCCGGTGATCTCCTGCCAAATGCCACCGTGGATCAGCAAATCGCCTCCGGCTTCAACCGCTGCAACGTCACCACCAGTGAAGGCGGCAGCATCAATGAAGAGTTCATTTTCCGCTACGCCGTGGATCGCGCGGACTCGACCGTCGCGGTCTGGATGGGCCTCACCGCCGGCTGCGCGGTCTGCCATGATCACAAGTTCGACCCCATCTCCCAGAAGGAGTTTTACTCGCTCTACGCCTTCTTCAACAGCACCGCCGATCCCGCCATGGACGGCAACATCCTCCTCACCCCGCCCATCCTCCGGCTGAGCACTGCCGAGCAGAAAAAGCAGCTCGCGGAGCTGGATCAAAAGACCACAGCAGCACAGGCCAAGATCCGCGCTGCGATCCAATCACTGAACTACACCGACCCCGCCACACAAACCCCGCCACCGCCGGTTCAGAACAGCGAGCTCGTGTGGTTTGAAGACGCTTTCCCGGCAGGCGCCAAGGTCGGTGTCGCAGGCGAACCGACCCAGCTCATCACCAAGGACAAGGGGCCCGTTTTCAGCGGCACGACCGCGCTCAAACGCACCGCCACAGGTGTGGCTCAGGACTACTTCACCAGCGGCGCAAAATTCGACATCCCGCCAAACGGCAAGCTCAGCGTTCAGTGCTACATCGACCCCGCCAATCCGCCCAAGGCCATCATGCTGCAGTTCCACACCGCCGGCTGGAACCACCGCGCAGTCTGGGGCCAGGAAGGCGCGATCCCCTTCGGCCAGGTGCGCACGCCTGAAAAAGTGCAAATGGGCGAACTGCCCAAAGCAGGCGAATGGGTGAAACTCGAAGTGCCCGCAGAACGGCTGGGCCTCAAGCCCGGCATCAAGATCAGCGGCTACGCCTTCACGCAGTTCGGCGGCACCGTTTATTGGGACCGGCTGGCCATGACCTCCCGCGTCGATCCGGCCAAAGATCCCCAGTGGTCATGGAGCAAGTGGATTGAAAAAAACCAGGGCAAGCGTGTTGCTGAACTCCCCAACGATCTGCAGACGCTCGTGCGTGGCAAAAAGCCCGCCGAATGGCCCGAAAAAGACGCCACACGCCTCAAGGAGTGGTGGTTTGAAAACGAGTATCAGGGCGCACGCAGTCTGGTGGAAGGTGCCCGTGGCGAGAAGCTCGCCCTGGAGTCCCAAAAGAAGACGCTGGATGATGTCATCCCCGCCACCTTCATCATGGCCGATCTGCCGGAAAAACGTGACAGCTTCGTGATGGATCGCGGGCAGTATGACAAGCCGAAGGACAAGGTCACCCGTGGCACCCCGGCGGTCTTTCCTCCTCTCCCCGCACAGCCAGACTACACGCGCCTCGATCTCGCCAAATGGCTCGTCAGCCCGCAGCACCCGCTCACCGCCCGTGTGCAGGTGAACCGCCTGTGGCAGCAGTTCTTCGGCATCGGATTGGTGAAGACGAGCAACGATTTCGGCTCCCAGGGCGAACCCCCGAGCCACCCTGAACTGCTTGACTGGCTGGCCGTGACCTTCCGCGAAAGCGGCTGGGACATGAAGGCCTTCGTGCGCATGATCGTCACCTCACACACCTACCAGCAAAGTGCCCAATGCTCCGACCTCGCAATGCAAAAGGATCCGGAGAACCGCCTGCTCGCACGTGGTCCGCGCTTCCGCCTGGATGCCGAAGCCGTGCGCGATCAGGCCCTGTTCGTCTCAGGTTTGCTCAGCCCGAAAATCGGCGGCAAAGGCGTGAAGCCCTACCAGCCCGAGAACATCTGGGAGCCCGTCGGCTTCGGCGGCAGCAACACCCGCAACTACATCCAGGACCACGGCGAGTCCCTCTACCGCCGCAGCCTCTACACCTTCTGGAAGCGCACCGCCCCGCCGCCGAACATGACCTCGTTCGACGCCCCCAATCGCGAAAGCTACTGCCTGCGCCGCGAACGCAGCAACACCCCGCTCCAGGCCCTCACGCTCATGAACGACATCCAGTTCTTTGAAGCCTCACGCAACTTCGCCCAGCACGTCATGCAAACCAACGCCAGCACCGACGCGCGCATCACCGCCCTCTTCCGCAGCGCCACCGGCCGCTACCCCAGCGCCCAGGAGGCCGAGATCATCCGCCAGGACTTCGCCAAGCAACTCGCCGCCTACACCGCCAAGCCCGAGGAAGCCAAAAAAGCCATCACCTACGGCGAATCCAAGCCCGATGAAAAACTCAACCCCGCCGAACTCGCCGCCTGGACCATGGTGGCCAATCTAGTCCTCAACCTCGACGAAGTGGTCACCAAGGGCTGACTTTGACAACTGATCGAGACTTGCCTTGTAGGCTGACATCTGTGCCTTGAAGGCCAACGGCCTTCCGTATTTAAGCCCTGGGTCAGCCGAGCCTCAGCGAGGCGACCCTGGGTTGCTGGCAAGCTTGCCGGAAAGCAAATCCAGCGCCCGCTTCGTGCGCCGCGTTCACCAGCAGCGTCTTCACCGCCATCCCATCGCGCCAAGGACGCTACCGGTATCTCCCAGAGCACATGAGTCAAACCTTGGCAGAACACCTTTCCCGTCAGCCTGGTGCGCAACGATCCATAAATCGCACGCGCTCTCCCTCCGAAAGCCCGTAGGGCTGGCACAACAGTAGCCGTGGGTGCCAACCCACGGAACCGCATCAACTATGTCTCCCAAATGTCGTGGAACCGCGTAGCGGTGACACAAAACGCCGCCACTCCCAAACCCGATTGCGCCAGGGATAGAGCAATTTTTCAAACACAGCCTAGCACCAAAGGTGCGTCCTATCGCAGCCCAAGGCAACGCCCTGGGTTATCGACATTCCTCCGCCATTTTTCATTCTGGAGCCCTGAAAGGGCGGCCTAATTCCTCACTCAAACTCCGTCTCCCGATCCGCCGAAGAAAAGCAGATCACCATCTCCGCATCCACACCATCCAGCGCACTCGCATTGTGCCACTGACCCGCAGGAATGGAGATCGTGTCACCGGGATTGAGCAGAAACTTCTGATCCCCCAGACTGTGCTCCAATCGGCCCTTGAGCAGGTGCAAAATTTCATCGCAATTGGGGTGCCTGTGACGCGGGTTCGTTTGCCCCGCCGGAATGATCACATGCCCCATCGTCATCGCGGTTGAATTTCCCATCTCACGCGAGGCCAGCCACGTGAGTTTTCCCCACGGCTGATCAATCAAAATGCCTTCGGCAAACGTGCGAATAGGAGATCCATTCATGATGCCTGTCATGATTCCCACGACGATGAGTTTGGCGACAGATTTCTGCGTTCTGTCAGCGAGGTAAGTTGTTTGTAAAGCAATGCTTAGAGCTTTGCGTACAGTTATTGAAACTCTACCGTGACAGCGTTCGCAGTTTTGAAAGCCCAACGCACCCTGTCATGCCCCCCGCATCACTCACTTCCCGGTTCACGCGCTCTTCATCCAGCTTGCTGTCGAAACTCCAGATCGTGGCCCTCCTGGGACTGATGGGAATCTCTGGTATCGCGTCAGATCTGCCCACCTATCGCAGCCTGTTTGTCGATCAATCGCTGCGTCCTGATGCACGCTCTCTCGCAGCCTTCGACCTGTCCATTTTGAATCCCAAGGCGGAGCTCGACATGGAGCCCGGTCATGCGCTGGGAAACAACTACTTCGCGCTGCTCGACGTCGCTCATTTCCGCACCGGAACGCGTGCCGCCATGCAGAGCGCAGCCCGCCAGTTGTCCTCGAAACCTTCCGCCTCAGACCAGCAGACCCGCGTCATCGATCCCACGGACCCCCAATGGGTCCCCTGGGTGATCGAAGCCCTCGCAGACCCGGCCGCAAAGAAAGGTTTCGACGGCTTCGTCCTCAGCTTCGGCGCTGAAGCCACCACTCCAGCCGCACGGACCGCCGTTCTTTCGCTCGCCGCCACCCTCCGCCAGCGTTATCCGGACAAGCATCTCCTGCTCGATCTCAGCCTGGGGCTTGGCGTGGAAGCCGTTCATGTCGCCAATGGCTTCCTCGCCCTCGGCGTTTACACCCGTGAAGGCAGAAACGGCGTTGCGGACTGGACGCCCATCGTGGAAACCCAGCGCCTCACACGCCTCATCCGCACCGTTCAGATGCAGGGCCTGCACGTCTTCGCCGTGGAGTATGCCTCTGCCGATGACCGCACCGCCTGCCGCGAGGCCGCGCAGCGTCTCACCAGCCTCGGCGCGGTTCCCTTCGTCACCACTCCGGCGCTGAACGGAGTCAATCTCGGCCCGTTGGAAGAAGTCTCCCGCCGTGTGCTGGTTCTGCATGGCTGGGATGAAAAGCACGTCGGCGAAAAATCCTCCGACGCAGCTGCCACCCTCACCTCACGCCTCCTGCGTCAGTCCTTGGAATGGCTGGGCTGTGAACTCGATTTCCGCGCTGCCACTGGCACCAGCTTCCTGCCGGCAGACCACGATTTCGCCGCCGTCATTCTCGACTCCACCCTGGTCCTCAGCGCAGAACAGCAAACGACCCTGGCCGCCTGGCTGCCCTCGCTGCGTGCCCGGAAAATTCCCCTGCTTCTCACCAGCATGCCGTGGACGGACAACGCCGCACGCCATCTCGCACTGCAGCATCTCGGTCTCGGTGGCAGCGCCCAGCCCGCAGCACGCCTCGTAAAAACAAACGTCGTCGCCATGGATTCCTCCCTGCTGCGCGTGAACACGAAGATCACCTCGCGCTCGCTCGGCTTTCTCGATCTCACCGCCCCCGCAGACTCCCACATTGTGCTGGGCCTCTATGGCCAGGATGCCATGGGCTCCGGGCATCGTTTTGATCAGGCCTTCCTCACTAGCTGGGGCGGCGCATGGATTGATCCGGCTGCACAGGCCGCCTCCTCACAGCTCGACCTCCCGGCCTTCCTCGCTCAATGGCTCGGTGCCGATCGCAGCCTCCCGGTGCCGGACACCACCACACGCACCGGCCGCCGCGTCTTTTACAGCCATATCGACAGCACCGGTTTCTCCACTCCTTCCACCCTTCCCGGCTTTCCTCTGTGCTCCGAGGTCATGCGTGATCGCATTCTGGGCCGCAATCTTCTGCCCGTCACTGTTTCCGTTTGTGAAGCCGAAATGCGCGCCTGGCTGCCCGGACAAAAGTCTGGCGAAGCCGCACGCCTCGAACACGTGGCCCGCAGCCTTTTCGAAATGCTGCAGGTTCAGGCCGCTTCGAACTCCTTTTCACGTCCAACCCAATGGACCGCAGGCATCGACATCTCCGGCAGGCTCAATGACCGCGCCAAAACCACCCGTCACGATATGGAACGCGAGATCGCCGGCTCCATGAGCTACATCCATCGCCGCCTGCTGCCGCTGGGCAAGGAGGTCAGCCTCATGCTCTGGCCCGCCAATGCCGCCCCTTCCGCTGAGGCTTTGAGCTACTGCCGCGCCATGAACGTTGAGAGCCTTCCGGCGACCTCCAGTTTTGATCCCATCTCCAGTCCCTCAGGCTCCCGCACGCCCCTCCGCCTTGAGCCGCTCGCTCTTCGCTGCAGCTTCACGGATGTGCGCACCGCAGCAGGCCTTGCTTCACTCGAAAAAACCTTCGCTGCCTGCTCGGAACAACCGCTGCATACCATGACCACCGCCGCGTATGCCGCGAGCGTGCGCGATGCCCGGCACACCCGCGTCCTGCGTGCCGCTGCGGATCATTGGATCATCCTGAACGCCGGTGACTGCCGCACCCTGCGCCTGCCCATCACCGTCGGCCTGCCTGACATGGCACGCTGCCAGGGAGTTTCAGGCTACAATGTGCATCAGGGCCAGCTCTACATCCACACCATGGGCTCTGCGCGCACCGAACTCGTGCTCACCAAAAACAAACCCTCGCAGCACATCCATCTCGTGGAATGCAGCACGGCGGTTTCATTCTTTGAGCTGACCACCGGCCGCGCCACCTTTCAGGTGAGCGATCTCCGTCCCGTGGAAATCGTGCTCGGTGGTTTCGAGCCCCGCGGCCAGTGCGCCTATCTCGAAAACGGCCGCCCTTACACCGCGAACGCAGACGCTCAGGGCATCGTTCATCTCGAAGTCGCCTGCAGTTCCACCGTCTCCCTCCAGTCCCTGCCGCCCGCCGCCCACGCGGCCATGCGCTGATCCCCACCTCTTTTCCGAGCCCTCATGTCACGCAGCTCCCGCCAGGCTTCCCTGCTCATTTTTTCCTACACCATGCTCGCCGTCGCCTGGGGCTGGCGCCTGCTTGCGAACGATCCGGCCGCCCCCAAGGAAAACCCGCTGCTGGACACCACACGCACCGCCATCGCTTCATGCCTCGCACATGCCCCTAAGCACCTGCAACAGCCAGCCGTGTTTCAGCTCGCCATGCTTCCAGATCGTGAATTGGAAGCTCTGCACACCTGGCAGAAGGCGGCGCCTGTGCAGCGGCTGCGTCAGCTCACCGTGCAGCAGGGCCCGCTCCACACCCCCTGCCCGCTGAACACCGCGCTGCTGTTTGTCGAACTCACTCGCACCGACGCACCTCTCATCGATGACAGCCGGCTCCTCGTCTCCGCCTCCGGCGACCGCATCGAGGAACCGTATAAAATCGAAGCCCTCGAGCTCCTCGCCTCGCAGGCCACTGCGGCCAACGAGGGCACCCTCGCCGTCGAAATCCATGAGCGCGCGTGCGACTCTCCCGCTGCCACCTGGCAGAATGTGCTGAACCTCTCCGAAGCAGCCCGTATCGCACGGCGTCCGGCGGCAGCCTTGCGTGTCGTGAATGAGTGGCTCGGTGCAACGCCCCCACGCCTCAACGATGCCGACCGAGAAGCTGCCCTCGATCTCCAGATCACCCTTCTGCTCGAAGGCACCCGCTATGCCGAGGCCTCCCGTGTCGCGCTCGATTCTCTGCGTGCCTTGAAGCCCGCAGACGTCATCCCGCCGCGCCTCATGCAGAGGGCGCTGCATGCCACTCGGGCCGCTGGAGAATCCGCCGAACTCCTGCCTTGGATCGAGCGCCAGCTGCGCACCTGCCCCGACCATCAGCGCACACTGAAAGAGCTCGCTTCGGCTACAGCCATCGACCCCGAGTATCGCCGCTGGCTCAACGAAGGCGCCAGCATCGCCGATCTCAATCATCTGACCAGCATCGCCTGCGAGCTGTACTTCCGTCTCGCCGCCATCGGTGAAACCCATGTGCTGGCCCGCTTGCACGCACTGGCCACCCAGATCGGGCGTGGCAAAGAACTCACCGAAGTGCTCGCCAGCCTGCACGGTCGCTTCTCGACACTTCAACTGGCACAAGCGCTGACCGACGGCGATGCACCTGCGGCTGCTCGCACACTCCTCGCCACCCACCTCCAGTCATCGCCCGATGACCGTGCAGGCTGGCGCCTGCTCACACTGCTCGACATCATGCTGCGCGGCGAATCCTCCGCTCCGATGCTGTGGGAAGGCTTCCTCAAACGCTTCCCCGACGATGTCCCCGCGTTGCAGCACCTCGCCAGGTTGCAAGTCTCCGCCGCACAGCCTTCCCAGGCCCTGCGCACTCTGCAGTCCATTCCCAGCGCGCAGCTCGATGAAGCCACAATGCGCCTCATCGCCGCTCTCGCCATCCAGCTCGATGACATTCCCGCCGCCCATCGTGCGCAGCAGCTACTCGTCCAGTCTTCGCCCCATCCCGCTGTCAGCGATGTCCTCGCTCTCGCCACCACCACCCTTCAGCATCCGGAAGGTGGAGCTGCACAGACGGCATTAACAAATGCTATCGCCAAACTTCCCGCCGGCACCGCACTCCACCAATCCCTCACCGCCTTGTCCAGCATCAGCGAAGCAACGCCTTTCAATACAGCGGCAAAGTCTGAGTAAGCATCATACATAATGCATGCTTGATTAGTCCGGTCTGTCCGTCACATTTGGTGTATGCAACTGACAGCTGTCCTCACACCGGCAGAAGAAGGAGGCTATGTGGCCTTCAATCCCGAAACTGGAACCACGAGCCAGGGCGAATCCGTTGCCGAGGCGGTTGAAAATCTGCGTGAGGCCACAGAACTGTTTCTCGAAGAGTTTCCGCAACGCCGCATCCTCGGTCATGCGCTCATGACAACTTTCGAACTTTCGCATGCCTAAGCTCCCCCATGTATCGGGCAGGGAAGCCGTGCGCGCTTTGCAAAAGCTGGGTTTCGAGGTGTCCCGTCAAAAGGGCAGCCATTTCGTCATGAAACGTGGTGCCGATGGCTGCGTAATTCCAAATCATCAGGAGATCAAAATCGGCACGCTCGCGGGTGTGCTCCGCCAGGCTGGCATCTCCGCAGAAGAATTCATTGCGGCTCTTTGAGCAGTTTGAAGCTCAATGCAGACTTACTCCCCATGAAATCCATTCACGCTTTCTTGCTTCTCCTGCTCATCATCACCACCGCAGGATGCAGCACACTTCCACGTGATGAATACAGCCGCCGCCAGGTTTATGAGCGTCGCTTGCGCAGCCTCGAATTCCCCGTCAGCCGCGCGCGTCTCTACAAAACCCTGCGCCCTGCCTCGCCCGCATCCCCCACCGGCCAGACAGGCTCCGGCCTCCTCACCGGCAGCGAGTATTACCGCCTGGACGACATCTTCGTGGTCGAAATGTCCGTCGTGTACAAAGCGGTGACCGGTATCGACGACTACCTCAATCCCGCACCCACCGTCGGCAGCCAGGTCCGCTCCATTCTCGATGCCTCTCGCAGCATCGAAAACTTCATGGATCGCGGTACGCCAGAGCATCCAGCAGACATCATTCAAAAAGCACGCGTCCTGAAGCGCCCGGTCATGCGCTACTGATCTGCCCCTTACCCGTGCTTCTTGATGATCTGAATGAAGTCCGGCAGGTACTCTTTCGCCTTCTTCTCACCCACCCCCCGAATCTTAAGCCCCGCTTCAATCGTCTTCGGTTTCAGTCGCGTCATAAACTCCAGCGTCTGATTGCTGAAAATAATATAAGGTGGCACGCCCTCCGCCTCCGCCACGGCAGTGCGGTGCCGCTTGAGCTTCTCAAACAGCGCATCGTCAAACCCAAGCTCTCGCGCCGCCAGCTCTTCGTTCAGCGCCGTCTTGCCCTTCGGCTTCGTCACCGGCGCATGCATCGAAGGCCAGCGCATCTTCACATTCTCACCCCTTTTCATCACCTGCGCACCGCGTGAGGTCAGCGTGACTTTCGGATACTCGCCTCCACTGGTCTCGATGAGCCCGAGCTTTTCAATTTCAGCAAACAGCGGATGCAGCGCATGCGTGCCCACATCCTTCAGCAGCCCATAGGTCGTGAGCTGGTCATGCCCCGCGTCCACGATCTCCTTCGACTTGCTGCCCACCAGCATCTGGATGATGCGCCCTTTGCCAAAACGACCTTCCCAGGTGCCATCCGCGTGCTTCGTGGACATTCGCGCAATACCGCTCAGCGCCTGCCGCAGCATGGTAACCTCGTCCGCCCCACCTTCACGCGGTGGCTGAACGCCTTCAGCCCGGCACACATCGCAGGTGCCGCAGGGCGTGCTTTCGCTCTCACCGAAGTAGCGCAAAATCTGCTCTTGCCGGCAGGCCTTGTCATCGTAGCAGAGCTCGACCATCGCCTTGAGCTTCGAGCGGTCACGGCGGTCTTTCTCCTTCAACGCGTCCGTGTCGAACTTCAAATCTCGCGTCAGCACAGTCGGCTGCAGCAGCCGCGTGCCACGGATGCGTTTGCCGGGAATGTCAAAGCGCTCGATGTAGTCGTTCCGGTTCAGGAAACTCAGCGCCGAGCCAATCGCCATGCTGTTCTTCGCGCCCGCACGCTCCGTGATGTCATCAATCGAGGCCTGAACCTCATGATTGGAGTCCGCCGCATTCAGCAGTGTCTGGTACACATTGCGGATGATGTCCACGCTGGGATTGTTCCCATCAATGAAGAACTCCTGCGTCTTCGTGTCGGCAAAATTAAAGAACAGATCGCACTGCGACGGCTCGCCATCACGCCCCGCACGGCCCGCCTCCTGGTAATAGGCCTCCACGCTGCCAGGCACATCGAAGTGCACCACAAACCGCACGTCAGAGCGGTCGATGCCCATGCCAAACGCATTAGTAGCCACGGCCACATCGGCCTTCTTCGTGATGAACTTCGTCTGCCGCGACTCACGCTCCTTGTCATCCAGTCCGCCATGGTACTCGATCACCTTGATCTTCCACGAACGCAGCTCCTCACCCACCTCTTCGACGCGCTTGCGCGTGGAGCAGTAGATGATGCCCGTCTTGAACTGCGTGATGATCTTCTTCAGCCGGTCATACTTGTCCGAGTTCGATTTCGTATGCGCGATGTTCAGGCTCAGGTTCGGACGCTCAAACCCACGAATCGTCACAAACGGATCACGCAGCGCGAGCGTCTGCAAAATGTCATCCCTCACCTCCGGCGTAGCCGTCGCGGTCAGGGCCACGACCTGAGGCCGGTCCAGCTGCGCCAGCGCCTCCCCGAGCCGCATGTAATCCGGTCGGAAATCATGCCCCCATTGCGAAAGACAGTGCGCTTCATCCACCGCCACCAATGCGATCTGCACCTGCCGCAGCGCATTCGTAAACGCCCGGCTGCGAAAGCGCTCCGGCGCCACATAGACCAGCTTGTAGTCGCCACGTCGCAACGCGTCGATGCGCTCCTGCTGCTCCCCCAGCGAGATCGAACTGTTGATCAGCGTCGCAGGAATGCCGCGCCGCTCCAGCGCATCCACCTGATCCTTCATCAAGGCAATCAGCGGACTCACCACCACCGTCACCCCGTCCATCACCATCGCGGGAAGCTGATAGCACAGGGATTTGCCGCCGCCTGTCGGCATGATCACCATCGTGTCGCGCCCGCTCAGGATGCTCGCCATCACCGTTTCCTGACCGTCCAGAAACTCTCGAAAGCCAAAATACTTCTGCAACGCCATCTTGGCGTCGTGAATGGGAGTGGAGGCTGCGGTTGGAAGAAGATCGGACACGGACTGCTCATCATGCACGCAGGGAGGATGAGCCGCAAGAACCCACAAAAATTAACAAAAATGAAGATCCAGACTCCCCTCTAATTTTTGCTCATTTTTTGCACCTCTTTGCGGCCACTCAATGCTCATCCTTCTTCCCGGCGGCCTTCGGCTTCAGCGAAGGCGTAAACCCATACTTCTCCCCCGCCTGACGCAGGCATTTCACAATGTTGCTCTCCTCAAACTCCAACGCCGCCTCCAGGTTGAGCCCGCTCATTTTGGGCATCTTCTCCGCCTTTCGCTCACGCACCATCGCCAGTGTCCGCGCGAGTTCTGTGCCGGGCTTGTCCGGAAAGGTGGCCCAGTAGGTCGGTTTGAGGCAGGGAATGTCCAGCGGATCCCGCGTGATCATCTCCAGGTGGTAATCAATCTGCGGATTGTACTTCTCAAACAAAGCAAGCATCCTCGGAAGATCCAGGATGCCCTCTCCCAGCGGCACTTCGGCCAGCAGAAAACCCGTCGCCGTCTCCTGCACCGCCATGTCCTTGATGTGCGTGGTCACCGCATACGGCGCGAGCGTTTCAACGACCGTCATCGGATCTTCCAGCAAAGCGATGCTGTTCCCTGTATCGACACACGCACCGATGTGCGGACTGCTCAGTCGCCCCAGCACCTCCGCAAGCTCCGCCGCATGGAAATCCTTGTGATTCTCAATGCCAATCTTCACCTTCTGCCGCCGCGCCACCGGCTCCGCAAGCTGCATGGACTTAAACGCCCCATCCTTCCAGTGCCTGAAATCCTCCACGCTGGAAAACAGCTCATAACGCCGGCCACCAGTCGCAGAACGAAAAATCACGGCCCCCGCCTCCTTGGCGATGCGTACCTCCTGCTCAAAGCGCCCCACATCATTCTCATTCTTCGGCAGGGTGATGCTGCCCTCCAGTTTCATGCCATAGGATTCACAGGTCGCACGCACCTTCCCCGCAAACTCACTCGTCCAACCGCCCACGAGCGTCTGCAACCCACCCACCCCAAGATCCCGCACATGATCCAGCACATCCAGCGCATGCTCAAACGGCGGATACTTCAGATTCGAATACTTCCCCTGCCACCGCTTCCAGTACGAATGAATCACGATCCCCATCTTCTTCCCACGCAACGCCCCCGACAACGGCAGACCAGCCGCGAAAGCAGCAGCAGAGGTGAGAAAAGTACGGCGGGTCATGAGGCTTCAGTGAACGTCCGCGAAATTGAAATCATTTCCCCCTCTTGCACAGCAATCTTCCTGCCGAAATGACGATTCGCTCATTCAAATTTGGAAGGCAGTCATCCGTCAGCAAAAGCCCTTGCGCTGTTCCCACTCCATTTGGTTCGTTACATGAATATCTCTGAGCAGCAGACAGAACCCGATGCCATTGGCTTGTGCGAACAGGAGGCGATCAAGAATGGACTTCAGATCGTTTTCGGCAGCTTTGACACTTGGATGAGAATCAAATCGCTTGAGCAACATCTCGAAAGTGGCAACCCCATCTCCAGCCTGATGCCACGTGGGGCCTGATCCGTCGAAAAAATCATCATCTGAAATAAACTCTCCGATTCTTTTCAGGCCCGCCACCGCCACAAGAGAATCGAGCGCGCGTGATTCCTTCAGCAATTCGGTGCCCGAGGTCAAACTACAGCCCGGAAGCCGGGCATTGAAATAGGGATGCAGATTCGGTGGCACGACGAAAAGATCCTGCATGCGCCCATATGCTACCCACAGGCTTAACAACAAAACGGCCGTCGCCACCGAAGCAACTACAACATGCCCTCCATTGCCCTCGCCGCTCGCAATCTTCCAAGCAAGAAACGCGGTAAAGCTGCCAAGAATACCAAACCACACGAAGCCAAAGCGGAACGCCCTCATTATTCTCCGCCGCAATTTCAAAGATGCTTCGGGAGAATACATAGCCAACCTTCCTCGGATCATCTTCAGCATAAATCACTCACCTCACCATCCCGCCCACCCACTCCGGCTGCCGCTTCGCCAGACACTCAGACAGCCACCTCACCAGATCGGCCACAGAGTCATGCTTCTTCCGCAACGTATTGAGCGCCGACCAGTCAAGCGTCGGGCGCGACGTCGGCAGCGTGATCTTCTGAATGCGCAGCAGATTGTGCACCGCCTCAAACTCCGCAGCACTCATCGCGCGCAGTTCCTTCGCCGAGGGCAAATCATCCAGCACGGTCAGTGGAATCCCAAGGCTGCTGATGCCCACGCCAAACTGATGCCCAAGACTCCGCAGCGCATCCACGAGCGCCTCGTCATTCAAACCTTCCGCGATCACGATCTCGCTCTGCAACGTCCACCGTGTGGCGCTCAGCGCCTGAAAAAAGTCCGCGCTAAAAGTGTCCGGTGCCACACTCAGCTTGAGTTGCACCCCCGCCAGCCCCACTTCCGGGCCACCCAGATGTCGGCGCAGATCCAGCATCGCCGCATCAAATCGTGGCGCGTCATCACTGCCCGTGTCGAGATCCCAATCAGCCACCACGAGATCAGGAATGTCCCATTCACCTTCCATGCTGGGGGTGCCGCTGCTGTTACGGTTAAGCAGGAAAGGGTAGCGCGAACGCTGCAGGCAGAGCCGCTCATAGATGGCGACCATCCGCAGATAGCGCGACCAGCATTGATCGCTCTCGCCCAGCTCGCTGTCGAACAGCCCCTGGCGGCTGACGCCGTTGCTACCGCCCAGCGTTTTCTTCTGCCGCTGGTAGTACCCCTGGCCCTGATCCACCTTCGCGATGGGCGACGTGGGATCGTAGCTGAGGATGGAAAAATGGTAGCGCAGCGTGGCATCGCTGTAGCCGTCTCCGAGGCGCAAGCGCACAAGGCGGATGAGTTCAGTGCCCTTGATCGAATCCGCAGGATCATGCGGCAGGATTTCGGGCAGCAGTAGTCGCAGTTGTTCGCGTAGGTTCATCCTTGGTGCTGTGTCACAGCATGGCTGCGAAGCAGTTGTCTCGTCAACAACAGAAACGCATCAGCCACGGCGCTCCTCACGAATGACATAGCGGGTGCGCCGGCTGTTCAACCAGCGCACGCCAAACATGTCCATCGTCGCGCGCAGCGCCCGGTTGCCAAAGCCATATTTGCTCACGCCATGGATGCGCGCGCGGTGGTTCACCGGCATTTCAGTCACGCGCCAGCCCATGTTGCGGATCAGGGCGGGAATGAAACGGTGCATGCCGTTGAAGAGCAGCAGGGCCTCGCGGCAGTCGCGGCGCATGACCTTGAGCGTGCAGCCCGTGTCGCGCACGTGATCCCCCACAAAGCGTGAGCGCACAAAATTGGCGATGCGGCTCTGCAGGCGCTTGAACGTCGTGTCCTTGCGCTTCGCACGGTAACCGCACACCAGATCATAGCCCCCGTCTTCATCCAGTTTCGCGATCATCGCGGGAATATCGGCCGGGTCGTTTTGCAGATCACCATCAAGCGTGACGATCACATCCCCCAGCGCAGCATAAATGCCGGCGTGCATGGCGGCGCTCTGCCCGCTGTTCTTTTCAAAGACGATCACTCGCACACGCTCGCCACGCTGCACACGCGCGAGGGTCTGATCCTTCGATCCGTCATCGACGAGCACCAGTTCGTAATCGCTCCCTCCCAGGACCTTGTCGATCTGCTGCTGCATCTCCACGACATTGTCCTCCTCATTATAGAGCGGCACGACGACGGAAATGGCAGGTGAGGAGGGCATGGATGCGAAAAGGGCGTCAAAAGTCGGGCGCTCGATAATCGTGGCAAGCAAAGATTTTCAACCATCGCACCTCATTCCCCGCATGCATGACCCGTGCCACGGAGAGCAATTCCGTGCGCTGAAACCTCTTCTTGAGCGAATCGGGCAGGCTTTTCGCGTCCCTGTCTTCCGTGACAAAGAGCGCACTTCGTCCGGCAAAAGACCTCAGATCACTGGCTGGCCACTGCACCGTCCCGGCCTGCCCAAAGTAGTGATCCAGCTCAACCGCAAGCGGCCAGTCACCTGCGAGCACGAACCAAGACCCCGCCCCGCCCGCCTGCTCCAGCACGGCAGAAACGACTCGGGCGCTCTCCCGCCAGCCACGCATAGTCTTGGACTGATCAGCAGTAAATGCATGCGCGGCATCCGTCGCGGCGCTGGCATTGGGTGAAAATCGCCACGTCAGCCCCAGCGTGCGCGGCAGGTCCGTTTGCAGCAAAAAAGCGCTCTGCAGCGCGGCCAGCACAATCGTGATGGTGCGCAGACTGATCTTTTGCTCGATCACCCCCGTCCGGGCGACCGTGCTGCGATGCGCCAGAAGCACCGCCGCAAAGAGCATCCACACCACACCGCCCGTGTCCGGCCAGCTTTCATGCGGACCATAGAAAAAATCGATCCCCGCCAGCGGCAGCAGCACCGCCATGGGCAGGCTGCGGTGGGTTTGCAGCATGCCGCTCGTAAATCCCGCACGCACCGCCAGCACGAAAAGCACCAGCAGCAAAGGAGAAGCGAGCACGATCCATCGTAGCAAATTCGGAATCACCCGCCACTCAGGCAGCCAGTGCCCCGCTGCAAACGCCGGCCAGCCATGCCCGCCCTGCCAGATCAGCCATCCCAGCACCACCACGGACCATGCAGCCAGGATCCCTCTGAATCCCGTACTATTCAGGTGATGCCGCAGCTGCTTGGACAAACCAAAAATGCACACCACCGCCGCCATTGCAGCCATCTCAGGCGGCTGCGCCAGCGCCGCACCCGCCACACACGCCCAGGCAGCCCACCATGCTCGGTTCTCCGCATCCGCCTTGAGCAAGGCACTGCGCACGCACAGCGCTGCTGCTGGCACCAGCACGCAGGCAATCGTCGCCGGAGTCAGCGTGACAGCAGCGAGGTTGAAGGCAGGCAGCACATTCACGATCACCACCGCCCAGCCCGCAATCTGCTCATCAAACAGCTCACGCGCCAGCCGCCAAATCAGCAGCGATGCAGCCAGCGCGAGCAACGGCGCAAAGAACCTCACCCCAAATTCACCCGCTCCTCCGATCAGCATGCCCAGCCTTGCAACCAGCGGTCCGATCTCAAAAAAACTGCCCCATTCACCATGCTTGATACGAAAAACTGCCAGCGCCTCCTCCGGCGCGAGTTCCAGCGTCGGCAGCAGCGCCCAGCGCCAGAGCGTGAGCAGGCCCAGGGCGGCAAAGAGAAAGCGCTGGCGCTGCATGGTGGTTGAGCGCATTGAATAGAGATCGCCGCCGACAAGTCAAAGTGTCGTCACCTTCCCGCCCACTCTTATGAAACGTCTCTTCCTGCTCCCGCTGCTTCTCGCCTCCGTGCTGCGTGCCGAGGATGCCCAGCCGAAAACCGCCGAACAAATCGTTCGCATCGTCCAGAACAGCTACGCCCTGCAAAACTACAAGATGACCGGCGAACTTCGTGACGACACCTCCGGCCGCTCAGAGCCCCTCACGCTCACCATGCAAAACAAGGTCATGCGTTTCTTGTTCAAAAACGCGCCGCCCGAAATCGTTCACCTGGATATGAACACCTCCCCGGCCACGCTCTATCAGGTGCGCGCCGGCGGATCATCCGTGGTGCCGGACAGCCAGCATGGCAACAAGGTGCGCGGCATGGAGTTCAATTACGAAGATCTCTCCCTCGGCTTCCTCTACTGGCCGCGTCCCCAGCTCATGGGCGAAGACCGTGTCAGCGGACAGAAATGCTGGATCGTGCGTGTCACCAACCCCAGCAGCCAGGGTCCCTATTACGCCGTGGATCTCTGGGTGCATCAGGGCAGCGGTGGCGCGGCCAAGATGGCGGCCTTTGATCGCACCAGCAAAATCGTGAAACGCTACCAGGTCACCAAAGTGCAGAAAGTGGAAGGCGCCACGACGCTCAAGGAACTGCGCATCGAGTCCGTGAATCCCGCCAACGGCGAAGTCATCGGCCGCACCTACATGAAGCTGGATGACCCAGTGAAGAATAATTAATGCGACGTCTGTGAAAGGGAGGCTGACTCAGATCTCTCCCTGCGCCCGAACCACCATGAAGTTCATCATCCTCGCCACACTGCTGCTCACGCCATTCCTGCGTGCCGCAGAGGCGCAGCCAAAGACCCCCGAGGAAATCATGCTCGATGTGCGCCAGAGCTACGCCGGGCAGAATCAAAAGCTGCAGGGCGAACTCCGTGACGGCGACTCCGGCCGCACCGAGCCCCTGGAACTCACCATGGGAAATCAGGCCATGAATTTCCTCTTCACCAATCCACCGGCTGAGACCATCCGTCTCGATCTAAACACCTCCCCCGCCAGGCTGTATCAGGTGCGTAACGGCACATCGAGGCAGGTCCCCGCCAGCCAGCTCGGCAGCAAGGTGCGCGGCATGGAGTTGAATTATGAAGACCTCTCCCTCGGCTTTCTCTACTGGCCGCGCCCGCAGCTCATGGGTGAAGGTCGTGTCAGCGCGCAGAAATGCTGGATCGTGCGTGTCATGAATCCCGGCAAAGAAGGCCCCTACTATGCCGTGGACATCTGGGTGCATCAGGCCAGCGGTGGCGCCGCAAAAATGGCCGCCTACGACCGCAGCAGCAAGATCATCAAACGCTACGAAGTCACCAAGATCCAGAAAGTGAATGGCACGAATGCCTTGAAGGAACTACGGGTCGAAACTTTGGATCCCGCCACCGGCAAAATCCAAGGCCGCACCTACATGAAGATGAACACCCCCGCCAAACCCTGACGCGACGCATGCAACCGCCGCGCAAATTCACTCCCCATCCCTTCGCCTATCATCAGGAGCTGGACGTCCGCATCGAAAGCCTCACCAACGAAGGAGCGGGAGTCGCCCGTGTCGATGGCTGGGTCGTCTTCGTTCCCTTCACTCTCGCCGGAGAGCTCGTGAAGTGCCGCGTCTTCCGCAATCACAAGAACTACAGCGAGGCCGACTTCGTCTCAGTCATCGAGCCCTCACCGAACCGCGTCACACCGCAGTGCCCCTTGTTCAGCCAGTGCGGCGGCTGCCAGTACCAGCACCTCTCTTATGAGGAGCAGTTGCTCTCCAAGCAGCGCCAGGTCGCAGAACTGCTCAAGCACATGGCCAGGATCGAGCACCCCGTATGTCCGGTGATCCCCTCACCCGTTCAGTACGGCTACCGCTCCAAAATCACCCCCCACTTCCAGCGCCCGAAGGAAGGCGGCATCGGTGCCATCGGTTTCCTCCGCGCCCGCACCCGCAATGCCATGGTCGATGTCGAGCAATGCCCCATCGCCATGCCCGAGCTCAACGCTCAGCTTGCCAATGTGCGCGAGCGCGCCCGTGCGAACTCCGCCGAATTCAAAAACGGCGCCACCCTGCTCATGCGTGCCGCCGATAACGGTGTCCTCACCCGCCCCGATGAAATCGCCGTCGAAACCGTGGACGGTGTCCGCTTCGAGTTTCAAGCCGGTGATTTCTTCCAAAACAATCCCTTCATCCTCCCCAAGTTCGTCCGCCATGCCATCGACGAAGCCAAAGCCACCGGCGCCAGGCATCTTGTCGATGCCTACTGCGGCAGCGGCCTCTTCGCCATCAGCGCCGCACGCGACTTCGAGAGCGTCATCGGCGTCGAGATCTCCGAAACTGCCGTCAAAAAAGCCGCGCACAACGCCGAGATCAATTCCCTCGCCAACTGCCGCTTCATCGCCGCCGATGCCCAGCACGTTTTCAAAGACGTCCCGCATGCCGGTGCCGACACCGTGGTGATCATCGATCCCCCACGCGCCGGCAGCAGCCCCGAGTTTTTGCAGCAGCTCTTCGCCTTCAATCCCAAAGGCGTCGTCTACATCTCCTGCAATCCCGCCACCCAGATGCGCGACCTCGTGCTCTTCACCGAGGCCGGCTTCAAACTCGGCACCGTACAGCCCTTCGATCTCTTCCCGCAAACAAAGCACCTCGAATGCGTCATGACGCTGAGTCGCGATCCCGAGGCATACGCCGCTCAGCTTTCACCTGCCGCAGAGGTTCCCGCCGAAGAAACCGAACTCCCCGCCGCCGCCTGACCTCAAACGCGCTGCGCCAATGAACCGCTTCGAATTCGCCACCGCCCAGCGCATCATCTTCGGCCGCGGCGTCTTCCGCGAGCTCCCCGATCTCTGCCGCAGCTTCGGCCAGCGCACCCTCCTCATCACCGGCAGCCGTCCACAGCAATGGACCGAGCGCCTGCCTCATGTCGGCTTCCACTCCATCAGTGGCGAGCCCACCGTTGAAGACATCCAAACCGGCGTCGCACTCGCCAAACAACTCAACGCCGATGTGATCGTCGCCATCGGCGGCGGCAGCGTC
This sequence comes from Prosthecobacter debontii, assembly GCA_943371875.1. Classification (GTDB taxonomy): domain Bacteria; phylum Verrucomicrobiota; class Verrucomicrobiia; order Verrucomicrobiales; family Verrucomicrobiaceae; genus Prosthecobacter; species Prosthecobacter debontii_C. The sequence goes on along the minus strand of CALRWM010000050.1, from coordinate 1,524 downwards.
GTCGATGCCGGCAAAGCCATCTCTGCCATGAGCGCGCAGCCCGGTGAGTTGCTGCGCTACATCGAAGTCATCGGAGAGGGCAAACCGTTGGATGCCGCCCCCCTGCCCTACATCGCCGTCCCCACCACGGCCGGAACCGGAGCCGAAGCCACGCGCAATGCCGTCATCGCCAGCACCGAGCACCGCGTCAAAGCCAGCCTGCGCCACATCTCCATGCTGCCGCGCATCGCCTTGATCGATCCCGAACTCGCCGCCGATGTCCCGACATCCGTCACCGCCGCCAGTGGCATGGATGCACTCACCCAATGCCTCGAAGCCTTCGTCTGCTCCCGCGCTCAGCCCATGACCGACGCCCTCTGCCTCGATGGCATCCAGCGCGCCATTCGTTCCCTCGAACGCGCCTTCCAAAACGGCCACAACCTCGAAGCCCGTGAAGACATGGCCATCTGCGCACTCAACAGCGGCATCGCCCTCGCGAACGCCGGCCTCGGCGCCGTCCACGGCTTCGCCGCCCCCATCGGCGGCATGTTTCACGCCCCCCACGGCGCCGTCTGCGCCGCCCTCCTCGCCCCCGTCTGGGAGGCCAACTCCAAACGTGTTCAAGACCGCACCAAGTTCGCTCAAGTCGATTCCATGCTAGGCGGAGATGCCATATCCTATCTCCACGCCCTCACCACCCGCCTCCACATCCCCAAGCTCAGCCACTGGGGCATCGCCGACACCGATCTCAACGAAATCGCCCAAAAAGCCGCCGCCGCCAGCAGCATGAAAGCAAATCCCGCTTCACTCACACACGACGAACTGGTCCATATTTTACGCGCCGCTCTGTAGCATCCGCGTACGCGCCAGCGTCCCCGGAGTGCGGTGCTTCAGCACCGCTTTCGCCACACCCACAAGAAACAAGCCACCCTTGCCTCCCGCACCATCCATGAGAATCGTCGAGCACAACCTTTAGCTAGCAAGTCAGCCCCGCCCCCTCATGCCCCGGAGCCCAGACCAACCCCCACCCTGGCCCCACGCTCCCACACACCTTCTGGACTCCAGCGGCATTTACTTCATCACCGCCGCCACACATCTCAAGCAGCACCATTTTCGCGACCCCTCCCGACTAGACGTCCTCCAACGCGGCCTGCTCAAAGTCACTCACGACTTCGGCTGGAGACTCGAAGCATGGGCAGTATTCTCAAACCACTACCACTTCGTCGCAAAAACGCCCCCAGAAGAACAAAGCGCCGAATCATTACCAGAAATGATCCGCGCCCTGCACGGCCCTCTGTCCAAATGGGTAAACAAACTCGATGGCACGCCAGATCGTAAAGTCTGGCACAATTACTGGGAGAAATTGCTCACGCAGCAAACCTCTTATTTCGCCCGATTGAACCCGGATCATGCAGTAGAGTAGGTCAAAGGAGCGACGAGGGAGTCGATTTTGTGGAAGATGGCGTCCATCCAGGGGCGTTTTTTGCGCGGCAGTGAGAGATTGAGCACCGCTTTGCGTGCGTGCTGGCTGATCCAGCCGCCTAT
>CALRWM010000049.1:0-44791 GCA_943371875.1 Prosthecobacter debontii | reverse complement strand
TCCTGCTCGGGAGTTTTACGAACGCATGCGGGCCGCCGCCCGCACCCGAGCCAAAGACCGCCGCGACACCAGCATACAGACTGCCGAAGAGAAACGCATCTGGCTCTTCATCAACCGCATCACCACCCTCTCCAACCTGCCGGAGGACCAGCAGCCGCAGGTGCTCCTGCGCCACCCGGAGAGCGGGCGTACAACCTTCCTGCCCGCATGCCCGATGCTGGAAGACTGGATCCGCGAGGTGATCACCGCCAGCAGTGACCCCGTGGCAAAGACCGCCTATCCCTGTGTGGCGGAGGTCCTCTATCTGGACCTGTACCTGCGCACGCTGCAGGATGAAACGCACGCAGGCTACACCAGCACCGAGCTGGGCATGCTGCGCCAGATTTTCCGCAGCATCACCAAGCAGAGCATCGAAGACTACCTTGCCGACTGCTTCGAATCAGAAGCCAAATCCACCGCTCCTTGACCCATCCAGCGCCCCGCCATGAACCCCAACGTACTCCTCTACATTTGCGCCTGCCATCTGGTGCTGACTGCTGCCGCCCAGGGCCAGGAACGCGCCGCCCTCCTGCCAGTGCCTCCTGCTCCAGTGCCCGAGGCACCGCCCGTCGTGCCGCGAGTAGCTCCTATTCCTGTCCCACCGGCCTTGCCACCTGGCCCTGGCCAGTTGCTGCCGCCGGTCCCAATGGGCCCCATACCGATGCCTGTGCCGCCCGTTGGCGCTCAACAGCAGAGGAAAGAGCAGATCGAGATCGGAGAGACATTCATCGAGTTTCGCGGTCTGTCCTTTGGCGTCAGCGACGCAGACCTGCTCAAGCACGTCAACTCCCGGCCCTCCACCCTGTATTCTGACGAGCAGGTAAAGGCTGACCTTCAGGCCCTGCTGCTCTCCGGACGCGTGGCAAATGCGGAAGCCCAGCCCGTTATGCAAAACGGAAAACTAACCCTGCGTTTCATCGTCACCATCAGCGCGCAGGTGGCAGCCGTGGAAATTCGTGGCAACACGGTCTTTGCAACCCCCTTGCTCAGAGAGCAGCTCTCCCTGCAGGATGGCGCCCCCACCGACGGGCAGCAGGTGATGGATGACGCGCACAAGCTCGTCAGGTTTTACGCGAACGATTACTACACCGACATTTCCGTGGTCGCCTCAGCCTTGACCGTGCCTTCGCAGCCGGGTTTTTATACCATCCTCTACACCCTTAAAGAAGGGGAGAGAAACTTCGTCAAGGAGGTCCGTTTCGAGGGAACCCACCACTTCTCACCCGGCACGCTCATGTCCCTGCTCAAACCAATGGACACACTTCTGGATAAAGACAGAGACCTCAATGAAAACGTAAAGCTCATTGAGCTGAAATACCAAGCCGAAGGCTTCATTTACGCCAAAGTGGTCAGGGTAAGAACCGAGCGGCTTTCCGAGCAGGAGATCGCCCTGGTCTACAGCCTTGATGAAGGCGGCAAATACAGCACCGAAGACATCAAGATCGAAGGCGGCGGCCTATTCCAACCCGAGGATTTGCAGACCTGCCTGCAGATCAAGCCCGGCCAGATCTACAACGGCACCCAGGTGGAAGGCAGCCGCAGGCTGCTGGCAGACTACTATCGCACCCGCGGCTACGCCGATGCCGCCGTCGATGTCTTCATCAACGGAACCAGCCCCTCCTCCGTCCTCGTCACTTTTCGAATCACGGCGGGCATGCAGAGCCGCGTGGGCAAGATCAATGTGTCCGGCAATTCATTCACGACGGATGCCGTCATCCTTCGCGGGTTGGAACTGGCCCCCGGAGATTTGCTCAATGCCATGCTGGTGGACGAACACTCTGAGCGCCTGAAAAAAGCCGGATTTTTCAGCGGCGTTGATGTGAGATTATCCCCCACGACAACCCCGGGCATCTCGGACATCGACATCAATGTGGTGGAACATGCCACCGATCTTTTGACTTTCGTTGCCAGCTATTCGAGCCTGAGAGGGCCCGCCCTGAACTTGCAGCGAAAGGAGAGCAACTTTTCCACCAATCGCCGGAATCGCTACAAGGGAGACGGGATCGATACCAAGCTGGACCTGCAGATAGGCAGGAAGGTCAGCAGCCTGAACCTCAAAGTGGCCACCCCAGACTTCTTCGGCAGAAATCTGCAGCTCAAACTGCCAGCCCTCGACAACGCGCCAGCCCCCATCCAAACGCCCGCTGCGCCCTGACGCCGCTTCATGGAGCAACCAAGGGGAAACGAGCAACTCTCCAAAAACTGAACAAAACTCCCCCATGTTCCTGTTCAAACCGCGCCCCGCGCAGCCCCCCCAAAAAAAATGGGGTCAGTGTGCAAATACTTGACAAAATAATCTCATGATTTTCTCACCGAAGCTATCACCTTCATCGGCATCAGCGACCACAAGAAGCAAACCGACAGTCATGCCATTGACGTGGCAGGCAGCAACCTCTCCAAGGCGCTATTAGGAGCCGGATTCTGATTCTGAATGAGCGTCTAATCAGCGGTTAAAAAACTCCGCTCTTCCGCCCTTCCATTCCCTCTCCACAAGCCCTCTCAGGATTCATCAAGTCAGTGACAGTAAGTGTCCCGTCAGAGGTTCAAAATCCGGCTCCGTCTTTTTGGATCGGTTTTTGCGTTTTTTTTGCGGCCAATCTCCCATCCGCAGCACCACAAGCCCTTCCAGGACTCATCAATCAAGTCAGTGACAGTAAGTGTCCCGTCAGAGGTTCAAAATCCGACTCCGTCTTTTTGGATCGGTTATGTGTTTTTTTTGCGGCCAATCTCCTCCGATTTCTCGCGGCCTACTCACCACGATCCCCAACTTTAAACCTTAAACTTCAAACTTTAAACTCTTCCCATTCACCTCGGCCTGCCCACCACAATCCCCGCATGACTCTTCACCGAGTTCAAATACTCATGAATCGTCTTGTCCACCACGACCTTCTTATACGTCGCCGAAGCATGCATGAAATGGCAGGCCCCGTCACCCGTCCGTAGCGCCAGCCCCACGTGCGAGCAGTACACATGCGCCCGGTTCGTCACGATGCCAATGATGTCGCCGCTTTGAATCCGCGACTCACACGCCGCCACCTGGTCCTTCGGAATGAAATCAAACGGCACCTTCTCCAGCCTCGCCTCCATCTGCCTCAGCTGCGGCACCAGCGCCGGATTCGCCCGCAGATAACGATACAGCTTCGGATTCAGCGACATCTCATCATTGCCACGTCCCGTCAGCCTCACCACCGGCCCCACCTCACGCGTCACATTGCGGATGTTCCCACGCGACGTATTGTCCGTGTACCACTCATCCAGATAATGAATGCGGTCCAGGTAGTTCCCACGGCACACACCCCCGCGATACCGCGTCACCTCAATCTCCCGCAGCAGATCGCTCGGCGAGTAAGCACGCTGCCTCCTCCCAATCATCCGCGCCAGTCCCAGTGAAATCTCAAAAAACGTCCAGCAGTCCAGCCCCATGAAATTCGCCGAAGGCGACTCAATCCGATCATCAATCTCCAGCGTCCAGCCCACATACTTGATGCCCCGCAGCGCCTGCCCGAACTGCGCCACCCGCGCCCCCATCGGCAGCGCCGCCCAGTTGCCCGCCACCGCCTGCCCCACCACCTGCCGAAATTTATCCACCCCTTTGAAAGTCACCGACTGCGGCAAAAACTCCGCAGCGCGGAGCAGGGAAGCGCCTCCACTCAGAAGGCTCAAAGACAAAAAGTGGCGGCGTGTCAGCATGACACATCAATACAGATTTTCCGCCATCCCCAAAGCATCTTCTCCCGCAGCACCGGCATTCAGCCAATGCGCCTCATCCACCAGCCCAAACTGCTTCGGCACCAGACGGCACAGCTCCACCAGCTGCCGGTCCAGCTCCCGCGCAAAAGACTCGATCGCCTGCGCAAACCGCCTCCGCCGCAGCGGCTGCTCCGCCGCCTGCAGGCACGATTGCAGATGCGTCTCCTGCATGAACGGCTCCAGACCATAGCCCACCATCGTGATCGCACGGTCCGTGCTCGTATCAATGAGCAGCATCACCAGATGATTCGCCCCACCCTTGTCCACCGCACTCGATAAACTCCCACGGTTGAACAGCCAAAACGCATACGGCAGCAGCGGCGCCTGCGCCGGCACATCCATCAGCACCGCCGCGATGCTCAGTTGCGGAAACCGCCGCTCCACCTCCCCGATCACATGCGCCGCATGCCTCAGCGAAAACGCCCCCAGCACCCCCGTCATATCCGCAATCGGACGGTGCAACGACGGAGCAATCCCAAACGCCCGGTCCGCCGCTTCCAGCGAAAACCCGCACTGCCCGCAGGCAGCATCAGTTTCAGTCGCAAGAGTTCGGCAGGCAGGACAGCGCACACCCCAAATGTACATCACCCCACCACCCCCGCGCAACGACCATTAAAAAGCTTCTCACCTCACGATCCATAGAAACAAACCCGCTCTCTCCAAAAGGATGTCTCCCGAAGTCATCAATCCAAATCATTTGACCCTCCATCATTCTACCAATCCGTCACTCCTCCCATCCGGACCAAACTCTCGCATAACAATCTCATTCCACACACACGGCATAAACCCCGAATCCCATCACCAGCTCACACCTTCGCACTCCTCCGTCTCAGCACCCACCGCATGATCCCCCGCGGCATCAGCCGAAACACCCGCCCCGCAATCGCAACCCCCACCCCCGGAAACACGCCCGCCCGCCCCGCCTGCAGCGCCCCCAGCGCCTCACGCACCACCTGCGCAGGCGGAATCCGCAGCAAAGCCTGCCCATCCCGGTTCGTGTCACTCCCGTCATTCCGTTTCGCCGTCTGACTGAAATTCGTCGGCGTCGGACCCGGACACAAACAGCTCACCGTGATCCCCTTCGGCGCCAGCTCAATCGCCAGCGCCTCCGAAAAACTCGTCACATACGCCTTGCTCGCCGCATACACCGCCAGGTCCGGCATCGGCAGCGTGCTCGCCAGCGAGCTCACATTCAAGATCCCCCCCGGCGTCTCCATCAGCGGCAGCAGCGCATGCGTCAGCATCGTCAGCGCCGTGATGTTCAGCTCGATCTGCGTCCGCGTCTTCTCCGCCGAAGAACTCGCAAAGCTCCCATAATCACCCATCCCGGCATTATTGATAAGAAGGTTCGGCTTCACCCCGTTCGCCGCCAGAAACGCGCACACATCACTCCGACCCGCCTCCGTTGCCAAATCCGACACACAGCACAGCACTTTTGTCCGCGTCCCCGACAGCTCCATTTTCACCTTTTCCAGCGCCTCCGCCCTCCGCGCCACCAGCACCAGCACCTCCGCCCCCGGAGCCAGCTGCCGCGCAAATTCCGCCCCCAGTCCAGAAGACGCTCCGGTGATCACTGCGCGGCACTGTGTGAGAGGGAATCCTGTGGGCATACGTCAAGGAATAGCCAGCCGCCACCCACCCATCAACTCGCATTCCTCTCCATGCCCCGCGCTGCCGTCATTTTCCAAACGCCGCCGAGACGCGCTTAAGGCAGAACCAACCCAATCGCTAAATGGAGATTTAGCACCTGAAGCATGGTTAAAAATTGGCCAAAGCAATGCTTATATTAATTTACAGAAATTATAAGTAATGCTAATTTTACACATAAAACATGACAAAAGTCACGGTTCATCGCGCATATAAGAGGAGTCTTCCGAAGCAAAACACGCAGGGAGGAGCCTCATGTACTCGATAGTCGGCCGCAATAATGCCGAGCTGGCAGCAATCGAGGAGGAGCGCACCGCGCGACTTTACCGCATTTCCCAACGCCGCAATCACATCCTCACAGACCGCCTCTTTGCCAAGTTGATGGTCATGCAGTGGCTGGGCGGGATCGTGATCGCCATGTGGATTTCCCCCATGGCCTGGAATGGTTCCTCCATCCAGCCCCTGTGGCATGTCTGGGCGGCCATTTGTCTCGGCGGCGCGATCAGCGCCGCCCCGGTGCTGCTCGCCTGGCGGCAGCCGGGGAGGGTTGTCACCCGCCATGTCATCGCAGTGGCGCAGATTCTCACCTCGGCGCTCCTGATCCATCTCACCGGCGGTCGCTTTGAGACTCACTTCCACATCTTTGGCTCACTCACTTTTCTGGCGTTTTATCGCGACTGGCGCGTGCTCGTCACGGCCACCCTCGTGGTGGTGGCGGATCATCTGGTGCGCGGCATGCTGTGGCCGCAGTCCATCTTTGGCGTGGTGGACGCCGGTCAGTGGCGGTGGCTGGAGTACGTCGGGTGGGTGATGATTGAAGACGTCTTCCTGATGATCTCGATTCAGCAAAACCTGACCGAGACTCTGGAAGTGGCCAAACGCCGCAGCAGGCTGGAAAGCATCAATGCGCAGATCGAAAACCAGGTGATCGAACGCACGGCGGAACTGACCGAGGCGCACAAGCAGCTGGTCAAGACATCGCGTCAGGCAGGCATGGCCGAGGTGGCCACCAATGTCCTCCACAATGTGGGCAATGTGCTCAACAGCGTGAATGTGTCTGCGGAAACCGTGGCTGGAAAAGTCCGGCACTTCCGGATCTCCAGTTTGAAGAATGTGGCCCAGCTGCTGCGGGAGCATGAGCACCACCTCCCGGATTTCCTCACGCAGGACTCGCGTGGCAGAGAGCTGCCCGGCTATCTCGTGCAGCTGGCTGACAACCTTGCTGAACCACAGAAAGCGATCCTGGACGAGGTGAAGCATCTGCAAAACAACATCGAGCACATCAAGCAGATCGTCTCCATGCAGCAAAACCACGCACGCGTGGCGGGTGTCCTTGAAACACTGGACGTGGTGGAAATCATCGAAGACGCCATCAATATGAGCAGCACCAGTCTGTCGCGTCATGGAGTGACTCTGATGCGGGAGTTTGAGGCGGTGCCGCCCGTCGTGCTGGACCGGCACAAAGTGATGCCAATTTTGGTAAATCTTTTGAGCAATGCCACGCAGGCGCTCGCGCAGCAGGCAAAAGACAAACAGATGAAGGTGCGGGTCGCGCTGCATGGCGCAGACGCCGTTCAGATCAAGGTCATCGACAATGGAGGCGGCATTGCGCCGGAAAACTTGACGCGGATTTTTCAACACGGCTTCACCACCAAGAAGGACGGCCACGGCTTCGGCCTGCACAGCGGCGCGCTGGCGGCCCGTGAAATGGGCGGAAAGCTCATGGCCGAGAGCGACGGCGTCGGCTGCGGCGCTGTCTTCACCCTGGAACTCCCCTTGTCGAACTTAACTAAACCACATGATGAACAAAACGACCGATAATCTCAACCGCCGCATTCTTGTCATCGATGACAACCAGGCCATCCATGACGATTTTCGGAAGATCCTTGGCGAGTCTGATTCTGAAGACGCCTCACTGCAGGCGGCTGAGTCCCGGATTTTCGGCGCTCCTGCGGCCATGCTCTTCGAAATCGACACCGCTTCCCAGGGCGAAGAGGGCCTGAAAATGGTGGAGAAGGCGCTGGCTGAAGGCCGCCCCTATGCCATGGCTTTTGTCGATGTCCGCATGCCTCCCGGCTGGGACGGCATCGAAACGACGCAACGGATCTGGCAGGTCTGCCCGGATCTGCAGGTGGTCATCTGCACGGCGTTTTCAGACTGCTCATGGAATGAAATGCAGGACCAGATCAATCCCCAGGACCGGCTGCTGGTGCTGAAGAAGCCCTTTGATACCATCGAAATCCTGCAGATGGCCAACGCACTGACGCAGAAGTGGCTGCGGCTGCAGGAATCGAAGGTCGAGTTTGGTGACCTTCATGACATGGTGAGTGAGCGCACCCGGGAGCTGGAGGAGTCCCAGGCTGCGGCCGTCAGCATGATGGCGGACGCGGTGCGTCATCGTGAGAAAGCGGAACAGGCTTACGATGAACTGAAACGCGAGATGTCTGAGCGGCGCATGCTTGAGGAAAAATTCCGCGAGCAGGCCTCCCTCCTCGACAAAGCGCAGGATGCCATCCTTGCACATGATTTGGAGCAGCGCATCACCTACTGGAACAAGGGTGCCGAGCGCTTGTATGGCTGGAGCGCGCAGGAGGTGGCAGGACGTTCGGTGGCACAGCTGCTCTACAAAGATCCGGAGGCGTTTCAAAGGGCCAGCGAGCAGGTCATTCAGACCGGCGAATGGGTCGGGGAGCTGCACCAGATCGGCAAAGACGGCCGCGGTCTGGTGATCGTCGGTCACTGGACGCTCGTGCGCGATGCAGCAGGTCAGCCCAAATCAGTGCTGGCCATCAACACCGACATCACCGGACGCAAAAAGACTGATGAAGCCCTGAAGATGCAAGGGCGGGTGCTGGAAAGTATGGCCGAAGGTGTGACCGTGTGCAATGAAGACGGCCTCATTCTCTTCAGCAATGACTCCTGCAACACCATGTTTGGCTATAAGAGCGGAGAGCTCATCGGTCAGCACTACTCAGTGATCAGAAGCCTGCCCCAGGATGAAGGCCGGCGTGCGATGGACGAACTCTTCGGCGTTTTACGCGAGAAGGGGGCCTGGATGGGTGAAATGAACTCGCGGAAAAAAGACGGCACCCCATTCATCACCCGCTCGCGCATCAGCGTGCTGGAAATGGACGGCGTGAGATCCTTCGTCGCCGTGGTGGAGGACATCACGGAGAAGAAGAACATGGAGGCTCAGTTTCTGCGCTCTCAGCGCATGGAAAGTGTGGGGCGGCTGTCCAGCGGCATCGCCCATGACATGAACAACATCCTGACGCCGATCTTCATCTCCTCCTTCATGCTGCGCCGCAAGCTGCCGCCGGATGACTTTGAAAAAATGCTCGGCAACATCGAGACCAACGCCCAGCGCGGCGCGGATCTCATCAAGCAGCTGCTCACGGTGAACTGTGACATGAGCGGTCAGCGCCACGTCGTGGAGACCAGCCAGCTTGCCTCGGACATGATGAAAATCATGTCAGGCACCTTTCCCAAGAACATCACCCTTTCGGCCACCACGCCCGAAGACGTCTGGCCTGTCATTGGGGATCCCACCCAGCTCCACCAAGTGCTGCTCAATCTGTGCGTCAACGCGCGTGATGCCATGCCCGCAGGCGGTGTCCTGTCACTCACCACGGAAAACACCCGTCTGGATGAAAACTTCGCCGCAATGAACGTGGACGCCATGCCCGGCCCCTATGTGGTGATCCGCGTTTCCGACACCGGAGACGGCATCCCGGCCGATGTCATCGACAAGATCTTTGATCCCTTCTTCACCACCAAAGAAACCGGCAAAGGCACCGGGCTGGGACTTTCCACGGTGATGGGCATCGTCAAAAGCCACCAAGGCTTTGTCAGTCTGCGCAGCCGTGTCGCGATGGGCAGCGTGTTTGAGATCTACCTGCCTGCCGCCCCGGATGCGGTGGCGGCCAGCAGCGCCGCACCTGCCATGCAGGCCCCACGCGGTCAGGGAGAGCTGATCCTCGTCGTGGACGATGAAGAGGTCATCCGCGAAGTCGTGCAGAAGACTCTCTGCGCGCACGGCTACCGTGTCATCACCGCAGGAGACGGCACGGAAGCCATCGCCCAGTTTTCCCAGAATCGGGGAGAGGTCAAAGCGGTGCTCACGGACATCATGATGCCTTTCATGGATGGCGTCACCCTGTCGCGCACTTTGAAAAAGATGGACCCCACCATCCAGATCATCGCCACCAGCGGCATGGGCAGCGCCAAAGGCCGGCAGGACAAGGCCGCCGCGCTGGCCTCCCTCCAGATCAACACGTTCTTGAACAAGCCCTACTCTGCCAACGAAATCCTCACCGCCATCGGCGACCTGCTTGCGTCCGATCGCTCATCCCATTCTTGTTCGGAGCTCGGACTGGTGGCCTGAGTTTGGAAGTAGAGAGTCTGAAGATTGACCACGGAAGACACAGAATACACGGAAACCAGAGTCTGGTTCTTCTTCCGTGTATTCAGTGTATTCCGTGGTTTTTCTCATCTGATATTCTCTGTGGTCATCAAATCTGACGTCATGTAAATCTGTGTTTTCCAGCCTCGCTATTGAGGCTAAGAGTGCGCCGCATGACCCTCAACCAGCTTTCCCATCAGCCGTCCTTCACCACCAAGGACGGCAGCACCATCCGCAGCATCCTGGACCGCACCAACGCGCCGGTGCAGAATCAAAGCCTTGCCGAAGCCACCGTTCCGGTGGGCCAGCCAACCGACCGCCACTACCACAAGCTCAGCGAAGAATTCTACTTCATCCTCGAAGGGCAGGGGACCATGGAGATCGACGGCGAAACCCGCAATGTCGGACCCGGCGATGCCATTCTGATTCCACCTGGCGCCTGGCATCAGATCACCGCCACCCAGACTCTGCGCTTCCTCTGCTGCTGTGCGCCGCCGTATGCGCATGAGGATACATTTTTCTAAAAAAATAGCACAATAATGGATGGCATAATGAACTCATTCCGAACTTCTTCGGCACACCAGAGTGCGGGGAAGGTGCACTGGCGGCCACGCCAGCGGATTTGTCCAGGAACGGCTCGCGAGGGAATCAGCAGCGCTGGGTTCTGCCCTGACGAATGGGTGCGTAAAGTGCCTTGGACTAAGCTTTGTGCTGTTTAATGGTTGATGATGTCTTCATGGATAACAGGCGCACATGTTCCATCATCGTCTTGACCGCTTTGCTTTGAAAGCGATATGAGTTCCACATCATCGCCACAGTGCGCATGGGTTTTTCACCGCTGAAGGAGCGGTAGAGCCGCCGGTCGCTGGTGTCGGTTTTCCGCGCCATTTCGGGAACGATGGAGACGCCGTGGTTCAGCGTCACGAGTTCCTGCACGGTGGTGAGCTGGCTGGTGCGCTCGACGGTGACAGGCTGCACGGATTTCCGACGGCAGAAGGTAGCGATGTTGTCCGACAGGCAGTGCGCTTCACTGAGCATGACCAAGGGGTAACTTTCCACGGCATCGATGGCGACAGTTTTCGCGGCGGCTAGCGGATGGCCGACAGGCATCACTAGCAGCAGTTCTTCGTCAAAGAGCGGCTCGACTTCGAGATACTTGGCGATGATCGGCAGGGCGAGGATGGCGAGGTCGATCTCGCCGTGGCTGCAGCGTTTGATGAGATTCTCAGTCGTGTCTTCCTGCACGATGACTGAGATGTCCGGGTGCGCTTTGGCGAAACTGCTCAGCAGGCTGGGCAACAAATAGGGCGCGATGGTCGGAATGGCACCGAGCCGGATGCGCCCGCGACGTCCGGCTTCTGAAAGCTCGGAGAAAATGTCTTCCATGAGTTTGAGGATCTGCTGGGCACGTTCGAGCAGGAGCTCTCCGTGATCCGTCAGCACGGCCTCGCGTGGTTTGCGCTCAAAGAGCGGCTGGCCGAGTTGCTCTTCGAGTTTTTGGATGGCGCGGCTCAGTGCGGACTGGGAAAGATGCAGTTCCTCGGCGGCTCGGGTGAAGTTCTTCGTCCGCGCTAAGGCCACGAATTGTTCGAGCAGGTGGAGATTGAGTTCGCTCTTCATTCCGGCAATTTAGCGATGCGATGAGCGCATCGCAAGCATTCAGACAATGCATTGGATGCATTGTCGTATTGGCCGAAATAACGTTCGTCTGCTGCACAACCCACTTCCGCAGCTTGATACACGAGACCCAACCCTCACATGCTATGAAAACATCGAAGCTCAGGATTCTGTTAACCACTCTGACGCTGACTCCGGTCGCGTTGGCTTTAGCCCAGGGCGACTCAGCCAAAGCCAAATCAGACAAACCTAGGGAAGACATCAGCAAATGCCCCGTGATGGGCGCAGCGGCCAGCCCGGCCCGTCACACCGCCGCCGGAGTCATGACCAATAGCGATTGGTGGCCCAACCAGCTCAACCTCAAAATCCTTCACCAAAACTCACCGAAAGGAAACCCGATGGGCGAGGACTTCAACTACGCCGAGGAGTTCAAGAAGCTTGATCTCGCTGCTTTGAAGAAGGATCTCACCGAACTTCTGACTAAGCCCCAGAAGTGGTGGCCAGCCGACTACGGCAACTACGGCCCCTTCATGATCCGCATGGCCTGGCACAGTGCGGGCACTTACCGCACTAGCGATGGTCGTGGCGGTGCCGGATACGGCACGCAGCGCTTCGCTCCGCTGAATAGTTGGCCTGACAATGGGAACCTGGATAAGGCGCGTCGCCTGCTCTGGCCCATCAAACAAAAATACGGCAACAAAATCTCGTGGGCCGATCTGATGATCCTCACGGGTAATGTCGCTCTCGAGTCCATGGGCTTCAAAACCTTCGGCTTCGCCGGTGGTCGTTCCGATGTGTGGGAGCCGCAGGAAGACATCTTCTGGGGACCTGAAACCACATGGCTGGGCGACAAGCGCTACAAGGATGAACGTCAGCTGGAAAAGCCGCTCGCCGCTGTGCAGATGGGCTTGATCTACGTCAACCCAGAAGGCCCCAATGGCAAAGCTGATCCGCTGGCCGCTGCCAAGGACATCCGCGAAACCTTTGGCCGCATGGCCATGAATGACGAGGAAACCGTCGCCCTCATCGCCGGTGGTCACACCTTTGGTAAAGCACACGGTGCAGGAGATCCGAAGAACGTCGGCCCCGAGCCAGAAGCTGCGCCATTGCAAGAAATGGGCTTTGGTTGGAAGAACAAGTTTGGCAAAGGCAACGCCGAGGACACCATCACCAGCGGCCTCGAAGGTGCCTGGACTAGTGCTCCTGCCCGCTGGTCGCACATGTATCTCTCGAACCTCTACGCCTATGATTGGGAGCTGACGAAGAGCCCCGCAGGCGCTCAGCAATGGATTCCCAAAGACGGAGCAGGCAATGGCACCGTGCCTGACGCACATGTCAAAGGCAAGAGTCATGCGCCGATCATGTTCACGACCGACATCGCTTTGAAAATGGACCCCGCTTACGGCAAGGTCACCAAGCGTTTCCTTGAGAACCCGAAGGAGTTCGAGGTCGCCTTCGCCAAAGCTTGGTTCAAGCTCACCCACCGCGACATGGGCCCCCTCGCTCGCTACCTCGGCGCTGAAGTGCCAAAGGAAGCGCTGATCTGGCAGGACCCGCTTCCTGCTGTGGACTATGAATTGGTTAACGCGCAGGACATCGCCCAGCTCAAAGCCAAGATTCTCGACTCCGGCCTCACCACCTCCGAACTCGTCTCCACCGCCTGGGCTTCCGCTTCCACCTTCCGTGGCAGCGACAAGCGCGGCGGTGCCAATGGTGCCCGCATCCGTCTCGCTCCGCAGAAGGACTGGGAAGTGAATAACCCGACGCAACTCGCCAAGGTGCTGGCAGCGCTGGAAAAAATCCAAGCAGACTTCAACACCGGCAAGAAAAAGGTCTCGCTCGCGGATCTGATCGTGCTCGGTGGCAGCGCTGCTGTTGAGGCCGCCGCGAAGAAGGCCGGTCTCGATGTGAAGGTAGCCTTCGCTCCTGGCCGCGTGGACGCCACGCAGGATCAGACCGATGTCGAATCCTTCGCCGTGCTCGAACCCAAGAACGACGGCTTCCGCAACTACCTCGGCCACGAACTCGACCGCCCAGCGCCCGAGAACCTCGTGGATCGCGCTCAGTTGCTCACGCTCTCCGTCCCTGAGATGACCGTGCTCATCGGTGGCATGAGAGCGCTCGGCACCAACGTCGGTCATCCCGACCTCGGCGTGCTCACCAAGAATCGCGGTGCCCTCACCAACGACTTCTTCGTGAACCTGCTCAGCATCGAAAACGAATGGAAGGTCTCGCCCCGCTGCGAGCACTTCTACGAAGGCACCGATCGCGAAACAGGCGCAGCGAAGTGGATGGCCACCTCCGTCGATCTCGTCTTCGGCTCCAACTCCCAACTCCGCGCCACCGCCGAAGTCTATGCCAGCGCTGATGCCAAAGAGAAGTTCATCACCGACTTCGTTGCCGCTTGGACCAAGGTCATGAACCTAGATCGCTTCGATCTGGCGAAATGATTTGAGATAAACACTGCCAATAGAGTAAAGCTAATCCTGTCCAATTCGGGATGAGCTTTTGCTTTTAAACGGCTCCGCTGCGCGTCCAAGACGGGCGCGGTGCGCAGAAGTCCATTCACCTTCCCAATCACTCGCGGATTGACGCGGCTTTTGCGGTTCTCGCAGGGCTTTCACGCGGTCTCAGTGGCGAGGACATCTTAAACATCTGCTTGAACGCTATTCACGCGGGGAGCGCGGATTCGGATTCGGCGAAGTGGATGGTGACGCAGGAGATGCTGGAGCGGGAGATCAGGAAAGTGAGGAAGGCGAAATGTCACAGGCTAGGTGGTCACGCTTTCCGGCGTTTCGAAGCTTCTTAGACTAAACAATTCATCAATCGGAAAACTGAATCAGGCGTATCTCACCACGTGACCGTCTTCCTTCTCCCTGGCCTCGGGGCCACTTCTGAGCTCTACGCTGACTACGCGTTTCCATTCACCACCCGTGCGGTGGACTATCAAGCGCCGCAGGTGCCCGGCATGAGTGCTTCGGACTATGCCGCTCAACTGATCACCGAAAACGGCATTCAGTCGGGAGATTCCCTTATCGGGGTGTCCCTCGGCGGTATGCTCTCGTGCGAGATCGCACGGCTGATCCCTGTCTCCAAGCTAACGCTGGTCTCCTCCTGCACGGATTCGGATCATCTGCTGCCCGCCATTCGTCCTCTCCGGCATCTCGCCCATGTCATCCCCTGGCGCATCATTCAAATACTGCCCTTTCCTTCCTTTTTACTGAATCCCTCGCGGCACCGTGCGCTAGAGATGTTTCGCCGAGCAGATGCCAGATTCATCCGCTGGGCCTGTCTCCAGGCCCCCACTTGGAAGTGCCCTTTCAGCCATCCTGACATCATTCAAATCCACGGCGATCAAGATCCTCTCTTCCCGGCCTCACGACAAAAGATAAACCACCTCATCCGAGGCGGTGATCATCTCATGATTCTAAGCCATCTGCACAAAATCGAGCCACTGCTCATCGCGAGACATCAGGCTTCCGCGCAGACCCATTGAAAAAAGCACCAGCGGCGATCCGGCGAAGCAAAATGGTCATTTCAGCCTCAATGCTGGCAGATTCCGCGATCCTTCCCGCCACGATTTAGTAGGATGCGAGTGAGTGAAGAACTTCCAACTTGTCGGATATGGGGATTCCGTCCCCATGTTCCCATCGGCGGAGTTGTTGATGAATCACGCCGACTACTTGGGCCAATTCCTTCTGATCCATACCTTGGCACCGCCGTGCCTTCATCACAAGATCGGCAGTGGTTTCTTGGCCGAAAGGGTAGTAACCGAGGAACGAAAGGATGCCCGGCCACTCAGAGATGACAGGCTGTCGCTCGTCCCGCTCCCAGCGTTCGTAAACCTCCCGTAGAGTGCCAAGTTGCCTCGCTACATCCTCCTGACGCATACCCATCGCCAGCCTTCGATTCCGAAGGTGCTCACCAAGAGTCTGTGGCGCGGGAAACCCTTTTTTTTTGAAAATGAACGTTTTAAATGCTTCCGGACTCACCCGAATCGTGAAAAAGCAAAATGGCAAAATAGGGTGATACATTCTTCGGGTGAGACGTAGGGCGTTCAACTCCAGGGATTTGCAATTAATGATGCGCTCAGCTCAACTGTGGCAATTTGCCAAGAAGTAAGGTGTGCAGGGCGGTGAAAAATGTGAGGGGGCGCATCATGGGGGTCGAATACTCATGATGCCGTTCTACTAAAAATCCCAGTGAATGACGCCGACGAGGGTGGCGATTCGTTGCGGCTTGTGGAGTATCAGTCGCGAGAATGGCAGCGCCTATTACGAGCAGTAAGGTGGTGAGGAGTTTGAGTGTGGGATTCATAAAGTTGGGTTCTTTATCTCCACAGCGGTTCGATTTGTTCAGCGTTCCACTTGTCCCATAGCGCTGACATTTGCTGCACGCGGGCGGGTTCTTGGGTGGCGAGATTTCGGGTCTCGCTGATGTCGTGAGTGAGATCGTAGAGTTGCCACTCCTTGCCATCGCGAATGAGTTTCCAGTCGCCGAGACGCAGGGCGTTCTTTTTGCCAACGCGCCAGAACAAGGGACGTTCGGGCAGTTGCGTGGTCTTGCCGGTGAGCAAAGGCATGAGGTTGATGCCGTCCAACGTCGCTTCGGCTTTGGTCGAATGCTCTGGAAGTAAAGCACCAGCCACTTTCAGCGCTGTCGCGGTGGCGTCGATGGACGCCACTGGTGCATCCACCACCTGACCGGCGTTGATGTGATTCTTCCACGACGCAATGAAGGGCACGCGAATGCCACCATCCCAGAGTTCGCCTTTGCCACCGCGCAACGGAGCATTGCTGGAGGTGAGTTCTTTGGTGGGGCCGCCGTTGTCGCTCAGGAAAACGACAAGCGTGTTCTCTTCGATACCGCTGTCTCGGAGTTGAGCGAGCACTTTGCCCACGCTGTCATCGAGATGCGCAAGCATAGCGGCGAAGATACGGCGCTGGATGTCTTCGATGTGCGCGAACTTCTTCATGTAATCGTCCGTGGCTTGCATGGGGCTGTGGACGGTGTTGTAGGCGAGATAAAGGAAGAACGGCTGGGCACGATGCCTCCCGATAAAGTCGCAGGCTTCACGCGTGAAGGCATCGGTGAGGTTCGCCTGTTCGTCCACGGCTTGACTGCTGCGCAACAGCGGGTTGTCGGTGTCGTATTCGGGTTCGTTCGAGCCGAGATGCGTGCTCCATACGATGCGGCCATCGGGTGAGGTCCACCGGCCCTGACCGCCATCGGGTAGGGTCCTGCGGCGCAGCCAAGTCGTCACTCCCTGCCACGGTTGCGGCACATAAAAATGCCCCTCGTGCAAAAAGCCGAAGAACTCATCAAAGCCACGCCGCTGCGGATGAAACTCCGCCGTGCCTCCGAGGTGCCACTTGCCCACCAATCCCGTCGCATAGCCCGAATCACGCAGACGATCCGCCACGGTCTTCTCCGCGACGGGCAAGCCAATGCCCGGCGCAGCGTTCTTCGCGCCGATGGGATTAAACTCAAAACCGAAGCGAGTCTGGTAGCGACCGGTCATCAGCGCCGCACGCGAGGCCGCGCAAAACGGCGCGGTGACATACCCGCTCGTGAATCGCGCCCCACTCGCCGCGAGTGCATCGATCTGCGGTGTCGGTATGTCTTTCCCGCCATAGCAACCGAGTTCGCCGTAACCGAGGTCGTCAACGACGATGAGGATGACGTTGGGACGTGGCTCCGCAGCGAGTGATGATGTCTGAACGACGAGCGTCGAAAGCAGCAGGGCGAAGAGGTGTCGAAAGGAGGATTTCATGGTTGAATCAAATGGAACGGGGCTGAACGCGCGGCGTCGATCTCAGCGCAGCACGACGCGCGGGGCGACCCACGTCGCCCAGTCGCCTGCGGGATCGGTGAGGGGATCGACGATGAAGGCGATGCTCACTTCGCGACCACGGAAGCCGGCGAGATCGATCTCTGCCGGCACGCGCTCCGCGCCCTTGAGCTGGCGCGCGAAGACTTCGCGTCCATCAATCTCGATGGCGAAGGCGGCACCGTTGCTCTTCGCGTTGTTCAGCAGCGCGTTAAAGGTAAGCAGGCAGCGCTTAGCATCCTCAGCGGGAATCGCGACGCGGTAGGTCAGCAGGGCGCGGCCTTTCGGCTTCGGATGCTGCTGCAGCGCATCCTCCGGCACTTCGTCCGGCGGGCCGATTCGCCGCAGCTCGACTGACTGCACATTCTCCTGCTGCGCTTTCGTTCGCTGTGCGACGAAGTCGAAGACCACGTGCCCCGTCTCGCGCTTCACCGCACGCGGCGAGTCGAATTTGGTCGCCACTACATCACTCCAGTCCTTGCGCCCGACGATGGGCAGCGCAAAGGCAAACGCGGCCTCTTCCTCCGGCGTGCCGGCCTTTTGCACGACGTCCCATAGCTTCCGAGCGCGGCCAACGCCGTTGACGTTCGCACTGCCATCGTGCTCGCGGATGCCGAAGAGCAGACGATTCTCGTGCGGATGATCGACATGGCGATGATACAGGAAGGACTCGATGCCCGGCAGCGCCTGCACCTTCTTCCACGCGAGCGCAAAGGCGGCGGCTTGGACAAGTTCACCGTCGGGACCGTGCGGGCAGTCAAAGCCCTGTTCGGTCAGCACGATCCGGCGGGGCTGGCCTTCGAAGAGGAAGCGCGGCTGGCGCAGGAAGGCGGGCAGCACCTCGAGATTGTGAAACGTGATCCGCGGCGCATCGAACCGCAAGGGCGCGGAGCGATCATTCCAAAAGCTTGGCTTCCTGAGGTTCTCTGGATACGGATGATGCGCGAGGTTCCATGGGAAATCGCCTTCCCGTCTTGCACGCTCGTTGACTCCTTCCAGAACCTCCACGCCGGTGAAGTCGTGCGTCCGATCCGTCGTCGCGGTAAGCGTCCAATGATGGTCGAGCGAGATAAAGATCGGGAAGTCCGCATGCACGCTGCGCGTGGCCAGATCGGCAATGCGGAGCGCGACGCTGTATTCGCGCAACAACACCTCCGGCTCGACCGCGCCGAGGTGATACCAGCCCCAGTGGTTCTGCACTTCGTTACCGATCACCAGCCCGGCGATCTGGCCAAACTTCGCGTCCTCGCGCGTGTAGCGATCCACCAGCCAGTGGAGGATTGCACGGTAGAAGAAGATACCTTCCTCCGTCGCCGTATTGAACGCCGCCGGGCCCTCTGGAACCGTCGCCGGATCAGTGAGGGGATGCACGAGCGGCGATGTCCGCGACATGGTCTTCTGAACGTAGTTCCCGAGAATGCCTGTCACCCGCATCTTCGCCGCGTGGAGCGCCTGCAGTTCGCGATCAAGCGCCGCGACCGCAGCCGGACGAAGCCCGATCTTTCTCCCCTCAAACTCGAAGCTGAGCTTGGGTTCCACGCTCTGCCAATCGATCAGTCGGCCGATGTCGATGTTCTGGTTCGACTGCCCGAAGCCGAGCGCCTTGCCATCTTCCACGTCGAGCAGGCAGGCTATCCCTTTCTTGTTCGCGAGCGAGCCGAGGGAGTTCTTCCGCTGCGGGAGCGCGGAGAAATCCGTGACATGCTGCGGCGGACCAAGCACCTTCCCACCCGAGCGACGTTCAAACTTCGCGAACAGCCGGTCGCGTTTGCCATCGAAGCGAGGCACCGTCGCACCCCGGCCGTCACCACTCCACAAAACCTGGCCTTCTCCCGCCGCCGAGGTATGCAGCGGCAACTCGCGAATCTCCGTCTTTCCCGCGCTGGGCGGCCACGCAAAGCGCAGCGAATCCGGCGTGATCGCCACACGTAGCGGTGGTTCGTCTGCGTGGACAAGATTGCTGAGAACGACGAGTGCAGTCAGCAGGCAGAGGAGGAATGGCATTTGAGTTCGTTGGTTCATGCTAAAATCGGCGATCACGGAAGAGGCGGATTGAGTGTTTCATCGCGTGCGATCTCACTGCTTGGGCAGCGGCACCTGTGCGGTGGTGCGCAGGTAGGCGATGAGGTCGCGGACTTCGTCGTCTTTGAGGGTTTTGAGGAGGCCTTCGGGCATCATGGAGACGGGCGATTTTTCGCGGGAGAGGATCTCGGATTTGGTGACGATGCTGTCCTGACCGACGAGGCGGAGGGTGAGCTGCTGGTTGTCTTCTGCAGCGACCATGCCGGCGAGAGTGCGGCCATCGCGAGTGGTGACGATGACAAGCTGATAGCTCTCCTGCATGACTTCGCTGGGATTGAGGATCTGGGCGAGGATGTAGTCGAGATTGGCGCGATTGGAGCCGGTGAGATCGGGGCCGACATTGCCACCAGCGCCGTAGAGCATGTGGCAGGCGGTGCAGGTGCGCTCAAAGACGGCGCGGCCACGGCCCACGCTGGCTTTGGCAAGCACGGCATCGGTGAGCATGGCTTTGTACTTGGCCATCTCCGCCTGCTTATCACTGGCAAGCTGGGTGATGGGGCCCCAGAACTCCACGAACGAGGGGCCGATCACGCGATAGAGCTGGCGGGCGTCAAAGGCGCTGACATCGGTCTTTGGAATGGTGTTCTTCTTCAACTCAGCGACGAGGGCCTGCGCGGTGCTGCGGCGTGCGGAGAGCGTGAGCACGACTTCGGTTTTCTCTGCTGCGGAGAGCTTGGCGTAGCGCTGGATCAATCTCGGCGCGATCTGCGTGGCATCGAATGAAGCGAGGGCGCGGATGGCATCTCGGCGCAGCGCGGGTTCATCCAGCAGGGACAGCACCACGGGCAGCGCGGCGGCATAGGCATCGCGGGCAAAGGCGGTGAGGATTTGCTGGCGGCGCTCGATGGGGGCTGCTTTGTCCTTGAGCACGGCAAGCTGCGCGGCGGCTGCTTTGGCATCGCCAAAGAGCTGGCCGATCTGCGCGGTGAAGTCGGTGAGCTTTGCATCCTTGGTGGCAACGAGCGCGGTCATGGCGGCGTCCCAGTTCGCGGGCTTGGTGACTTCATGGCGGCCCAGCGACTTGAGGCCATCACGCACGCCTTCCACAAGGCTGAGGCGCAGGGCGGTGTCGCTGCTGCTCTGCAGCGTGGCGGCCACGGGCTCAAGCTGCTTGGCGGCGATGGCGCGGCGGGCGATGTATTGTGCGAGCACAGGCATCTTGCTGTGAGATGCGAGCGCCATAGCACGCGTGGCATCGGCTTCCACCAGCGGCTCGATGCCGAACCAGATCATCTTTGGCAGGTTGTGGTCCGCCACATCCTCGGCGTGCTTGACGAGATGCTGCGCGATGGGCCAGCGATCTGCCAGCGGCATGCGCTGAAGCGCCGAGGCCAGGTAGAGGCGCACGATGGGAGAGCTGTCCTTCTCCGCCATGGTGGCAAACTTTGCCAAGGCTGCGGCGCTGCAGGCGCGGTCTTCGCCAAGCAGCTGAATGGCCCAGCTGCGGACGTAGGGCTCGGCATGATCCAGCAGCGGGAGCAGGCGATCTGCCGGGAGATTTTGCGTGATGTGCAAAGTCCAGAGTGCGCGGAGCTGATGCGCGGAGGTCTTCGACTGCGCGAAGAGTTCCCACAGCTTTGCAGGCACGGCGGCATCGAGGCGGCCAGCGGCGGCGCGCTGCTGCAGCAGCACGCGGGCGCGGCGGCTGTACCAGTCATTGCGATGTGTCAGCAGGCCGACGAGTTCGAGGTCCGACTGCGCGGCGAGATTGATGCCGGATTTTCCCGGAAGGCCCTTGGGCGCGAGGCGGTAGATGCGGCCGGTGTCTTTGTCGTGCGTGGCATTGCCGCAGATTTCGGTGTCATGCCAGTCGAGCACGTAGGCCGCGCCATCGGGCCCGATCTCCATGCTGAAACCCACCCAGGCATTGTCATTGGCAAAGAGCGGCTCATTGCCGTGGTGGCCGATGAAGCCGGAGCCGCTGGGTTTGAGGATGTCGGTGATGACATCGTGCTCATGGAGATTGGCCATGAGGATGCGGTCGCGGTATTCCTTGGGGAATTCATCCGCCAGATAAACGCGTGCGCCGCCATGCGCGGAGCGGTGGCGATGATCGGCGATGGTCTTGATGTCATCAAAGACATAAGGATTGATGTGGCTGCCGCCCTGACGGTGGTAGATGCCGCCGGGGATGACGTGCCAGAGATGCGGAATGACGCAGGCGGTGATGAAGCACTGGCCGTGGTCATCGAAGTCGAGGCCCCATGGATTGCTGAAACCGTGGGAGACGACTTCGAAGCGATCCTTGGTGGGATGATAGCGCCACACACCGCCATCGATGTACTGGCCATCCTTCACCGGCATCTCGACTGGGAAGGGATCGCCTTTGTGCAGGACCTTGCCGCCATCGGCGGGCTTGCCCACGGTGGAGCGGGTGGCGTAGCCCTGGCAGCCATAGAGCCAGCCATCCGGGCCCCAGGTGAAGCTGTTGAAGACCTCATGGCGATCCTGAATGCCCCAGCCAGTGAGGCGCACTTCGAGGGGGCCATCGGCTTTGTCGTCCTGGTTCTTGTCGGGCACGAAAAGCAGATTGGGCGGTGCGCCAAGCCAGAGGCCGTCAAAGCCCACTGCGATGGCGGAAGGAAAGGGGATGCCTTCCAGGAAGACTTTGCGTGTGTCGAATTTTCCATCGCCATTGGTGTCTTCGAGGATGAGGATACGGCTGTTGCCATCGGCGGAGAAGCCTGCACTGCGGGTTTCATAGTCACGATTTTCCGCGACCCAAAGACGACCGCGGTCATCCCAGCAGAAAGCCATCGGCTGCGTGATCATCGGCTCCGTGGCGGCGAGTTTGGCCTCGAAACCTGCGGGCACCGTCATCTTTGCCACGGCTTGTTCGCCGGTGAGGAAGGCGGCCTGCTTGCCCTCGGCCTTTGCGATGCCCCACATCACGGCGTCCGAGCCTTGGCCGGTGTAGGCCTTCCATGAATCGGTGAGGGACACGTCATTGAGCTTGCCCGTGTAAACGAGGAACTCATGCCGCACCGTCTCAGTGTTTCCCTTCGCAATCTTCCAATCTCCCGCAATCGCACGGCAGGGGCCCACGCCCATCTGGCCGTCCACGCGCCAGGGCTGCGGGTAGCCTGCGTTTTTCGGATGATCAAAGATGGCGATGTGCGCGAGATCGTTGCGGCCCTCCACTTGCAGGCCCACATCCATCCAGATCGAGCGCTGGGCGGTGGCGCGCGCATTGGCCTGGCGCACGCTGTTCATCACGCCGCCTTCCATGCCGGGCTTCCATGGCATACGGAGGAAGAGGCCACCGTATTCCTGCCTGGCCATGGTCAGGTCCACGAGGCCCTCGCCCTGCCATTCGAGATCGAGAAAGTAACGGCCGTCATTGTCGCGCATGGTCCACACCTGGGTCTCTTTCATCACCGGCTTGCCCTCGGCATCGAGCAGCTGATAAACGGTGGTCCATTTCACAGACGCGCCTTTGGCGACGAGCACCGCGCTGGAAACCTTGCGCCAGAAGCCGGCGCCCGGATTGTGAAAATAGTCGCGGCCATTCAACTGCTTCAGCCCCCAGTAGAGGCCGGTCTGGTGCTTGTGATGTCCGGGGCTGTACTCCGTCAGCACGCCTTTGCCATCGGGTGCGACAATCGGATGAATGTAAGGTCGAAAGTCCGGCCGCGCGTTCTGTGTGAGGATCGGCTCCGCGACATTTTCACGATACACGGAGATCGTGTTTGCAGCCTCATCCTGGCGCAGGGTGAGGGTTTCATCATGAGCCGAGGCCGCCGTGCAGGCGAGCAGGGTAAGAATGAGGGAGGAAAAGAAGCGGCGGGATTTCATTGTTCGAGTGATACGCCTTTCCATGCGGGAATATATGGCCTAGATCTGCCAAAAGTTGTTATGATCCTGCCATGAACGCCAAGTCTCTACAAAGCGCCTTTTTTGCTAGCATGGCCGATCCGCAGGCCTTCAGGCTCATGTTTGATCAGCAGCCCAACGTGTTCTTTTTTGTGAAGGACCGCGAGAGCCGCCTCATCGCTGCCAGCGAGCCGATGTGGACCCGCCTGGGCCTCGAAGGTGAAGGCGACGTCATTGGTCGGCTGGACGAAGACTTCTACCCCGAGCAAGCCGCCAAGTCTTACCGTGCCGATGACGCGCTCGTCTTCCGCACTGGCAAACCGTTGATCAATCGCCTCGAAGTCTGGTATGACGAGCAGCGCACGTTGACTTGGTTCCTCACCACCAAAGTCCCGCTGCGGGGCAAGAACGGAAAAATCATCGGTCTCATGGGCCTCACCCGCCGCGATGAAGGCCGCAGCGGTCATCAGCCCAGCAGCGAAGTCACCCTCATCGTCAGCCACATCCAGAAGAACACGGGCCGCATCCTCAGCACGGCTGAGCTGGCGCGCGAATGCGGCCTATCCGAGCGCACGCTGTATCGCAAGATCCACCAAGCCCTCGGCGTCACACCCTATGAACTCATGCTCCGCATCCGCATCGAGTCCGCCGCCGAAGCCCTCATCCAAACCACCGACAAAGTCATCGACATCGCCCAAGCCCACGCCTTCTGCGACCAAAGCGCCTTCACCCAACACTTCCGCAAACGCATCGGCCTGACGCCGAAGCAGTTTCGGATGAGGCATCAGGGGTAGGTGTTCCCACCACGATCTAGTTGGATGCGAGGAAGTGAAGGACTTCCAACTTGTCGGATATGGGGATTTCGTCCCCATGTTCCCATCGGCGGAGTTGTTGATGAATCACACCGACTAATTGGGCCAATTCCTTCTGATCCATACCTTGGCACCGCCGTGCCTTAATCACAAGATCGGCAGTGGTTTCTTGACCGAAAGGATAGTAACCGAGGAAGGAAAGGATGCCCGGCCACTTAGAGACGACAGGCTGTCGTTCATCGCGCTCCCATCGTTCGTAAACCTCACGAAGAGTGTCAAGTTGTCTCGCTACATCCTCCTGCCGCAAATCCAGCACCGACCTCCGATTCCGAAGGTGTTCGCCAAGAGTCTGGGGTAAGGGGATGACACCTTTCTTTCTGAGAATGAATGCTTTAAACGCTTCAGGGCTCACCCGAATCGTGAAAAAGCAAAATGGCAAAATAGGGTGATGCATACTTCGAAGCGTGATTAAAACCCACGGGGTGGAGTATCTGAAGGAGCGGTGCCAGCTTGAATTTGCAGGAATCAACGTGCATGAAAGAAGTCGAACCCCATGCCCTCACTGATCCGCCCTTGGTACTGGCCTGAACGAGGTCAGCCTGAACGCACCGAGCCCTTCACCTGGATTGTGGAGGGCGTGATCGCGGCGTCGTGGTGGCCTGATCCGTATGTGTATGACCTTTACGACGAGCACGGCATCCGGGCTGTGGTGAACTGCTGCGAGTTTGACAACCGCAAGGACGTGCCGCCTCACTTTGCCTATCATCACATCCATGTGCCGGACTACGGCGTGCCAACGGATGCGCAAATGGAGCGCTTCATCACGCTGATGGATGCGCACCATGCGGCCCGCGAGCCCGTGGTGGTGCACTGTGTCGCGGGCTGCGGGCGGACGGGGCAGTTTATCGTGGCCTGGTGTGCCAGGGCGGGTTTGATCCCCGCAGGCAGTGATCCGGTGCAGTGGATTCGTGCCCGCCGGAAGTGCTGTCTGGAAACCCGCGAGCAGACGGACTGCGCCAAGCGGTGGATGAGCAAGTATCGGGTCAAATGAGGAGGGCGTCCTCTGGACCGCATAGGAGCAGTCCAGAGGCGTGATACTCCTTTATGCCAGCTTGTAGCAGTCGGCCCACTCGGCGCGTGGGGGCGGGCCTGCCAGGCGTGCATTGGCGGCTTCGTTGTTGATGAAGCGCTTGGTCTTTGGATCGAACTGAAGATCGACGTTCAGATACTCGGCGATGGTGCCGAGGTTCAGCACCTGGGTGAGCACGCCAGCGACGCTGAATGGGGATTCGGTTTTGCCATTGCCCATGCAGGCCTGGATGAAGCTCTGGAAGTGATTGTGCTTCGGTGGATGGAGGGCCATCGAGTCCTTGAACTCCACCATCTTGAAGCGTGGATACACGATGGAATGGCGGTCATGGGAGCCGCGCTGCACGAGGTAGTCGCCCTGTTTCCGATGCAGAAGGGAGCCGGTGTTGCCGGGATTTGGAATGACGATTTTGCCGTCCGCGTCTGGATCGCCGAACTTTTCCGCGATCTCGATCTTGGTGTCGCCGCCTGCTCTCCAGTGCAGTTCCACGGCGGGCATTTTTTCGCCGCGCTCAGGGAATTCAAAACGAATATCCGAGCTCAGCGGATAGCTGATCTGGTTGTAGTCGGCGAGCGCCAGTGGCGTGATGCGCGTGGGCAGGCCGAGCTTTAGGTGATCATGTACGAAATCGATGATGTGAGCGCCCCAGTCGCCAAACATGCCGCCGCCGTAGAGATGGAAGCCGCGCCAGTTGAAGGGGTGATACATCTTGCTGAAAGGCTTCACCTCCTGCGGACCGCACCAGAGATCCCAGCTCTTCAGGGACTCGGGCATGGGCTCCTCGGGCGGATAGCCTTTGATGAGTGCGCGCTCGGCTGCGTTCATGAACCACAGCGAAGGCGACTTCCATGCGTCGATCTTCACGATGTCATCGACGATGCCCGCCGCGAGCATTTGCTTGAACTGGTCCGCACCGGCGGAGGTGTGGCCTTGGTTGCCCATCTGCGTGACCACTTTGAACTTCTGCTCCGCGCGCATGAGGATGGCCGCTTCCTCAAAGGTGTGCGTGAGAGGCTTCTCCACATACACATGCTTGCCCAGAGCCATGGCGTGAATGGCGGCGGTGAAGTGGGTGTGGTCTGGGGTGACCACGCTGACGGCGTCGATGTCTTTGCCCATCTTGTCGAGCATCTCGCGGAAGTCGTGAAAGCGCTTCACGTCCGGGAAGGCCTGCAGGTTCTTTTCCAAGCCCTTGGCGGTGACGAAATCAACGTCCGTGAATGCCACGGGGACGGCTGCGCCTCCTTCGGTGAGCCCGGGGATGACGCTGCCTGCACGTCCGCCGATGCCGATGCAACCGAGATTGATGCGCTGGCTCGGCGGCAGCTTTGGATTGTCCGCGGCGCGTGCGCTGGTCAGGTAAGCAGGCAGGAAATTGAAACCCAATCCTGCGGCGACGGATTGTTTGACGAAACTGCGGCGAGTTGGGGTGGGAGAATTTTCGGGTGTGTTCATGGTTTGGAAAGGGGACAAGAGTATAACGAAGAACGTAGAGGCCTCAATACTTGGGGAAGATGGAGGGCGTTGGGAAGCGGTCTTCGAGGCTGAAGTTTCCGCTGTCGAGGTACTCTTCCCGAGGAAGATGGACATCGGGCCAGGCTGCGGGGCGGATGCGGACGACGCGGGTGGGGCGGAGGCCTTCGGTGATGAGATCTGTCTCAAAACGGATTTGGATGCCGCTGCTGCCCAGAGGTGCGTCTCCGGGTAGCTTTGTGACGTCGAGGATGGAGCCACGTGAGGCCATCTGAGAAGGGCCGGCGGTGCCGCCTTCGGTGTGCTTCAAGGTGTTCTCGGCTCCATTCACCAGCACCGCGCTGCGCTTTTGGAAATCGGCGTAGAGGGCGGGGTCCATGCCGCCGAAGAGGGTGGCGGTCACGGTCGCGCGGCCGAACTTGCCGTACTCGACGGCGTCCACCCAGGCGGGCATCCACCGACTGCGGATGAAAGTCCGGTGGGTCTCGGTCTGGCTCTGTGCGGCGCGCTGCGTGGCGGCGTCGTCCAGCCAGATGTCGGAGATGTGGAAGCGGGTGAAGACAGCACCTGGCGTGGGCTTCCACATGAGGCCGAGCAGGACGGACTGGCTGTAGAGTGATTTCTTGCCGCTGCCGGGCCAGATGCCTTCGGCGATGAGGTCTGCTGGTGCAAGACATTCACGACCGCGCCAGATGCGGGTGGCGGCGTCAAAGGTCAGGGTTTCCTCGGTGGCCTTGCCGTCTGCGCCAGCCTTGGGTTCACGGAGGGCGGTGATCACTCCCTCATTGTTTTTGAGATCGAGTTCTTTGAGTTTCCAGACCAAGCCCTCGCGCTGGCAGTGGCTGGGTTCGTCTTCGAGGAGAAGGACGTGGTTCTCAGCGGGGGCGATGCCGATGCCACGACTGTGGTTTGCGTCTTTGTCCTTGTTGTTGACCGGCAGCACCGGCACGGCGGAGATCTGCGGGTCAGGCGGAAGAAAGGCGCGTACATGCAGGACGGTGCCGAGCGGGATGTCACGCAGATCCGCCGGTGCGCCGTGATAGCGGACCATACCATAAGGTAGCATGGCAAACGGGTGGGGATCGTTCCGTCGAAAGACACCATTCCCCGCCACGCGGATGCTGCCGCGGCGGTTGGCATGATCCACAAAGACCAGCTCGCCACGGTAGGCGTGGGCTTTTTCCAAAGGTGGAAACTTGCCCGCCACAGGCCTGAAGGGCTCGTCTGCGGCAGGTGCGGCGGTGCTGAGCACGCACCCAAGGGTGGTGAGGAGGGTGGCGGCGAATCTCATGACTTTGATGCTTCGTTCCGCCTCAGTATTTCGTGAAGATGGATGGGGAAGGGAAGCGCTCGTCGATGCTGGTGGAGCCGTCGCTGAGGTATTCTTCGCGGGGTACGTTGACGAGGGGCCAGATGTTGGGGCGGACGCGCACATTTCTGCCGGGGCGAATGCCTTCAATGATGAGGTCGGTCTCAAAACGGATCTGGATGCCGCTGCTGCCAAGAGGGGCTTCTCCGGGTGTCTTGATGACGTCCTGCAGAGTGCCGCGCGAGGCCATGTGTCCGGGGCCGTAGGCACCATGGGTATGCTTCAAGGTGTTCTCGACCGCGTTCATCATGGCTGGGCTGCCTTTGGTGAAATCAGCATAGAGGGCGGCGTCCATGCCGCCAAACAGGGTGGCGGTCACCGTCGCGCGACCGAACTTGCCGTACTCGACGGCATCAATCCAAGCGGGCATCCAGCGGCCGCGGATGAAGGCCTTGTGTGTTTCGGCCTGGTGGTGGGC
Organism: Prosthecobacter debontii; assembly: GCA_943371875.1. Classification (GTDB taxonomy): domain Bacteria; phylum Verrucomicrobiota; class Verrucomicrobiia; order Verrucomicrobiales; family Verrucomicrobiaceae; genus Prosthecobacter; species Prosthecobacter debontii_C. The sequence continues at coordinate 16,449 of CALRWM010000049.1, read as the reverse complement.
GCTGCGCTGCAAGGAGGCGTCGTCCAGCCAGATGTCCGAGATATGAAAGCGGGTGAAAATGCCATCGGGTGTGGGTTTCCAGGTGATGCCGAGTTGGACGGCTTGGCCACCGAGGGATTTCTTTCCTTCCGCAGGCCAGGTGCCCTCAGCGATCAATTCCTCAATCCCGAGGACTTCCTTGCCGCGCCAGACGCGCGTGGCGGCATCGAAGGTCAGTTTCTCCTCTGCGGCCTTGCTGTCGCCACCTTGCTTGGTTTCACGGGTGGCGATGATCATCCCCTCGTTGTTTTTGATGTCGAGGTCTTTGAGTTTCCAGACCATGCCCTCGCGCTGGCAGTGGCTGGGCTCGTCTTCGAGGAACAGGACGTGGTTCTCGGCGGGCAGGATGCCTGCTCCGCGATTGTGGTTGGCGTCCAAGGTCTTGTTGTTGACCGGCAGCACCGGCACGGCGGAGGTCTTGGGGTCTGGGGGAAGGTAGGCGCGAACGTGCAGCACGGTGCCGAGCGGGATGTCCCGCAGATCCGCCGGTGCGCCGTGATACCGCACAATACCATAAGGCAGCATGGCGAAGGGATGCGGATCGTTGCGGAAAAACATGCCCGAGCCCTGCACGCGAATGCTGCCACGGCGGGTCGCATGATCCACGAACACGAGCTCGCCCCGGTAGGAGTGTGCTTTTTCCAAAGGGGGGAATTTGCCCACTTCGGGACGGAAGGGAGCGTCCTCCGCAGATGCGGCGCATCCACCAAGAACCAAGAACGAGGAACCAAGAACGAGGAGGAAGTGCTTCATAGTGCGATCACTTGATTGCTGTCGCCGAACTGGTCGATCTCCACGCCCATGCGCTGGGCCATGAGGAGGAGCAGGTTGCTCATGTGCGCGTCGGAGTTCGCCGGGCGGCTGCAAAGCTGGTAGTGCGCGGTGGTCAGCGCGCCGTCTGCACCGAGTGCGTAGCCTTGGAAGCTGGCGCCCTTTTTGTTGAAGTCGAGATGGCTGCCGTGCTTCAGGCCGAGGTCTGTGCCGCCAGCGAACACCAGCGGGAGGTTGGCATTGCCGTGGCTGTGGCCGTAGGACATGCCGCTGCCGAAGAGCGACATGGTGGAGCCGAGGAGCGGCTTGCCACTGAGGTCATTGGTCTCCGCGAGGCGGGTGAGGAAGTAGCCAAACTGCTCGATGGCGAAAGTGTCATAATTGGTGAGCTTCTCCATGTAGCCGAAATCGCCGCCGTGGTGACTGAGCTGATGGCGCGACTCGGTGATGCCGATCTCAGGAATGGAGATGGCGTCTCCCTCGCCGCCGAGACTGAAGGTGGCCACGCGTGTGACATCTGTCTGGAAGGCGAGCACCATGAGGTCATAGACCGTGCGGAAATAATCGCCCGCACGAGTGGCGGCGATGTCGCGGTTGGTGCGCTGGCGGTCGGCTTCGGAGATGACGGGCAGGGGAGTGTCGAGCCAGGCATCGGCCCTGCGCGTGCGGATCTCCGCCTCACGCACGGAGGTGAGGTATTGTTCCAGGCGGCCCTTGTCGGCAGACCCCATCTTTTTCTCGAGCTGGCGCACTTCCGCGAGGTTGGCGTCCAGCACGCTGCCTTTGCGGCGCAAGGCTCTGCGCTGTGCTGTTTTTCCGCCCTTCGGCTCTTCAAAGAGGGAGGCGAAAATCTCACTGCAACGACGCATCGCGGGCAGGCGCACGCCATCCGCCGTCCACGCCAGAGAGTCCTGCGTGATGGCGACTTCCATCGAGGGGTAGCGCGTGTGGGGCGCGGAGACTTCGGCCATCTTTTGATCCACCGAGATGGTGTTGCGGTCCGAGGGGCCAAGCTTGCCGCCGGTGAGCCAGACGGAGATGCAATTGTGGTGATGGCTCAGCGCGCCCGGGTGATGGAGGCCGCTGATGGGTGTGATGACCTCACGGTGCTTCTCTAGAGGCATGAGCGACCGCGAGAACTTGTAGTCCTTGCCGGGAGTGGTGATCTGGTAGTTCAGCGAGTGAACGCCGTTTGCCAGATAGATGAAGGCGCTGCGCTTTGGCGTTGCTGTGATCTTCTCCGCCGCAGCCGCCTTAAGCGGCACCATGCATTCCAGCAGCGGGAGCGAGATGAAACTGCCCAGCGCCTTGAGAGCGTGGCGGCGGTCGATCAGCCAGTTTTGGGAGAGGTAGTTGCTCATGAATGTTGGTTCTTGGTTCCTTGTTATTGGTTCTTCGTTAAAGAGTTAGCGCGCGTTGGGTGTGTTTAAGAGATAGCGGATGAATCCGCCCACTTTGGCATGGGTCAGGGCTGCTTGTTCGTAGATGGATTCGAACTCCGTTTGCGAAATATAGGATTGGTCCAACGCGACATAGAGCTGGCTCTGTACTTCGGAACATGAGCGTTGTGAATAACGCAGGAACTTGACGAACTCTGCATTGCTCCCTCCATCGAATCCTTCGGCAATGTTGTGCATGGTCGAACCTGACGCCCGAGTCATTTGATCCCGAAGTCCAAAATCCTTGGCAAACACTCCACGCATGGCCACAGCATAGACTTGCCTTGTCAGCTCTCGTGCAAGCTGCCAGCCTTCTATGTCTTCGAAGCGACGGATTGTCATGGGTGTTATTTGTTCTCGGTTTTTTGTTATGGGTTCTGGAACTGGTTGGACAACGAAGAACAAGGAACAAGGAACCAAGAACAGTTCTAGGTCAGCGTTTGCGGATGAGGTCGGAAAGGGCGACGGCGCGGATGATGTCTTTGATACGGTAGCTGTTTTTCTTGGCTTCGGCCTGGATGGCTTTGAGGTCGTCTTGATCGTCGAAGGAGAGGGCGCGGCGGAGGGCGTAGGTGCAGAGGTGTTCGATGAAGGCGAGGGCGACTTCATCGCGATCTTCGAGCAGGAGGCGTTTGAACTCGGCGGCGTCCTTGAAGGCGCGGCCGTCGGGCATGGTCCCGGAGGGATCGATCAAGGGGTCTTCGCCGACACCGGCGGGGACTTTTTCACGGGTGCGCCACTGGCCGATGGCATCGTAGTTGTCCCAGGCGAGACCCAGTGGGTCGATCTTGGAATGGCAGGCGGCGCAGTTCGCGTCATTGCGGTGGGCTTCAATCTTTTGGCGCAGGGTTGCCTTGGGGCTTTGCGCCGTTGGGGGTTCGATGGCGGGCACGTTCGCCGGTGGTGGGGGCGGCGGCTTGCCGAGGACGACCTCGCTCAGCCACACGCCGCGATGCACCGGCCGATGACGAGTGCCGTCGGAGGTCAGTCCGAGCACAGCGCCCATGGTGAGCAGGCCGCCGCGACGGTCCTCGGGCTTCAGCGACACACGCTGGAAGGCGCCGGATTTTGTCTCTGGCAATCCGTAGAATTCACAGAGCCGCGCATTGGCCATGGTCCACTGTGAATCGATGAAACTGTCGAGGGACAGGTTCTTGCTGAACATCTCGCGGAAGAACTCGACCGGCTCTGAGCGCATGCTTTCCTCCAGCCACGCGTCGTAGGCGGGGTAGAGTTTCTTGTCCGGCGGGAACATGCCCACGCGGTTCAGTTGCAGCCACTGCCGTGCGAAGTCGTCGATGAAGCGGCTGGCTTTGGCGTCCGTGAGCAAGCGATCCACTTCTTTCGCGAGGGCGTCTCCCTTCAGCGCGCCGCCTTTGGCTGCGGTGGAGAGCGCATTATCCGGCATGGAGCTCCACAGGAAGTAGGAAAGCCGGGTAGCGAGTTCCGAATCGGTGAGCTGCTCGCGGGCCACGGTATCGCCCTCGACGATGTAAATGAAGTGCCGGGAGGTCAGCACGCCCTGCAGCGCGACCCGATAGGCATCGGCCATCTTTTCGCCTGCCGCGCGTTCATCATTATAGGATTTCAAATACTCAGCCAGCTCTTCGGTCTTCACCGGACGACGCCAGGCACGCTCGGCGAAGCGCTGCAAATGCTCCGCGACCACCTCGGGCGTGGCATCATCAGGCGGCACCACATCCTTGCGCCTTGCTTTTTCAGCGTCCGAAACCAGCGGGCCTTCCCATTCGATCCAATCGAGCAGCACGGTGGAGAACAGGCCGTTTCCTTTGTCGTCGAACATCTGCGGCGCGTTCGGATTCAGGAGCGTGGTCTCGCTGCTGTGGGTGAAGATGTATCCGCCCCGGCTGCCGAGCGCACCACGGAAGGCCGCGCCCTGCCGACGGTCCACCACATCCGTGGCCACCACGCAGAAGTCCAGCGTTGCGGGCATTTCAAGAAACACCTCGAACTCATACACCTGGGGTTTGTCTTCCGTTGCGGTGATGTCGAACTCCACCATGCCATCCACCGTTTCTTCACCCGTGCGCTTGCCGATGCTCAGATGGGCGGTCTGGCCGCCGAGCGGGCGGATGCCGCTGGCCTGGATGCGGAGCTTGTAAAGCCCGCTGTGCTCCGGCCCGATCTTGCCGAACCAGTTGGGCGAAAGCGCATTTTGAGTGTTGCCAGGAAACATGAGGTAACGCAGCGGGCGCTTGATGCCGAAGCGGTCCAGCGCCGCCTGCTGGTCCTTGCCGCCGTTGTAGCGGATGTCAGCGGCTGTCTTGTGGACTTTGCGCGCCTCGGCCGAGGTGGCCGTGGGAAAGGCGCGGTCGAGCACGAGTTCGGCAGCGCGGTAGTAGCGATCCACATGCGACGGCGAGAGCGAGAGTTCTGAACCAATGCGCTCAAAACCATGCCACAGCGTGTCCTCATTCAGCTCCCCCGGTTTGGCGGGATCATAGCGCACGCCGAGAAGATCATAGACGGTGTTTTGATACTCCTTCCGGCTCAGCCGATAAAGGGCCACTGCAGGCCGGGCCGCCATGCGTGCCGCACGGCCTTCTTTGATGTGCGAATCAAGGTTCGTCACAAACTCTGCGATCTCCTCCTGCGTCGGTTGTTTTTCCTTTTTGGGGGGCATTTCGCCGGAATTGACCTGCTCGATCATCTCCGCCCAGTGATGGGTGTCTGCGCCCAATTTGAAATCGCGCGAGAGCTGGTCGATCCGCAGATCTCCCTTCTCCTTTTTGGGGCCATGGCAGCTGATGCAGTGCTTCTGCAGGAAGGCGTCATACGGCTCGGCTGCGCGGACGGCGTCCGGCAGGCCAGTGCTGACGATGAGGAGGGTGGAGAGGCAGAAAACGAAACGGGTCATGGAGTCTTGATCAATACGCAGTGAACTCAGCCTTTGTGCGACGACCCCGAGTTTTCGGGGGGGCGATTTCAAGGATTGATGCGCGGCATGCAATGTCGCTTAATGGCGGTTTTATGAACTTCCGCCTGCTTTGTTTCCTGATGGCTGCCCTCCACGGGACCACATCCACTCATGCTGCGGGTGATCCCGCGCAGCTGACGCTGGACTCCATCTTCACCGACAATCAGTACGAGGAGGCCAAGATGGAACCATTCCACTGGGGCGAGAAGGGGGCGTATTACTTTGCACTCGAACCGCTCGGCAAGGACAAGGATGGCAAAGACATTCCCGGCAAAGATCTGGTCCGTCATGATGTGGCCACGGGCCTGCAGACGGTCATCGCTACCGCGAAAACTCTGACGGCTCCCGGTGAGAAGAAGCCGCTGAGCGTGGACAGCTTCGAGATCTCGCCGAACGAGTCGCAGGTGCTGCTGTTTGTCAACACGCGCAAGGTCTGGCGCAAGAACACGCGTGGCGACTACTGGGTGCTGAATGTGGCGACCGGAGCTCTGCGCAAGCTCGGTGGAAATGCCGCGCCCGCGACGCTGATGTTCGCCAAGTTTTCACCGGATGGCAGCCGTGTGGCCTATGTGCAGAAGAGCAACCTGTACGTGCAAAGTCTGGCGGACATGAAGATCACTGCGCTGACGGCGGATGGCTCCGCCACACTCATCCATGGCGCTTCCGACTGGGTAAACGAGGAAGAACTGGGCCTGCGCGATGGCTTTCGCTGGAGTCCTGATAGCGCGCGCCTGCTGCTCTGGCAGTTTAATACCCAGGACGTGAAGCGCTTCACTTTGGTCAATCATGCGGATGGCCGGTATCCGCGCATCACCTCCTTTCCTTATCCCAAAGCGGGTGAGAAAAACTCCGCCACGCGCCTCGGTGTCGTGTCTGCCGCAGGAGGCGGCATCACATGGCTGGCCGTGCCCGGAGATCCGCGTGAGCATTACCTGCCCCATGCCGAGTGGACACCGGATGGCAAGGCGGTGCTGCTGCAGCAGTTCAATCGTTTGCAAAACACGCTGCATGTCATGCGCGCAGATCCTGCCACAGGTGCCACGCAGCTCGTGCTCACAGAGACGGACAAGGCCTGGGTGGACAACAAGAACAGCATCCGCTGGATCGGCGATGATTTCCTCTGGCTCAGCGAGCGCAGCGGCTGGCGCCATGCCTACCTCGCCACGCTGGCGGGTGCGGTGACGCCCATCACGCAGGGTGAGTTTGATGTCATTGACGTCAAACAGGTCGATGCCAAAGGCGGCTGGCTGTACTATGACGCCTCTCCCACCAATGCCACGCAGCGGTATCTTTATCGCATCAGTCTCAAGGGTGGTGAGCCGCAGCGGCTCTCGCCTGCGGATCAGCCGGGCACGCACAACTATGACATGACCGAGGATTCGCTGTTGGCGGTGCATACGTATTCGACTGCGATCTCGCCACCTGTGATTCAACTGGTCTCGCTACCAGATCATCACACAATCCATGTCCTCAGGACTCAGAAGAACCTGCGTGATAAGCTGGCGGCACTCAAGCTGCCGAAAGTTGAGTTCATGCGCGTGGACATTGGAGGTGGCATCTCATGCGATGCTCTCTGCATTACCGCACAGGACATGGACAAGTCGCGCACGCATCCGCTGCTCATGCATGTGTATGGAGAACCCGCAGGGCAGACCGTGCGCGATGCCTGGAGCGGGCAGCGCGGGCTCTGGCACTGGATGCTGGCGCAGCAGGGCTATGTGGTCGCCAGCGTGGACACACGTGGCACACCGAGCCCGCGCGGACGTGACTGGCGCAAGAGCATCCATCTTCAACTCGGCATTTTAAACTCAAAGGAAGAAGCGGCGGCCACGCAGGCATTGCTGGAGCGCTTCACCTTTCTCGACCGCCAGCGTGTGGGCATCTGGGGCTGGAGCGGCGGTGGCAGCAGCAGTCTGGATGCCATCTTCCGCTATCCCGAGCTTTATCAAACGGCCATGGCCGTGGCACCCGTGCCAGATCGCCAGCTCTATGACACCATCTATGAGGAGCGCTACATGGGCCTGCCCAAAGCCAATGCGGAAGGTTATCGACTCGGCTCTCCCATCACCCATGCGGCGGCATTGAAGGGGAACCTCCTCATCGTGCACGGCACGGGCGATGACAATGTCCACTACCAGGGCACGGAGAAGCTCATCAATGAACTCGTCGCGAAAAACAAACGCTTCACCGTCATGCCTTATCCCAATCGCGACCATGCCATCAACACCGGCAAAGGCACCCAGCGCCATCTGTATGAGCTGATGACGAACTACCTGCATCAGCATCTGCCGGTGAATTGATTTTCCGCATCACGAGCAGGACGCGCGCCTATCAGAAGGGGGTTGAATGTTCAGGGGCAGGGCAGAAGATGGAATCATGAATGAGACCTCTTCGCCTCCTGCCACGCTGCGCCGAATGACGGTGGTTTCCATGGGGGCGCTGCTTGTCTTTCTGTGCAGTTGCATGCAGGGCCCGGCAGATCCGGGATCATCGTTTCACCAAGGCCTGCAGCGGGATGCCTGGAGGACTCGATCCGAGTACAATATGGCGCTGCTGGCACATCGCGAAAGAGTCCGTGCAGAAGTCCCGCCTGCCTATTGAGATCAGGGCATCCAGCAGCTGCAACCCGTGAAGGTCTACACGCATTGCGGGAACCTCGTCGTCGTTCAGAGCGTGACCGACGGCACAGAGCGCGGGAAGTACATCGACCTGCCTGTCACCTCGTTCCATCCCGTCTCCGCATGGTTTTCCCACAAACACGCCGAGGACGGCTTTGTCTTCCGCCCGGCTTGTGGGACAGGGGTGTTCAATTACACACGCACGGCTGCGCCTGTGTACTCGAAGTGATGGAGGCAGAAGGCAGCACGCTGCCCTATGCGATCATCACGTCAATCCAGCTTCCGCAAGACGCTCTTTCAGATCGCTGGCCAGCAGGGCCTGAAGGATGCCCTCAATGCGGCCTTCCATGAACTGATCGAGGTTGTAGAGCGTGAGTTCGATGCGGTGATCGGTGACGCGGTTCTGCGGGTAGTTGTAGGTGCGGATCTTTTCTTCGCGCCCGCCGCTGCCGATGAGGTTTTTGCGGTTGGCGGAGTACTTGGCGGCTTCTTCCTGCTGCTTCTTTTCCAGCAGGCGTGAGCGCAGAATGCTGAGGGCCTTTTCCTTGTTCTTGATCTGGCTGCGGCCGTCCTGACAGCGGACGATGGTGCCGGTGGGGATGTGCAGCACCTGCACGGCGGAGTCGGTGGTGTTCACACCCTGACCGCCTGCACCGGAGGAGCGGCAGACTTCGATGCGAACTTCGTCGGACTTGAGTTCGAAATCGACTTCCTCGGCCTCGGGCATCACGGCCACGGTGGCGGCGGAGGTGTGGATGCGGCCCTGCGCTTCGGTGGCGGGAACGCGCTGCACGCGGTGCACACCGCTTTCGTATTTCATCACGCGGTACACGTCTTCACCGCTGATTTTGACGATGACTTCCTTGAACCCGCCGACTTCGGAGGGGCTGGTGTCGAGGGATTCGAGCTTCCACCCACGGCCTTCTGAAAAGCGCGTGTACATGCGCAGCAGATCGGCGGCAAAGAGGGAGGCTTCATCACCGCCGGTGCCGGCGCGGATTTCGAGAATGATGTCGCGGCCTTCGAGGGGATCGGGCGGCAGAATGGATTCCTGGATGGCCTTTTCGAGATCGACGAGGCGCTGCTCCAGCATGGGAATTTCCGCAGCGGCCATCTCGGCGAATTCCTTGTCCTCCTGTGACTTGGCCATCACGCGGCTCTCGGCCAGTTCGACCTGGGTTTTCTCAAACGAGTCCCATGAGGTGAGCAGGTTTTGCAGGCTGCGGTGTTCGCGCAGCATGTCGCCCGCCTTCTTGGCATCGTCGTAGAAATTCGGGCGGCCGATGATGTCTTCGAGATCGGCGAAGCGGGTGCGTTTACCGGCGATGACGCCTGAGTAGTCCATGTGGAGGGGAAGAGAGAGGAGAGAGCAGAGACAAAAAGAAAACGGTGCCCAGCACGAGGCATGGACACCGTTTGACTAAAAGGAGGGGGCTGTGAGCTACGCTTCGGCTGGAGCTTCGGCGGCAGCAGCAGGAGCGGCGGCTTCGAGCTTCGGAGCAGTGCGGCGGGCGCGGACGGAACCGTAGCGCTGGGCGAACTTGTCCACACGGCCGGCGGTATCGATGAAGCGCTGTTCACCGGTGAAATACGGGTGGCAGGCGGAGCAGATGCCGATACGGAGGTTTGGCACGGTCGAGATCGTGTTGTACACGGCACCGCAGGTGCAGGTGATCGTCGTCTCGGAGGTCTTGGGATGGATGTTTTCTTTCATGGTGGTGGGGAACCACGTGGTCGGGCGAGGCGCGGAATGCAGCTTTCGCCGGAGCGTGGGGGCAGGCAGAATAATGGACTTTGGGGGATGGTCAAGGGGGGAGTGAGAGGGGAAAGCAGGGGGGCTGGGCGCAGCTCTTTACTGGGAGCGCCGATGTTTCATCGGCTCTGGACGGGCGGCCCTGTGGCATCGGTATCGGATGAGTATCACTGGAAATGCGGCGCTTGTCATGCTGCGGAGCTTCCCAGAGCCGTTTAAAAATCGGCGCTCCCAGTACAGAATGGCGCTGGCGAAAGCTGTGAGGCCGGAGAGCAGCTCATGGCGCATTCAACCCGCTGATAACTCCGCCTCGCGCGCTGCGTTACCGGGTGGATCATGATCCACCGACTTTGTCTCCTCCTCGCGCTCGTCGTTTGCACCCATCTGAATGCAGCGGCGCCGAATGTGGTGGTGATGCTGGCGGATGATTCGGGGTGGGGGGACTATTCGATCCATGGGAACACGAACCTCAAAACGCCGAACATTGATTCGCTGGCGCAGTCGGGGGCGCGGTTTGATCGCTACTTCGTCTGTGCGCTGTGCGCGCCTACGCGGGGCGAGTTTCTCACGGGGCGCTACCATTCACGCGGCGGGGTGAAGGGTGTGTCCACGGGGCTGGAGCGGTTGAACGCGGATGAGAAGACCATCGCGGACGCCTTTCTGGCTTCAGGGTATGCGACGGGGGCGTTCGGGAAATGGCACAATGGCAGCCAGTGGCCCTACCACCCGAATGCACGCGGGTTTCAGGAATACGTGGGCTACACCGCAGGGCACTGGGGCGAGTATTTTGACCCGCCGCTGGAGCACAATGGGAAGATGTTTCGCGCCAAAGGCTTCATCGTGGATGTGCTGGTGGGGAAGGCGATGGAGTTCATCGAAACCAACCGGGAGAAGCCGTTCTTTTGCTACATCCCGCTGACGACGCCGCACTCGCCTTTCAGCGTGCCGGACGAGCATTGGAACAAGTTCAAGGACTCACCGGTGACGATGCGGGGTGCGGAAGGCGAGAAGGAAGACCTCGCCGTGAGCCGCACGGTGCTGGCGATGATGGACAACATCGATGAGAACGTGGGGCGGGTGCTGAAGAAGCTCGATGAACTGAAGCTGAGCGAGAACACCATCGTGGTCTATTTCAGCGACAACGGCCCCAACAGCGCCCGCTGGAACGGCGGCATGAAGGGGAAAAAAGGCGTCACGGATGAAGGCGGAGTGCGCTCGCCACTGTTCATGCGCTGGCCGGGCAGGATCAAGGCAGGCAGCACGATCACACGCATCGCAGGGGCGATCGACCTGCTGCCGACGCTGACGGCACTGGCGGGCGTGAAGCCGGTGAGCACCAAGCCGCTCGATGGCTGGGATTTCTCCAATCTGCTGCTGGGGGGCGAGTGGAAGCGCGGGCCGCGCGAGATTATGAATTACAACGGCGGCAAGCTCAGCGTGCGGTCACAGACCCATCGCCTGGATGCGAGCGGCGTGCTGTTTGACATGGTGGCCGATCCGAATCAGACCAAGGACATCACCGCCGAGCAGCCGCAGATCGCCGCAGAACTCGCCGCCAAGGCAACGGTCTGGCATCAGGAGGTGTTTGGGAAGCCGTATGTGCCCGCTCCTGCCGGCGTCAAAGGCAAGGGGCAGGGGAAGGCCAAGGGGAAAAATCCGGGCGCGGAACCCTTCGCGGATGACCGGCCTTATCCGGTGGGCTACGACGAGTTTCCCATCACCATGCTGGAGGCTCGCGATGGCATTCCGCATGGTGAGGTGAAGCGCAGCTCCAATGCGCCGAACTGCTCCTACTTCGTGAACTGGAAGACCAAGGAAGATGCCATGACCTGGGACATCGACGTACATACCGCTGGTGATTATGAGGTGAGCATTGATTACGCCTGCCCGGAGGCGGATGCCGGAGCGACGGTGGAACTTAGCTTCAACGGGGCCAAAACGACTGGCAAAGTGACCCCCGGCTGGTTTCCGCGTCTGCTGGATGATCAAGATCGTGCCTCGCGCAAAGGCGAGAGCTACATGCGTGATTTTCACAGCCTGTCACTGGGCACGATCAAGCTGCCTGCCAAGCGCGGACTGCTGACGCTGCAGGCGCTGGAAATTCCCGGGCAGACGGTCATGGAGGTGCGGCGCGTGACGCTGACTCTGAAGACAAAGTGATTCATGGCATGAATCCTGATGTGGACGTATGGCTCCCACCAAGGAGAATCCTACCAATCCAACCACTCATGAAATTGTTCCGCGCTACTTTTCTCGCTCTTGCCCCGTTGCTTCTCGCTGCCTGCGGGGCCATCGCCCCGGCACCTAAAACGACTTCGGGGATTGTGGTCGGGCCGAATGAAGTGCGCGAATGCGGGCAGGGCAGGGTGGAGTTTCCCGCCGGTGTTTACACCGCAGAGGTCGTTTCAGAGAAGGGCACCTACTACCTGGCTCCAGCACTTCTGCGTACGAAAGGAGTCTTGCTGGGGCGTGGCGAGCGCGGGGGCATCTTTGTGTCCAATCTGGCAGGCAATCCCCAGGCCGCCTGGTTTGGCGACGTGGGTGAAATCCTGGAGGAAAAGCCAAGCACGCTGTTCGCGGCCGTGGGAGTCAGCGCACCGAAGCTGTGGCCCTACACGCCCAAGATTCCCTTTCAGGTGAAAAAGTGATTTCCGCGCGCTTTGACCTACCTGATCCCCCGCAAGTGGAGGATTCAAACGTAAGTACTTTGTCTTAGCGCCCAGTTTTCGTTGCGCAAAACGTTATAAAAACTATAATTTGGGGCGTTTATGAAAAGCCGCCTCATCACATGGTTAGTCGCCTCCGCCGTCCTGCTGGCGGGGGGGATCGTCGCAGTGAAGGAGGGCTGGCTGAATGGCTGGGAGATGCGGCTGGGCGAACTGATGACGAGCCCCGGCGCCCAGTACAGTGCGGCCAAGTTCCGCCTCGATCTGGTGGATCAGTTTAACTATTCACGCATGGCGGAGAAGACTCCGCCCCTGCGGGTGGATCCTGAAATGGAGGCCTGGCTGGCCCGGGAGTTTTCGAAAATCGACACGAATGACCTCAATAAAGTCACCGAGCAGGTGCAGGAGGGCATGCCACGCTACTACCGGGTCTCGGTTTGCTCCGCCAGCAGTCCCAGTTTGCGCGAACTACTGCAGCGCTTTCATGATTATTCGCACCGGTCGCAGCCGGAGATGACGCACATGGCCATCGCCCTGCGGCCACGCGCCAGTGGACTGATGCATGAGGCGCTGCTGGTGCTGGGCCAGCGCCTGCGTGAATTCACGCCGGAGGATCTGACCCAGTCTGGCGACGAGCCGTTTTTCAGCACCTGCGTCCACTGCAAACAGCCGCATTTCATGAAGCTCTCACGGGCGCAGCGCAGCATGGCCCTCGAGTGCCCGAAGTGCCACCGCAAGTATGCTGTCATCGCGGCGGACAGTGCGGGAAAGTTCCACTATGTGAACGAGTTCCTCACGGGGTACGCCCCCCCGGCGTCGTTTGCGAAAAACCAGTCGCGTGTGCAGCAGCTCTTCACCATCTGGTCCGCCGTGCACGCGAACTGCCGCTACACCAACGACCCCGGTGCCAAGGCAGGCAGCAGCTTTGCCAAACCGGAGCAGACGGACTGCTGGCAGTTTGCAGATGAAACTCAGCGCCTGCAGCGTGGCGACTGCGAGGATTCCTCCATCTTTCTGGCTGACTGGCTGATGTCCCGCGGGTTTCAGGTGCGGGTGGCTTTGGGACGTTATGGCGATCTCGGCGGGCATGCCTGGTGCGTGGTGAAGATCGAGGACAAAGAGTACCTGCTGGAATCGACGGAAAGCCGCCCTGATCCGAGTGATCCGCCGCTGGCCAGCCGCGTGGGAAGCCGTTACGTCCCTGAAGTGCTGTTTGACCGCTTTGCCACCTATGTGCCCACCAGCGCCAGCCGCTCATGGAAGGGGGACTACTGGTCTGCCAATACCTGGACGCGTGTGGAGCCACGTGCCGAACTCGGCGGAGATCCCATCCTGGCGCGGGCACCTCTCGGAGGAGGCAAACCTATCGACCCTGCAACCTCGGCAGATGCCAGCCGCCTCGCGCGCATGACCTTCGCCAGCCCTGCCTCACCCACGTTTCTCAACATGGGAGATATTCCCGTGGGAGCCAAAGACTGGCGGCAGTCCATGGTGCCGAAGCGTACGCCCTGAGCAAAACGGGGGCGTTTGGGCAGCATCATAAGTTGACGCCCTGTCATGCAGCATCCAGCATCATGTTCTCATGCTCGCCAGCATTGCCATCCTTACGCTGTTCGGCATCCTGCTCATCATGCTGGAAACCTTCCTGCCCGGCTGGGTGGCTGGCATCCTAGGCACCATCGCCATATTCGCCGCCATCTGGCTTGCCTTGATGTCTGAGGAACTGGTCGGCTGGAGTTCCAACCAGCGGGTGGCGCTTGCGCTGGGCATCGTGGTGCTTTCCATGGCTGTGCTGATCGGCTGGCTGCGCTGGTTTGCCGTGAAATTTTTCCGTCGTGCCCTGACTCTTACCGCGACCATTGAGACCCCGGCTGCTCTCGGAGCCGCCCCGGGCACGCAGGGAGTGGCGCTCACGGAACTTCGCCCCCTGGGCCGTGCTGAGATTGACGGCCAGCGCTACGAAGTGCGCTGCCAGAACGGCCTCGCCCCTGCCGGAACCCGTGTCGAGGTGATCGCGGCGGAGCCCGGCAATCTCCTGGTGCGCATCGTCTGACTCACTCTTTTATCTTCAACCCACATACCACCCACTCATGGCTACTCTCGAAATATTCCTCATCGGCGCTGTCATCATCGTCGCACTTGTCCTGTTCCTGATGGTTGCGAAATTTTTCAATCTCTGGCTGCGTGCGCGCATCGCCAACGCGCCGGTCAGCTTTCCCACGCTGCTGGCCATGTGGCTGCGGGGAGTGCCCAATGCATTGATCGTCGATACCCGCATCACGGCGGCCAAGGCCGGCATTCCCATCGGCACGGACCAGCTCGAAGCCCACTTCCTCGCCGGTGGTGAAGTGACGCATGTGGTGCTCTCCTTGATCGCCTCCGACAAGGCCGGCATCCCGCTCGACTTCAACCGCGCCTGCGCCATCGACCTCGCCTGCAAAGGCACCAGCAAAACGGTGCTCGAAGCCGTGCGCACCAGCATCAATCCGAAGGTGATCGACTGCCCGCATCCCGACATGGGGCGCGGCGGCAAGATCGACGCCGTTGCCAAGGACGGCATCTCCCTGCGCGTCCGTGCGCGAGTGACCGTGCGCACAAACCTCGACCGCTTCGTCGGCGGTGCCACGGAGGAGACCGTCATCGCCCGTGTGGGTGAGGGCATCGTCACCTGCATCGGGTCTTCCAACTCCTACAAGGACGTCCTCGAAAATCCTGACTCCATCTCCAAACTCGTGCTGCACAAAGGCGTGGATGCAGGCACGGCCTTCGAAATCCTTTCCATCGACATCGCCGACATTGACGTCGGTGAAAACGTCGGCGCCAAGCTCCAGACCGAGCAGGCCGAGGCCGACAAGAAGATCGCGCAGGCCATGGCCGAAATGCGCCGTGCCGCCGCTGTGGCGCTGGAGCAGGAAATGTCCGCACGCACTCAGGAAATGCGCGCACGCGTGGTGGAAGCCGAGGCGCAGGTGCCGCTCGCGATCGCCGAAGCCTTCCGCAATGGCCAGCTCGGCGTCATGGACTACGCCAAGTACAAAAACGTGCTCGCAGATACTGACATGCGCAGCAAGATCGCCGGGGAATCCTCCAGCGCGAAATAACCCTGCAGGAGTTTTTTGACCATGCATCCACTTCTGCTGAGCAGCGATTTCGATCCTTTCCAGGTGGCGATCATTGTCATCGCGGTCTTGGCAGGCTTCGTGAAATGGCTGTGGGAGACCTGGCAGCAGAAGACCGGGGCAGTGCCAGCGCCGCCACCCGACCCCGAAGAGCAGCGCCTGCGCGAAGCCGCCTGGCGCAAGCAGACCGGGCAGCCATCTGCTGCTCCGCCACGCCCTGCACCCGTGGCGGCACCGTCCGCATGGGATGAACTGCGCAAGGCATGGAAAGAACTGCAGGAGACGGCCAAATCCAGCCAGTCACCCGCGCAGCCCCGCCGACAGCCAACGCCAGCCCAGCGCCAGCAGCCTCAACGTCCACCGCCCCCTCTGCCGGCCCAGCGTCCGCAGCCTCAGCGCCAGCGTCAGCAGCAGCCCGCACGCACTGAAGCCCCGGAGCCAGTGCCCACGATGGCCGCATTCAAGGCTCCCGCTGTGGCAGCCGAACTGCCTGCGGTAGTCACGACCAAACCCGCAGCCCCCGCCGGGTCCATCCTGGCCCATTTGCGTCAGTTGCGCCAAGATCCCGCGCTCATGCGGCAGGCAATTTTGATGCAAGAGATACTTGGTCCGCCAAAAGCCTTGCAATCCTCCCGCGATTTAGCTATCTAAGGACCCTTCTTTGAGAAATGCCGGCGTGGTGAAATTGGTAGACGCGCTAGACTCAAAATCTTGTATCCGTGAGGATGTGTCGGTTCGAGTCCGACCGCCGGTACCACTCTTTGAAGGTCAAAGAGTTAGGTCTCAAAGAAGAAGGCTGGTTTTCTGCGGGGTGGAAAGTCACTGATGGCAGTTTTCGGGCTCACAATCTTCGATGGAGCGAATGTGATGAGGACGTTTGGGAGCTTTAGGGAGGTCTGAACACCTTCCGATTTCACCGATTCTCCCCATGGGAGTCGAAATTTTGTTCCCGCGACTTTCAACCCGGAGCATGCAATAGAGGCGGAGCGGAAGGCGCAAAAGGTTGAACCATCAGGGGATTGACGCATGTGGCACACTCACCGTGATGGTGAACCTGCCCATTGAATACTCTGACAAGCCGGTGACGCCCTTTGGCGGCATGGCGC
>CALRWM010000048.1:0-45670 GCA_943371875.1 Prosthecobacter debontii | reverse complement strand
GGGGAGGAGGCGGGCGAAGGAGAGTGCGGTGGCGCTTTTGCCGCTGCCGCTTTCACCGACGAGGGCGATGGATTCGCCGCGCTTGAGCTCGAGGCTGATGCCCTTGACGGCTTTCACGGGGGCGGCGTCATGGCGGCTGAATTCGATCTGCAAATCGCGGATGCAGAGCAGCGGGGCATCTTTGGGAGGAGTGGCTTCGGCGGACATGGGCTCAGGAGAGTCGAGGTTGTACGATGCGGCTGACTTGGATCAAACACAAGGCGGCAAGAGCGATGCAGGCGCCGGACTGGAGCAGCGCGGTGGGGTCTGCCAGCGTCTGCGCGGCGTCCTGCACGGAGGTGATGGCCAGCGGGCGGTAGATTTGGGCGAGAGGCGCGTTCAAGGCATCGATCAGCCGGGGGAGCAAGGCGCAGGCGGCGGACATGCCCAGCAGGGTGTGTGCAAGCACGGTACAGAGCCAGGCGGTGAGCATGCGAAAGAGGATGAAGGCGATGTGAGTGCGCCAGATCATGGAGTCTGTAGCGCCGCAGACGCGGGCGGCATCGACAGGCAGCTCTGACTCGATGCGGTTCCAGGCCTGATGCCAGCCAGCGCAGCCGGACAAGAGCACGGCCATCCAAAGAATGATCCATGCGATGAAGGAGGAAGGAAGAAGCGCGAGCAGTCCGAGCGCCCAGAGCAGCCATGGCTGCCATGCGAGCGTGGCGACGAAGGCGTCGGCGGATTTTAGCCTGCCCGGAAGCGGGAGCAGGCACGCGCACAAGAGGGCCAGCATGGCGCCGATGCTGGCGAATCCGAGGGCGATGCCGGAAGCATCAGCGACACGGAGGTTTTGGGCCATCCAGCCACCCCAGCCCATGAAGTGAAGGGCGTCTTCGATGATGATGAGATAAACCGGGGCGATGAGGCACAGGGACTGCAGGCGCACCCGCAGCAGTGGCCGCAACTGGCTGAGATGATGACGCCACAGCCGGGATGCTTTGGGTACTCCGCGAGCGCGCAATGAGAAATCGAGATCCAAAACGGCCCTGCCATTCATGATGACTGCATGAATCATTTCACCACACAGGGGCAGAGCCAGGATCAGCGACGGGGCTAGAAAGTTCCAGAGGGCATGTGCGAGCAGCACCTGCCGGGAGTCTTGACCGTCTGGGAACTGCGCTGGCATCAGGGATTCGACCGGCCAGCCCAGACGACCGATCCAGCCGCTGATGAAGCCCCAGACCAGGACCACCGCAGGCATGCATGCCAGTGCACGGCCGAGCAGCGCGATGAAGCGCTCCGTGCGCGGGCCCATCTGCCGTGCGCGCAGCCCGACGAAGACTCCGATGCACAGCGCCAGCAGCAGCGCGATGGCGAGCACGATCAGGCTGGAGCCACAGCGCGCCCAGATGTCCGCAGTGGGTATCGCCGGAGCGTGACGTCCAAAGAGCAGCACCAGCCCTGCGGCGATCATGCCGCAGAGAAGGAGGCGCAATGGCAGCCACCGCGGCGGCAATGAGAAGGGCTGCAGACTCATCATTCCGGAAGACGCATTTGGAGTTTGCTGATGGGATCCGCCGGTGTTTTGGGCCGCTGGACCGCCGGCTCTTCATCACGGGAGCGCAGCTGGAGCTTGAGTGCCGGAGCGGGCTGCGTGTGCTTGGGTGGAAGCATGAGACTTTGCAGTGTCCAGCTGGAGACAGGGCCACCCGTGGAACCCTGCGCTTGGAGGCTCGGCATGGCCGCCGCTTCGTCATGGGTGGTAAACAAGGTGAGCATGGGATGAAGGGGAAGCAGCCTGGCCTCCAGCTCCCGCACGCGTTTCGGCACCTGATCGGGATCGAATTCAGCAGAGAGCGCTTCGAGGAGGAGATCGATTTGCGGATCAGCAATGCCGCAGAAATTGTTGCCTCCCGTTTTAGCCTGCGCGGAGTGCCACCAGGGCCGCTGATCCCAGGAAACCTCGAAGCGCTGGTCCAGCAGCACGGCGTCAAAGCGGTGCTCATGCAGACGCTGGGAGAGAGCCTGGGCGTCTGCGACGTGCTCGATCTTCACTTCGGCTCCGAGCTGCCGCCACTGCGCCACGAGGAGGTCTGCCGTGCGTGTGTGAAGAGTGTCGCTGCCGGGCACGAGAAGCGTGAACTGAAACGGATGATCCGCAGTGCGCGCGACACCCTGGTCATCGCGCTTCCAGCCCGCCTTGGTGAGGATCTGCCGCGCCTGCTCCAACTGAAACGGCTGGCTCTTTGCGCGGGTGCTGAACCACAGGCCGGGAGCGAACAAGCTGGCATCCACGTGGCCAAGCCGCCCGGGCAGGGTGCGGATGAGTTCATCGGTGTCCGTGGCCAAGGCCAAGGCCTCACGGCAGCGCTCATGCTGCAAAACTTCATGGCGGGTGTTCCAAAGCACGACAAGGCGCTGCCGAGGCGGGGTGAAGCGCAGCCGCTCCAGCTGTGTGCGATCGGCCGCAGGCCACACCAGATCCACGGTCTGAGTGCGCATGCCGATCTGCGTCATCAACGGTGAGGCGGAGAAGGTGAACAAAAATCCCGGCGCTGATTTGTCCTCCTGCACTGGCTTGAGGAGAAGCGAACGGGTATCGCGCAAGGCGATGCGGTGGGTGCCCGCACCCGGCGGTGCATGGTGCGTGAAATCAGACTCCTGAGCTGCTGGATGAGCACGCAGCCATTCAGCGGGCAAGATGGGCAGATTTACGAACACACAGAGAGCGGTGCCCTGACGGCGGCGGAAGGACACGTGCAGGCGGGTGCCGTTGTTCTGTGACTCCAGCGTCTGGATGTTGCTGAGGGCTTCACGATTTGGCAGAGAC
The DNA here is from genome assembly GCA_943371875.1 of Prosthecobacter debontii. Classification (GTDB taxonomy): domain Bacteria; phylum Verrucomicrobiota; class Verrucomicrobiia; order Verrucomicrobiales; family Verrucomicrobiaceae; genus Prosthecobacter; species Prosthecobacter debontii_C. The sequence goes on along the minus strand of CALRWM010000048.1, from coordinate 42,858 downwards.
CAGTCGTTGGCGCGGAGGAATTCGAGCGTCGCTTTGGCATCATCAGCCGTCGCGGGTTTGCCATCATGCCAGAGCTGGCCGGGGCGAATGTCGAGATCGAGCACGGGCTCGCTCAAGGCACCGACTTCTGCGAGCGGATTGATGGACGCAGGTTCTTTTTCACTGGCATCGAGGAAACGATGCAGGTCTTCGAGCAGCCGATGCGAATCCCCCGCCACGACGATCTCACAGGCGTTTGCTCCATCAAACCAGACGCGCTGGATCAGGCCCGCCTGCGAGGAACCTGCCATGAAGAGGTCCCACGACTTGCGCAGCGGGGTGCGGCGCTCGATTCGCCAGAATACGACCGGCTTGAGATCCAGCCCGGCGACGACTTCAAAGGCCTGACGGACACCTGCCGAGTTGGGCTCGGAGAAGCTCAGCAGCAGCCGGTTTTGCAGGACGCGGGCGGAGATGAGATGCCACTCGGCCCAGCGGTTTTTTTCACTAATCTGGGCTTGAAGCAGCTCCTGCGCGCGTTTGGCGGTCGCTTCATCCACAAACCAGCAGGTCACGTCCTGCGTCCAGCGCCAGAACTCCGCCAGCCCCGGCTGCAAGGTGCCGTCTGGGTCCAGCCGGATCAGGGGTTCATGCACGAGATCTGTGATCTCGCGCTCAATCTCCGTGGCCGGGAGAAAAGGATTCAGAGCCGGCTCATTCTGCGACAGCATGACGACCACACCGCCGGCACGGTCCGTGCGGCTGAGTCTGGACTCATGCACCGCCCACGCAGCCGCCGCTGCAATGAGCAACGGAAAACCAATGATGAACGTGCGGGCCAAAATCATGCGCAGTGCAAGCTAGAGCGTGCGCCCCGTGACGGCAAGACATCGCTAGATGCCGCTCATGATGCCGTCATCCGTGACCTGGATGCGCTCGGCGGCGGGGACCTTTGGCAGCGCGGGCATGCGCATCATGGTTCCGGTCAGGGCGACGAGGAATCCGGCGCCGTTGGCGATTTCGAAATCGCGCACGGTGATGGTGAAGCCGCGCGGGCGTCCGCGTTTTTTCGCGTCGTCGGAGAGGGAGTCCTGCGTCTTGGCCATGCAGAGCGGGAGCTTGTCGAAGCCGCTGCGGGCAAACAGGGCCAGCTTGGCCTTCGCTTCCTCGGTGAGCAGAACGCCGTCTGCACCGTAGATCTTGGTGGCGATGGCGGTGAGCTTGGTTTCGACGCTGTCGTCAGGCTGGTAGAGGAAGGGCAGCTGGGGGACTTCCGGCGTCAGAGCTGCGAGCACTTTTTCGGCGAGCTCGACCGCCCCTGCCCCGCCTTCGCCAAAGACATTGGCCGTGGCGCTGGGAACGCCGCGTGACTGGCAGAACTCATGCACCAGGGCGAGTTCGTCCGGGTGGTCGTTGGTGAACTGATTGACCGCCACGATGACGGGGCGCTGAAACTGCGCGGCGCTGTCGAGGTGTGCGGCCAAGTTGTCCAGCCCACGGCTCAGGGCGGCGGTGTCGGTCTGCGTGAGCTGGTCCAAGGCGGCTCCGCCGTGCATCTTGAGCGCACGCACGGTGGCGACGATGACAATGGCGGCAGGCGCGAGACCGCTCTGCCGGCACTTGATGTGCATGAATTTTTCACCGCCGAGATCGAAGGCGAATCCGGCTTCGGTGACGGCGAAGTCGGCATGGGCGAGGGCCATGCGGGTGGCGAGCACGGAGTTGCAGCCGTGGGCGATGTTGGCAAAGGGGCCGCCGTGGAGGAAGGCGGGCACGCCTTCGATGCTTTGCACCAGATTGGGTGGCAGCGCCTCGCGCAGCAGGGCCATCATGGCGCCGGTGACGCGGAATTCCCTGGCATAGACGGGATCGCCCTCGGCGGTGAAGCCGACGACGATGCGTTCGAGACGATGGCGCAGATCCGGCAACGACTCGGCGAGGCACATGATGGCCATGATTTCGGAGGCGGCGGTGATGTCGAAACCGGTGGCGCGCTCTGTCGGCTTGCCCACGGCGGTGCGCACGCTGCGCAGGGCACGGTCGTTCATGTCCATGACACGTTTCCAAAGGACGCGGTCGGGCGAGAGCCGCGTTTCGCCGAGGAAGAGCTGATTGTCGATCACGGCGGAGAGCAGGTTGTGCGCGCAGGTGATGGCGTGGAAGTCGCCGGTGAAGTGCAGATTGATGGAATGTGCAGGCAGCACGGTGCTTTTGCCGCCGCCAGTGGCACCGCCTTTACGGCCGAACACGGGACCCATGGATGGCTGGCGCAGGGCGAGGGCCACGCTTTGGCCGATCTTTTTCAAGCCTTGCGAGAGGCCGATGGAGACGGTGGTTTTGCCCTCTCCCGCCGGTGTGGGGGTGATGGCGGAGACGAGGATCAGCCTGCCACGCTGCGGTTTATTGTGCAGGGCCTTGAGGCTGACCTTGGCCATGTGGCGGCCATGCAGAATGAGATGCTCTGGCGCAATGCCAAGATCAGCGGCGATGGGGGAGATGTCCGGATGCATGCGAGATGGAAGCGCGCAGGATGGCAAGGGCTGGTGTGAAGCAAAGGGTTTTCCAACGCCAAAAAATTTAGCACCTCCCTTCCGGGTAATGTCCCTCGAAGACGGCGGCCTTCCTCCATGAAAAGCATCACTCTCAATCACACTGGGCTTTTTGCTGTCTGACTTCGTGAAGGGAGCAGAGCCAAAGCCAGCCGCCGGTGTGGACGGTGCTGCCGCAGTATGGAGTGAGCGTGGCGGTGTTTGAGCTGAAGCCTTGACACCAATCGTGGCAGCGCCGGAAAGCCGGGGTGCTGCTCCTGCGTTGTCTGCCTGCATGAACCAGATCCTCGTTTTTCTCGTTCTCCTTGCCGGTACTGCTCCGGCTTGGACGAACGATATTCACGCGGATGCGAAGCAGATTGATGAGCTGCTGGCGCAAGACTGGCAAAAGCATTCGCTGCAAGGCAATGCACCTGCCAGTGACGAGATTTTCGTCCGCCGCATCCATCTCGATCTCGTCGGGCGCATTCCGACGCATGAGGAGACGGTGTCGTTTCTGAACGACAGGAGCCCGGGCAAGCGTGCGCAGTTGATCGACCGCCTGCTGGGCAGCGAGGGCTACACGATGCACCAGTTTCATTTTTATGCCGACCTGCTGCGGGTGCTGAGCAAGGGCACCTACAACGGCGATGCGGGACGCGTCACGGGCATGTCGTATGTGGAATACCTCAAGGAGAGCGTGCGCAGGAACAAACCGTATGACCAGCTGGTGCGCGAACTCGTCAGCGCACAGGGCAAGGCGTGGGAGAATGGGGCTATCGGATACTATCAGCGGGATCGCGGGATGCCGCTGGACAATCTGGCGCTGGCCACGCGGATCTTTTTGGGCATCCGCATCGAGTGTGCGCAGTGCCACAATCATCCCTTCGACCAATGGACGCAGATGCAGTTTCACCAGATGGCCGCCTACACCTACGGTGTGCAGACGACCTTCGGCATCTACAGTCCGGCCTTCAACGGCATGTTTGCGCTGCAAAAGAAGCGGCGGGAGCAGGCGGGCACCTCAACTAATGATGAGGTGCATCTGCGGCAGGCCTTCAATGAAATGATCGTGCCGATCAAGCACGCGTATGTGAGCCGCAACCCGATGCAGCTGCGCCTGCCGCATGATTATGCGTATCACGATGCGGAACCGAAGTCCGTGGTGAAGGCCGCCACTCTTTTCGGTGCGCCTGCGGAGTTTTCCTTGAAGGCCAATCCGCTGGAGTCCTTTGCCGCATGGCTCACCTCGCCGGAGAATCCGCGCTTCACAACGGTCATCGCCAACCGCTGGTGGAAGAAGCTGTTTGGCAGGGGCTTGATCGAGCCTGCGGATGAAATCATGGACAGCACCGTGGCGGCGAATCCGGCGCTGATGGAGCATCTGCGCCGGCTCATGATCGAGCAACGGTATGATGTGAAGGCTTTTCTGCGTGTGCTGTGCAATACGCAGGCCTATCAGCGCGAGGTCACACGAAATGAGCTGGCTTCGGGCGAGAGCTGTCATTTCACGGGTCCGCTGCTGCGCCGCATGAGTGCGGAGCAGATGTGGGATTCGTTCACCACGCTCATCAATACGGCGCCAGATCTGCCGAACCTGCCGCTGCGGGAAGCCACCGATGTCTTTTTGGCCAACTCACGCAAACTCGGTGAGGCGCTGGAACATCTGACACCCGAAGAGCTGCTGGAAAGCGCCCATGTCACCAGCGAAGTCTTCCGTGCTCACGCCGCGCAGTTCAAGGTGCTGCAGCAGCAGATTGCCGAAGCCCGCAAACGTGAAGACAAGGCGGCGATGTCCGCTCTGGCGCGTGAACTCAACACGCTGCGACAGGCGGAGATCAAAACGGCGGATGAGAACATCTACACTCCTGCCGTGCTGAAGCTCTCGCCACAGGGCCGGCAGACTGGCGAGGGTTATCGAAAGATTGAGGTGCCCGGCTACATGCCCAAGGATTTTGGTGCAGAACGAGCGGCGCAGATGCAGTTGTTTCTTGAGGAGGCCAAACGCTTTGGCATTCCGGCAGCCCAGCAGGATGTGTATGTGAAGCATCGTCAGGACATGATGCGCCGCTGGCCCCGTGCGGCCGAGATCGACAGCCCCGCGCCTGCCGGACATGCGCTGCGGGAGTTTGGTCAAAGTGACCGCGATACTGTGGAAAATGCCAATCAAGATGCCAGCGTGCCGCAGGCACTTGTCTTGATGAACGGGCCGATGCTGGCGGGCATCCTCAATCCGTGGTCCCAGCTCCGTCTTGCCGTGAAGCAGGCCCGTTATCCCGATGATCAGGTGGATGCTGTTTATCTCACGCTTTTAAGCCGCAAGCCAACCCCTGATGAAAAAGCACGCTGGTCGAAGAGCCAGGCCGATGGCGTGAACCAGATCGAAGATCTGATCTATGCCCTGATGAACACGCAGCAGTTCATCTTCATCCAGTGAGCGACGCTCCATTTATGCATCCATCCCACTTCCTATTCGCACTTCTGGCTTTTTCACTTGGCACTGCCGTGGGAGTGGAAACCAGCGCTCCAACTTCGGCGGAGTTCTTTGCCAATGACTCACGCAGCTTTTCACAGACGGCGAAGGCGGTGGTGCTGACGGATTTGTCCAAGGTGGAGCCCGCAGCGGCGCTGATTACTGGCAAGCGGCAGAAGGGGAAGTGGAAGATGCTGCCCTTTACCACAGAGGAGATGAAGGGCACGGCGCTGTCGATCTACAGCGGCACGAATCCGCCGATGGTCAAACTGCCGCTGGCGGAGCGTGGCTGGCATGCGGTGTATGTGGGCCTTGCGACGACTTCCGGCGGATTCAACATCGGGGGCAATGGCATCAAGGCGAAGCTGAGCGATGAGCCGGTCTTCAAGCGGATGGCGAACAATCTTGCGCTGATGAAGAACCGCAGGGCGGTGATTCAGGAGTGCTATCTCGCGGTGGCGAATTTGAACGGGCAGTCGGTCGAGATCGCGCCGATGCCGGGACTGCCGGCGACGGTTTGCTATGTGAAGGTGGTGCCGCTAACGGAGGCGGAGGTGAAGGCGAGCCAGGCCAAGTCGCAGCATCGTGCGTCCATCGCCACGTTTGACGGACATAGCTGGATCTGGCCTTTCAAGCCGACGACGGCGGAGGAGCTGGCGGAGGAGTTTCGCGGGTTTGAAGAGACCGACATTGGCAAGTGGTGGTTTCAGGTCACGGGGGCGGATCTGGTTTGCTATCCGAGCAAGGTCGGTACTTATGCCGGTGAAGGCACGGTCGATTTTCCCAATGGCACGTATGCCATCTACACCAAGTCGCTGGAGACGCTGTTCAAGAAAGGCGTGCATCCGCTGAAGGTGGCGCGTGATGCGGCCAAGGCGCAGGGCGCGGAGTTTCACGTGATGCTGCGGCCTGCTGGCTGGGTGGGATCGATGCCTTATGAGGAGACCTTCAACAGCAAGTTCTTCTACGCGCACCCCGAGTGGCGGTGCTTTGACCGTGACGGAACGCCAACCTTCTTTATGAGCTATGCCAACCCTGAGGTGCGCAGGCACTTGATCGAGGTGTTCCGTGAGACGCTGGAGCTGCAACCGGAGGGCATGGGTTTTGTTTTCAATCGCGGCATGCCGCTGATGCTGTGGGAGGATGCGTTTTGCGAGCGGTTCAAAGCGATGCACAACGCTGACGCGAAAGCTGTGGATGATGATGACCCGCGCATCCATGCGACGCGTGCGGCGATCATGACTGACTTCATGACGGAGGTGCGTGCGCTGCTTGATGAAACGGCCGCCAAACAGGGGCGCAAGGAGCGCTACAAGATCTCTCTGGGCACCTTCGCGAAGGAGGAGGACAACCAGCGATGGGGGCTTGATCTGCCGAAATGGATTCAGCAGGGGCTCGTCGATGATCTGGCAACGACGTGGTTTGCCTATCATACTTCGTTTGAGAAGACGCCGGGGAAGATCGACATGGATTATTACCGCCGCCTCACGAAGGGCACGAAGACGAAGGCGTATCCGATGGTGATCGCGTGGAAAACGGGCTAGCCGAAGGAATTCTGCAAGCAGGCTGCGGGGTATCTTGCGGCAGGAGATCCGGGCGTGGCCATCTGGGATCCGCAGGTGATGAAGGGCTGGCCGGAGGGTTCGCCAGGCAATGTGTTTGATGTGCTGGGCAAGCTGGGGCATCGCGATGAGCTGGAACGCTGGGCCAAGAATGGTGTGCCGCAGCCGCTGACGATTCCGCTGACGCGGCTGGATGAGAACTACTTCAGCCGCTGGTTTCCGAACACGGGGTTTTGATCTCGTGCTTGTGGTGTCTGCATGACTCGAAGGGCATTCGATCAAGGGCATTGATCGTGGGTTTTGGGGCTGGCGGCACGCTCTGCGCGCAGCGGGGCTCATTGCAGACGCTGCTGGTGGGCAGGGCATGTGACGAAGCTCTGTGTTTGCTTTCCGGTCGTGTGCTGCTGACCCAGGAGAGCACTCGCTAAAGCTCGGCACTCCTGGGCTATATTCCGCAGCCCTTTCAGGGCTGGTGTGGGCGCGGAGCGAAGTGGCGAAAGAGAGAAAGGCAGGCCTGTAGAAAAATGCAGAGTCCCCGGGCATCATCGAACCAACGAAAAGCTGCCTTAACTGAGTGGCATTCATGCTTGTCATATTCGCACACATCCTTGTAATCTCATTTTATGAGCACCTCACGTCGTTCCTTTCTTCACACCACCAGCCTTGCTCCGTTCAGCCTGTGGATTCCGCGAGTTTTTGCGGAGGAGACAAGCTTGCAACTGGCGCGCAGTACGCCAGAGGCGCAGGGTGTTGCAGCTGCTGGCATCCTTGATTTTATCGATGCCATTGAGCGGGAAAAATTTGAACTGCACAGCTTCATGATGATGCGGCATGGCAAGGTGATCGCGGAAGGGTGGTGGAAGCCGTATGGGCCGGAGTTCGTGCACACGATGTACTCGATGAGCAAGAGCTTCACCTCCACGGCGGTGGGATTTGCCGTGGCCGAGGGGAAGCTGAGTGTGGAGGACAAGGTGGTGTCGTTTTTTGCTGATGACCTGCCTGCGACGATCAGCGAGAACCTGGCGGCGATGCGTGTGAAGGATCTGCTGACGATGTCCACCGGCAATGAGAAGGAGCCGACGGGCGTGGTGGTCAAAGAGGAGAACTGGGCGCGGACCTTTCTGGCGCAGAACTTCGCGCACAAGCCGGGGACGCAATTCATGTACAACAGCGTGGCGACGTACATGTGCTCGGCCATCGTGCAGCGGGTGACGCACCAAACGGTGCTGGATTACCTCACGCCGCGTTTGTTTGTGCCGCTGGGCATCAAGGGCATGAAATGGGAGACGTGTCCGCATGGCATCAACACAGGCGGGTGGGGGCTGAGCATTCAGACGGAGGGGCTGGCGAAGTTTGGCCAGTTCCTGCTGCAAAAGGGAAAGTGGAACGGCGAGCAACTGCTGCCAGCCGCGTGGATTGAAGAGGCCACTCGTTTTCACATTCAGCAGCCGGGCGGAGACAAGAAGGACCGGCCCAAGGCGCAGAATGACTGGCTGCAGGGCTATGGCTACCAGTTCTGGCGCTGCCAGGGCACCGGCTTCCGTGGCGATGGGGCTTTCGGGCAGTTCACGATTGTGCTGCCAGAGCAGGATGCGGTGATCGTGATGACGAGTGAGAACAAAAACATGCAGGGCCAGCTGGATCTGGTGTGGAAGCACCTGCTGCCTGCGATCGATGCCAAGGAACCGAAGGCTGCTGATTTGAGCAAGCTCAAGGCGCTGGCGCTGGCCCCGCAGCAGGGCAGCAAGACTTCACCGGCGACGATCAGCAAAAGATTCAAGCTCGAAGGCAACGCGCTTGGACTGACCACCGCTGCCTTCAGTTTTGGTGACGGGGCCTGCACCTTCTCCGCCGACGATCATACGATCACATGTGGGATTGAGTCCTGGCAGCGTGGCGAAGCTGCCTTCCCCGGCACGCCGCCGCGTCTGATTTCTGGCGGGAGGCCGAAGAATCCGCTGCCTTCCAAGATTGCCGCGAGCGCGGCGTGGACGGATGACAAAACGCTGGTCATGCAGTGGCGCTACTATGAGACACCGCACAGTGACGTGGTGACGTGTGTGTTCGACGGGGATAGAGTGGCGATCAGCTTCCTCAACAGCATCACGGCGATGAATCCGAAGGCGAAGGATGCAAGGGCGCCACTAATGGGGAAGGCTGTTGCGTGACACCTTATTGCGGCAGGTCCAGACGACGGAACTCGATGCCTTTGATCCAGGATTCGCCTTTGGAAAAATAGTTAACTCCGCTGAGAACTGGCTGGGGGAATATCATGAGTGACACCAAGAGTGGCGGTCATCTTCTCGCGGAGAAAAATCGAAAACAAGGCAGTACTGCTTTATCACATCCGCGCAAAGAGGCAGGGCCGATGAACCTTCGCATGACAATTGCCCCATTCGCGTCGAGGAAAGCCCCACTTTAATGCAACGATTTACCTGTGAATGCGGCAATGTGCTTTTCTTCGGCAGCTCACGCTGTTTGAAGTGCAACAGCGATGTGGGTTATGATCCGCAACGGGGTGCGATGCAACGTGTGCGGCCCGACAGCACGATGAAGCGCTGCCAGAACGGCGTGAAGCACAATGTGTGCAACTGGCTGCTGCCGGCCAGCGCCACGGTGGTGCTCTGCGTGGCCTGCCGCATGAACCGGACGATCCCTGATCTGAGCGCGGAACGGAACCGCATGCTGTGGGCGCGGATGGAGATGGCGAAACGGCGGCTGATCTACACTTTGCTGCGACTGGGGATCGGCCTGCCCTCGAAAAAGGACGATCCAAAGAACGGGCTGGCTTTTGACATTGTGAGCACGCTGTCGAACCCCACGGTGACGACGGGGCATCTCAATGGCGTGATCACAGTAAACCTCGAAGAGGCGGATGACACGTACCGTCAGTTCAACCGGCAGCAGCTTGGCGAAAGCAGCCGCACTTTGCTGGGGCATTTCCGCCATGAAAGTGCGCACTACCTGTGGCAGCGCAATTTGTCGGAGCTGATGTGGGATGATCCACTGCGGCTGGCGTTTCGAGAACGCTTCGGGGATGAGTGGATCGATTACGCATCTGCGCTCGGCACTTATTATCAAAACGGTGCTCCCGGGGACTGGGGGCAGAACTACATCACCGCCTATGCCTCCTCCCATCCGTGGGAAGACTGGGCGGAGACGTGGGCGCATTATTTGCAAATCATCGACGGACTGGAGACCTGTGAGAGCCTGGGCATCCAGGTGCAGTTCATCGCGCTACCGCTTGTCATCCTGCCGGTGGAATCGGGAGAGCTTCCTGCGATGCTGCCTGCCACGCCTGCTGAGGATGGTGAATTTCTCGCGTGGTTGCAGCGCTGGATGTGCCTCTCTTCGGTGCTCAACGAAATCTCCTTCAGCCTTGGGGAACCGGCGCTATATCCCTTCGTCATTTCGGTGAAAGCTGCGCAGAAGCTGCGACTGGCGCATCATTATGCCCAAGCATGGGGGCTGGGTGGCAGGAAAACGGGCGAGGCTTGAGGAGACGCGCTATGTGCGGTCGGTGAGAACCTGATGCAGTGCTGTCAGGATGGTCTGGGCCGTGAAGGGCTTGGGCAGGAAGTGCTTCACCCCCATGGCGGCGGACCGGGCTGAACTGCCGTCGTTGGCGAGTCCGCTGGCCGCGATGATTTTGACGTCTGGATTGAGCCGTTGGAGAACCTGAATGGTGGCCTGACCTCCCATGACGGGCATCATCATGTCCGTCACGACGACGGCGATGTTGGTGCGATGCATCGAATAGAGCGCCACCGCCTCAGTGCCGTCTGCAGCGACCATCACACGGTAGCCGTAGGTCTCCAGAGTCTGCTGGGTGATGGTGCGCACGGAGGCTTCATCATCCACGATGAGGATCAGTTCGTCATTTCCACGTGGGTGCGTGTCCTCCTGAACTCTCGTGGCCGCACCTTCCGGAGCATCCATGGCAGGAAAACAGACGCTGAAGGTGGTGCCGTTGCCGGGCTCGCTGTAAACGTTGAGGAAGCCGCCGTGGCTTTTGACGATGGAGAGCACGGTGGAGAGCCCCAGCCCCGTGCCTTTGCCATGCTCCTTGGTGGTGAAGAAGGGATCAAAAATCTTGTCCACCACTTCCGGCGGTATGCCGGTGCCGGTGTCCGTCACTTTGACCAAGAGGTAGAGCCCGGGGATGGAGCCTGGGGTCATGCCGGCGTAGTGATCGTCCACCCGCAGGCTGGTGGCGGTGACGGTCAGGATGCCGCCGTTGGGCATGGCATCGCGGGCGTTGACGCAGAGGTTCAGCAGCACCTGATGCACCTGGGTGTGATCTCCGGAGAACAAGGGCAGCTCTTTGTCCAGCTGCGCGCGAAAGACAATCTCCTTGGGGAAGGTGTCCTTCACGAGATGCTGCATGTCCTGGATGATATGGCGGACATTGATGACCATGCGTTCTCCCTCCACGCCACGGGCAAAGGAAAGGATCTGCTTCACCATGTCCGCACCGCGTTTGGCGCTGGTCTCAATGGTGGAAAGCACTGATTTAGCGCGTTCATCACGGCTGGTCATGCGCAGCAGTTCGATGGACATCAGGATCGGGGCCAGGACGTTGTTGAGATCATGGGCGATGCCTCCGGCAAGCGTGCCGATGCTTTCCATGCGCTGGGCACGGAAGAACTGCTGCTCGAGTTTTTTCTTCTCCGTGATGTCACTGTTGATGGCGAGCACGGCCTGCGGGCGCCCCGCCTCGTCACGAACCAGCGTCCAGCGCGCTTCGACTAAAAGCAAACCGCCTGCCTTGGTGATCTGCTGGATCTCACCGTTCCATTCGCCATGACTGCGCACGGCTGCGATGGCCTGCTCATAAGCGGTCTGATCCCTGTACAGCAGTTCTCCTGTCTGACGACCTCGGACCTCATCAGCGGTCCAGCCGTAGAGCAACTCGGCGCTTTTGTTCCAGTAGGTGATGCCGTGCTCGAAATGCCGCACCAGGATGGCGTCCCGTGCCTTGTCCAGCAACGAGGCCTGCTCATGCAACTGATCTCTGGAGCGTTTGCGTTCGGTGATGTCCTGCGCCACACCGACCACGCGGTAGATTTCCCCGCTGGCATTGGACACGGGAAAGGCGCGATCGCGGATCCACCGCAGCGATCCATCCGGGCGGATGACGCGGTACTCCTCATCGTAGGAGCCAGCCACCTGCTGGGTGGTGGCTGCCTGCAGGACACGGTCCCTGTCATCTGGATGAATCGACTCCAACCAGTTTTGCGGGTTGCTTTGCAGGCTGGCGCAGGAGCGGCCCCAGATGCGCTCATACGCCGGACTGATGTAAAGCATCTGATGCTTCGTCGTGTCCGTGATCCAGAAGACTTCCTGGATGGTTTCTGCGATCTGGCGGAAGCGCTCTTCGCTTTCGCGCAGTGCATCTTCAGCGAGTTTGCGCTCGGTGACATTTTCATGCGCCACGACGACACGCACCGGACCTTCGCCGCCGAACTGGGTGACACGCACGACAAACCAGCGGTGGTCTCTGGAACTGTGGCAGGGGTATTCTAGGTGGAATTCCGCCTGACTCCCGGCCATGACGGCACGGATGCCGGCGGCCACAAGGGCGGCTTCTTCGGAGAATCTGCCAGTCGAGGCATCACAGAGATGAAGGTAGTTGTCTCCCACGCCACGGTGCGCACCCCTGAAGTCGTTTTCGCTGGCAAACCGGTTCCAAGCCTCATTGACTTCGATGATGGTCCCGTGCTCATCCAAGATCGCGATATGGGAGGTCAGGGCATTGAGCGTGGACTGGAGAAAACGTTTGGATTCCAGCAATGCAGTGGCGTTTTTCTTGCGCGCGGTGATGTCACGAAAGGTCCAGATTCTGCCGTAGTACTGACCATCTTTGCCGACCACAGGGGATGAGTAGCGGTCCAGCACGGTGCCGTCTTTGAGCTCCACCTCATCACGGCCGATCTCCTCAGGATGAGTGAAGAGATGATGCACACGTGCGGCAAAGGCCTCGGGATTGACTGTCATCGAGGTGACCCACTGCAGCTGGCCGCTGTCATCTTTGTCTTCCGCAAATTGGCGGGGGATTTGAAAAATATCGACCATCCGCTGGTTTTGCAGGATCTTCCGGCCCTGCTGATCCACCACGATGATGCCATCAATGGAAGCACAGACCTGAGCTTCGAGAAAGGCTGTCTTCCAGCGCAGTTCCTCCTCCGCTTGTTTGCGGTCGGTGATGTCCCGGCAGGTGCCGAGCACACGGCGCCCCCTGCCATGTTCATCATGAAAGACCTGCCATTGTTCCTCAACGAACTTGATCCGGCCATCTGGCATCAGGAGGCGGTGTTCGAGGGAGTTCACGGACTGCCGGCCAAGCGACTGATTGAAAGCCAGGTCAACCGCCGCGCGGTCATCAGGATGCACGAGGTCCAAAAAGTTCTGGTGAGTGGACTGAAACTGCCCGGGCGAGATTTCAAAGATGCGATAGGTTTCGGCAGACCACTTCACGGCCAGCGTGGAAAGATCGGTGTCCCAGCTGCCCATTTTGGCCACGGACTGCGCCGCGGTGAGATGGGCGCGTTCGATTTCCAACTCCGCCGTCAGCTCCCGCAGCTCCTGCTCGCTTTGCTTCAGAGCCTCGGCAGCCTTGGCACGTTCTCTGCGCAAACGCCATTGCTCCAAGGCCTGCCTGACTGAGATTTCGCGCCTGACAAGGCGGTCTTTGAGCAGGTAATCCGTGGCTCCGAGCCGCATCATATCCACCGCCACATCCTCGCCGATGGTGCCGGAGATGATGATGAAGGGAATGTCATAGCCGCTCTGCTTCAGCAGTTCCAAAGCACGCGGCCCGTTGAAGGTCGGCATCTCGTAGTCTGAGAGGATGATGTCCAGATCAGGCATCAGCTGATCCAGATAGTCCGTCTCCGTTTCCACACGGGTCCAGTCAGGATCGAAGCCGGCCTGGCGCAAGGCGCGCAGCACCAGCTCGGAATCGTTGGGATTGTCCTCTGCGAGGAGGACACGTAGTGGCTGACTCATGCTACTTGTTCAGCTGGGGTGGTTGGTTGAGGAGAAGCCAATACATGCCAAGCTCCTGCACGGCGGCCGTGAAGCCTTCAAAGTTCACCGGTTTGACAATGTAACTGTTGACCCCGAGCTGGTAGCTTTTGACGACATCGACCTGCTCCTTGGAGGAGGTGAGGACGACGACAGGGATGTGTTTCGTCCGTGTATCGCTTTTGATGCGCTCCAACACTTCCAGTCCGTCCACCTTGGGCAGCTTGAGATCGAGGAGGATCAGCTTGGGCGTGTCCTCAATCTTCCGCTCGGCGTGAGGACCTTCGCAAAAAATAAAGTCCAGCGCCTCCGCCCCATCCCGGGCAATCTGGATGTGATTGCCCAGGTTGGCGTTGCGCAGGGCGCGCTGGGTCAGCTCCAGATCTTCCAGGCTGTCCTCGACCAGCAGGATTTCGACGATGTGTGTGGTGTTCATGATGGGTTGTCTCCTTCAAGGGTGAAATAAAATGTGGCCCCCTGGTCCACGGCGGCTTCCGCCCAGACTCTGCCGCCATGGCGGTGGATGATGCGCTGTACGATGGCGAGTCCGACGCCGGTGCCGTCGTAGTCCTCCGCACGGTGCAGGCGCTGGAAGACGCCAAAGAGCTTGTGGGCATAGCGCATGTCGAAGCCTGTGCCGTTGTCCCGCACGAAATAGATGTTGGTCTGCCCTTCCGCTTTGCAGTCGATTTCGATCACTGCGGATTCGCGCTTCTGGGTGTACTTGATGGCATTGGACAGCAGGTTGATCCATACCTGTTTGAGCAGGGCGGGATCTCCCTCGCACGCGGGGAGATCGGCAATGTTGAGCTGGATCTCCCGCCCTTCGCGCTGGCAGTGAAGCTCCTCCAAGGTGTCGTGCACGAGCTGGCGAACGTTGATGGGACGTTTGCTCATCGTTGCCCGGCTTAAGCGCGAAAAGCTCAGCAGGTCGTCAATCAGATTGCCCATGCGTTGCGCGCTGGTGCGGATGATCTGCAAGTAACGCTGGCCATCGGGCGGCAGTTGAGATCCGTAGTCTTCCAGAGCTGCGCGGGAAAAACCATCCATCGCACGCAGCGGGGCACGCAGGTCATGGGACACGGAGTAAGAGAAAGACTCCAGCTCCTTGTTGGCGGCTTCGAGCTGCTTGTTGGCGGACTGAATCTTTTGCGAGCTTTGGAAGATCTCCGCCTCCATCTGCTCCATGCGGGCGTTCATTTCGGTGCTCCCACCGGTGGCCTCCGACTTTCTGCGTACGAATTCAGTCACGTCCTCCACTCGATGAATGATGTACTGAACCTGGTGGTCGGCACCGAGCAGGGGGGAGTTGATCGGACTCCAGTAGCGCTCTTCGAACACGCCATCCGGCTTCCGGATGTCGTATTTCTGAATGGCCATGGTGTGTGGCAAGCGCTGTTCGAGCACACGATTTAAAGAAGCCCGCAGATTGATTTCACCTGTCGCTGCGGGCTCGTCTGGATTGTCCGGAAAAACCTCAAAGAGTCCTCTCCCGATGATCTTCACACGTTCGGTCATGGTGGCCTGCAAGTAAGCATCACTCACCGCCACGATTTTGAATTCAGGGGTGAGAACCAGATAGAGGCCCGGCAGGGACTCAAAAAGGCTCTGGAGTTCGGCGCGACTGTGACTGAGTTCCGCGTTGACCGCAGCGAGCTGGGCCGTGCGCTCGATCACGCGCTCTTCCAGCTGCGTATTTAACTGCCTGACTTTTTCCTCCGCCTGCTTGCGCTCATGCACATCCAGCAGAAAGGCGGCAAGGCCGTCACCCGTGGGGAACAAGCGGATGTCCAGCCAGCGATCGGCGATGGGCGAAAAAGCCTCGAAAGCAAGCGGCACACGCTCTGTCATGACTTTGCGGTAGTTCGCCTCCATGGGTGTGCCCACAAGCTTGTGAAACACGTCCCAGATCGAACGGCCAATCATCTGCTCCCTGCGGTGCCGGAGCAGAGTTTCGCTGCGCTCATTGGCGAACACAAAATTCCAACCGGCATCCAACACAAAACAAGCTTCTGTCATGCCATGAACGACCTCCGCCAGACGCCGGTCCGCCGCATGGAGCAGCGCATCCTTCTCCCGCAAAGCCGCCTCGGCACGCTTGCGCTCGGTGATGTCAGCGAACATGGAAATCACCACCGGCTCGCTTTCACCGGGAAAATCGATCAACTCCATGGAAATCAGAGCATCCAGCCGCCCCCGATTCCTGCACCGGAACTGCGTCTCGTGATCACGAACAAACCCCTGGGCCTGCAGCTTCTCCATCACGGCGGTGCGTGTTTCGGGATCATCCCACAACGCCAGCTTTACGGACGTCTGGCCGATGAGCTCTTCGCGTGTGAAATCGAACAGCTGGCAGTAGCGTTCGTTGACCTCGATGAAACGGCCATCCCGAATCGTGGTGATGCACATGGCCGCAGGATTGGACTGAAAGGCCTTTACGAACCGTGCTTCACTCTGGCGCAGCGCCGCCTCCGCCTGCTGCTGCTCGGAGATGTTACGTGCGATCTTGGAAGCCCCGATGACGTGGCCTTGAGAATCTTTGATGGGTGACACCGTGACAGAGACCGCGATCTGACCACCTGACTTGGTCAAGCGCATGGTCTCAAAATGCTCCACACGCTCGCCGCGCTTGATCCGGGACAGGATCAGGTCTTCTTCGTCCAAGCGGTCCGGCGGAATGATTTGAGTGATCGAATGCCCGACCATCTCACTGGCCGAGAATCCAAACATGCTCTCCGCGCCTGCATTCCAGCTGGTCACGATGCTGTTTAGATCTTTGCCTGCAATGGCGTCAGCGGAGGATTCAACAATGGCAGCCAGCAGGGCGGTCGCTTTTTCATCCTTTTGACGTTCGCTGATGTCACGGAGAATGACTGTGAAAATCGTCTGCCCTGCCACTTCGACCTGGGAAATGGTTCCCTCGATCTGAAACTCTTCACCATCGGCACGGGTGCCGTTCAGAGTTTCCAGCCGGCGTTTGGAAGCGACGGAATGAGCTGTCTGGCCACCCTTTTCCACATGCAGCCCGGGCAGGTGAGGAATGAACCGGCTCAGAGGTTGTCCCATGGCCGCCGTTGCAGAACAGCGAAACATCTCCTCCGCTGCTGCATTGAAGAGGATGATGAGATGGCTGCTGTCCACGCTGATGATCGTATCCATCGCCGAACTCACAATGCCCCTCATGCGCGCTTCACTGAGAAGGTTTGATTCACGACTGGCCGTCAGTTCCAGCGTGCGCGCCTGGACGCGGGACTCCAATTGTTCGTTGGCAGAACGGACGGCGGCCAGAGCATCCGTCACCTGCCGGTTGGACTGCTTCAGTCGTTCATGCACCAGTGCGAAGAGCACCCCCATGCCTGCAAACATGACCACTGAAAGGAGGACGCGGGAGTCTTGAAAGATGAATGAGCGCTGCGTTGGAATGAAAAAATACCACACGATGAGTGTGGAAAAGGCCGTGGCCCAAAGTCCGCCGCGCAAAGCCCCCCTCCAGGCACTGAAAAAAACGGCCGGATAGAATAGGAACCACACGAAGGGCTGAAGCCATGACCAGCACAGCCATTGAACACCAAGCGCCGCCAGCGGGAGCAACACCGCTGACGATGGTGGCATCCAACGCGATAGCTTCATCGCGATGGTGTTTGGATGATGCCTGCTTCACGCTGCAGGCAGAGCAGCGGCGGATATAACCCGTTCGAGTTGCAATCGGGGTCAGTGCCAAGGAGTTGAGGGAGCCGGGGTATCTTCATGACCGTGCTGACGTAATGATGATTATTGTATCATGGGTGATCCATCTATTCTGAGCCAGTCATTACAACAAGCAATCTCCAAGTATGAACATCCGCATCTTAAGCGAATCGGAAGGGTGGCAGGGGGTGATGCGAAATATTCAACAACAGCCAGAAACTGGCAGCGACATGCATGACTGCGCCCTCGCTCCGCCCTTTAACCAAGGGCGGCAAAATGTCGCCAGCCACATCTTGCAAGACGCCTGCGGCTCGGCCACAATCATGTGCGCCCAACAACACGCATCTCATTATGGCCAAAGGCAACAACGCTCACAAAAAGGAAGTCAAAAAGCCGAAGAAGGAAAAGCCCAAGCCAGCGCCTACGGGCCGCAAGAGCTAGGCCGGGCTGACCCGTGAGCGGTGGATGACGCACTGCTCGGTTTTATGATGAATGAGGGATCGTTGCCATGCAGGCAATGAAGGGTTCTTTGTGCATTGGCGTATCCATCCCGAAGCTCATGGCGTGTGGAACCTGATGACAAAAAAAGAGCGGCCATTGCTGGCCGCCCTCGTGGTTTTGGGGTTGTAATTGGTTCAACGACTTGAAGTCGTCGGCCGCTTAGTAGCGGTAGTGATCGGTCTTGTAAGGGCCTTCGACGGGGACGCCGATGTAGTCGGCCTGATCCTTGGAGAGGACGGTGAGCTTCACACCGATCTTGGCGAGGTGGAGGCGGGCGACTTCTTCGTCGAGCTTCTTTGGAAGCACGGTCACGCCGACAGGGCGGGTGTCCTTGGTTTCCCAGAGTTCGATCTGAGCGAGGGTCTGGTTGGTGAAGCTGTTGCTCATCACGAAGCTCGGATGGCCGGTGGCGCAGCCGAGGTTCACAAGGCGGCCTTCCGCCAGCATGAAGATGCTGTTGCCAGCCGGGAAGGTGTACTTGTCCACCTGGGGCTTGATGTTGAGGCGCTTGACGTCCTTGCGCTCATTGAGCTTGTCGACCTGGATCTCGTTGTCGAAGTGGCCGATGTTACACACGATGGCCTGGTCCTTCATCTTCTCCATGTGGGCGAGGGTGATGATGTCCTTGTTGCCGGTGGTGGTGACGTAGATGTCGCCGTAGCCGAGGGTGTCTTCGATCGGCATCACGCGATGACCTTCCATGGCGGCCTGAAGGGCACATACAGGGTCGATTTCGGTGACGATGACCTGAGCGCCCATGCCGCGAAGGGCAGCAGCGCAGCCTTTGCCCACGTCGCCGTAGCCGCAGACGACACCGACTTTGCCGGCGATCATGACGTCGGTGGCACGCTTGATGCCGTCGAGGAGGGACTCACGGCAGCCGTAGAGGTTGTCGAACTTGGACTTGGTGACGCTGTCGTTCACGTTGATGGCCGGGAAGAGCAGCTTGCCTGCCTTGGCCATTTCATAGAGGCGATGCACGCCGGTGGTGGTCTCTTCGGAGACGCCCTTCAGATCTTTGACGATCGTGTGGAAAATGCCGGGCTGGTTCTTGGCGATGTCCTTGAGGAGGTCCTTGATGACCTTCACTTCGTGGTTGTCGGAGGGGGAGTCGACCCACTTGTCGCCGTTTTCCATCTCATAGCCCTTGTGGATGAGGAGGGTGACGTCGCCACCGTCGTCGACGATGAGTTCTGGGCCCTTGTCTCCTGGGAAGATGATGGCCTTCCAGGTGCACCACCAGTATTCTTCGAGGGTCTCGCCCTTCCAGGCAAAGACGGGGGTGCCGGTGGCGGCGATGCCAGCAGCAGCGTGGTCCTGAGTGGAGAAGATGTTGCAGGAGGCCCAGCGGACATCAGCACCGAGTTCCTTGAGCGTCTCGATGAGCACGCCGGTCTGGATGGTCATGTGCAGGGAGCCGGTGATGCGGACGCCAGCGAGGGGCTTCTTGGGGCCGTACTTCTCGCGGGTGGCCATGAGGCCTGGCATTTCGCTCTCGGCGATGTCGAGTTCTTTGCGGCCGAAGTCGGCGAGGGCGATGTCTTTTACTTTAAAGTCGGACATGAGGTGTGGCGTGGGTTCAGGTTAGGGTGAAATAGAACGGATCAACGTATCAGGATACGTTGATATGTTCCAAATAGTTGCCCAGATGTCAAACGAGGATTTATCGGGCTGCGGCGGACCGTTTGAAGCTGACCACCATGAAACTTGCCGCCCTCTTTGCCTACCTTTGCCTTGCTGCCTCCGCCCACGCTGAAGATCTTCACCCTGCTGCTGATGCGGCTGGTTTCGTCCCGCTCTTCAATGGCAAGGACCTCGCGGGCTGGAAAACGACGGGGAACTGGCTCGTGGAGCCCGACGGCAGTGTCTCGCTGCACCCGCGTGAGGGTGAGAAAGGCTGGCAGCGGTATGATGCCTACATTGCCACTGAGAAGCTGTACGGCGACTTCGTGCTGGACCTGGAATTCAAGATCAACGCCAAGGGCAACAGCGGGGTGTTCATGCGCGTGGGTGATATGAAGGAGCCGGTGAAGACGGGATTTGAGGTGCAAATTTTGGACACTTATGGTCTCGAAAAACCGGGGCATCATGACTGCGGTGGCATCGTGCATGGCACGGGCCCGTCCAAGAACATGGTGAAACCCGCCGGAGAGTGGAACCGGTACACCATCACGGTCAAAGGCCGCAGCGTGAAGGTGGTGTTCAATGGGGAGCAGGTCATCGACACCAGCCTGGACGACATCAAGATGGCGGACCGTCCAAACGTGG
The DNA here is from genome assembly GCA_943371875.1 of Prosthecobacter debontii. Classification (GTDB taxonomy): domain Bacteria; phylum Verrucomicrobiota; class Verrucomicrobiia; order Verrucomicrobiales; family Verrucomicrobiaceae; genus Prosthecobacter; species Prosthecobacter debontii_C. The sequence continues at coordinate 22,834 of CALRWM010000048.1, read as the reverse complement.
GTCAAATCGCTTTTCAAGATGAAGCGCTGCGTGTGTGGTATCGGAATGTGCGGATCAAGGAGCTGTAGTAGCGACTGCGTCTCCGCTTTTCTGGAGCATGAAAGACCTGAACACACTCGGCGTCCTTTACGGTGCGCTGTTCTATTTTGTGTTTCTCAAGCACCCGTTGGGCCGGTGGCTGCAAAAGGGCTTTATGCGGCAGGGACGGGTGGCAAGAGTTCGGAGCAAGTTGTTCACCCTGCTGGCGACTCTGCGGTTGATTCCTCCCATCACCCTGCCAAACATCGACCTCGAAAAGCTCACGGAGAAGCCGCTGCCCAAAGAGTATGAAGTCCGCCTTTTGAGACCGGAGGACACCGAGGCATGCCAGGAGATTTACCAAATGAACGCGCCGGGGCGGTTTCCTGCCGAAGTGGAGCAGGAGTTTGAAGAAGTGCTGAAGAAGGACGATGGCGCCATGCTGGTCATTGAGCACAATGGCCGCATCGTCGCCTGTGGTGGCACCTCTTTAAATGGCATCGAGGGGGCGTTGTTCTATGGCTTGATCCATAGCGAGTTTCAGAAGAAGGGTGTGGGTCGGTTGCTCCTGCTCTCGCGACTGGCGAGGATTCATGGCCCTGCGGTCTGTGTTAATATTTGTGCCGTGGAAGATTCGATAGGCTACTACGAGCGCTTTGGTTTTACCCGTTATGCCCTGTGGTATTCTCAAAACGGCAAAGCACATCCCATGGCAGGCGTCTCGGTGCACCCAGAAATCTGTCAGGAGATCGCCACGTTTCTCGCCAGTGAAGGTTACCCCGTGCTGCCGGCCCTGAAATCTTAAGCTTCGGCCATGTGCGCATGGCAGAAGACGTGTTTTCGAAAGTGCCGGATAGATGCTTCTTAAGCTCGGCGTGGTGCTTCGGCGGAGCTATGTGCAACAGGCACTGTGCTCCCCTTCCCGCATCTCCATGCTCAGCGTCCCTCGAATGCCAATGCACCAAAGCGAGCGTAGATCCGAGGTAGGAGTTCCTTGGCGGCTTGCCTGTTGGGATGCCCTTTTAGTGGTCCCCATAAGTCAGCTACACCTTCATCTTCTGGCGGCAGATGATCCGTCAGCAGGTGAGTTCTGCGCTTCACACCTTTCTGTCGATCATAAACGGAATAAGGAACCATCCAAAAGAATGAGCTGGATGGGCTCCATAGCTCAGGCACGTCGATCAATGAGTCGGCCTCATGAAGCACCTCTTTATAGATATGACTGGGGGTAACGCTCAGGGCATCTGTGACGTCCAGAAAACCATCCTCTCCCAGCGCACCATCCCAGAGCATGAATGCTGCGTTGTAGATCGCCGGTGTGAATGCAGCCCTTCTGCGATGCTGAATCGTTATGGCGCATGCTACAAGCTGAGCCAACGACCATTCAGCCAGGATTCGATGCAATGCCGTTTCATGCTTTTCCCAATTGCCCCCCGATTCTTTCCAGGCGGCATCTATGGTTTCATTGAACAGGCTATCACTCATACTCGCTGCCCACCATTCTCCGTGTCCTTGGAGGACGCAAGATGTTAGCCGGTAGCAATGAACCTGCGCTGGCTTCTCGCGCTCCTGCCGGAGCGCAACGTCCGAAATCGCGGGCGGCATCACCTAATCCGGTGGTTTCACCACCGGCTAATTTCTCTCGTCCCTTCGGGACGGCTGCAGATGAGCGAATAATTGCCATCTGTCCGTGCGTTCAGGGGTTCACTGTACCAGCCACGCCATGCGCATTCTCCTTGCTCTCTTCGTTTCATCATTCCTCACTCTGGTTTCCTCATTTTCTGCTGAAAACAAGCGCCCGAACGTACTGCTGCTCATGGCTGACGATCTGGCGGCGACGCTGAGCTGTTATGGTCATCCGCAGGCGAAAACGCCGAATCTGGATGCGCTGGCGAAGCGCAGCGTAATGTTCAGCCGGGCCTACTGCCAGTTCCCGCACTGCAATCCTTCGCGAGCCTCGATGATGAGCGGTCTGCGGCCGAACACGACTCGGGTCACGAACAACGAGGACAATCTGTACACGAACATTCCCGAGGTGCTGACGCTGCCGCATCATTTTCGCAACAATGGGTATGCCACGGCGCGCTGCGGGAAGATTTTTCATCTCGGGGTGCCCTCTGGGCTTGAAAGCATGGATGATCCGCAGGCGTGGGACTTTGGGACGCCCTTCAAGAGCGAGCTGCCGTATCCGCCGAAGCGGGAGAGCAGCGTGAAGGTGAAGACTGGCAAGAAGCAGGGTCTTGGGTGGCAGGAAATTCCTGGCGAAGATGATCAGCTGGTGGATGGCAACTTTGCCAAGACGGCCATCGAATGGCTGGGCAAACGCGACAAAGACAAACCGTTCTTTCTCGCGGTGGGTTTCCATCGCCCGCACCTGCCGCTGGTCGCGCCGGCGAAGTATTTTGATCTGTATCCGCTGGAGAGCATCACGCTGCCGGAGGGACCTGCCGATGATGAGGCTGACATCCCTGCGCCCGCTCGGCATGGGGCGGTGCCGGGGTATGCACTAACCACCACGCCGGAGCAGAGACGGGCGGCCATACGTGCGTATCTGGCCTGCGTGAGCTACGTCGATGCGCAGGCCGGACGGCTGCTGGAGGCGATCAAGCAGATGGGGCTGGATGACAACACGATCATCCTTTTCACCAGCGACCATGGCTGGCATCTGGGCGAGCACGGTCTGTGGCACAAACGCAGCCTGTTTGAGGAGTGTGCGCGTGTTCCGTTTATCATGCACACGCCCGGCATGAAGACGGGCGGGCAGCAGAGCCAGGGCATCATCGAGCTGCTGGATGTCTATCCCACCCTGTGTGAGCTCTGTGGTGTTCCGGCACCCAAACAGGTGCAGGGGCTGAGTTTGCGTCCGTTGCTCAGCGATTCAGCGGCGACCATCCATGACGCGGCTTTCACTCAGGCACGGCGCGGTGCTGATGCGGAATTTTGGGGCCGCACGATCCGGACGGCGCGCTGGCGCTGCACGGAGTGGGATGAAGGCAAAAATGGCGTCGAACTGTACGACCATGACAAGGATCCGCAGGAATACACAAACCTGGCAAGTGACCCGCAGCATGCGGAGGTGTTGAAGGATTTGCGTTCGCGGCTGGCTGATAAGCTGCCACCGATTGCGAGGTGATGGCGTGCTGGGGTCAAAGTCTGTTAGCGCGCTGCAAACACTTCAGCCTGCGAGCGCCCTCGGAGTCGGGCGGTTTGGCGGAGGGAGTCGTGGAACGTGGGAATGCCATGCGCGCCAAACACACCCAACGTACGACATCACTGCTGTCTCAGCTTGAGCACCGCTTCGCGGGCGCGGATGAGGAAGTCTGGCTTTGATTCGTCCTGTTCGAGGCGGATCGGTTCGCCGAAGGTGACGCTGCCGAGCACGGGGACGGGGAGGATTTCGCCTTTGGGGAGGATGCGGTTGAGGTTTTCCATCCACACGGGGACGAGCTGAACATCGGGCCGTTTTTTGGCGAGGTGGAAGAGTCCGGGCTTGAAGGGCTGCGGCTCGGGAGTGGTCTGGCGGCCGCCTTCGGGAAAGAGTATGAGGGAGTGGCGGTCTCCCATGGCTTGAACCATTTCGATGAGTGGATTCGCCTCCGGTGTGGGCTTTTTGCGCTCGATGAGCACGGCATTGAACACGTGACAGGCAAGGAAGGGACGCACGCGGCCCACCGACCAGTAGTCTTTGGCACCGACCATGCGGGTGACTGCACGCACGGGTGATGGCAGCGAGGCCCAGAGCACGGGGCCGTCGAGATTGCTGGTGTGATTGGCGAAGTAAACCCGCTGCGCCAATTCCGGCGCACAGCCCTGCCAGCGGGCGACGGAGCCGGAGAACACACGGAGCGATCCGGCGATGAGACTGCGAATCATGTGCAGATGATGTGCGAAGAAGTAGAGGTTGTCACGCGGCTTGCTTGTTCGTAGTGATTCACTTTCACACGCATGCCGAATTCCACACCCGCACCTCCCGACTCATCTACCTGGATGTCTGCGCTGGCCGAGTTCCTGATGGATGAGCCGGCTGTTGAGTCGATCCGGTTAAATCCTGAGTCGAAACGAGTCGAGATGGCCACTCTGGGGCAGGTGGATGGCGAGCTGCTGCAGGCGAAGCTCTCCGAGGTGCTGCGGGCGGTGGACGCCCGGTGGCTGAAGCAAAACGGCCAGGTGCCGCCGAGCAGCGGCATGCTGGATGTGCAGCAGAAGGCGGACGGTGCCTTTGTGCTCGAAAAACCTTCCTGCCCGACGGCACCGAAGTTCTGGAAATGGCGCGACTTTGCGTGGCCGGAGCCGGATGAGATGGAGAAGGAGAGCGACGATGAGTGGCGCGTGCTGGCGCTGCAGGCGGGGCTCTGTGCGGTGACGCTGGTGGCGGGTTATATCACCGAGCGTTTCTTTTCCGCACCGTCCTGGCTGCCAAAAAGCTTGTTCGCCATCTCGCTGATTTCCGGTGGGTGGGACGCGGCGAAGGACACCTGGGAAAACCTGCGCGAGCGGCGGCTCGATGTGCATTTCCTGATGCTGGCCGTGGCGACCGGTGCGGTGTCGATTGGCGCGTGGGAGGAAGGCGCGCTGCTGCTGTTCCTGTTTTCGACCTCGGGTGCGCTGGAGCATTTTGTGATGTTCCGCACGCACCGGGAGATCAATGCGCTGACGAAGGCGGCCCCCAAATTTGCGCATGTGCTGCAACCCGATGGAACGACGGCGGACCGTGGCGTGCAGACGCTGCAGGTAGGCGATGTGATCGTGGTGAAACCGGACGAACTCTTCGCCGTGGACGGCACGGTCATAGAAGGCTCGACCGCGGCGGATGAATCGACGCTGACCGGTGAGGCGCTGCCGATCGCCAAAGAGAAGGGTGCATCCATCTACGGGGGCACTTTGAACCAATGGGGGATGGTGGAGGTGCGTGTGGACCGGCTGGCCACGCAGAGCGCTTTGGCAAAAATCATCACGATGATCCAGACCGCGCAGCATCTGCGCGCGCCGAGCCAGCGGTTCACGGACCGCTTTGGCACGCGGTACACGCTGCTCACGCTCGGGGTGGTGGCGCTGATGTTTTTCGTGTGGTGGCTGGGTTTTGGCATTCCTCCTTTCGAAAATATGGCGGGATCAAAGTCGTCGTTTTACCGCGCCATGACACTGCTGGTGGTGATGAGTCCCTGCGCGCTGGTGCTTTCGATTCCTTCGGCCATCCTGGCGGCGATCGCCTGGGGTGCGCGGCGAGGTGTGCTGTTCCGTGGCGGTGCGGCGATCGAAAAACTGGCCGAGGTGGATGTCATCGCCATGGACAAGACGGGGACGCTGACGGAAGGCGAGCTGAAGGTGACGAAGATCGAAAGTTTCCCTGCCGGCCGGGAGGAGGACGTGCTGCGGATCGCCGCGAGTCTGGAGGCGAATTCGAATCATCCCATCGCGCGTGCGGTCACGCAGTATGCCAAGGCGCAGGGCATCGTGGTGGAAAAGCTGGCCGAGTTTCAGTCGATCACCGGCCAGGGGCTGCGTGGGAGAACAGCCGCAGGGCTGAGCTACGTGGGACGGCGCGAGCTTGTCAAAGACAGCGCCCTGGGGGAGGTGCTGGCCGGGGTGCCGGACGCACCGCTGGGCTTCAGCGAGGTCTGGGTGGTGCATGAACAGATTGTGGGACGGGTGCTGCTGAAGGATGAGATCCGGGCTGGGAGCCGGGCCGTGCTGGAAAAACTGGCCGCCGAAGGTGTGCGCACGATCATGCTGACCGGAGACCGCCGAGCGGCGGCGATCGAGGTGGGGGAGAAACTCGGCATCGCCGAAGTGCGCGCCGGATTGCACCCGGAGGACAAGGTGGCCGCGATCCGCGAACTGACGCTGGCCGGCCACAAGGTGGCGATGATCGGCGATGGTGTGAACGACGCGCCGAGCCTGGCAGCCGCCTACGTGTCCGTGGCCATGGGTGCACGGGGCAGTGATGCCGCGCTGGAGCAGAGCGACGTGGTGCTGATGCAGGACAAGATCGAAAAACTGCTGTCCGCACGGCGCATCAGCCAGCGAGCGCGGCGTATCATTCAGCAGAACCTGATCATTTCCCTGGGCAGCGTGGTCGTGATGGCGGTGGCGTCCTTGTTCGGCATTGTGCCGCTTACCCTGGGTGTTTTGACGCATGAGGGCAGCACGGTGGTGGTGTGTTTAAACAGTCTGCGGCTGTTGTTTGAGAAGGAATGAAGCCGCCTGCCATTTTTCATCTGCGCAACTCCGTGCTGGACGATTCCCCCCTTTTCTTCATAGAGTAATCAAAATTCTGGCATGCGCATTCTCTCCAAAGTCCTCTGGACCCTCGCTTTCCTCGTCGCCACTTTTGTCTGGATGGTGCTCTTTGAGCACGGATTCAGCATGAAGGGCCTGACGGAAGGAACGGGAGCGGAGCTGCGTGGCATCGCCGCATGGTTTGGTGGCGGGAAGAAATAACCGCCGCCCCCTTACATTCAAACACGTCAAGAACCCCAAGCATTATGATCGTTCAGGAAGCAGAACTCGACCCCAAGTACCAAGCCCTTTGGAAGAAAGCCCTCATCTCCGCCGAGCGGAAAAACTGGGATTACGTGATCGACCAGGTGCTGCCCATCGTGACGGCCAACGTCGGATTTCTGGACGGCCGCAAACTGCTGCGCAGCGCTGAAGGCGAAGCCACCGGTGGCAGCGGCGGCAAGAAGTTCAGTTTTGGCCTGGGCGGCCTCAAGCCAAGCTCCAAAAAAGAGCCGGCCGAAGCCATTGCTGACATGGAAGAGAACGTGTTCCGCAAGGACCCCTTCAACCTCAACGCGAATGAGCAGCTCTATGACATCGCGATGAAGATGAATTTCCCGGATCTGGCCGCGTTTGCCCTGGAGACCATCCGCGCCGGCCATCCTGAGAACACCAAGCACATGCACAAGCTGGCGCTGCACTACATGGAGCACAAGCAGCCGGAGCTGGCCGCCGAAGTGTACCGCCTCATCTCCGTGGTCAATCCGCGTGACATGGAAGCCAAGCAGGGGGAAAAGAACGCCGCCGCGCAAAGCTCCATCAAAAATCAGGGCTGGGGCTCCGCCAACTTCAAGGATGCGATGAAGGACTCCGGCGAGGCTGCCAAGCTGGAAATGCTCAGCCGTCAGGGCATGACGCAGGAGCAGATGGAGCAGTTCCTGGCAGAAACCATCGAGCAATACAACGCCGACCAGGGGAACATTGTCATCGTCAAGCGCATGTCGGATCTGTATGAGCGCCTCGGCCAGTTGGATACGGCGCTGATGTTCTACGATTACGCCCTGACTCTGAACGCCGGTGACGTGGCCCTGCAGCGCAAGGTGGAAATCCTGCGCGACAAGGTGCAAGATCAGAAGATCGCCGAATACGAGCGCGAGATCGAAACCGATCCCGATGCGCCTGACATCGATGACAAACGTGCGCAGCTGGCGGAAATCCGCCGCCAGCGTGCCGGTGTGGTCATCAGCGAGGCCAAGACCCGCGTGGACCGCAACCCGACCGACAAAGGACTGCGCTACGAACTGGGCCAGGCCTACTTCAACGCAGGCATGTACGGCGAGGCGCTGCCCGAGCTGCAGCAGGCAAAGTCGAACCCTAACATGCGCATCAAGGCGATCCTCATGCTGGGACGCTGCTTTGAGCGCAAAAACATGAACGATCTGGCCAAAACCTCGCTGCTGGAGGCTTCCAAAGAGCTTCTCGTCATGGACGCCACCAAGAAAGAAGTGCTCTATGAGCTGGCCAACGTGCTGGAAAAAATGGGCGACAAGGCGGGAAGCCTGGACGCGCTGAAGGAAATCTACAACGCCGACTACGGCTACCGGGATGTGGCCCACCGGGTGGAGTCTTCCTACTCATAACTGATCTTTTCAGGTCTCCCCTGCTGACACCCCGTTTCGTATTCCGAAACGGGGTGTTTTTTGTTTGCCTCCAAATGGTACTGGAAAGCCGGGATGTGTCCTCCATCTTGCGAGCTGATGATATTCGAATTTCTCGCCGCCACTGACGTCTGGACCACAATCAAAGACGGTGCGCCCGTCGTGCTCGCCCTGATTCTGATCGAGGGTCTGCTCTCTGTGGACAACGCGCTGGCGATTGCCGCGATGGCATCCCATCTGGATGAAAAGCAGCGCAAGACGGCGATGAACATCGGCTACATCGGGGCCTATGGCTTTCGCATCGTGGCGCTGCTCACCGCCAGCATCATCATGGACAACCACTGGCTGATGCTGGTGGGCGCGCTCTACCTCGTGTGGCTGATGTGCTCCCACTTTGCCGAGCAGGGGGAGGATGGAGAAGAGGGTGATGGCAAAGCCAAGAAGATCCCGCAAAGCTTTGCCAAGACGATCGCGATGATCGCGTTTCTCGACCTGAGCCTGAGCTTTGACAACGTCGTGGCCGCCGTGGCCTTCGCACGTGACAGCAAGGTGCTGGTTTATGTGGGCGTGACACTCGGCATCATCACGCTGCGGCTGGTGGCAGGTTACTGCATCAAGCTGCTGGCGCGGCAGCCCTGGCTGGAGCACACGGCGTTTCTGCTCGTGGGCTTTGTGGGTCTGCTGCTGGGGCTGGAACTCTTTTGGGACCAAAGCGTCAAACAGGTCGTCGAAATTGGTGGTGTCAGCCTCATCAGCGAGGCGGGCGGGCATTACCACATCGCCAAGGCGGTTAAATTCGCCGGCATCATCGGCATCATCCTGGTGCACCTGTCCTATGAGAAAAACGCGGCGGTCAAAGGCGTTCTCCGCCCGGCACTCCGCCTGCTGCAGCTGCCTGCGCGATTGATTGCTGGTCTGGTCGGGGCTGTCTTTTCTGTGATCTCCTGGCCGTTTCGTGCCGCGTGGTCAGCTATCGCCCGAAAATAAGAATCCCCCGGCTGTGAGGCCGGGGGACTCCGTGAATCATGTGATAGCGTTTTCCGTTACTGATTTCCGGAAAGCGAGCGTGGAGACGCTCGGCGGCGGCTTGAGGACAAGCCGCCCTGCCTCGCGCTGGGCCAAGCCACCTGTTATTGCTTCGGCTTGGTGAGCATTTCGAAGTCGTCGCTGCGGAAAGGGGTCACTGGCAGGCCGTCGATGCTGAAGAGGTTGCAGACAGGATTATCGGACCATGCGTAGCGGACAGCCACGGGTTTGGCGACGCCCTTGGCGCTGACTTCGAGCTTGTCCTTGCCGGTGATTTTCGCCTCGGCCCAGGTCCATTTTTTGTCTTCGCCGCAGACCACAAAGCCCTTCACTTCCGTGACATCCACCGTGCGCAGGCTGCTGCCGAAGGTGTCGAGCGTGACGATGGCCTTGTCTCCCGCGAACTCGGCTGCTTTGAACTCGGGGCTGCGATAGGGCAGCTTCATGCCGTAGTCCTTGACCAGAGCCAGGCGGGCGAGGCGCTCGGCCACGTCACGCTTGTTCTTCGGATGAATGTCATTGGCTTCACCGAGATCGATGATGACGGCCTGACCGCCGTTTTTGATGGCGTTCTGGGTTTTCGTCTGGCTCTCGCGCAGTTCAGCCCAGGAGCTGGCGGTGGCCTGCCCGGCGTCGGTTTTTTCGGCCATGAAGTCAGCCAGCTGCACCCAGTAGAAGGGGAAATCTCCCTGCTTCCACTCGTTGCGCCAGTTCTGGATCATGAAGGGGAAGAGGCTGGCGTACTCATAGGCGCGTCCGGCATTGGATTCACCCTGATACCAGATGGCACCTTTGATGCCGTAGCCGATGGTGGGGAGTAATGCGCCGTTGTAGATGTTGGCAGGGCGCGCATTGCCGCTGAGCCAGGCTGTGGGTGGCGCAGGAGCGCGGATGGCGAAGGGTTTGCCCTCTTTCTTCGCGGCGTCTGCCAGCTTCTGCCAGTTGGCGAGATCGGCGTCGTATTTGGTCTTCGCGGCAGGGGAAGTAAGGAATGCCTCGTTCTTCTTCGTGTTTTCCATCAGCAGCTTGAAGCGTGCGTCTTTTTCGAGTTCGCCGCGATTCACCCAGGCCTCGGCAGCGCTGCCGCCCCAGGCGTTGTTGATCAGACCCACCGGCACGTCGAGCATGTTGTGCAGGACGCGGCCATAGAAGAAGCCGACGGCACTGAAGCCGCCCACCGTTGCAGGCGAGCACTCTTTCCACTCGCCCTTGAAATCCTTCTGCGGTTCCTGAGTGCCCACGTTTGGCACGGTGATGAGGCGGATGTTCGGGTACTTCGCGGTGGCGATCTCCAGATCGGCGTCCCAGCTGGAACCGACATTCCACTGCATGTTGGACTGGCCGGAGCAGATCCACACCTCGCCGACGAGCACGTTTTTAAGTTCCTTGGCAGAGGTGCCTTTGATCGAAATCGTGGCAGGTTTCGCGTTGGCAGGCACGGGATCGAGCTTCACGGTCCATTTGCCATCGGCACCGGCCTTGGCGGTCTTGGTTTGGTCTCCAAATTTCACCGTCACTTCGGTGCCGGGAGCATCCCAGCCCCAGAGAGGATTGGTCTGCTTTTGCTGCAGGACCATGTTGTCGCCAATGATGGCGGGGAGTTTGAGTTCAGCGCGGGCAGTACATGCCAGCGCAGCGAGGAGGGTGGTAAGTGAGAGGAGTCTCATGGATGGGTAAAAACTGGAAGGTAGAAACGCAGCCCGAGGCGGGGTTTGCAATTTTTTTAACGTCCACTCTATCAAAGGTCTTATGGCTTCACCCGATTGCGGAGGAATCGATGGCAAAGACAGCACTTGAAAGCATGCCTCTTCTTTTCCAAATGCAGACCACGGGCAGCCACTCGGCGTGGCCGCATCCCTGAAGACTTGATGATTGAAACGGATTCCCCAGAACCAGGCAGCTTCCTCCCGAAGAGTGTCAGCAAGCCCGTGAAAACGGGCCATGGCATCAAGATCGGCATCTTTGCCGGCATTCATGGAGATGAGGAAGCAGGCACGCTGGCCACGCATGAGCTCATCGAGTGGGCCGCCGAAAGGCCGGAGGAACTGCATGACTATGAGCTGCATTTTTTCCCGATCTGCAATCCTACGGGGCGCACGCTCGGCACACGACACAGCCATAGCGGGCTGGATCTGAACCGTGAGTTTTGGTTTGGCTCCACTGAGCCTGAGGTCGTCTATCTGGAAGCCGTGCTGCGGCGTGAGCACTATGACGGGATCATCTCGCTGCACTCCGATGACACGTCTGACGGCTGCTATGGATTCGTCAGCGGTGCGCTGCTGAGCGAGCATCTGCTGGAACCTGCGCTGCAGGCGGCGAGTGAGTTTTTGCCGCGCAACGAGCAGCACATCATCGACGGTTTCCTGGCCTCACGTGGCATCATCAAGGAGGGCTACCTCGGCATTCTCAGCGCTCCGCCGGAGCAGCGGCCGCATGCGCTGGAAATCGTGTTTGAGACGCCTGCGCTGGCCCCGATGGACGCGCAGGTGAAAGCGACGGTGGCGGCGGTGAAGCGGATTCTGGTGGAGTATCGGGAGCTGCAGGCGTATGCGGCAAATCTTTGACCTGTTGAAAGTCCCCTCACCGCCCCTGCTTCACGCGCAGCAGTTTCTCTCCTGCCGCGTTGAGCGTTTCCACCTGCTTGGCGTAGTGGAAGCGGATGAAGCTGTGTTCGGGTTCGCGGAAGAAGCTGGAGCCGGGGACGCCGGCGACGCCGACTTCGCGCACGAACCATTCGGCGGCTTCGGTGTCGGTGGCGAAGCCGAGGGATGAGATGTCCATGAGGACGTAGTAAGCGCCGTGGGGTTCGGTGAATGGGAGTCCGGTGGCGCGGAGGTGGTTGAGGAAGATGTCTCGCTTCTCGGTGTAGAGATCGCGCAGGCCGTGGTAGTAGCTGTCTGGGAGTTCGAGCCCGGCGACGGCGGCCTCTTGGAGTGGTGCGGCGGCGCCGACGGTGAGGAAGTCGTGCACCTTGCGCGCCTGCGCGATGATGTGCGGCGCGGCCTGCACGTAGCCGAGGCGCCAGCCGGTGATGGAGTAGGTTTTGGAGAGTGAATTGCAGACGATGACGCGTTCCGCCGCGCCGGGAAGTGAGTGCATGTACACGTGCTCGTGCGGTGCGTAGACGATGTGCTCGTAGGGCTCGTCGGTGATGACGAAGGCATCGTGTTTTTCCGCGAGATCGAGGATCATCTGCAGCTCGGCGCGGGTGAAGACCTTGCCGGTGGGGTTGGAGGGATTGCAGACGATGATGGCCTTGGCGCCCTGTGCAAAGGCGCGTGCGAGTTCATCGGGATCAAAGCCGAACTGCGGCGGGCGGAGGGGCACGTAGATGGGCTCGGCACCGGAGAGGATGGCGTCTGCGGCGTAGTTTTCGTAGAAGGGTGAGAAGACGATGACTTTGTCCCCGGGCTCGCAGCAGGTCATCATGGCGCACATCATGGCCTCGGTGCTGCCGCAGGTGACGACGAGGTTTTGGTCTGGATCGACAGGGGTGCCGGAGAAATGGGTGATCTTTTTGGCGAGCGCCTGGCGGAAGCGCGGCGCGCCCCACGTCACGGCATACTGGTGAAACGGGCCGCGGGTGGCGCGCTCCAATGCGGCGAGGAGTTCCTCCGGTGGATTGAAGTCGGGAAAGCCTTGGGAAAGATTGATCGCGCCGTGCTGATTGGAGAGGCGCGTCATGGCGCGAATGACGGATTCGGTGAAGGCGTGGAGGCGGCGGGAAGTTGCAGGCATCCTTGCGATTTGGGCGAGAAGCCGCCAACGTGCAACCAACCAATCTGACCCACATGCTGTGCCGAATTCCCCTGCTTGCCCTCCTGCTGACGGCTCCCTGCCTGTTTGCCGCCGAGGAGTGGCAAACCTTGTTCAATGGCCGGGACCTGAGCGGCTGGCGGGCCAATGTGATGCCGGAGTCTTTCTCCGTGGTGGATGGAGCCATCCGGGCGCATACCACCAAGCCCAGCGCCCATTTGTTTTATGCGGGCGACATGAAAACCGGCTTCATGCGCTTCAAGAATTTCGTGCTTGAAGCCACCTGCCGCAGCGAGCCGAATTCCAACTCCGGCATCTTCATTCATACGGACATGACCACGCGCGACAGCGCGCTGCATCTGGCCAAGGGCTACGAGATCCAGCTCAACAGCACCGCCAAGGAGAAGCGCAAGACCGGCAGCCTGTATGCGGTGGTGGATCTCAGCCAGTCGCCGGTGGATGAAAGCCAGTGGTTCAAGCTCCGTGTTACGGTGAGCGGCAAGCGCATCATGATTCATCTCAATGACAAGCCGGTGGTGGACTACACCGAACCGGGGAACGTCAAGCGCCCGCCGGAACGTGCCGGACGCTTGTTTGATCCGCAGGGCGGGGGCATCGCCCTGCAGGCGCATGATCCGGGGAGTGTGTTTTACTTCAAAGACATCCGCATCAAGTACCTGCCGTGAAACCTTGCTGATCATGCCTCCTGAACCTTCCCCTTCGCCACAGCTCAAAGAATGGTTTGATGCCGCCCGTTATCGGGCCATCGCCAAGGAACTTGCCGGCATCGCGCCCAAGTTTCGCTCTGATGATTTCATGAAGTCTGTGCTCGATGGACTTGAAGCCCGCAGCCTGATGCAGCGCGTGCATCAGTGCGCGGTGGCCGTGGATGTGGCGCTGCCGGGAACGTATCAGCAAAAGGTCCGGGCTTTGCAGAAGCTCGCGCCGCGCATCGGGCATGAGTTCGTGACGATCTTTCTCGGCGATTTCGTGGCGACGTACGGCCTTGATGATTTCGATTTCTCGATGGAGGCGCTGAGGTTTTTCACGGTGTTTGGCTCGGCGGAGTTTGCGGTGAGACCGTTCATCCTGGCGGATCAAAAACGTGCGTTGCAAATGATGCACGCATGGACTGCTGATCCCGATGAGAAGGTGCGCCGCCTCGCCAGCGAGGGATCGCGCCCGCGCCTGCCGTGGGGCATGCGTTTGCAGGCGCTGGTGCGTGATCCAGAACCCACAGCGAAGATTCTGGAGGCGCTGAAGGAGGATGACTCTCTGTTTGTGCGCCGTTCGGTGGCCAATCATCTCAATGACATCACGAAGGATCATCACGACTATGTTTTGCAGCGGCTCGAAGTGTGGGATCTCGAACGCGAGCACTTGAAGTGGATCGCGAAGCATGCCTGCCGCAGGCTGATCAAGCGCGGGCATCCGCGTGCGCTGAAGCTCTTTGGCTTTGGCAAAAAAGCGGAGGTCGCCGCAAAGCTGGCGGCTTCTCCTTCACGCCTGGAACTTGGGCAACGCCTTACGTTGACGGCTGCGCTCACTTCGACTTCAAATCGTTCGCAGCGTCTCGCCATCGACTATGTGGTGCATTATATCAAAGCCAGCGGAGGCAGTGCGGAGAAGGTTTTCAAGTGGACCGAGATCGACCTGCCGGCGCATGCTGAAATCGAGCTGGTCAAATCGCAGGTGGTACGCGATTTCACCACGCGGAAACATTACTCAGGCAGGCACCGTGTGGAGTTGCAGATCAATGGCCAGCGGGTGGCGGAGACGATGTTTGTCCTGGCCTGAATTGTGTCAGAGGCTCAGCGGTAGAAGGTTTCGAGAATCAAGGTGCAGAGCGCCTGACGATACGTGGCATCTGCGGCATCGGCGGCAGGCCAGTCGGGACGGCCGTGTTTGAAGGAGCCGTCCGGCTGCTGGGCTGCGAGGATTTGCGGCATGACCTGGGAGGCGAAGGTCGTCCACTCGGCCCCGCCGTTGAGGAAGAGCGCATTGCTGTAACCATGCCAGGAGTAGAGATTGCAGTTTTTTCCCCAGTCCGGTGGCTCGGCCTGGAGGAAACCAGAGATAAAATTGACGCCCTTTTTAGCGGCTGATGTGCTTTTCCCCGTCAGCATGATGTGGCCTGCCGCAGCGCCACCACTGAGACTCCATTGATTGTAGTGTACGTCACGAGTGGCACCGCCAAATCCGCCTTCTTTGGTTTGGGTGGATTCGATGTAGGACAGGGCTTTTTTGATGCAGGATTCGAGCCCGTCTATTTTCAGGCCGGTTGCCTTGGCGACATTGAGCGCCTGGAAATGCCAGTTGGCCAATGACAGATCTGAACCGCTGCCTGGATTGTAAACGATGGTTTCGCCGCCGTAGGTCCAGGAGCCGCGACTGGTCTGCTGACTGATGATTGTCTTGATGGCGGTTTCAAAGCTCTCGCGCAGACCTGGAAGACTTTTGGTGCCCATGCGTGCCGTGACATAAGCTTCACCGACTGCCAAGGTGGCGATGGCATGCTCGTAGGTTCCTGCGCCGCCCAAGCCTCCCGTCGTTTTTCCGCCCCACTTTTCGGAAAAAATCCCGCTGGGGTTCTGTTTGGCGAGGGTGATCAGATAAAGCAGCGCCTTCATCACGGCGTCCCCATACTCGGGAGAATCAGGTGTCTCACCGTGGCCAAGGAAACACTGGAGCACAAAGCCGGTCATCGCGCCTTTGTTGCTGCGGCCCCAGGAGCCGTCGGGGCTCTGGCTGGTTTTAAACAGATTCAGGGAGTTCACCACCGCTGCATCCATCTCTGGAGTGCCTCCGCCCCGGCGAATTGCTTCCAGGCGAGTGGCGGGAAGAAAGCGGGGACGGTAAGATTCTGGGAGGCTTTTGAGAGAGGCTTCCGAAATGCCACCGGGGGCGATGCTTGCCGGAGCATTCTGCATCGCCTGCCAATGGTCTTTGGCATAGGCCTTGTCTGGAGGACTGAGATTGTCGATGGCGATCTCAAAGTCCGCGCCGTTCTTCAGCCGGACTTTGACCGCACGCTTTGCGACATTCACGCCGACCATTTCGGCCTCGATGATCTGACCGCTAGTATTCGTCCAGGCGCGTATCTCCGCCACTGCCGCGCCGCTGAGCAGCGAGAGGCTGAATGCGGCGATGCACCCTGCGCGCTTCATGATTATTTCACCGCGGCTTTGGCCTGTGCCTGGCTTTCGGCAGAGAGCTTGCTCAGTGCCAGAATGTGCGTGACGCCGGTGGAGGGGATTTTGAGGAGCACGCTGTCGCCTTGAAGTCCGGCGAATTCGGCCTCGATGGTCTTGCCTTCGGTGTTGGTCCATTTCATGACGCCGCCGGCCGCTGCGGGCATGGCGGCTGCAGGAGCGGCTGCGGGTGCTGCGCCACCGCCCGTGAGGCTGGCACCTTCGGTGATCCAGGCTTTGAAGAGGTCGAGTTCGGCGGCGGTGAGCTTGTTCTTGCCTTCCGGAGGCATCACGTCGGCATCGTCATCTGGCAGGGTGCAATTGACGAACATCGTGCTCTTCATCGCCTCGCCGGGAATGATGTTTTTTCCAGCACCGATCTGCTCGGGCAGCTTGTCATCATCGAGGGCGAGCTTGCCTTTGACCTTCTTCGTGGTGCTGTGGCAGGCATAGCACTTGTTGCGGAAGATCGGGGCGATCTGCGTTTTGTAATCGACCGCAGAAGCAGCGGTGGTGGTCAGGACAAGAGCGAAGAGAAGGCTGAATTTCATGGTTGAGTGCGACATGGAACGATCAAACGGGCGGTTTGCCTAGATTAATTTATGGATTCCGTGCGTTCAGCGAGCGGAGGGGTCGAGTTCACGCAGCTGCTGGAGGGTGAGCAGAATGGCGCTGCGCTGGGCTTGCAGACGGCTGATGCCCAGTATGGCACGACTGCCGGAAAGCGTGTTGAGCAAAGGGCTGGTCTCAGGCTGGGAGGGATTCCACACCACGCCGCGCATGGCGCCGGGGTTCTTGGCGGCGAGCGCGTAGTAGTCTGCGTTCAAGGCCTGACGTTGCGCGGCAAGCTGCGTGAGGAGAATATCCACGACGTTGCGGGCGGGCATGGCTGCTGATGGATCGGGAGTCTGGGGCGGACTGGCCTGCTCAAGAGCCAGCCGTAACTCCGTTTCGCGGGCTTTGAGCAGCATCTTCTCGCGGGTTTTTTCCGCAGCCTCCATCGGATCGTAGCAGGCCTCCCAGCGCAGGTCCGAGGTGGTTTTCGCGAAGGCGACTCTGACCAGGCCATCGGCGTGCCGGAGGGAAATATCCTCGGCGCTGACTGCCATGATCTCCGCGTCGCGCAGGACTTTGCCATCATCCAGGGTCAGCACGGGAAACTTCCTGCCCACCATGGCGCTGCGGCGCTGGGTGCGGAAACGGTCAAACTGAGCTTTGAGAGCCTTGAGTTCCTCCTGCGACTGCGAGAGCTCCAGCTGGGTCTTTTTCAAAGTTGTCTGTACCGCCACAAATTGCTGCATCTGTGCCTGCAGGGCGGACAAATCTGCTTGTGATTGCACCAGGAGATGGTTGGTCTCATCGACACGGGTCTGCAGGGCCTGGTTCTCGATCTGCAGAGCATCGTACTCGGTTTTTTTGACACAGCCGCCCAGCAGCAACAGCATGGCGGCTGTCACTGGAAGAATTCGCGTAGGGTGCCTGCTCATTTCCAGAGAGAATGTAATCCTATCCAGTCCCGTTTGTCACGCATCCCGTACCATGATTTTCAGAATGACGCCTTGGCCTCAAGGCTTGCATTCAAAGTATCCTAGCCGAGACTGAAAGCCCCCCAAACCACCCCTTTATGAGCAAAGCCTCCGTCGAAGACATCAAACTCGCCTCAGCAGGCCTCCGTGGCCAGCTGGCCGAGCAGTTCGCTGATACCAGCACCCCGAACATCCCGGAGGACTCCAACATCCTGCTCAAGCACCACGGTTCCTACCAGCAGGATGACCGCGATGTGCGCGCTGAACGCACCAAGGCGAAGTTGGACAAAGCCTGGAGCTTCATGATCCGCAGCAAGATGCCTGGCGGCCGTATCACCGCGAAGCAGTGGCTCATCCATGACGACCTTTGCGAAAAGGCTTTCGGCAACATGCGCCTGACCAACCGGCAGGGCATCCAGCTCCACGGCGTGCTCAAAGGCGGCCTGAAGGAAGTCATTTCCAACGTCTGCCACAGCGGCCTGAGCACCATGGGTGCCTGCGGCGACGTGGTGCGCAACACCATGGGCCCGGCGGCTCCGATCAAGGATGCCGTTCATGCTGATACTCAGACGCTTACGGAAGAAATCAGCCAGCGCTTCCTGTGGCGCAGCCAGGCGTATGCCGACATCTGGCTGGACGGCGAGAAGCTGGAGCCCGAGTGGACGCAAGATCCGGAGGTGAATCCTGCCGTGCGTGAGGCGACTAAGGCCCCTGAAGGTGATGACCCGATCTACGGCAAGGTCTATCTGCCGCGTAAATTCAAGATCGGCGTGGCCATCCAGCCCTGCAATGATGCGGACATCTACTCCCAGGACCTGGGTCTGGTGCCGCACGTGGTGGACGGTGCCGTCGAAGGCTACACCCTGACAGTCGGTGGCGGCTTTGGCATGAGCCACGGCCAGCTCAGCACCCGCCCTTTCCTCGGGCAGCCGCTCCTTTATGCGAAGCGTGCGAACGTCGTTGATGCCGTCGAAGCCATCGTGACCACCCAGCGTGACCATGGTAACCGCACCGAGCGCAAAAACGCCCGTATGAAGTACACCGTGCAGAGCATGGGCCTCGACGGCTTCCGCGCCGAAGTGGTGCGCCGCCTGCCGGGCATCGAAACCTTCCCGCCGAAGGAGCTGAACTTTGACAGCGTGGAGGACAAGCTCGGCTGGCACGAGCAGGGTGACGGCAAGCTCTACTGCGCCGTGCATGTGAGCATGGGCCGCATTGTGGACCGTGAAAATGGCCCGCACTACCGCAGCGCCTTCGTGGAGCTTTGCAAAGAGCTGGACCTGCCGCTGATCGTGACGCCGAACACGAACATGATCATTGCCGACGTGGCTCCCGATCAAAAGGACGCTGTGGATGCCATCCTGGCCAAGCACGGAGTCATCCACGCCGATGGCATGACCCGCGCACGCAAGGTGGCCCACGCCTGCGTGGCCCTGCCGACCTGCGGCCTGGCTCTGAGCGAGTCCGAGCGTGTGCTGCCGGGATTCATGGACAAGATCGACGAAGCGCTGCGTGAACTGGGTCTCGAAGACGAGCCGATCCTCTTCCGCATGACGGGCTGCCCGAACGGCTGCGGCCGCCCTTACAACGCCGACTTCGGCTTTGTGGGTCGCTCGCCGAACAAGTACGCGATGTTTGTGGGTGGCAGCATCCGCGGCAACCGCCTCGCCGGTCTGGAGTACAAGACGGTCCTGGGTGAAGAAGTGCCGGTGAAGGTGCGCGCCTTCCTGGAAGCTTTCAAAGCGGAGCGCAAGGACGGTGAAATCTTCGCCGACTGGTTCGCCCGCACCCGCACCACGGGTGAGGCGCCGACGCCGGAGCAGTTCCACATCGAACTGGCTGAACGTGCCGCCAAGCTGGCCGAAGCCAAGACGACGGCGGCTGAGGCAGGTTAATCCTCCCAAAAGCATCGAATTCGAGGCGGCCCGCACCTAGCGGGCCGCCTTTTTTGTGGCTGGGCCCGTTGTCGATTCCTCCAAAAGAAGGCCGATAACATCCAAAATAGTTGCCAAACGTCCAATAAATGGCACTTTCCCTCCAAATGAGCGCGTCAATGAACTTGTTTGGTGATTCCCTCCGGGAAGCGGCGAAACCGTGGTTGGAGGAGCTGGGAAAATCCGACCGCGACCGCCTACAGAAGCTGCTCAACCTCTCTATTACGGAGAAAACCCGGCTGTCTGAGGTGTTGGCCAAGCTCTTCCCCGGCGAAGATACCCAGACCGCCCTCGCCAATCTGAACCGCCTGCGCAACCGCCTCAATGATGTGGGCGGCCCCCTAGGCTTGAGTTTCAAGGTCGATACCAAAAAGAAGAGCCCGCCGGAGGAGCGTGCGGTGTGGTTCACCGGACCGGACAAACAGGAAGCGGAGCTAATCGAAGCAAGCCGCGCCAGTGTCAGAAACCTTGACCGCCTCCCTTCCTTCATCGACCAGCAGCTTGGTTTTGTTTACAACCCTGCGGTTGATGAAAGGACCAAAGTGCTGGATTTCGCGGTCCTGATCGCACTTCAGGAGGAGTTTGAGCAAGTCTATGGGAGCATCATTCCAAAGGGCGAGCCTCTGCCTGTCGGGCAGGATACGGCTTACGTTTTCAATGCACAGGGCTACTCGGGTTGTGTTGCCTGTGTTGGCAAAATGGGACCGACAGCCACGGCCGATCTCAGCCGCTCGATTCTCGAACGGTTCAAGCCCCGGCTGATATGCGTCATCGGCATCGCGGGTGGTTTGGAAAAGAGCCTGCGGCTGGGGGACGTGCTCGTCGCTGATCAGGCGGACGATTATCTCCACACGGCCAAGGCCGTCAGCAGTGGGGAGGATGGATTTGACTTCCAATTAAGCGGAGAGGCCTTTCCTACCACCAGCGCTTGCCTTGCCATTCTCCGGAATTGGCCGAATGCGGCCAGAGCCGCTTTCGAAAGATGGCAGGAGGAAGGTGGCAGCGATCTTGACGCCACCACGGTGCCTGAAAACTTGCGGGCTCAGGTGGGCTTCCGGCCCAATATTGCCTTCGGCCACATCGCGACCGGAAATGTCGTGGGTGCGGCGGCGGGATTCACCCACATGTTGCAAAAGAGGGACCGCAAGCTCGCAGCCTTGGAAATGGAATCCGCCGGAATGCTTTCCGCCGTTCACAAACACCGTCCGGAGACGATGACTCTGGTGCTGCGTGGCATCTCGGACTTTGCCGATGAACGCAAAAGCGACTTCGACGGAATCGGCCATGGCCAGTTCCGCCGGGCGGCGATGAAAAATGCCACACGGCTTTTGCTAGCGACTCTCTCGCCACTGCTAAAAGACAAACGTAGTGGAGGTGCTTGCAGCGCCTCACCGGCAGATCTGGCGCATTCGGCATCGCTGCATCAATCTGCACTGGCTCATGCCTACATACCGAATGATGGCTGTCCTGTTGGAGTGGGCGAAGTCATGGCTGCTAATCCGCAGGTAACAGGTCAGGGCCGTGTACCTGCGGCCGATTTCATTTTGGACTGGGTGCGCTCCGGTGACACCCCTTTCCTCGCGGTGCTGGGAGAATATGGCATTGGCAAGACCACCACGCTGAAACATGTGACCCGGCGTTTATTGAATGAGCGTGCCAAAGATGCCAGTCTGCCGCTGCCCATTTTCATCGACCTGCGGGAAAACTACATCGCATACAAGGCAGGTTCTCCGCTGCCCACCTTGGAGGAAATCATAACGGAGTCGATGCGTCGCAATTGGAAACTGGAGACTGAGTCTTCCGTTTCTGCCGCAGACATTTTGAAACTGGTCCGGCAGCAGAATGCGGTCATTATTTTCGACGGTCTGGACGAGAAGATCGTGCACATGGACAGCAAAATGGCGCAGGGCTTTATCCGCGAGCTTTGGAGAGCGCTCCCTCCCTTCACCCCGGACCAACCATGCCGCGGCAGGCTCATCCTTTCCTGCCGCTCTCATTATTTTCCCACCATCACTGCGCAGCGCAACTTGCTGCTGGGGGAGGATCGGGAAAACATCCGCGAGAATGATTACCGTGCCTGTCTGATCCTGCCCTTCTCCCAGGAGCAGATCCAGGCGTATCTACGCGGCGCCTTGGGAGACGAGAAGGGCGCCAACGCCTGGCAGGTCATCACCTCCATCCATAATTTGGAGGATCTCTCCACTCGCCCTTACCTGCTTGGCCTGATCACCAGCCAGATCGAGAGCCTGGAGCTGCGGCGTGCGCGTGGAGAGCGCGTCACGGCTGTCACTTTGTACGATGGCATGGTTCAGGATTGGCTTCAGCGAGACGCAGGCAAGCACAAGTTCTCCGAAGCTCACAAGCGCGAGCTGATGGAGCATCTGGCGGCAGAATTCTGGCGGGAAGGCGTCAAAGAGTGGCCCTGGCCCCGTGTGGAAAACTGGCTGGAGCAGTTCTATGCCAGCCATCCGGTGTGGCAGGCGCGCTACGCAGGCAAATGCGACTTCGACCTGCTGTTGGAAGACTTGCGCACGGCCACCTTCATCGTGCGCCCGGAGACTAGCCCAGACCACTTCCGCTTCGCCCACACCTCTCTGCAGGAGTACTTCCTCGCCAGCCACCTCGCCCGCGCTCTGGCGGGCCAAGCAGATGCTCATTGGGATCTGCCCATGGTCTCGCTTGAGACGCTGAATTTTTTGGGTCAGATCTTGGCAGTGAGCAATCAGGGAGCCGCCATGGCCTCACTGGGCCGCATCCTCGGTGGTGGGTGCCTGCAAGCAGCCGTGCTGGCCTTCAAATATTGGCTGG
This sequence comes from Prosthecobacter debontii, assembly GCA_943371875.1. Lineage (GTDB taxonomy): Bacteria > Verrucomicrobiota > Verrucomicrobiia > Verrucomicrobiales > Verrucomicrobiaceae > Prosthecobacter > Prosthecobacter debontii_C. Next base: position 698 of record CALRWM010000048.1, on the reverse strand, counting down.
AAGCGATTAAGCACGGCCATCCCGAGCCACAACCTCAATTTGTAAATCTGTCCGGGGCCAATCTGGCGGAATGGCACATCCAAGGCCGCAGCAAGGACCAGCCGCTGAACCTGCGCGGGGCCAGTCTGCGAAAGACTCTAATCAATCGCGCCCGCGTGGAGTTCGTGGATCTCTCAGATGCGGATTTGAGCGATCTGGAGGCACGCCAAGCCTTGTTCCTGCGGGTGAATGCCTCGCGGGCCAAGCTGTCGCAGGCAGATCTGGCTGGCATGGAATGGCGCAACGGATCATTACTGGGGGCAGCAGTAGAGGCAGAAGTGCTGGAGGTGACGGAGTTGCTACAGGTCGAAACGTCCGGGTCGAGACTTGCCCCGCCTTCTCGTGCGTTGCGGGCACATGCCTTGTCCCAGTCTTACACGGGGCATCGCGCGACCGTCACCTGCTGTGCCTGGAATCCCGGAGGCACGGCATGGATTTCAAGTTCTCATGACGGCACCCTCAAGCTCTGGGACGCCCATACCGGCAGGGAACTGCTCTCCCTCTCGGGGCATTCCAATTGGGCCACCTGCTGCGCTTGGAGCCCCGACGGCTCCCGCCTGCTCTCGGGCTCCAATGACAACATGCTCAAGCTCTGGGATGCCGCTACCGGCAGGGACCTGCTCTCCCTCTCGGGGCATTCCCGTTCCGTCAGGTGCTGC
>CALRWM010000047.1:0-45928 GCA_943371875.1 Prosthecobacter debontii | reverse complement strand
ATCATTCTGCCAGATGGCTCCTACCAGAAGGACGATTCAGGAAACGTTGTGACGGTCACAGCACCCAACACCGACTCTGGAGTCTTCCTGCGCGGCCAGCACAAGTCGCAAGTGAACATCTGGTGCTGGCCGGTTGGATCTGGCGAGGTGTGGGGCTACAGGACAGATCCAGCCCTTGACGCCAAGGTTCATGCCGGGGTGACACCCAAGGTGAAAGCGGACAAGCCGATTGGAGAATGGAACACGTTCCACATCATCATGAAAAGCGACCGCCTGACAGTCGCGCTCAACGACAAGCTGATCATCAACGACGCCCAGTTACCTGGCATACCACGCCAGGGACCACTGGCCCTGCAGCTGCATCCAGAACGAAAAGACGGTGAATGGGGTGCCTCACTGGTGCAGTTTCGGAACATCCGCATCAAAGAGCTTGGGGCAGGGCGGTAGGGGAGTTTCTGCCGCATCCTTCGAAATCTGCGGGACTGGAGAATGGGCGAAAGTGCTCTTAAATCCAGAGTGATTGGATCGTGTATGCAAAGGCTCACCCGCGACGTGGCTATCACATGGCAAGCGACAGCTTCGAGGGCTGGCTTACCGAACTGCTGCCACCCAAACCCGTGGAAGAAAAGACAGTCACATGGGCAGGGTGCTGCTGGAATGTGAGGCCCTTGAAGGACAGGTGATGTGTAACACGCAATGGTGTACAGGTGTCGGTGCCAGTCAGTAGCTTTTGCAGCATACATCCCGATTGGCGTTTAACGAGCGTGCTGACACGCTGACAGTCAGCGGAAAACGTCACTCAAGCCGCCGCTGTGAGCCTTCCATCTTCCATTACGACCACCCGGCCGGCTGTTTTGAGGCGTGAAACGGCCTTATCGCGGTCCTCGGCGCGCAAATCGTGAAAGCAGCGTTGCAGTTCACGGGGTTCTTGAGGACCTTTGTCCTTCAACTTGGTCAGGATGAGCTCTCCCAAGTCTGCCATGTCAGTGCTGTCAGTGGCCGATCCTGTGCTGTCGGTGGATGCCGCATCCATGTAGCTGCACACGACCCGGTAATGCTCCTGGCACAACCACCGGGTCAACCGCACGGCCTGCCGCATGGTTGCTTGAAGTTCTTTTGGATCGGGTTTGGGCGGTGCCTGCGCCGCTCCGGTAGGCTTCATGTCCAGCATTCTCCCAATTGTTTTGGACATCAGCATAATGCTAAAGAGGCGCAAAGGGAGATCGGGCAACCATGACAAGTACGGATGCAAGGATTCAGGCACTCGTACCAGGGCATTGGCAAACTGTTCGTAGAATTCCTCCGCTACCTGCCTCGCATGTTTGTCCATAGCGATGGTACAGGGGCCCTCCGGGGGAACATTACTGCGATAATCGAACGCCATTTTCAAACACTTGGACCACTCCACGAACTCCACTGCATCGACAGCAGGCAAACGTTTGGGATTTCCGTGCTGCGGGAACAATAGAACAGGTGCTGACTGGTTTACGGTGGCACCACGACGGTCAAACAGAGCTCTCCTGACAGGCTCGCCCCGAGTAATCCACAGTGCATTTACTGTTCCGGGAACCTCTGCCCCCTTGGACGTGACCGTCAACGGCTTTCCCTGCCAGCCAAGCTTGAGCATTTCCGTCAGCTTCTGTTGTTTGCCAGGAGGTAGCTGGGCCCATTCCGCCATGGGGTCACTTGCGCCATTCGTGATGACGGCACAGTAATCCCGGGAATCAACAACGGCACGCGCTGCTGCATCGGGGTCCACTCTGGAAAGGATGGTGCGTCGGCGCATCATGTTCACGACGGTGAGCGGTAATTTCTCCGCATAGGCCTCGAATTGTGGATCAATGGAGCTGCGCTCCGGCCCCTTGGTCGCGACTTCGCGCAATGCATTCTTGATCACGGTTCGAACCTGGGCGGAATCCAAATTCTGGACCCGGGTTGCCTCGTCAACCCAACCCCGGCCTAAAAATGAGAGCCAGTCAAAGGGCAGCAGGCTGTCTGAGAGCACAGCGAGATTAAAGCAGGGAGGAAACTGCGAGGAACCATCGCCGAAAAAGTACGAACGCCCTAAGCTGGCGGCAAGATGCGCCAGACCGGCAACTGCAACAACGGGTGTGTCAAGGCCTAGGAGCGCGGGACCTTTGGCGGCCAGAGCAAGCAGTCGGGGTGGTATGCAGTCACGTACATCAGCAAAGCTGTCGCCACTGCCGAAAACAAATGGGGGTGGAGGTGTCATGCGTGCTTAGGGTGCGTATTCGAGATGAGAGATGTGCATTTGGGAGGTGCCGTACGGTGGCCTGGTGCACTTTGAATGCTCACGATTGGCCAATAAGTTGTAAGCGGTTCTCCATGTCGATCTGTACACGTCCTTGTTGTTGCAGGAGGGTTAGTACAGGCTTGAAGGAATCTGCACTCCGCTTGTTGCAGGAACGCTGCAGGTCCCGCAGTTTGCAGGGGCCTTTGCGGCTCAGGATAGCGGTGACTTGTTCAGCACTTTTTAGGAGATCACGCACTTTGCGCATTTCACACGCCTGCTTTAACACGGTTACGTGCATCCGGGCCGCATAGTAGGCAGTCTGGAACGCCGCTTTGCCACACCAGAATTCCTCTTTGTCACTTTGGAACTGGAGAAATACCCACATGAGGCGTTCTGGCAGGTCACAAAACTGAGCGATGTGTGAACTGTCGCGCGGCAGGATCTCCTCAAGCGACTCCAGGTATTTATTCTGCGTTATTTGAAACCTCTGTTGGTAGTCTGGAGGAATCGGTAATCGGCTCTGCATCTGAATCGGCCCGTAGCACCGCCTCTCCAACAGGTCGTGCACTAGATTGTCGTAGCGCCGCCATTCTTTGACCGCCTTGTACTTTTTATCCTGAGTAGCCCTTCCTTCGGAACCATCCCAAAGGAGGCATTGATCGTACAGCGCCTTCCATGGGGATGACTCATCCTGCAACGTATCGCCAAGCCGTTCCAATGACATCGCGGCCCACAGGTTTATCCGCGTATGCTCGAAAGTGCCCGGTCCTTGATCTGGGTGCAGTGGGGCAAACTCTGCATCGTGACCGCGCAACAGGGCCACCAAGGTGCGTGCCAGGGTTTCATCCTTTGGGGAGGGTTTGTGGACCGGGTCGAAAACTCCGCCGGCGGGCATCAACAGCAGGGCCTCGCGATGGATGGATTCGTTCAAGGCCGTGGCAACCTTGTCCAGAGAGGTCCCTTCAAAGAAGACAGATGGCAGGTGTACTGCGCCCGGACTGCTGCGTACTGGGTTGCCGCCGCGGCCAAAGTACATCATTGAGCCGGTCAGGCTCATTTCATCAAACACTTGGGCATCGAGTCCGCGTTCTGTGAATAGCTTTTCTTGCTCCTCATTAGCTTTGTCCCGCCGCTGGCGGAAGAAGTCGGGGAGGTCTCCGTGTTTCATCCCGCCCGAGGGCGGAGCCCCGCTGGTGAACGTCCAAATGTCCGCGAGACGGCGCGAATGGCTGCTGGCACTTTGGCGCAGCCAGTTTGCACGAGTACGGAGTGGGTGAAACAGGCGCCTCTCCAGCAGGTGCAGCCGGGATGCCGTAGAGCCGATGCGCAGCAGGCTGAGGTGTGGTTTGACACGGCCGCCACTGGAATCCACCAAACCAGCATGAGGGCCGGCAATGTTGGTCAGTACACCTGCAATCCCAATTGCCACATCGACGGGGTGCAGGCTGTACTCAATGGCAATGCCTTCGATGCGCGCACCATAGGACACCCCCGGCTTGGTGAGCACCTGGGAAGTGCCGGTTCTCGGGACGGGTGGTGTCGCCGGTGTGTCGGATGAAGGGGCAGAGGTGGATGGATCTGGAGTTGTGTTCATGATGACAATCCGGTTAAGAGTTCGGGCTGCGGTGAAATGAAGTGCAGTGGCCATGAATGAGCTTGGCGTTCTGACTCCCGATGAATCGGTATGGCCCGTGTGGGTGACATGAAAAAGCTCCTTTCTCGTGTACTGGGTGTCAACAACAAGCGCTCCGAACATGCATTATTTGATGTCCATAATGACCAACTATAATGACATTGTGGATGGAAGTTCCTTGGTTAACCCATGGTTGGACGCTTTGCTCTGCGGCGAGGTGTTTGAATCATTGAGATGTGTGGGCCAGGATTTGGCGTAAGCCTCGCAACGTCTCAGCTGTCAGGTCCGGTGCAGGACAGTCACCGGAGCCTGAAAAGGCACGTCAGGGAAACCGTTAGGGGATCACGGACCCGCCACTGGCTGTTTTGAATCCCGGCCGAGATGACGGTGTCGTGGAGGTGCGCTGTACGGCGACGAAAAGTACAGATGCTGATGGTGAAGTACATCGGGCATTGAACCGGTGATGTAGTACAGCAAGGCACCAGTACAGTTTGCCACACGAACACTTGGACGTTTCAAGGCTGTGTAAACAGGCAAGTGCTGCGCACTTCCTAGTGGCGAAAAGCAATGGGGGTGTTTTTGGACCGTTCCTCTGCTATTGCCGCACAGGCAATCTCCAGGTGGCAAAAACAAACGGAATGGCTTTACCTGCCGCAAGCCTTTACACACACACACCATAGGTGTGTGTGTGTAAAGGCTGCTAAGGCTCGAAGGTTTTACACACACACACACAACCGCAACGACTGTGTAAAAGCTTGTGTGCCGCATGAAGACACCAAGCTGATTTTTGCCACCTGTACAGGGCGGCCTTATGAGGTCATGGACGAGTGATGCTGGTCGTATTTTGTCCGGTCGGTGATTTGACCTTTTCTTCGCGTAATTTGCTTTCTGCCAACATTTTGGCAATAACCGCATCCGCACTACGATTAGAGGCACCCAATTTCTCTATGATCTCGTGCTTCAGTATTTTCCTCTGGATGGCTCCTGTAATAGGTACAAGTTCAAGAATCTGTTCAGGCGTTGGTACTAGTTTATTACTTTTGGATTTCGTTTTGGCTGAGGATACCGCAGCTGCATCATGGTTGTGTACTACTGTACAGCTCGTGACTGGGTCACCATAATTATTGTGGCCAAGAACAGTGGGTTCGAGCGAGAACGCCATTGAGGGGATGCACGGGAGATCGCGCTGCTTTGTCACTTGGGCAAAAGTTAGCGGTTCCCCATCCTTCTTTAATATTTCTATCTCGGTATCGACAGCAGCCCGCAGGCTCGAATGACCTCGTGCTCCTCTTCCTGCATCCTTGCCGCAATGGTGTACGAGCATGACGTGCGCGCCTGTCGCTCGCCTAATGTCGTCGACAGTCCGGACGACGCTGGACATGTCGACCGAGCTGCTCTCATCACCACCAGCCATGGCGCGGCTCAGGGTGTCGATTACGATAAGGCGCACCGGAATGCCAATTTTATCAGCAAGACCCAGCACTGTATTCACGAGGGCTTCATTGTCGGATGCTTCCAACAGACTAAACGTGGAATTGATGATGAACAACGGTGCACCTGGAGGCAGTCTCCTTTTCCTCTTTAGCGCTGCGATGCGGTTGCTGAATGACCGATGTCCTTCAAGGGTGATGTACATGACCGCGCCGCCTTCCACCCGCATTTTTCCTCGGTAGTACGTGCCGGTTGCAACACAGGCTGCCAAGTCGACAGCAAAAAATGATTTGCCTACATTCGAGGAGCCATAGAGCATAGAGGCATCACCATGAGTCAGCAGCCCTTGCACAAGATCCGAAGAGTCCAGTGAGGCAGCCATTCGATCGCAGTGAATGTAAGTGAACATTCTTTTGCCACCTGACATGGGGCCACCAGGTACGTCGGTTTGGCTCGGAACAGTCGTCGTGGGCGGTTGCCATTCACGCACAGGCGCATTCCGAAGTGCCTCCACCCCTTGGAGCCTGTACAAATCCCTCACGTCCTTGATATGGTTTGGTAATCTGGCGCTCATGGTTCAGCATTGGTGGTGGGGTTCCAATCCCGGATTAGTACTTTGCGCGCAGTTCCGTAAAGCAATTGGGCTGTGGTCTCTGCGAATCGCTTTCCAGGCTCATCAGCATCCGGCCACATTTCGACAGTTCTCCCCGCGAACAGCGGAACCCACTCCGTCTTGAAACCGCCGCAACCGCTGGTGGCAACGACAATGGATGTGTTTTCACTGTTCCAATAACCAGCTGCGATCAGTGCGAGCGCGCTGGACTCGCTTTCGTGGAGGTGTACGTGGTTTACAGTCGTTTGATCATATGCCAACCACTCCGACAACCACGGTCGTTGAGGCTTTCCATACGTCAAAAACCTGGGTTCTCGGCCATCTCCAAATGGGGCTCGTATTTTGTAGTAACCATCGCCGATGTACACCAGGCGAGGCTCTCTGAGAGTGCACTTTCCTCCATCAGGTTTCTGCCATTCGAATCCCGCCGGTGCAATGCCAACACCTTGGAGGCCCCGGTTCGCGATCGCTTGCAGAAGGTTGGACGGTAAACCAAGCTCAGTGGCAAATCGGTCTCTAAGGGCTGTGTCGTCATACAGTGTCTTACGCCATGGCGTCGTCAGTTCGGCAATCTCGTCATTCGGGATTGGTGGGGTATTCATTTTGGCCGGTGGGTCGATTGATTGGTCGATCATGGGAGCCTTGCCGGCTGCGCCATTTATAATTTCTGCGACTTCGCAGCAGATCGTCGGGAACTGTGTTTTGGGGTCTAAATTGCTGCGTAGGGCATGCAATTCGATGATCGTGCCGCCAACTCTGCAAGCATGGCAAAACCACTCCCAATCATTGCCCTTTTTCGTCGCGGACAAGCTTGGGTTTGTGTCATCATGAAGTGGGCAGCATGCTTTTAGATTGATCCAGCCCTTTTGCATGATTGGATCGTGGCCAATGCATTTCAGGTACGTTGGCAGATGCTGCTTCAGTATGGCAGCATCAATGCCTGAGTGGCTTTTGTTCATAGGCGCGATTGTACTGGTTGCGCTGCTACCCATTTGTGACAGACTTCCGTTGTCTCGTCGAAAAGACCCGTATGTCTGTAACAGGGCGTGCGTTTTTTTATCCTTTGGATTCGGCTTCGATTTTCTCGATGTCAGCCATGGAAAATCTGATGCCCCTGCCAAGGTGGTGTGCTTGGATTTTGCCCGCCTTTCTCCACCGACGTAGAGTCATTGGAGTGATGTGCCATCGTTCTGCGAGTTGGGCGGGGGTGCAGAATATTTGTGCTTTGGTGTCGCTCTGAGTGTTCATGCGACTACTCAGTTACCATCAGGACTGTTGGTGTCGCTTTAAAAAGGCCCACGTGCCTCGAATGTGGTTCGGAAAAAGTGATCACTTTTTCCGCCCCTTCGCTGTTTAGGGAGGGTAGGGAAAAGCGCCAAAACAGCCTTTCCTCACCCAAACCGCCTGTTGACGCCTGGGTCTGGTTGTCACCGCACCGCGACTGCGCCTCCTTGAATCCCATCGGTAAACAATCACCATGGGACTTCTAGAAGAGAATAGCCCGTCCAATTTGACGCACTCTATGGACGATCAATGTCTTGGCCGGCAATCGTTGACTTCGGCGGAGATTCCTCTGTCCTACCCACGCAAACCTGCGAAGCCGCATTTTTCCGAACTTCATCGCGATATTTCTTGGACGTATGTTTCTTGGCTTGATCCAGCATCGACAATCCCGCCGTTTTTAATGCGTCACTCCAAGTTGCACGTCGAATCTTCTTCCAACTTTTAGATGCCTCTTCAACATCCACTTTCAATTCCATTTGGTTTGGAAGTCGGCGGTGTTTGATGACGAAATCATACGCGCAACGGATCGCCAACCATGGGAGAGAAACGACAGCCTTTTTATAGATGTACAATCGGTTGGTCTTTTTTGTGTAGGCCTGGCTGACGGTTCGACTGAATGTTTTCAAGGCCTCACTAAAGCGAAGCTCCAAGGCTCGGGTCGCACCTTCTGCGTTTTCATCCTGGTACACGAGAGATTCGAGTTCGGGAAAAAGTGCGTTGTTCAAAAGACGTGCTATCTCCACAATGTCTTCAAGGTGAGCTAGATGGACTGGGTCCATTTGAGAAAAACTCAATGGGGCATCCGGATTCATGGTGTGCTCCTGAAAGGAGCTAAACAGTCCGCCGAACTCCTCCTCATGGAGTCTGAGCAAATGCGACTTCCAAAGCGCATGATAAAGTGGGCCTGCCTGATGATCGGTGGTACCTCGACTTAAGGCGCTAAACTTTGCTTCTAGTGCGCTGTCCATCTCCACACGGTAGATGGTCTTTTCATTGGGTTTGATTTTCTGGTGTACAATGAAGAGATCCGGCCACCAGTTAAGTAGCTCCCAACTTTCTGTCTTTGTAGTCGGATTAGTGTCTGGAGTCAGTGACGGGTGTGCTGTGCTGACCGGGGTTCCAGAAGCTGTAGTGGCAGATATTTTGTCGCGATCGGCTGTCTGAGTGTCTTTTCTGCTTAATTTCATGAAGTCAATACCTTGGTCATGACAAATGGTTTTAGGCATTCCGGAGGAGGGTGCCAAGGCCTGCTGTGATGCGTTTCTTTTTATCGGCATAGTATGCCGCTGTGGTGCTGATCTGGGCATGCCTGAGAACGCTCTGGGCGGCGAAGATGCCCTGTGTGCTGGCCAGAATAGCGCCAAGTTCCTTGCGGAGCTCGTGAAGCGGCTTGCGCGCGGTGATGCCCTGTTTACGCAGCCAGGTGTACAGAGTCTCAAAATCCGGGTCGCAGCGATAGTTCACGCGACTGGTGTCGTGTTTGGGCTGGCGGGTGGACCCGATGACAAACGCCCCACTTGCTTTTGCCTTCCATCCTTGCAGCAAAGCCAGCAATTCAGCATCAATGTCAATCTCCCCGGAGCTGTCTTCGCTCTTGGGCTGGAAGTATTCGGTGCGCTCAATGCGGATAACGCCTTTGCCAAAATCAACTTGCGACCATGTGAGAAGGTCTATCTCACGTTTTCTCAGTCCACAGAGAAGCCCGAGACAGAAGATCTTGAAGGCTTCACCCTTCAACTCGGCCCTTGCCGCCTCGATCAACTCAACCGCGTTGATCTTACTCTTGTATGCTGTGCTGCCTTTCTTTGGCAGATGCACACCGGCGAATGGCATGGGAGAGGGGAGCACGAGGTTGTCGCGTGCGTATTCCAGTGCCTTGTCGGAGAACAGTGAGCGTGCATTGCGTAAAATACTGGAGGCGGTGTTTTCTGCGCGTCTGCGGGCATCGGGTGCGGTGCCGGCTGCATCAATGTAAGCCACCTTCCATTTCTGGATGGCGGCGGGGTTGAGCGTTGAGAGGGGCAGTGAATCGACTTTTGCGAGCCACGCCGTATTTCCGGCACCATGTCTGCGGCTCAGGTATTTGATCCGTCCCCGTCTGTCTTTCTTCGGGTTGCTCTGCTCGTCCAGTGCGGGTTGGTCGCCGACACCCCCGATCTCAGCGACAAGCTGGCGCAGGCATCGGGCGTAAGTCGCGAAGGTCACGTTGCGAAAGCCCGCAGTTGATTGAACTTCGCTAATGAGGCCACCGATGGTGGAAAGTTTCTGACGTGCTGGGGTCTCGGGCTTGTGCTTCTCTAGCGCCGCTTCCCAGCCCAAAACTGAGACGTCGCCAAATATTGCGGCAGCTTTGGCTGCGGCTGCGTCCAAGTTTGATGTGCGGAGGGGGAAGGATTCGCGCCTGCCATGACACTGAACTTTACAGGTTAGGAACGGGCTTCGCGCATCCTTGATGAGTTTTCGTGGCTGTTTCCAATAACGTGCGTCCGTCTTGCCGATGACTCGCGCTTTAGTGTTTGAATCGGACACTTTTCGGACACTTTTTGAGTCCGCCGCTGGCACCTTATGATCGCCAGTGTTCGTATCGAATGAGGCTGGAAGACCTACAGAAACAGGGATGTGTGCGATCATGATGGAACATTAGCCATTATGACCAAACGCGCAATGACAAGACTAAGGATCTTGTGCCGAAAGGCTTAAGGGTTCGAGTCCCTTCCCGAGCACCACTCTTTGAAGTACAAAGAGTTCACGATGAAAAGTGGCAAACAACTTCATGCCAGTGCGGAATGGGGCTTGTTCAAAGGCACGGATCGCTCAATGAAGCATCGCGGGTGCAATGAGTGGGAGGCGCTGCGCTGACAAGAAGTCAGCGGTCCTGCCCACGAACACTCGATGGACCTGCCTTGGGGCGCTTTTCACGAAGGCTTGCCCCCGACATCCTCAGATCATCACGCAGTCGAGGAAGTCGGCGACGAACTCGTTCTTCGGATGCTCGCGAAGCTGCTGCGGAGAGCCGATTTGCTGAATGTCCCCTTCGTGCAGAACGACGACGCGATCCGCCAGCTCAAAGGCTTCGTCTTGATCGTGGGTGACGAAGAGGGTGGTGACCTTGGTTTCGTTATGAAACTGGCGGAGCCATTTGCGCAGGGTCTTGCGCACCTTGGCGTCGAGCGCGCCGAAAGGTTCATCGAGCAGGAGAACCTGCGGGCCGACGGCGAGTGCGCGGGCAAGTGCGACGCGCTGCTTCTGGCCGCCGCTGAGCTGGGAGGGGTAGCGATCTCCATAACCTTCCAATGCGATGCGGCGCAGGAGTTCCGCGACGGCTTTGTCGATTTCTTCGCGGTCGGGCCGTATGGCGCGCGGCATGACGCGGAGGCCGAAGGCGATGTTTTCCGCGACGGTCATGTGATTGAAGAGGGCGTAGTTCTGGAAGACGAAGCCGGCCTTGCGCTCGTAGGCGCTGCGGTTGGTGACGTCGGTGCCGTGGAACTGGATGCTGCCCTGGCCGGCGTCGGCGAATTCGAGCCCGGCGATGATGCGCAGCAGCGTGGTCTTGCCGCTGCCGCTGGGGCCGAGCAGGGCGACGAGTTCGCCGGTTTTGACTTCGAGATCGACGTTTTTCAGCGCATTGAAGCTGCCGAAGGATTTGGAGATGTGGTGGATGTGGATGCTCATGCTGCTCCTCGGCGGGTGGTCGTCAGAGTTTTCAAAATCAGGGTCACCAGCGCCAGCAAGGCCAGCATGGAGGCGACGGCAAAGGCGGGGACGAACTGGTATTCGTTGTACAAAACTTCGATGTGCAGCGGCACGGTGTTGGTCTTGTTGCGGATGTGGCCGCTGACGACGGACACGGCGCCGAACTCGCCCATGCTGCGGGCGTTGCAGAGGATGATGCCGTAGAGCAGGCCCCATTTGATCTTGGGCAGGGTGACGCGCCAGAACATCTGGAAGCCGTTCGCGCCGAGGGTCATGGCGGCTTCTTCTTCAGCCTGGCCCTGCGCCTCCATCTGCGGTGCCAGGATGCGGGCGACGAAGGTGAAGGTGACGAAGATGGTGCTCAGCACGATGCCCGGCAGCGCAAAGATGATCTTGATGCCGTGCTCTTTCAGCGTGGGGCCAAACAAACCCTGCGCGCCAAAGAGCAGCACATAGACCATGCCCGCGATGACAGGGGAGACCCACAGCGGGAGCTCAATGAGGGAGGTGAGAAAGCGTTTGCCACGAAACTGAAAACGCGAGACGCACCAGGCGGCGGCGAGGCCAAAGAGCGTGTTCAGCGGCACGGTGATGGCGGCGACTTTCAGCGTGAGCCAGATGGCGTGCATGGTGGCCCCATCATCCAAGGCCTCGATGAAGCCTTCCCAGCCTTTGCGGAAGGCTTCCTGAAAGATGACGATGAGCGGCAGCACAAACATGAGCCCCATGAAGCCCACTGCGGTGCCGATGAAGAGCACGCGGGAGACGAGGGAGTCGGAGGTGGCTTTACGGGGGCGGGAGGAGTGCGCGGGGGCGATGTCGATGATGGCGGCCATGCTTTTAAAATGCGGGATTCGGGATGCGGGCGTGAGAGGATTCCGAGTGGTATGGCTCTGTTTGGTTCGCTGGCTTCAGCTGAATTGGGATGCGTCAACCGGACCGCCTAAAGGCGGGACTACAATACGTGCCTGGTTTTGCGCGAATGTCTTGGGTGTGGAGCGGGGCTGGGAATCGAGGACGAGTTCGAGTAGGAGGACGAGAACGAGGAAGTGAGTGAGTGGCTGTTTTGCTGCGTCAGCGCCCGGTGCGTTTGCGGCTCCACTGAGCGAGCAGATTGGAGAGAACGAGGATGGTGAAGGAGGCGGCGAGCATGACGACGCCGATGGTGGCGGCACCGGAGTAGTCGTATTCTTCCAGGCGCATGGTGATGAGCAGGGGTGCGATCTCGGTTTTGAAGGGCAGATTGCCGGAGATGAAGACGACGCTGCCGTATTCACCGACCGCACGGCCAAAGGCGAGGGTCATGCCTGCAAGGGTGGATGGCAGCAGTGCGGGAAAGACGATGCGTGTGAGCGTCTGCCAGCGATTCGCGCCGAGGCAGGCGGCGGCTTCCTCGACATCCATGGAGAGATCGGCGATGACGGGTTGCAGGGTGCGCACCACAAAGGGAAAGCCGACGAAGGTGAGGGCGATGGTGATGCCGAGCGGTGCGTAGGCGGCCTTGATGTCATGCTGCGCCAGCCATGCGCCGATCCAGCCATTGGGTGCATAGAGTGTGACCAGCGCGATGCCCGCGACGGCCGTGGGCAGTGCAAAGGGCAGATCGACCATGGCATCCAGCAGCCGACGGCCGGGGAAGGAGTAGCGCTCCAGCGCCCACGCGGTGATGAGGCCGAAGACGGCATTTACCAGCGCGGCGGCGAAGGCCGTGCCGAAGCTGAGCTTTAGCGAGGAGATCACGCGCGCCTGAGTCAGTGTGGCCCACATGTGCTCCCAGCCGCCGCTGGTGGCCTTCCACACGAGCATGGAGAGCGGAAACAGCACGATGAGGCTCAAGTAGGTGACGGTGAAACCGAGCGAGAGCCTGAAGCCGGGAAGGATATGGCGTGGACGTGACAAGGGATGAAGCAGGCTGGTTATCAATGAGCGTGGGGTGCAATGTGAATGCGCTTCACCGATGAGAAGCGCATTCACAGGGGCGGGCGGTGGGCTTACTTCCCTTGATAAATCTGATCAAAGATGCCGCCTTCGTCGAAGTGCTTCTTTTGCGCCTTGCCCCAGCCGCCGAAGTCGCCGTCGATGGTCACGAGGTTCAGTTGCGGGAAGCGGGCGCTGTATTTCGCGGCGGCTGCGGCATCACGCGGGCGATAGTAGTTTTTGCCGATGATGTCCTGCGCTTCGGGAGAGTAGAGGTATTCGAGGTAGGCTTTGGCGACTTCAGCTGTGCCCTTTTTCTCGGCGTTCTTGTCCACCACGGCCACAGTTGGTTCAGCGAGGATGCTGATTGATGGCACGATGATCTTGGTCTGGCCGGGGAACTCGCGCTGGATGAGCCAGGCTTCGTTTTCCCAGGAGAGGAACACATCGCCGATGCCACGCTGTGCAAAGGTGGTGGTGGCCGCACGTGCACCGGTGTCCAGCACAGGCACGTTCTTGAAGAGCGCGGCGATGTACTCCTTCGCCTTGGCTTCGCTGCCGGTTTTTTTCAGCGCATACGCCCAGGCGGCGAGGTAGTTCCAGCGTGCACCGCCGGAGGTTTTCGGATTCGGAGTGATGACGTTCACGCCTTCTTTCACGAGGTCGTCCCAGTCCTGGATGTTCTTCGGGTTCCCCTTGCGCACGACAAACACTATGGTGCTGGTGTAAGGCGCGCTGCTGTTGGGCAGTCGCTTCTGCCAATCTTTCGCGATCAAGCCAGCCTGCTGGCCGATCACGTCGATGTCTCCTGCGAGTGCCAGCGTCACCACATCTGCTTCAAGACCGTCAATGACTGCGCGAGCCTGCTTGCCAGAGCCGCCATGCGACTGGTCGATGCTGACTTTTTTGCCGGTGGTTTCCTTGTAGTGCTTGGCGAAGGCTTTGTTGAACTCCGAGTAGAGTTCGCGGGTGGGGTCGTAGGAGACGTTGAGCAGCTCAAAGTCGGCTGCGTTTGCGGTCAGGCCGAGGAGGACGGCGGAGAGGAGGCTGAGGCGTGTTTTCATGGTATTTGAGGGAAGAATTTGAAATGAAGAAGTTTGCCCTTTCACACTTCAAAAGAAGCGATGACTGAATTCAAAGTAGGCAAAGTTGGTGCTGGGGCGCTGCAGCTGGCGCTCCACAAAGCCGCCTGCTGCGAAGTAGGAGTAGCCCACGGTGAGCTCTGTTTTTGCGTCCCAGGTGTAGCGGGCGCGGATGTCAAACTCCTGGCCGAGGAAGCTGCCGCTGCGGCCCGTGCGATCGCGGGCGTTGTTGGCGGCGTTGAAGCGGTCCGTGGCGCTGGCGAGCCAGTAGTAGCTGTAGCCAAAGTCCACCCGCAGATTGTGGCGCGGCTTGAGTTCTACCCGAACTTTGGGCGTGCTGATGTTTTCAAAGACGATGTAGTCGTTCGCCGACCACGGGCGGCCGAAGCCGAAGAAGCGCTCGAAGCGGTTGTCTGTGGTGTCGTTCGGATTGCGGTCGCCGCTGGCGTAGCCGTAAAACAAGCTGACGCGTGGCTTCCACGGATTGGAGCTGAGAGTGTACCCCAACTCCACCGTGCCGGCGTAGGCGCGTACTTTGCTGGCACCATTCTGGCCAAACTGGTAGTTCATGCTAGCGTCGTAGTCGAAGCCCGTGGCACCGATGATGCCATAGCCACGCAGGCCCGGATTATGCACCATGCGCTCTGCCACGCCCGCATAGGCGGACTGATGCAGCGCGAGATAATACGGCTCCAGCGTGATGATGTCTGACCACTGGCGCAAATGGCCGATGAGGGCATACATCCATTGCTGCTCCACCGGCCGGTCCAATTGATACAGCAGACGGTTCAGCGGCTGCACGGCGAGGAGGTCGATCTGCCAGTCGCTGCTTTCCTGGCCAATGCTGCCGTGAAAGCCCTGAAAGGCGTTTGCGGTGTTGCGCCACTGGTTGTTGCCGATAAGTCGGCGGTCGAGGAATTCGAAGTTGTGAATCCCGTAGCGGATGCTGAAGGGCCGGGCGTTGCCGATGGCGTCATGTCCGAAGAGGTCTTTGAAATAGAGCTCCACGTAGGCGCGGATGACTTCAAACTCATTCACGTCGCGGTTGTCACGTGCATATCGGCTGTTTTCCCGGCGTGAGTCCTGCATCTCAAACGCAAAGCGAAAGGGGTCGAGGATGTCCTTGATGCCGATGTAGGCACGGGTGCGGTGGAGCAGGGGCTGGTCCACTCCCTTCTGCGCACGCCGCAGGTCGTTGTCGCGGTACTCGTAGCGGAAGCGGTAGTCCAGGCCCACATCGAGCCATTTGACGTTCAACAGCGAATCGACGCCCAGCTCGCCCGCATTTCGCACATACTTCGGCGGATCTGGATCACGCGTGGTGCTGTAGCTGAGCGGGTTTTGATAATAGGTGCCGCGGGTGGTTTTTGGGGAGCCTTCATCAGCGCCGATTGCGACAGAGGCAATGAATGCAAGCAGGCCCAGCAGGGATGCTTTGGAGATTTTAAGAGGTGACATGGGCAGCGATTGTAAAAGGTTTGGAGCCGGTGTTTCTGTTGTGGAATGATCTGAAGCCGAAAGAGCCCGAATGGAGAATCGCACCACAAACCCTATGGAAGGCGATGAAGTCTCGAGCACTTCCGGTGGACCGGTCAGTCATTGGAAAGGCGGGGAATCCGTGCGGGGTTCCTGCGGCCATGTGGTGACTGTATATTCTTGCTAACTACATACGGCAAGTAGGAATTAAAACTTTTTCATGCCTTGCGCCAGGGCATGTGTCCGGTGCCGGCTCATGCCAGGAAACGCCTGCGACGAAACAGCAGCCAGAACAGGCCGGACATGATCAGTAGAGCGCGGGAAGGCTCGGGCGCGGCGATGACGCTGAGCGTGCCGCTGGAGTAAAACTGGCTCCAGTCCCAGGCGAGACCAAGTGCGCTGAGATCGGGCAGGCCGGTGACAGTGTCGAAAGTGCCGGAGACAGAGGACCAGTCGATGAGATTCCACGAAGATCCTTGCACCCATGCGCCGTCAGCCAGCGGGAGTGTGCTGTGGATGCTAAGCGTGGCTCCGCTGAGCATCACGGCACCACCGCTCAAGACCAGGAGATCATTGCTGCCGCCCGGCGCATTCAGTGTGCCGCTGGCGGCACCGCCGATGAGGTCGAGCTCGATGCTGCCGCTGAGTGTGAAGCCTGCTGCGGCCTGCAGCGTGAGGGTTTGCGCATCCTGAACTCCGTTCTGGCCCGCGAAGATGACTCCACCAGCCTGCTGGGTCAGGGTCACGCCCGCTGTAAGCGATCCTGCGGTGCCATTGCCCCCGAGGCGTCCGCCGTTGGCGATGGTGAGCGAGCCCGTTCCCGTGGCCGAACCCGTCGCATTGTTCACCACCAGGGTGCCGCCACTCACCGCAGTGCCGCCACTGTAGGTGCTGGCTCTGGCGAGAATCCACACGCCTGCGTCCTGCTTCACCAGTGACACGGCATTCGTGCCGCTGGTGCCCGCGCCGGTGTTGTTGACGATGGCTCCCTGGATCGTGTTCGCGCTGGTGTTGCTGCCACCGAGAGTGAGCGTGCGTGCCGTGCTCCCTCCTGACACGCCCACGTTCACGGCGCTGTTCAGCGTGGTGGCGGTGAAGACAAGTGCGCCGCTGCCGTTGCTGAGAATGGTTGCGCCACCGGTGGCCGTTGCGCCTGTGCCACTGCCCACCTGTATACGGCGGTTCGTGCTGTCTCCGGTGCCGAGGTAGCTCAGCGCGCTGGTGTTGGTGGTGCTGCCAAAACGGATGATGCCTGAAATCGCGTCCTTGTCCGCCGTGCCCAGTGCTCCTGCCACGCCGATGTTTCCCAGTGCATAAATTTCCGTGACGCCGTTGTTGAGCTGTGCCTGCCCTGTGAAGGTGTTGGTGCCGCTCAGGCGCAGCGTGCCGCCGTTGCCCTTCGTCAGGCCAAAGCCGCCGCTGATGACGCCGGACACCAGCACATCCACCGCGGCATTTGGGCTGTCATTGACGACGATGCTGCGGTCTGCGTTCAGCACGAGATTGGCCGAGATGACGGCCTGCCCGTTTTCAAAGCCTGCCGAGCCCGCGTTGTAGGTCACATTGCCTCCGAGGGTGAAACTGCCGCCGCTGGTGCTGCTGATGAGGCTTGCGGTTTGTCCGGCCATGGTGGTGTTCGCATTGCCGAGGGTGAGCGCTCCGCCCACCGTCGCCGCCGTGCCGCCCACATCGAAGGTGCCCGCGTTGATCGTCAAAGTGGATGACGTGGCGATGCTGCCGCTTCCGCTGAGCTTCAACGTCCCGCCATTCACCGTGGTGATGCCGGAATACGTGTTCGCTCCTGAGAGAATCCATGTGCCGGCGTCCGCTTTGGCAAGCGCCAGCGTGCCGCTGCCATTCGTGATCGCGCTTTGCACCTCATTGTCGCCGGTGTAGCTGCCACCGAGTGTGAGTGTCTTCGTGCCGGTGCCCGTATTGGAAATGACGCCGGTCAAGATCAGCGCGCCGCTGCCGCTGCTGTTGATGGTGGCGGCTCCCGCCGTGGTGGCCGCGAGGTTGAGCGCACGATCGGTCGTCACCGCAGCGCCGGTGTAGATCAGCGTGCCCGCGACGGTGGTGCCGCTGCCGAGATTGATCACACTGCCTGCACCTGCGGCACTGCTCACTCCCACAGCGCCGAGCGAGGTGATGGTCAGCGTGCCCTGGTTCACTGAAAGTGCTCCGGTAAAGCTGCTGGTGGCTGAGAGAGTCCATGCACCCAGGCCTGTTTTGACAAACGACAGCACGCCACCGGTGCTGTCCACCAGGGCGCCTTGGAACTCATTCGCGCCGGTGTTCGTGCCATTCAGCGTGAAAGTTTTCGCGGCCGTGCCTGTGTTGGAAAATGAGCCAGTGAACAGCAGCGCGCCACTCCCGTTGTTCGTGATCGTGCCACCACCCGTGCTTGTGGATGCGAGCACAATCGCACGATTCGTGGAGCCCCCCGTGCCCGTGTAGATGAGCGTGCCGGTCTGTGCTGCACTGCCCAGATTGAGCGTGATGCCGGCACCCAGCGCGCTGGCCGTGCCGCTGTCGGCGATGGTGTTGACCGTGAGCGAGGCGCGATTGATGGAAACGGCGCCTGTGAAGGTGTTCAGTCCGGAGAGCAGCCATGTGCCCGTGTCGGCCTTGGTCACCGCCACCACGCCACCCTGGCCGCCATCAGAAATCACGCCCTGAAAATCATTTCCCGTGGTCGTGCCGTTCAGGGTGAGGAACTTCGTGCCTGTCGTGGCCACGTTGGTCACACTGCCGGTGAAGATCAGCGCGCCCGTGCCGCTGGCATAGATGGTGGCCCCGCCTGCGCCTGCGGAAGCCAGATTGAGCGTGCGGTTCGTGCTGGCAGCCGAGCCCGAATAAAACAGCGTGCCTGTCTGCGCGCCGCTGCCGAAATTGATCACGCTGCCCGCACCGATCGCGCTGCTGGTTCCGCCGTCCGCGATGCTGTTGATCGAAAGGATGCCCTGATTGATCGTGGTGCTTCCGGTGTACGAGTTCAGCCCTGACAGCACCCACGTTCCGGCAGCCGTCTTCGTCACCGCGAGGGTTCCACCATTTCCACCATCGCCCAGGGCGCTCTGGATTTCATTGTTGTCCGTGTTGGTGCCTCCCAGCGTCAGCGTCTTCGCTCCGCTCAAGCCTGCATTGGAGAAGGTTCCGGTGAAAATCAGCGCCCCGGTGCCATTCACGCTGTTGTTGTTGATCGTGGCCCCTCCGCTGGTGGTGGCCGCGAGGTTGACTGTGCGGTTGGTCGTGCCGCCCCCTGTTCCCAGATAGGTGAGGACGCCGCCCGTCGTGGTGCCGCTGCCGATGTTGATCACGCTTCCCCTGCCGATCGCGCTGTTCAATCCGCTGTCTGCGATGCTGTTGATCACCAGCGTGCCCTGGTTGATTGTGGTGATCCCGGTGTAGGTGTTCAGGGCGGAGAGCAGCCAGGTACCTGCGTTGCTCTTGGCCAGGGAAAGTGTGCCGCTGCCATTGCCCAGCACGCTCTGGATCTCGTTGTTGTTCGTGTTGCTGCCGCCCAGAGTCAGCGTCTTCGCGCCCGTCCCAGCGTTGGCAAAGGTGCCGGTGAAGATGAGCGCGCTCGTGCCACTGCTGCTGATCGTGGCCGCGCCGGTGGTGGTGGCCGCCAGATTCACCGTGCGGTTGGTGGAGCCGCCCACTCCGGTGTAGGTCAGCGTGCCCGCAGTCGTGGTGCCGCTGCCCAGGTTGATCACGCTGCCCGCACCGATGGCGCTGTTCGTGCCGCTGTCCGCGATACTACCGATCATCAGGACTCCCTGGTTCACGGAGATCGCACCCGTGAAGGAGTTGCTCCCTGAAAGCGTGGCGGAGCCCGCGCCTGTTTTGATGAAATCAAACGAACCGCCGCTTTCACTGAGAGTGCCGTCAATCACGAAGGTGGTGCCAGTTGCCGCTGTGAGGGTTCGGGTGCCGTTGAGGATCAGTCCCAGGCTCAAGGTGTGAGTGTGAGTGCCCGTGGTGCCGCTGGAGGTGATGTTCCCCCCGAGCGTGATCGCATTGCCGGTCAGCGTGAATCCCGTGCCGGTGCCGCCATCGTTGGTGAAAGTGAGTGCATTGGTGCCGCCGAGCGTGAGGCCGGTGAGATCGTTTGTGCTGGAGAGATTCGCCACGCCTGCGGTGGTGAGATCGAAAACCAGGCTGTCATTATATTGGGGGAGCATGTTGCCGGCCCAGTTCGTTTCCGAACCGCTGGTGCCAGCCCCCCAGCTGGCATTGACATCTCCCAGCCAGGTCAGCGTGGCGGCGTGGGCGGCGGGGAAGGTAATGGAGAGCGCCAGCGAGAGACGGAGGATGAGAGCGAATGACAGCCATGGCTGCCGATGGATAAAGAGAGGCATGTTTTTGGGCGTGGCTGCCGGCGCTCCGTTATTGGCGGTCACGCGGCACAGGGATTTTGTCCAACAGCCTTCCGTGGTATCGGATCAGCCCATCTCACGGGCATCAGGGCCACGTGATAATATTCACAAAACAGTGTGGAATTAGATGCAGCCTAATATCATACTAGTCAAGTATGACATGCGTGCTTTTTCTGAGATGACACAAAGCGATGTGTTTTCTCGGGGTGGGCTTCACACCGCGCCCGTGTGAGACTCACACCTTCGCGCCCATGAGCACTTTCATCACGTCGTCCATCGTGATCCAGCCGGTCATTTTGCCGGTGGCATCATCTACGAGGGAGGCGATTTCGTTTTGCTCTAAAAACAGGGTCAGCAGATGGGTGAGGGAGGCCATGCTGCTGATGTGAAGGACGGGGCGGATAAGCGTGGTCCAGTCGGCACCGGGTTCGGCAAGGTTCTGAAGAAAGAGCTCGCGCACGCGGATGTAGCCGGTGATTTGGTCCGCAGCGCCGTTGCTGCTCACGGGATAGCTGCGGTGCAGCTTCGGGCCGAGTGCCTGCACGTTTTCCAGGAGGGATTGGCGGGCATCGAAGATTTTCACCGCAGCATGAGGCACCATGGCGGTCTTGATGCAGCGGGCGCTGAGCGTGGCGGCATGGATCATGATGATCTCCTCATGATTGTGCAGGAGCTGCTCCGCGCGGGCTGATTGCACGAGGGTGATGATGTCCATGATGTGATCGCTCTGGCCGCAGCCATCGCCGGCGCCGCTCTTGAGCTTTTCACAGAATTTTTCCATCAGCAAGATGAGCGGGTGGCAGACAAACATCATCCACGTGAGCGGCGCAATCAGCCGGGGGGCGAAACGGGCGGCCTGATGTACACCGATGATCTTGGGGGTCATTTCACCGCCAAAAAGAACGGCGACGCTCATGACGACGGAAAACAGCCACAGCCATTCTGCGCCGTAGATCCAGGTGAACAGCGCCCCTGCGAGTGTGGCGAGGCCGGTGTTTGCCAGCGTGTTGAAGGCAAGGATGGCGGAGATTGGGCGCTCGATGCGGTTCTTCAGCAGGAGCCAGCGGGTGGCGTGCTGAATGCCTTTCTTTTCCTGCAGCTTTAAATCCAGCGGATTGAGGCTGAGCAGCACCGCCTCAGTGAGAGAGCAGAAGAATGACACGCCGAGGCTGGCGGCGCAGGTGAGCAAAAAGAACAGCAGCATGGAGTGGGCAGACCGTGGCGGGGGCGCACCGGTGCCTGCGCATATAACTTTCCCCGGTTATGGAGGCCGTTAGAGATTTGGGGCGTAGGACTGCAGCTGGCGATAACGCGCGAGGATGGTTTTGACGGCGACAACGGTGGCGGAGACCTGCAAGGGCATGGGCGCCAGTGAGGGAGTTTCAAAGACAATCTCCAAGGCGGAGGTGGACTGCTCCGGAGGTGCGGTGAGCATGCCCAAATAGCCTTCGCGGATGATGCCTTTGTCGGCGAGGAAGCCGTCGATCACCTGGGAGTCATTGCGAGGAAGGATCTTCGAAGCTGCGTGCAGTGCGGGCTTGAGCAGATGCTCGCTGAGGAATGAACCGCCGACGAAACCGTAGACGCCATCGCTGTCCGAATCTGAATGCAGCGAGATGATGCCGTCGTATTTTTCACGGCGCAGCTCGCCTTCGAGGTACTGGATTTCAGGTTCGTTGGATTCATGCCAGAACTGGCGGTTCAGATCAATGCCGCTGCCCGAGTGCCGGGTGTGGGAGCGGCGGCCGGTGGGATTGCAGACGGGATAGATGTGGAGCTCGTAGTCATGGAGCTCGACCGGCTGCTCGGAGGCCCAGCGGATGAGGTCAAAGGCGGCAAGGGTGCCTGCTTCCTCATCGCCATGGATGCCGGCAAAGATGGCGAACTTAAAACCAAAGCCTGGGTGGAGCGGCTTGGAGATGATCTTTGGAATGAAGGTGCTATGCTCGATTTCGGGCGAGGGCTCACGCAGCACGAAATGACGGCGGCGTGTGAGAGGGCGGGGGATGCTGTCCCCGGTGTAAACGAGTGATGAGGGAAGGGCTGACATGGTTTTTAGGATCCAACTTTGTTGCGGGCTTCGGCGGCGAGTGCGGTGGAGAGGTAGCGTTCACCCGTGCTACAACCCACGGTGACAATGAGCTTGCCTGCATTCTCCGGACGTGCGGCGACCTGCAGCGCGGCCCAGACATTGGCACCGGTGGAAATGCCCACCAGCAGGCCCTCTTCACGGGCTAGACGCTGCGCCGTGTGGATGGCGTCCTCGTTGCTGACCTTGATGACTTCATCCAGGATTTTGATGTTGAGATTCTTCGGCACGAAGCCTGCCCCGGTGCCCTGAATTTTATGCGGCCCTGGCACCAGCGGCTCGCCGTTGAGCGTCTGCGTGATCACTGGAGATGCAGCAGGCTCCACCGCGATGGATTTGAAAAGTGGTTTGCGTGATTTGATCACTTCGCTGACGCCGGTGATCGTACCGCCGGTGCCGACGGCAGCGACGAAGATGTCGATCCTGCCCTCGGTATCCGCCCATATTTCTTCGGCGGTGGTTTTGCGGTGGATCTCGGGATTGGCGGGGTTTTCAAACTGCTGGGGAATCCAGGAGTTTGGTGTGGAGGAATGCAGTTCGTTCGCTCTTTCGATGGCGCCCTTCATCCCTTTCGGGCCGGGGGTCAGCTCCAATTCGGCGCCGAGCAGCGCCAGCAGTGTGCGGCGCTCCAAGCTCATCGTTTCAGGCATCGTCAAGATGAGGCGGTAGCCCTTGGCGGCGGCTACAAAGGCCAGGGCGATGCCGGTATTGCCGGAGGTGGGTTCGATGATGGTGGTGCCGGGCTTGAGGCGGCCATCTGCCTCTGCTGCTTCGATCATGGCGCGGCCGATGCGGTCTTTCACGCTGCCGAGAGGCTCTTTAAATTCGCCTTTGAGGGCGATGGTGGCATTCACCCCTGCGGAGATGCGGTTGAGCTTGATCAGAGGGGTGTGGCCGATGGCGTCAACGATGCTGGTGTGGTAGGACATGGCTTTGTGTGTGGTGGAATGGGGGAGGCAAAGCAGGGCTTATTTCCTGGCCGGAGCGGCAAGGGGCTCGCTGGGAAGGCGGGTCTTTTCCGTGCTCTCGACCTGGGTGACACGGCCTTCGTGGACGATGATCTGGACGGAGCCGAACCTCAGTGCGGAGACCTTCTGCCTGACGATGTCGATCCAGGACTCGACTTCAATTTCTGCGGTGTGCTGAGACATGATGTGCGGGAAGGGAGGTTCGTATTGCGGTGTTTCCAAGTGTGAGGAGTTCGATGTAACACGAGGAAAGTATTAAAAGCAAATATACACTGTGCAAGTAGGAATAAAAGGTTTTTTGCAGGCATGATCATGCGGAGCCGGATGAAGCCGGTGCTGCGGCGAACTGCCGCAAAATTTATGAGCAGAGCCTGAGGCAAGACGGCCTGCTGCGAAGTGAACCCCGCACTGAGAATGAATCACCAGTGCTTTCAGGGATTATTTCACGGAGTCCAGCAAGACGGCCAGAAAGCCATCCGAAGGATCGGCATGCCGTGGTCCGCCAGCTTTTTTCCTGGCGGCCTTTTTAGGGGCTGCTGCGCACTGCTCCTGCTTGCGGAGCGTGACTTCCACCACGTTTTCCAACGTGTAACGGTCCAGAATGTTGGCGATGGCGTTGCGGACATCGATCATGAGCATGCGCAAACCGCAATGCGTTTCGTCCGGGCAGCTGCACTTCTCATACTCCGTCTCGCTGGCGCAGCCGATGGGGGCCAGCTTGCCATCAATCAGGCGGACGATTTCACCCATTTTGATCGATTTCATCGGCTTGGCCAGCCGCGTGCCGCCATATTTGCCCCGCGTGCTTTCCACGTAGCCGGCAGTGCGCAGCTCAAACAAGATGGCCTCAAGAAATTTAAAAGGCAGGTGCTCCTGCTCGGCCAAGGAGGAGACTGAAATCACTCCTTCTTTCTGTCTCTCGGCAATGCCCAGCCGTATCAGGGTGCGTAAGGCATATTCTCCACGTTTGGTCAATCGCATGAGGACACAATGAAATGATTAGTACTACTCGGCAAGCAGGATTTGATTTTCCAAATCACTGCCGTGCGAGCGTGTTCAGCGGGAATCCAAAACTCCGAGCTTTCACTGCCAAAGACCGAGGCGGTGGCGAGGGAACTGGGTGCGGAGGCGCCAGTCAGCCGCTATGTTTTTCACGCATGCTGAACTGCCTGGAGCTCCCGGTGTTCCTGAGCATCACGAAAAAGGTGCTGATGCGGAAAGATCCCAAGCAGCAGGACGAAAGCCTGGAGGCGCAGCAGAAGGGGCAGGTCATCTGGACCTGCCCCCCATAGCTTTCTGCGTGAGAATGAAACGCAGCCGACGGAGTTCACTCAGCGATGCCTTGGCAGGATCTGAATGTTTGAATGCTGCTGGAGGCCGGGGGCGTTGACGCGGACGTTGGAATTATAGCCGCTGCTGCGCTGCGGGGTGTAGTGCTGATGGCTGCCGCCGTAGTAGTACTGGCCGTTGTGGGAGTATCTGCTGGTGTAGGGCCTGCCCTGGTAGCTGTATCTGCCGGTTTGATAGTTGCCGCCGGAGTAGTAGCGACCGTTGTAATTGTAGGCGCTGCCGCTGTAGTTGCTGGGCAGGGTGGAGTAGGTGTTGAAGCCGCCGCCGTAGCCACGACCGTAACCGCCGCCACCCGCGTAACCAGTGTCAACGCAGGAGGAGAGGCCGAGGCAGAGGGCGACGGGGAGGATGCAGAGGAATGAGGTGAGTTTCATGGGGATATGGATGGGGGCGCTGTGCACCGGGATTTTTAGAGACGCCCGGTGAGGAGCAGGACGATGAGAATAATGACGACGAGGCTGGCGCCGCCGCCGATGTAATGGTTGCCGGAGCTGAAGCCGTAGCCACCGCCTCCAAGAAGCAGAAGAATGAGAAGGATAACGATGATGTTCATGAGGAGGAGGGAGGTGGGTGGGTTGCTGTGGTATGCTGGGACAGATGCTGCTGCCGAACCATGGGGTGTTCACCCCGTTCGCTTTGTGAGGTCAAGAGTTGGTGAGGATGACCTTGAGCGCGTGGTCGCGCGCGGCATTGCCAAAGGTCTCGTAGGCGCTCATGACATCTCCGAGCATGAAGTGGTGGGAAATGAGCTGCTTTGGCTGGAGTTTGCCGGACATGATGGTCTTGAGCAGGAGCTGTGTGGTGACGGCATCCACGAGCCGGGTGGTGATGGTGATGTTTTGCGACCAGAGGGTTTCGAGATGCAGCGGCGTGCTTTGACCATGCACGCCTACATTGGCGATGTGCCCGCCGGGGGAGATGATGGACTGGCAGAGATCAAAGGTGGCGGGGATGCCCACAGCCTCGATGGCGACATCCACGCCGCGGCCATAGGTCATGGTCATGATTTTGGCCATGGCCCTGCCGTCCGTGCTGTCGATGAGTTTGGTGGCGCCGAGGCGTTTGGCGACATCGAGACGATGCTCATCGACGTCAATCATGATGATGTCCGCCGGTGTGTAGAGCTTTGCGGTGAGCAGGGTGGCGAGGCCGACGGGGCCGGCGCCGATGATGGCCACGGTGTCGCCGGGTTTGACGCAGCCGTTGAGCACGCCGCATTCGTAGCCGGTGGGCAGAATGTCGCTGAGCATGACCATGGCCTCCTCGTCA
Organism: Prosthecobacter debontii; assembly: GCA_943371875.1. GTDB lineage: Bacteria > Verrucomicrobiota > Verrucomicrobiia > Verrucomicrobiales > Verrucomicrobiaceae > Prosthecobacter > Prosthecobacter debontii_C. Next base: position 20,484 of record CALRWM010000047.1, on the reverse strand, counting down.
GCATTTTCGGGGATGTGGTGCAGGCTGGTGTCCGCCCATGGGATGCGGACGAACTCGGCCTGGGTGCCGTCGATGGTGTTGCCAAGAATCCAGCCGCCCTTTTCACAATGGGAGGACATGCCACGGCGGCAGTAATCGCACTTTCCGCAGGAGGTGATGCAGGAGATGATGACGCGGTCGCCTTTGCGAAAGCGGGTGACGCTTGTGCCCGCCTCTTCGATGATGCCGACGCCTTCATGGCCGAGGATGCGGCCTTCGGTGACCGTGGGCACGTCTCCTTTGAGGATGTGGAGATCGGTGCCGCAGATGGTGGTCTTGGTGATGCGCACGATGGCATCCGAGGCCTCCTGCAGGGCAGGCTTCGGCATGTCCTGAAGGGCCTTCTTTCCAGCGCCATGATAAACGAGAGCATTCATGTGAGCGGGAGGGTTAGTGTTCGGACTGTTCGTGAGCTTCGACGAACCAGAGGTTCATGTCGGAGCCGCGAGAGACTTCGGTGAAGATGTCTGCGGTGTCGGCGTCCTTGAGCTGCGTGGAGGTGTCGATGGCCTTGCGGATGAGTTCGCCATAGAAGGCGATGGCGTGGGCGAGTTCGGCGACGTGTTTTTTGCCGCTGGTGATGTCCAGCGGGTATTCCGGGAGGCTGGACTTTTTGGCGGCGACACGAACGGTGCCCTGGGCGATGCCGCCGAGCTGGACGATGCGCTCGGCGATGAGGTCGACGTAGGTGCCGGTGTCGGTGTAGACTTTGTCGAAGAGTTCATGCAGGGCGATGAAGTTGTGGCCCTTCACATTCCAGTGCGCCTGCTTGGCCTGCATCATGAGGTCGATGGATTCGGTCAGGCGCTCCTGCAGCAGCGCGGTGATTTTGATCCTGGTTTTTTCCGGGAGGCTGTTGCGGGTCTGCGTGAGCTTGAGTTTCATGACTCAAGCGATAGGCGAGGAATCCACGCGCCTGCCATGGGGTGAACACCCCAAATGTAAAACAACCTGCTCTTCAAACCAGGGCTGCAGATCCAGCGAAGGATGCTGCAGGAGGAAGATGTTCATGGCCAGCACGGACTCAGGAGACCAGACTTCCGCAGCTTTTGATGCGGTGATCCCAGGCTGAGCAAGTGTCTTCATGCTTGGCGGGTGAAGCTAATGCAGCGCGATGACGGAATTTGCTTCTTTGAAATGATCGCGGACATGGGCGGCGATCTGGCGGTCGGTCAATCTGTCTGCGGTTTCGACGGCGATGACGAAGTCTTTGGGCAGGACTTGCTGGAGTTCCCTGACCAGTTCGCCCTTGGCTTCGCCAGGGCCGAAAACCAGCAGCTCCCTGGCATGACGTACGAACGCCACCACCTCCTGGTAGTAATGATGGAGATCGGCGGTGAACTTGCGCTGAGAGACGTCGTCGGCTTTGACTTTCTGAGCTTCGAACGAGGCGGTGGAGCGTTCGCCATCGATGCGGCCCGGCTGGCGGTCTGCGTCTGACAGGATGACGTGGATCTCTTCTCCTGCGCTGGCTTCCTGCACGATGACTGCTTTGCGATGGTCGATCCACAGGCCGATGTTGGTTTTCATAAGGGGGGCGTTTTGGGGTTGGGGGGACGGGATCAGAAGGATTCCTGCAGGGTGTTTTTGTCGGCGCGCTCCTGGGTGGAGTCGGTCCAGAGGAACATGCATTTGACGAGATCGATGAAGCCCATGAATTTGTTTTTCTCCTGTTGGAGTTCGACGGCGGCGTGCTGGTATTCCTCGTTGCTGTTGATGGAGCTGCCACTTTGGGAGTGAGGCGGGCGGGAGAGACGGACGAGGAGCTTTTGCACGTGCTCATCGACCTCCACGCTGGAGTTGTTTTTCAGCAGCTCGAGTTTGATGTGCAGGGCATCGGCGCAGTTGTGAATGACTTGTAGATGGGACTCAAGAGTCAGGGCTATGGCGGCCCATTCTGCCTGGGCTGAGGCATTGAGACCCACGGCCTGGCCTTGCAGAGCGTGGAGGGTCTGCTCCAGGTGGGTGTCTTCGATTTGAAGCTTGGTCCACGTTTCCAGGGCTTTCTCATGTCGATTCGTGTCGTGGCTCTGGATGCCATCCTGCACTTCACTGACAAGGTCATGAATGCGGCACAAGATTGTCTCCACCTGATCCCAATGATGGCCCCAGGCATTGCTCCAGTCTCCCGGGGAGCCGTATTCGGTGCCGAGCCCACGGCCACGCTGAAGCACGAGCCTCAATTCGTCCTCCAGTTTGGTCAAACATTTGGCATCGGTGCGGAGTCCGATTTCAAGACGGGCGAGAATGTGAGGTTTGCTGTGCGTCATCATGGCAGGATCATTTTGCACCCGGAGGGCGGATCGCTGCCATGGGGTGTAAACCTACTTTGAGGCGGCGGCGTTTTACCGCCGAGGCGAAGGCGAGAAAATGGGGCGAACACCCCATCGAAAGCGGTGCGAGTGAGACTTAATCTTTAGCTGGGGCAGGTGGCCCCAAGCACCCCTGCAAGACCAATGAAGACATACCCTCATGAAGATGCCGCTGTGGCGGTCTCCAAGTCGCATGAAGAATCCGCAGCCTGCACGCTGGGTTTTCAGCGCCGTGTTTCTGACATGAAGCAGCTCGCCTTTGCAGGGTGTGAACACACCCGGAGTGAGACTGTGGCGGGGTGCCGCAACACGGTGAGCCGTGTGAAGTGCTGGGGAGGTCTGGGAGCTTTCTGGGGCGGGGTATGGGGCTGGCTCTTCGGCTCCACGTTTTTTCAATACGAAGGGGCTGGCTCGCTGATGGTGGCGGAGCCGATGGTGGGCTGGATGATGGGCGCGGTGGAAGGCGGCCTCGTGGGCGGGGGACTGAGCGCCGTGTGGGCGTGCGTGTTCAGCCTGATCATGCCGAAGCGAAGCAGGGTGATCTGAGAGACGACGCTGACGAGGGAAGATCTGCGTGAGGACTCAAGGCAGAGCTGAGATGACGGGGATCACTTGTCCTCGATTTCGAATCCGACTTTGAGGGAGACCTGCCATTGATGCACCTGGCCTTTGTCGATGCTGCCGCGTGTCTCAGTCACCTGGAACCAGCGGAGGCCCTTGATGGTTTTTTGGGCGCGCTTGAGGGCTTTGTTGACGGCGTCTTCCATGGTGGTGGAGGAGGTGCCGGTGAGTTCGATGGTTTTGTAGACGGGGTCTTTCATGGTCACAAAACTAGGCACGGGAGAGTGGGTGTCGCGATGGGGTGTACACCTACTCTAGGTGTCATTGATGGCGGTTGCGCTGCGGTAGAGGCCTAGTCTGGAAAAGATGCCGAGGACGGGCTGGGCCTGGTTCAAGGTGTAGAGGTGGATGCCGTGTGCGTGGTGATCGAGGAGGTCGGCGCATTGTTCGGTGGCGTGGTGGAGGGCGATGCGGCGGAAGGCTTCGGGATCATCGCCTGCGCGGTTGAGGGCACGGATGAGGCGGGCGGGATAGCGCATGCCGCCGGCGAGTGCGGCCATGCGTTTCATGCCGGTGGCGGTGGTCAGGGGTAGTATGCCGGCGAGGATGGGCGCGGTGATGCCTGCGAGTGCGCAGCGGTCGCGGAAGTCGTGGAAGGTGGTGTTGTCAAAGAAGGATTGGGTGCAGAGCCAGTCGGCACCGGCATCCACCTTGGCTTTGAGGTGATCCATCTCGGTCATGCGATTGGGCGTGGCGGGATGGCCTTCAGGAAAACAGGCGACGCCGATGCCGAAGCCTTGTGGGTGCGGGTGCAGGCCGCGCTCGTTGAACTGCTTGATGAAGCGCACAAGCTCGGCGGCGTGGGTGAAGATGCCGCTGTCTGTGTGGCCCGCAGGGAGGTCGCCGCGCAGAGCCAGGATGTTGCTGACTCCGGCGGCGGCGTAGCGTGTGAGCAGAGCCATGATTTCAGACTCGCTGTGTCCCACGCAGGTGAGGTGCGGGATGGGATCGAAGACATCGCTCTGCGTCAGCTCGGCCACGAGGCTTTGGGTGAGCTCGCGCGTGCCGCCGCCTGCGCCATAAGTCACGCTGGCGAAGGCGGGACGCAGCGGTGCGAGGAGATCGAGCGTGCTTTGCAGCGTCTGCACGGCCACGGGGTTGCGTGGCGGGAAGAACTCGAAGGAGAACGCGGTGCTGCCGTGTGCGGCGGAGAGGATGTCTTGGATGTGCATGCGCGTTACGCGGTGGGTTGCAGTTTTGCTGCGCGCAGAATTTTGGCGGTCTGCACCATGTGGATGAGGGAGGTTTTCACCTCGGCCCAGCCGCGTGTTTTGAGGCCGCAGTCGGGATTGACCCAGAGATTGCGACGAGGGATGACGGCCTCGGCTTTGCGCATGAGGTTTTCCATTTCACTGACAGATGGCACGCGCGGGGAGTGGATGTCGTACACGCCGGGGCCGATTTCGTTGGGGTACTTGAAGTCCACGAAGGCACCGAGGAGTTCCATGTTGGAGCGTGAGGTTTCGATGGTGATGACATCCGCATCCATGTCTGCGATGGCGGCGATAATGTCGTTGAACTCGGAGTAGCACATGTGGGTGTGGATCTGCGTGTCATCACGCACGCCGCTGGCGCTGAGGCGGAAGGCGGTGACGGCCCAGTCGAGGTACCAGGCCCAGTCGATGCGGCGCAGGGGCAGGCCTTCGCGAATGGCGGGTTCGTCGATCTGGATGGCGGCGATGCCTGCAGCTTCGAGGTCCACGACTTCATCGCGGATGGCGAGAGCGATTTGACGTGTGGTCTCGGAGCGCGGCTGGTCATCGCGCACAAAGCTCCACTGCAGGATGGTGACGGGTCCGGTGAGCATGCCTTTCATCGGGCGCGGTGTAAGGCTTTGCGCAAACTTCGCCCAGCGCACGGTCATGGGAGCGGGGCGGCTGACATCGCCGTAGATGATGGGGGGCTTTACGCAGCGGGTGCCGTAGCTCTGCACCCAGCCATTGGTGGTGAAGAGGAAGCCGTCGAGCTGCTCGCCGAAGTATTCGACCATGTCATTGCGCTCGAATTCGCCATGCACGGGCATGTCGAGGCCGATCTCATCCTGGAAGGCGACGCAGGCGCGCGTTTCATTTTCAAGGTAGGCTTCGTACTCGGCGGCGGTGAGGTCGCCTTTTTTCCACTTAGCGCGCATGGAGCGGACTTCGGCGGTCTGTGGGAAGGAGCCGATGGTGGTGGTGGGGAACTCGGGCAGGGCCAGCCGAGCATGCTGCAAGAGCTGGCGCTGCGGGAAGGGCGAGTGGCGGCGTGCATCCTGCTCTGTGATGAGCGCGAGGCGTGCCCGGACTTCAGGATTGTGCGTACGGCGGCTGGTGGCGCGGCTGTGGATGGCGTCTTGATTGGCCTCCAGAACGCCGCTGCGGGAGGTGCCGCGCAGCAATGCGCTGAGGGTGACGACCTCGGTGAGTTTTTCATCGGCAAAGGCCAGCCAGTTTTCGATCTGCGCATCGAGCGCGGGCTCGGAGGCGAGTGTGACGGGCGAGTGCAGCAGTGAACAGGAAGGGGCGACCCAGAGGCGCTGTGTGCCGAGCGTGGCCTTCGCGGCGGTGAGCAGCTTCAGGGATTTGGTGAAATCATTCTTCCAGATGTTGCGGCCATCGACGACGCCGAGGGAGAGGATTTTATGCTGCGGCAGATGTTCGAGCACTTCATCCAGCTCTGCCGGAGCACGGACGCAATCAACGTGGAAGGCGTGCGCGGGGAGCGAGAGGAAGAGCGGCAGGTTTTCGCGCAGGGCACCGAAGTAGGTGGCGACGATGATCTTCAAACCGGGTGCGGCGGACGCGAGCCGACGCCAGGCGTCCACGATGGCGTCTCGTTGCTGCGGGGAGAGATCGAGCGCGAAGACGGGCTCGTCGATCTGCACCCACTCGGCTCCTTGCTCGGCCAGGCGGCGCAGGATTATTTCATAGACTGACACCAGTCCGTCCAGCAATGACCAGCGGTCGAAATTGGGATTTTGGGAGTCTTGTACTTTGCCGAGGGAAAGGTAGGTCACGGGGCCGGGCAGCACGGGCTTGGCACGCAGGCCGAGGGCTTTGAGTTCGGCGAATTCGCGGAAGACTTTGCTGCCCACGAGCTGGAACTGGGTGTCCGCGCGGAACTCGGGGACGATGTAGTGGTAGTTGGTGTCGAACCACTTGGTCATCTCGCAGGCAAAGGCTGCCTCATGGGTGCCGCAGCCATGGGTGCAGCCTTCGTGGCCTTCGCCGCGTGATCCGCGCGCCATGAGGAAGAGGGTGTCGAGGTCGACGTCTTCGCCTTTCCAGCCAAAGCGTGGCGGCACGTTGCCGATGAGGCAGGAGAAATCGAGCATCTGATCGTAGAACGAGAAATCGTTGCAGGGGATGAGGTCGATGCCTGCGGCGCTCTGCTTGGCCCAGTTGTCACGGCGCAGCTTCCGCCCCGTGGCTTCCAGCTCCTCGCGTGAGAGTTTGCCGTGCCAGAAGGCTTCGGTGGCTTTTTTGAGTTCGCGCTGCTCGCCGATGCGCGGGTAGCCCAGATTGTGTGTGTGAATGATGTTGTCGCTCATAGCGACGAAATAACTATCGCTGGATTCAGCATTAACAATCCAGAGAGTTTTGTGGATCATCATCGAAAATGGTTATGATGCTGGCATGATCGAAATACGCCATTTGCATGCTCTCATCGCCCTCGCTGAGACGGGGAACCTCTCCAAAGCGGGGCTCCGCCTGCACCTGTCGCAGCCTGCGCTGTCGCATCAGGTGAAGAGCATCGAGAAGCATCTCGGCGTGCCGTTGTTTGAGAGGAAGAGCAGCCCGCTGAGGCTGAGCCCGGCGGGTGAGCGGCTGCTGGGAACGGCGCATGAGATCGTGAAGCAGATGCGGCAGTGTGAGCGGGATGTGGCGCGCATTGCAGAAGGGAAGGCGGGGCAGCTGCGCATCGCGGTGGAGTGTCATTCGTGCTTTGACTGGCTGATGCCGGCGATGGATGAATTTCGCATCGCGTGGCCGGAGGTGGAGATGGATCTTGTCTCCGGCTTTCAGCCTGATCCCACAGGGCTGCTCATTGAGGACCAGGCGGATCTGGTGATTGTTTCCAAAGCGCCGCCGCGCAAGGACGTGGTGTATCATCCGCTGTTTCGCTATGAGGTGCTGGCGCTGCTGGCGCATCAGCACCCGCTGACGAAGAAGAAATTCCTCACAGCGCAGGACTTTGCCAAGGAGACTCTCATTACGTATCCGATTCCGGATGATCGCATCGATGTAGTGCGGGAGGTGCTGGGGCCGCTGGGGGTGAATCCGGTGCGGCGCACGGCGATGCTGACGGTGGCGATTTTGCAACTGGTGGCGAGTCAGCGTGGCATCGCGGCGATGCCGGGGTGGGCGGTGCAGCCGTATCTGGAGCGGCGCTATGTGGCGCAGCGGCCGGTGCGCAAGAGCGGGCTGTTTTCCAATCTGAATGCGGCGACCACGCGGGCGCTGGCGGGGACGGCGTATATGAGGGAGTTCATCGCCACGATGAAGAGGGTGAGCTTTGACAGTCTGAAGGGGATCGCTGCGGTGGATGAGGAGTGATGAGGGAGCGTGCTATAGTGGCATGCAAAACTCATTTTCGGAATGGAGAGCCTGGGGAAGTTCGGTTTGCCGCAAAGGAGCCAAGGTGCAGAGGTGGCAGAGCTTGAGTTGATTCTCTGCTTCTTTTTTCTCATAGGTCCTGCGGTGGCTTCTTTGACAGGATTCACAGGATTTCAGAATTTCAGGATTTTTTCGGAATGGAGAGCTTGGGGAAGTTTGGTTTGGCGCAGAGGTGCCAAGATGGCGGAGGTTGAGTTGATTCTCTGCTTGCTCGGCCTCTCAGCCCCTCTGCGGTAGGGGCGAAGGTTCCTACGGCTTTCAAACGACATGGCGAATGGAGGGGCACGCTCGCTTTTAGGAAGTCAGTTTCGGAAACTGCTCCATGTGCTGTTGCATCACTGGTGGTGGCCGAGACGTGCTTCGGCGAGATCGATGTCGCGCTGGATGCGGCGGAGGACTTCATCGCTGATGACGTTTTCATTGCGCAGGTGGAGGATGGTGTGGCGCTCCTGCACGAGTGCGGCGAGAGAGAGGCGCTCGTATTCGGTGGAGAAGCGGCGCAGCGGGGTGCCGGCACTGGCGGAGGCGGCGCCTACCACCTGGCGGATGTGGTCTTCGTATTCCATGCTGAGACGCTGCAGCGCATCTGCTTTGGCGGGATCTTTTTCATCGATCTCCTTGAGGCTGGCGAAGGCTTCTTGGTTGGCCTTCAGGCGTGCTTTGCGTTCTTCAACGGCGGATGAGCTGTCTTCTTTGACACCGAGCCAGCGAATGAGCGGGGGCAGGCTGAGGCCCTGCATGACGAGGGTGACGATGATGACGGTGAAGGTGAGGAAGAGAATCAAATCACGGCCGGGAAACGGGGTGCCATCCTGACGGGTGATGGGCAGGGCGAGCGCAGCGGCGAGGGAGAGCACGCCGCGCATGCCGGTCCAGGCGATGATCATGACATGCCGCCAGCGGGGCAGGGGATTGTTCTTGGAGTGGCTCTGCAAAATCCAGTGGGGCAGATAGACGGCCGGGAAGACCCAGAGAAAGCGAACGAGGATGATGACGAGGCTGGTCGTCAGCGCATAGAGCACGAGGCGGTAGGTGGGGATGGCCTGGGCTGACAGGGCCTCGATGACTTCGGGGAGCTGCAGGCCGATGAGGATGAAGACGAAGCCATTGAGGAGGAACTGCACCATCTCCCAGACAGGGCCGCCCTGAAGGCGCGTTTTGAAGTCCAGCAGCTCGGGCATGCGCCAGCCGAGGTAGAGTCCGGCAATGACGACGGCGAGAACTCCGGAGAGGTCCAGCTTTTCTGCGAGCAGATAGGCGACGAAGGGTGTGAGCAGTGAAACGGTGACTTCGATGGGGGCGTCATCCACATGCTTGTGGAACTGCTCGGCAAGCCAGCCGACGAGCAGGCCGATGGCAATGCCGCCAAGACTCATGATGACAAAATGGCCGGCTGCCTGCGGGAGTGAAAAGGAGCCGGTGATGACGGCGAGCACGGCGAAGCGGTAGGCGACCAGAGCGGTGGCGTCGTTGACGAGGCTCTCGCCTTCGAGGATGGTGACGATGCGGCGCGGGATCTTCAAGCTGTCTGCAATGGCAGAGGCAGCGATGGCGTCTGGCGGAGAGACGATGGCACCGAGCACGAAGCCTGCGGCGAGTGGCAGGCCCATGAAGTAATGCGCCAGCAAGGCGACGGCCACGGTGGTGAAGAGGACGAGCCCGACAGCGAGGAGAGTGATGGGACGGAGATTGGCCCGGAAGTCCCGCCATGAGGTGAAGAGCGCGGCGGGAAAGAGCAGCGGCGGCAGGAAAAACTCAAACACGAGATGGGGATCCAGCCGCACCTCGGGGAGCTTCGGGATCAAGCTGAAAGCCAGACCGCCGAGGACAAAGAGGATGGGAGCAGGAAGGGAAAGCCTGCGTGCGACCAGCGCCAGCATGACGACGGCCAGCAGCAGACCCACGAAGATGTCAACGATGCTGGTCATGAATGGTGCTCAGTTAAGGGTATTGATCGTGAATTATGAATGTCTGAGGCACCCGAGCCACGCGACAGCGTCTTGGAGTGCGTGCGGCAAGCCTGGGCGCGACGCCGCTTTCGCAGGCCGGTTGGCAGGCTCAGGCCAAAAGAGCATACAATGCCCAGCGAAAGCGGTGTCGCCGATGCAGGCTTGCGCCGTGCATCTCTGCCACCGCACTCCAGGACGCTGTCGCGTTCGCGTGAGTGATGGACCGGGCGCTACCGGCAGATTGCAAAACGAACGACAACCCGCCTTAACTGAGCGCCACTCATGCAGGTCATAACATTCGGCAGGCATGGGCATGCCTTGTCAACGGATGCGGCGCCCCGTCTGGCTGTGCTGCCGGGAGATCAAGCAGGAACGGCGGCGCTGCTGTGCGTGGCGGTGGACCAGTAGGACGAGCCGATAGAGCCACGCACGCAAGGGGGAAGGGAACGACCGCCATAGTAGTGGCCTAGTCCGATGCGCAGGCCGTGCGAGATGGGCGAGTTTTCGCTGTATACGGCGATGAGATTGCACACGCACTGGGCACTGTTGCGCAGGGAGCATGTCATGGGGCAGTCAGGCTTGGGACGACGGCTGTTCATGGGGGTGTGTCAGGTGAAGGTCAGGCGCGTACGAGACGCCGCTCTGCGGTGAGTTCTGCTTCGGCCTGGAGCCAGTCGTTATGATGATCGCCGTCTGCCGAGCCGCGTTTTTGGAAGTTGTGATAGGCCCTGAGGGCGACTTCATCCGGGGAGTGGGCGGGCGGCGGCGTGGCGCTGTCCTCGGGTGGTGAAACAACCTGTGGCAAGACCTTGGCCGGCTTGGGCTTGGGGGCCGGGGCCGCCTTGGCGACAGGCACATTTTTGGCGCTGGGGGTGGCTTTTGAGGGTGTGCTGCCTTTGGCGGACGGAGTGCTCTTGTTGGTTTTCATGGGGTGGCCCATGTTCCAAAGCTGGGTTCACTGTTGCCATGGGGTGTTCACCCCAAATTTTCAGGCGGAAGGGGCAGCGCCGTTCTCGGCGAATGCCAGGGTTTCATTGAGCGTTTCCATGAATTCGTTCACCTTGATGGGCTTGGTGAGGTAGCGGAAGAAGCCTGCCTCGATGCCTTTTTCGATGTCGCGCGGGATGGCATTGGCGCTGAGAGCGACGATGGGGATGTGCGCGGTGGTGGGATCAAGGCGGATGATTTTCATGGCCTCGATGCCGCTGATGCCGGGGAGATTGATGTCCATGAGGATGACATCCGGCAGGTAGCCGTGGGCGAGGCTGATGCCGTCCGTGCCATTCTGGGCGGTGAGGAGGCGGAGATCCGAGCGGCGGGCGATGAGCTGCTCGATGAGTTTGAGGTTCGCGGGATTGTCCTCGATGTAGAGAAGGAGGCGGGTGCGCTTGCCAGCGCCTTCGGGGATGGCGGTGTGCGTGGTGCTGACGGATTTGATGAAATCAATGTGGGGATCCACGGCAGAGCCGAGCTCGATCCAGAACACGCTGCCGGTGCCTACGGTGCTGTGCGCGCCGATGCTGCCTTCCATGAGCTCCACCAGGCGTTTGCTGACGACGAGGCCGATGCCGGTGCCTTCCTCTCCGGTGGCTTCTTTGCCAAGGCGATTGAAGGCCTGGAAAAGCTGAGCCAGAAGTTCTGGAGGGAGCCCGGCGCCGGTGTCTCTGACGCCGATGCGGAGGCGTCCGGGGAGGGTGAGATCACAGTCCACGACGACGGTGCCGCCGGCGCGGTTGTATTTGATGGCGTTGGATAGGAGATTGATGAGGACCTGCTTGAGGCGCATGCGGTCGGCCTTGATAAAGCAGGGTGCATCAAATTTTGGGAAGGACATGCTGATGCCGCGCTTCTGCGCCTGGGGCTCGATCATGGCCTGGCATTCGATGAGGACCTCTGGCAACGAGACGGCCTCCAGCGAGAGTGAGAGACGGCCGGACTCGACGACGGCGAGGTCGAGGATGTCATTGATGAGTTCGAGGAGAAACCAGCCGGCGTGGAGAATTTGATCGATGCTGGCCTTTTGCGAGGCGGTGGGTGGTGGTATGTCCGACTCGATGAGCTGGGTGAAGCCGAGGATGGCATTGAGCGGCGAGCGCAGCTCATGGCTCATGCTGGAAAGGAAGTCGGATTTGGCGAGGTTGGCCTTCTCCGCGACGGCCTTGGCCTTTTGGAGTTCGACGGTTTTTTCCTGCAGCACCTTGTCCCAGCGTTTGCGCTCGGTGATGTCACGTGCAGCGGCAAACACACCCTGCAGGACGCCATCGCGATTATGAAAGGTGGTGGCGTTGTAGGAGACGTCTGTTTCGGTGCCGTCTTTGGCGCGTGCGGTGAGTTCGTAGTCGGTGACTTTGCCTTCGCTGAGCACGTGTTTGATGCCTGCCTCGGCGTGTGCGGGATCGGTGAAGTAGTTTTTGAACGCGGCGCCGATGAGTTCTTCACGCGAGCGGCCGGTGAGAGTCTCCATCTGATTGTTGACGTCGGTGATGATGCCGGAGGGATCGGTGGTCATCAGAGCGTCGATGTTGGATTCAATCAACGAGCGGGTGTAGAACTGCTGATCACGCAGGAGCTGATCGAGCTTTTCCTGCTTGGCCTCGGCCTGTTTGCGCACGGTGTTGTCCGTGCCGATGAGGAGATAACCGATGATGCTGCCGTGGTCATGCACGTCACGCAAAGCGGTGACGGACACAACGGCGGGGAAACGGCTGCCGTCTTTGCGGATGTAGGTGAGCTCGTAGATGTCCTCGATGCCGCGTGAGGCTTTGAAGACGAGGGCCTCGAAGCCGGGGGCGATGGTGGTGCCGAGCTCCAGGCTCAGTGCTGCGGCGCGGGCGACGACTTCCTGGGGATCGGAGATTTCCGCCGGGGTGATTTTGTTGAGCACATCGGCGGCGGCGTAGCCGAGCATGCGCTCCGCACCCACGTTGAAGATTTGAATGACGCCCTTTTCGTCTGTGGCGATGCTGGAGAAATTGGCGCTGTTGAGGATGGCGTCCTGCAAGGCTCCGGTCTTGAGGAAGGCGTCATTGTGCAGACGTTCGGTGGGGCTTGCTGGGGGGGCTGCCGCAGAAGTGTCGGTGGCTGTGATGAGCCTTGAAGATGTGGTCATGGTGATTCCGTGCGAACATCCCAATGAGCAGATGTGGCGATGCATCCTCGTAGCAATGCGGGGGGAATGTTATGGGGTGTTTGCCCCATCAGGAGAGATTTTCGCCGGCGAGGGATGGAGGCAGGGGCGGGGGCAGATCCAGCACGTCGCGCAGTTTTTGCGCGAGGGCGGAGGGGGTGAAGGGCTTTTGCAGCAAGGCCACGCCCTGATTTAAAACGCCTTGATGGAAAATGGCGTTGGCGGTGTAGGCGGAGGTGAAGAGAATGCGTGTGTGCGGATTGAGCGTACGCATCCGCTCCGCGAGTTCGCTGCCGTTCATCTGCGGCATGACCACATCAGTGAAGAGGAGGTCAATCTGGCCGGGGAGGTGCGCCTCCTGCAAGCCCAGGGCTTCGATGCCGTTGGCGGCAGCCAGCACGGTGTAGCCCAGGCGCTGGAGCAGGGTGCCGGCCATCTCCCGCAGGGCGGGGTCGTCCTCGACGAGGAGGATGGTTTCAGTACCCTGAGGCAGACCGGGTACGGAGGCGCGTGAAGGAACCCGGCCTGAGGCGGCTGCGACCTGCGGCAGGTAAATTTTGAAGGTGGTGCCCACATGGGGCTCGCTGTAGACGGTGATGTGCCCGCCGCTTTGTTTGATGATGCCGTAGCAGGTGGAGAGGCCCAGGCCGGTGCCTTCGCCCACGCCTTTGGTGGAGAAAAACGGCTCAAACACACGAGACTGAACTGCGGCGCTCATGCCGGTGCCGGTGTCCGTGATGGCGAGCATGACAAAGTCACCGGGCTTGAGGTCGGGATGGCGCTCCACGCTGGCCTGATCGAAGGTGACGTTGGCTGTTTCGAGCGTGAGCCTGCCACCGCCGGGCATGGCATCACAGGCATTGATGACGATGTTGACGATGACTTGTGAAATCTGGCCGGCATCCGCCTTCACCAGGCGGAGTCCAGGCGCAGGGACATTGGAGATGTCGATGCCATGGCCCGCGAGATGCCGCACGGTGCCTGCCATGCCGGTGAGGACGGAGTTGAGATTGAGCATTTCGGGCTGCAGCGTTTGCTTGCGGCCGTAGGCGAGAAGCTGGCGCGTGAGAATGACGGCGCGTCCGGCTGCCTGATTGATGGCGGTGACTTTGCCGGCCAGCGGACTTGCCGAGGGAAGATCATCGAGGAGCAGCTCACTCTGGCCGATGATGGCGGTCAGAATGCTGTTGAATTCATGTGCCACGCCACCGGCCAGCTTGCCCACGGTTTCCATTTTCTGGGATTGCACGAGCTGGGCTTCGAGGCGCTTGCGTGCGGTGATGTCGCGCTGGATGGCCACAAAGTGCGTGATTTCACTCCTGGAATTGCGGAGGGGGGCAATCTGCCACTCCAGAACAAATTCGGTGCCATCTTTGCGGTAGTTGATGATTTCCCCGGCAAAGGTGTCCCCCGCCTCAAGGTTGCGCCGCAGGCGGTCGAGCACGGCGCGATCGGTGAGCGAACCTTGCAGCACACGCGGGGTGAGCCCCAGAACTTCCGCCGGCGTGTAGCCGGTCATCTGCGTGAAGGCAGGATTGACGAAGATGATCTTGGGGCCCGGCTGATTGAGATCCGCCTCGGTGATCATGATGGACTCCTTGGACTGCTTGACGGCGGAGCTGAGGAGGCGGAGAGACTGCTCGGTGCGTTTGCGCTCGGTGATGTCCTGAATCTGGGCGATGAAGTAGCGCGGCTGCTGCTGGCTGTCGCGCACGAGCGACACATTGAGCAGGACGGTGACGTGATGCCCGGCGGCATGGATGTAGCGCTTCTCGGACTGGTAGACCCGGCTTTCGCCTGAGGTCAGCTGGCGCACGCACTCCAGGCTGTCAGGGAGGTCATCGGGGTGGGTGATGTCCTGGAAGCTGCGGGTGAGCAGCTCGTCCTCGGTGTAGCCGACGAGCTTGCAGAGGGCGCGGTTGACCTTGAGCCAGCGCCCCTGAGGAGAGGCCAGGGCCACGCCGATGGGCGCATGCTCAAAGGCACCGGAGAAACGTTCTTCGCTTTCCCGCAGGGCCTCTTCCGCAAGCCGCCGCTCGGTGATGTCGTGGACCATGGCAATGAGGCCGGTCACGTTTCCCTCCTTGTCGCAGACCGGCATCTTGTCGGTCCTGACCCAGAGATCCTGACCCGCCTGTCCGCGAAGTTTTTCGACAATGCCCAGCTTGGGGGCTTTCGAATGGATGACCTCCAGATCGTCAGCGTAATAGCCCGCCGCCTCCTGGGGGAAAACTTCTTCGGCTGTCTTTCCTTCGATCTGCGAGATGGAAAAGCCGGTCGCTTCAGCCACGCGTTGATTGACTCTGATAAAGCCGTTTTGGGTGTCCTTGAACCAGATCATGGCGGGCATCAGGTCAAAAAGGACGCGCAGCTCGTCCTGCTGCTTTTGCAGGGATTCCTCGTTTTGCTTCTGCGTGGTGATGTCCACGCAGGTTCCCGTCATGTAGGAAGGCTTGCCCGCTTCATCCAGGAAGGTCCTGCCCTTGTCGTCCAGCCAGTGGATGCTTCCATCCGGCCAGAGGACGCGGAATTTCATGTCAAAATCCGACCCTTCGCGTGCGCATTGTGCGGAGTGTTCGATCACGGCTTCGCGGTCGTCGGGATGCACGGCGGCGAAGAAGGTCTCCACAGAGATGGGGAGTGATGCGGGCAGGCCGAAGAGGGCATGCAGCGCGGCATCCCACGTGACTTCATTGGAGCGGATGTCCCACCTGAAGGTGCCGGTGCGGGAGGCCCGCAGCGCCTCGCGCACCCGCTCTTCGCTTTCGCGCAGCGCAGCCTCCGTCTGTTTGAGCCCGGTGATGTCACGAAACGTCCAGATCCGGCCGTAGCAGGCGCCGTCTTTGCCGGTGACAGGGGAGGAGTAGCGGTCCAGCACGGTGCCGTCGGTCAGCTCAATTTCATCCCGGCTGATTTCATCCGGGTGGGCATAGAGGTGGACCACTTTCTCGATGAACTTGTCCGGATGCCGGGTCATGCCCATGACCCAGCGGACCTGCAGGGTGTCATCTGGATCGTCAACAATGTGCCGGGGAATTTTGAAAATGTCGGCAGTGCGCTGGTTTTGCAGGATCTTCCGGCCCTGAGGGTCCACCACGATGACGCCATCGATGGTGGAGTTTACCTGGGCCTCCAGAAAGGCGTTTTTCCACTTCAGCTCCTCCTGCGCCAGGCTGAGGCGGGCCGCAGTGTCGCGCAGCTCCGCAGCGAGGGCGTCGTAGCGGGATTGTTCTGGCTCGGGGGCTTGCATGAAGGCATCAGGCATTCAGGAGGTCGCGTACTCTGCGGGTCAGGGTGGCGGGGGTGTAGGGCTTGGGCAGGAAATCCACACCAGCATCCAGCACACCATGATGTGAGATGACATCATCCGTGTAGCCGGAGGTGAAGAGGATTTTGAGGCCGGGATAGGTGATCTTGAGCCACTCAGACATTACCTTGCCGCCCATCACCGGCATGACGACGTCCGTGATGACGAGGCGGATCGGCGGCCCTTGGTGAGCCTGCGCCAGATTGAGTCCATCCTGGCCGTTGAAGGCGGGCAGCACGTGATAACCCTGGTTTTTCAACACCTCCACCGCGAGATGGCGCACGGAGGGATCATCCTCCACGACGAGGAGGGTTTCGGTGCCGCGTGGCAGCGGATCGCTGGCGGGTGAGGGAGGTGGCGCGGCTGCTGCGGCGGCGAGAGCCGGCTGCTGCTGGATGCAGGGGAAGTGAATTTGGAACAGGGTGCCTTTGCCAAGCTCGCTGTGAACGGTGATGAAGCCGCCGGATTGCTGGACGATGGTCTGACACGTGGCGAGGCCGAGGCCGGTGCCTTTGCCGGCAGGCTTGGTGGTGAAAAACGCCTCAAAGATGCGTGCCTTGACTTCAGGGGGCATGCCGCTGCCGGTGTCACTGACACTGAGCAGCATGTAGTCTTCGGGCAGGCTGCCGGGATGTGAGCGCGTGAATGATTCATCAAGCGTGACCCTGCTGGTGGCGATGGTGAGCCTGCCGCCGTCCGGCATGGCGTCGCGGGCATTGACGGCGAGGTTCATGAGCACCTGCCCGATGTAGCCGGGGTCTGCCATGATGTGTCCGGGCTGGGTGCCGGGAACGAGTGTGAGGATGATGTTTTCATCGATGAGCCGCTGCAGCATCTGCTCCAGATCACGCAGCACGACATTGAGTTCGGTGACGACGGGCTGCACGGTTTGCTTGCGGCCAAAGACGAGGAGCTGGAGCGTGAGGCCGGCGGCCCGCTCTGATGCGCGCCGGATTTCTGTGACAGGAGTGCGCAGGGGATCGGTGGCGGCGAGCTTCATCAGCATGATGTCGCTGTAGCCCATGATGACGCCGAGGATGTTGTTGAAGTCATGAGCGACACCGGCGGCGAGCTGGCCGATGACCTCCATTTTTTGCGCCTCGATGAACTGGGCCTCCAGCCGCCGGCGTTCGGCACGCTCCGCGACTTCCTGCATGGCGCGGCGGACTGCGGGAACGAGCCGCGAGAGCCGCATTTTCAGGACATAATCAGTGGCGCCGCTCCGGAGTGAATCGATGGCGAAGTCCTCCCCCATCGTCCCGGACACGAGAATGAAAGGCAGATCGGGACATCTGGCGCGTGCGAGGGAGATGGCGGAGAGCCCGTCAAATTCAGGCAGTGTGTAGTCTGAGAGGATCAGATCAAAACCGCCGCGCTCCAGTGCTGCTTCAAAATCAGCGCGGTTGTGCACGCAGGTGGCCGTGCAGGAGAGGCCGCCGCTTTTGAGATGGTAGAGAATGAGCGCGGCATCGTCCGGATTGTCTTCGAGGTGCAGGATCTGAAGAGGGGGACTCATTTTGACTTCTTTCTGTGACTGGTGATCACGCTGACTGGTGAAACATGAAGGTGTCTGCCCTCGGTGAGCGGTATGTTTTTAAGATGGGTTGGTTCAATGTACATGAGCGGGGCCTTCGGGGGGGAAGCAAAAAAGCCCGGCACTGGCAGATCGGTCACAAGGTGCAGAGGCGGACTCCATTCGTCGGAAGTGCGGCCTGCGTGGATGTATGGCCAAATGCAGCCTGCAGGTGAGTGCTGCGGAGCGCAGAGTCTGACCCATGTGCCCTGCCTGGGTGTCGTCTGATTTCCGCCGGTACGATATGACTGGCTCCAGTGGGTTGGAATTCCTCAACGGGTGGAGTGGTGGGTTAATTATGAATGCGATCAGGAACGAGGATAAGATCGAGGCAATCAGGTGCCGAGCACATAAATGTGAGTTTAAAAGTGTGTGCCAAGTTAGCAGCCATGCCCCTAAGCTCCTCCTTCACAAAGACCTGCACGTCAGTTTGGCGGTGGTTCATTGAGCCTTCCCCAGAAGGCGCCGATCTGGCGGACGGAGGTCATGAAGCTCTGGTAATCCATGGCCTTGACGACATAGCCGTTGACGCCGTGGCGGTAGCACTCGGCCAGGTCTGAGGTTTCGCGTGAGGATGACAGGACGACCACGGGGATGTGCTTCAACCGTTCGTCGGCTTTGATCACCCTGAGGACTTGGAGACCGTCGACCTTGGGCATCTTGAGATCCAGCAGCACGAGCACCGGGTCGTTGCGCAAGCGGTGCTCGAACGCACCGCGATGGAACAAATAATCGAGGGCTTCGGCACCATCGTGCACCACGAACACACGGTCGGCGAGATGGTGCTGTTCGAGAGCGGCCAGCATGAGCTGCACATCCTGGGGATCGTCCTCCACCAGCAGGATGGTCTTGAGGGTTGCAGGCGGGGTCATTCTTTTGAACGGGGTTGTGTGGGAAGGGAAAAGTAAAAGGTGGCGCCGCCGTCCACCGCGCCATCCGCCCAGACGCGGCCGCCATGGCGGTGGATGATGCGCTGCACATTGGCGAGTCCGATGCCGGTGCCTTCAAACTTGTCCTGGCTGTGGAGGCGCTGAAACACGCCGAAGAGCTTGGCGGCGTACTGCGGATCGAATCCTGCGCCGTTGTCGCGGACGAAGATGACGGTTTCATCTTCGCCGACGAGGGAGCCGCCGATCTCGATGCGGGTTTCAGCGCATTCGCCGGTGAACTTCACGGCATTGGAGATAAGATTGACCATGACCTGGCGGAGCAGGGCGCAGTTTCCCCAGACGACGGGGAGGGGATGGATGATCCAGTTGATGTTTCGCCTGATGGTGTCCTTGTGGAAATCCCCCAAGGTCTCGCGCACGAGGTCATCGAGACTGCATTCCACCTTTTCCATGCCGGTCTGTCCGATGCGTGAGAAGGCGAGCAGGTCATCAATCAAAGCGCCCATGCGTTTTGCGGCCTGCGTGACCGTACTGAGGTGGCGGAGACTGCTATCAGAGAGGGTGGGGCCGGCGTCCTGTTGCAGCAGCTCGACAAAACCCATGATGTGCCGCAGCGGCGCGCGGAGGTCATGGGAGACGGAGTAGCTGAAGGCTTCGAGTTCGCGGTTGGCGGTTTGGAGCTGTGCGGTGCGCTCGGTGACGCGCTGCTCAAGATCGGCATTGAGGCGGCGGATTTCATCTTCCGCTTGTTTGCGCTGGGTGATGTCGCGGATGTTGCACTGGATGACTTTGTGGTCGCCGACCTGATAGACGTTGCTGACGAACTCCACGGCGATGTGGCGGCCATCCCGCGTTTCCAAGGGCAGGTTTTCATAGCGGGCGTAGCCGTATTCCTGCAGTCGCATGAGCATGGCCTGATTGGATTCGATGTCCTTGAAGGGGCTGAGT
This sequence comes from Prosthecobacter debontii, assembly GCA_943371875.1. Lineage (GTDB taxonomy): Bacteria > Verrucomicrobiota > Verrucomicrobiia > Verrucomicrobiales > Verrucomicrobiaceae > Prosthecobacter > Prosthecobacter debontii_C. The sequence goes on along the minus strand of CALRWM010000047.1, from coordinate 1,123 downwards.
TCGCCGACGGTTTTTCCGCCCATCTCCGCGTGGGTGAAGCCGAGCAGTTCCGTCAAATAAGGATTCACATCGGTGATGCGTCCGGTGTCCTCCTCCAGGATGAGGATGCCATCGCGTGCGGCTTCAAACAGACGGCGGTAGCTGAGCTCTGAGGCACGCAATGCGGGATCAGGCTCCAGGGGCCGTGTGGCGGCTTCGTTCGGGGAATTCATGGCGGCAGCAAGGTGTCTGCTCCATGGGCAAGAACCATGGGGTGTACTACCCGTTCACACCTGCTTGACCGCGCAGGGCTTCAGGCTTTGCCTGGAATGACGAGTTCGATGAGCATGGGGGCGATCTCGGTCAGGGGGAGGATGAAGTCGACATCGCCGGTAGCGATGGAGCTTTGGGGCATGCTGAAATCCTGGGAGGTGGGGCGGTCTTGGGCGATGACTTTGCCGCCGCGATCTTTGATGATCTGCACGCCGAATGAGCCGTCGCCATCGCCACCGGTGAGGACTACGGCGATGGCGTGTGATTGATAGACTTCGGCGACGGAGGCGAAGAGGGGCTCTGCGGAGGGGCGGGCGAAATGGACTTTCTCCGCGTCGTCTGAAGACAGGGCGATGCTGCCACCTTTGACGACGGACATGTGATGATTGGGCGGTGCGACAAAGGCGCTGGAGTGGCAGAGGATGTCACCGGTTTGGGCCTGCCGTACCTCCAACTGTGAGCGGCTGCTCAGGATCTCGGCGAGCAGGCTTTTGTGCACGGGAGAAAGGTGCATGACGATGGCGATGGCGGCGGGGAAGTCTGCGGGGAGTCCGCCGAGTATGACCGAGAGGGCATGCAAGCCGCCGGCGGAGGCGGCCATGGCTATGACGCTCTGGGCGGGTATGCAGGGTGGGGCGGTCATGAGTCTCGGGGAATCATTTGCCACTGCACTGCCACTCGGCGGTGAGCTCTGCCTCGGCTTGCAGCCAGTCCTGGACATCGCGACCCTTGGCTTCGCCGTGGTTTTCAAAGAGCAGGTGGGCGCGGCGAGCGACCGCTTCGGCGGTGGGGGCAAAGTCTTCCTGCGGTGGCTGTGCGTGACTGGCGACCGGGTGGAGATGCGCGGTGTGTGCGGGGCTGAGTGTCATGG
>CALRWM010000046.1:0-45992 GCA_943371875.1 Prosthecobacter debontii | reverse complement strand
AGGGGCAGCGCTATTTCGGTCTGATGGAAGTCCATGCCCAGAAAACGAGCGACGACTATTGCTGGGTGCTCGGGCTGCGGAATAGTCACGACAAGACGTTCCCCGCCGGCATCGTCGCCGGGGCAAGCGTCTTTGTTTGTGACAATTTGAGCTTCAGTGGCGAGATCAAATTCGCGCGAAAACACACGCGGTTCATCGTCCGCGATCTGCCGCAACTGGTGAGTCGTTCCATCGGGCTTCTGCTCGCCAAATGGCATGATCAGGACAAACGCATCGCTGCCTACAAAGAGTCGGAGATCACCGACATCGAAGCTCATGACCTCGTCATCCGCGCCACGGATGTCGGCGTGTGCAGCAACCGTCTCATCCCACCCGTGCTGCATGAGTGGCGAGAGCCTCGTCATGATGCGTTTGAAGGACGGAACGTATGGAGCTTGTTCAACGCGTTCACCGAGTCCCTGAAGGAAGGCAATCTCGCGGAGTTGCCGAAACGCACAGAGGCGTTGCATGGCCTGCTCGATACTCACGTTGGCTTGTCCGCGTGAGAGAAGTCCCCCGCGTCGGCGCATAGCCGGCGCGGGATTGGCTTTTCTTTAGCTATCGGTATGCTGCGGACTATGCACCCACCTGGCATGTACTGATTTTGTCGTTGCCTACCGACTCTACGGCTTGAACACCTTCCGTTACCCCGTCGTTCAGATCACAGGTTAGGTGAAGCCCTCTGACAATGGAGCGAGCTACACGCTGGACGGACTGCGGGTGGAGAAGGCGAGGATGACTCGGAGTGAATAAAATTACCATCCCCTGCCAATGTCCCACCCCACGTGGCAGCTAATAAATCAACCTCATGAAACGAGACTATCGGAGTATAATTTCCTGTCGTTGCATTTTGACTTCGAGCAGGTTGCGCGAGCATCCTCGAAAAAATCTGTTGCGAGGCATGGCGTCCATCTGACAGAGCTCCTCCATGGGCAGTTGATCGGCGGAGAAAATGGCTTTTGAGGGGGGCGGGTCGGGTTGGCCCTATATGCGACATTGATGTGGGGTGTGAGGGACAGGCATACGCAGACACCAGAGTGCCGGGCATGTGCCCTGGCGAGCATGCCTGCGGATTTGTCCTGGCACGGTTCAAAAACTAGTGCTTGTCAAAAGTGCATTCAGCCTTTCGACTTCGAGAGCAGGATCGCCGTCCCTTGTTTCCAGCAAGCCCAATCGTGCTCGCCCTCGATCTCGATCAGTTGATCGGGCTTCAAGATGGAGCGCGCAAAGAATCGATTGCTGGCCAGTAGTCTGTCGCTTTTCCCCACCGCGAGCGCGATGGGAAAAGGCGGGCCTGAACGAGAAAGCCACTGGCGCTTCATCTCAATCCACATTTTCTGAAGCGCCTCGGTCTTGCTGCGCGGAGTTCCCACTTCGCTCTCCCATTTTTCCAGCCCGCCAGCTTGCTCGATCTCAGCCAAAAGCTCCTTCTCTCCAACAAAGGGCGAGAGGAGAAGCATTTCATCCACCTCCCCAGGGAAACGAAGGGCGTATGTGAGTGCCCCGAGTCCGCCCATAGAGACACCGATGATCGTTACCCTCAGCCCCTGTTTTTTTGCCGGGCCAATGATTTCCTCATGCAGGCAGGCATCCGCCAGACCCCTCATGTAATAGCCCAGATGCAGATCGGGAGCCACGATTCGCGCCCGGGGGCGTTCTTTCTGGATGAGGTCCACAATGCCGAACTGAACAAATTCCTCAGGCGGACTCAATCGTCCCGGCAAGAGCAGCACCAGTTCCTGAGCCTTGTTCCCTTGGGGTTCAAATTGGAGCTTCCGCAGAGGCCGCGTCGCCGGGGGGAGAAGCAGACGACAAGCCGACATCGGCAGAGCTGCCAATGCCGTCATGAACTGGAGAAACTTGGAGCGCATCATAAATAGAGATCGGATACGCCTTTGATGGCCCGATGGGTGCTCCGTGTGGACAATGGCTTATGACTTAAAGGTGGCTCGAACTCGCAACATAAAAGATCCATTCTTCGACCTTAACACTAGGGTGTACTTGCGCCATAAGTTCGAATGAAGTCGAGTTCGACTGCGAAGGGGGCCTGCTTTTTATCGCCTATCAATATACTTACGCGGCGAACCTTGGAGGTATCCAGTCGCTCTTCGGGCAAGTTGAGGCCTCGAAAGCTGCCTTTAAAACCGGAAAAGGGAACCTTCGCTTCGACCCACTCGCCCTTGATGGTTGTAAACTCGGCCGCGAAGGACACCTCCATGCCGCGAAAAACGGCGTCGGTAGCGAGTCGCACCTGATACGTGCGACCATCGCCCTTCACACGAAGTAGCAGCCCGATGTTGCTGCTGAGGTCCAGTTTCAAACCGCCACTGCGGAAGGTCGAAAAACCACCGTTGTTTTCCAGCGATAGCATGCCGCTAAACATCGTCGTTCCAGCTTCGCTCGGAGTCAGTTTTCCCTCTGACAGCCCGCCCATCACTCCATCATTCACAACCTGCCAGTCGATGCCGTCATTGCCGTCGAACTCCGTGATCGAAAGCACGCGCGACGCGCTGGGTTCATCCGCCCCCTTGGCTCCGCTTGAAAAACACAGCCCAAGCCCGCAGGCTGCGACCAGGGTTGGATGAGGACCTACGGTATCCATGGCTGGCAAACGCACGACAGCCAGTGAAAAAGCCGCACTGAAGAGAAGGGGGCCGAACATGAGAACTAACAGCATCCATGGCCCAATGACAGTACGCGGCCCCTCGAAGGACATCCAATCAGCAAACCACGCCAAAGGAACCATGCCGAACCAACAGGCTAGGGCAACTTTGACAGCGGGATAACGTAAATATCGCATCCTTCTGATACGCTGTCATGGCCTGCTTAGGGCGGAAAAAATCCCGGTGGCCTCAAACTTGCTGCCGACGGCTGCCAGGGCGTGTTTTAAGCTTGGTGTTGAGCCCTCCCTTGGTGCGGCTCATCGCCTGCTTCTCCTGGCCTCCGGCGGGGTTGGCAACGTCGCGGTTAGCCTTGATATGAGTGGCGTCAACCATGCCGAGGTCCTTGCCTGCGCGCCACTTTATCTGCTGCCTGGTCTGATCCTAGAGCCCCGACCAGCCACGACCGTTGCAGGAATGGACACTGCCAGACTGATTTGCCGTGCAGGGACGGCGGCTGGACTGTCGGGAATGTGGTGAAGGCATACGCGAGAAGGCACACGCGAGTATGCTGGCGACCTCGGCAGCTTTATTTACCACTTGTTCGGCAATATGGCACGCACTACGAAACCACATGACTAGACTGCTCCCGTTCTTTTTGCTGGCCAGCTTACATGCGGGCGACTCCACCACGCCCGGTGAAGTCACCTCACCGTTTCCAACCATCACGAATCTCGCTGTCGAATGGCAGATCGAGGGCGATGACGATCTCGATGCGGTCTGTGAAATCAAGTTTCGCCCGGTTGGTGCTGCCGAATGGCGCAGGGGCATGCCGCTAAAGCGCGTCCAAGCGGGATCAAGCAGGAAGACCGATCCGATAATCTCCTGGACGAATCGTTTGAGTGGCAGCGTCTTCGATTTGGGAGCGGGAACGGAGTATGAGATCGCGCTGACGCTGCATGACCCCGATGGTGGTGATGCCACGCGCATTGTCAAGGCAAGCACGCGGCCTGAACCCATCGCAGCAAAGGACGCGGTGATCAGAAAGGGCACGAGGGCCGATCTAAACAGCGTGAAGCCCGGAGAGGTGCTTTTGCTGGCCGATGGCGATTATGGCGAGGTGCGCTTCAATCGCGATGGCGAGCCGGGAAAGCCTATCGTGTATCGCAGCACGAGCGGGAAGGCCATTTTCAGAGAAGCGGGGCTCACCGACCGAAAGTGGGTGTATCTGGAAGGAATCACGGTGAATGGCCCGCTGCGCCTGAACAACACTGAGCACTGTGTGGTGAGGAGCTGTATGATCACAGCTCAGTATGGCATCAAGGCATACAAGCCCGGCATGATAAACGCCTGCGTCGAGGACAACGTGATCACAGGCATCCGCAAGTGGGACCCCGCCATCATGGGTGCGGGTGGCGACAATGAAGGCGAGGGCATCGAATTCACCGGCAGCGGCAACGTGATCCGCCACAACCGCGTCCGTGGCTTCCGCGACTGCATCTCCCACATGGAGGATGGCGGCGCGGTGTCACAGGCGTGCAATGACATCCTCAATAACGACATCAGCGCCGGACTCGACGACGGCATCGAAGCCGATTTTGCACATCACAACTGCCGCATCATGCGCAATCGCCTCACCAACTGCTTCGTCGGCATCAGCAGCCAGCCCGGCCTCGGCGGCCCAAACTACTTCATCCGCAATGTCATGTTCAACATCACCTACAGCGCCTTCAAACTCCACCGCTTCAGCATCGGCGATGTCATCTTGCACAACACCGTCGTCAAAGCGGGCGATGGCTTCGGCAACTCCACCAGCGAGCCCTTTGATCACGCTTTGATTCAAAACAACCTCTTCATCGGAGGCACAACGCCGAAGGGTGTGCAATACGGTGGCTACAGCCCCGGACGCGGTCGCGCAGCAGATGTGCAGAATTTCGGCGAGCATTGCATCATCGACTTCAACGCCTACGCCACGCACGACCTCACCTTTGAAGGAAAGATTCGTTCTTGGACCTTCAATAAACTGCCCGGCAAAGAGTTTGAGTCCCACGGAGTGCAGGTCACGCTGGCTGTGCTGGCACAGCCCATCTTTCCTGAAGATCCCTCCAAATTCTATGAGCCGCCCGATCTGCGCCTCAAGCTCGACTCAGCGACCCAAGACATCGCGATGCCCTTTTCAAACGTCAACGACACATTCAATGGCACGGCGGCTGATATCGGTGCCCATGAAGCCGGAATGAACTTGCCTGTCTATGGTCCTCGGGGCATGACTTTCCCGCTGAATAGCGCTACTAAAAGGTAATCTGACAGGCGCATCATGCCTCTCCGGTTGGAAATACTTCCGCGTGTTCATGCGGCAGATCGCGGTACAGCTGACGCTGCAAGTCTTCGCCGCAGCTGCTTTGCTCGCTGATCATGAGTGACATCGTGGCCTCACCAACGTGTTGTGAGACCAACCAGACTCAGCCATTTGCTGATTGTCCCGCGGCGATGCCTCGACTTCTTTTGATGCCTTGACTGCGACTACTGCCCACGATCTTCCGCTCTGTGACGCGCTGCGCCTCACGGGGGCTTCACTTGAATTTGGACTCACGAGCGCCGAGGCGGCGGAAAGGCTGCTGCGCTATGGCGAAAACTGCGTCAAGGTGCGAGGCGGCACGCCGACGTGGAAGCGGTTGCTGCGGCAGTTCACCGCGCCGCTCGTGCTGGTGCTCATCGTGGCGGCGGCGGTAACGGGTTTTCTTGGCGAGTGGGTGGATGCCTCGGTGATTTTCATCGTCGTTGTGGTGAATGCCGTCGTGGGCTTCTTCCAGGAGTCGAAGGCGGAGCATGCGCTCGAAGCCCTCATGAAAATGGTCGTCGCGGAGGCGGTGGTGCGGCGGGAAGGCAAAAAAATCCGCGTGAACAGTACTGAACTTGTGCCTGGAGACATCGTCATGCTCACCGGTGGTGATCGTGTGCCTGCGGACATTCGTTTGCTCGAAACCCAGAGCCTGCAAATGGATGAATCCGCTCTAACTGGTGAATCCGTGCCCGCGAGCAAGCGACCCGACCCGCTGCAGGCCGATACCGTACTGGCCGACCGCGTGAACATGGCCTACGCAGGCTCCCTCGTCACCGCAGGCAGCGGCACCGGTGTAGTATGGGCCACGGGCGACCGCACTGAGACGGGGCGCGTGGCTTTCCTCATCGCGGAGGCGGTGGACCTCACCACACCACTCACGCGGAAGCTCGCGCACTTCAGCGGCATGTTGCTGTGGATCATTTTGGCACTGGCGGCGGTCTTGTTTGCCTACGGCGTGCTGGTGCGTGGCGGCAGCGTCATCGATATGCTCATGGCGAGTGTGGCGCTGGCTGTCGGTGTCATTCCTGAGGGACTGCCCGCAGCTATCACCATCGTGCTCGCCATCGGTGTGAGCCGCATGGCCAAGCGCCAGGCCATCATTCGCAAGCTGCCCGCTGTCGAGACCCTCGGCTGCACCACAGTCATCTGCTCGGACAAAACCGGCACGCTCACGCAAAATAAAATGACCGTGCAGAACATCTATGCCGGTGGGGAAACCTTCCACGTCACCGGCACCGGCTACGAACCACGCGGCGAGTTGGTCGATGATGCGCAAAGCAAGATCACCGCTGCCGCGAAGCCAGCGCTGCACGAGTGCCTTCATGCTGGCATGCTCTGCAATGACTCCGCCATCGTCGAAAAAGAAGGCGTCTGGAGCATCGCTGGTGATCCCACCGAAGGCGCGCTGCTCGTCGCCGCTGAAAAAGCCGGGCTGCGTCATGCCGCCATCCATGCAGGTTCACCACGGGTGGACATGATCCCGTTTGAGAGTGATCACATGTTTCGAGCGACGTTGCACGACCACGCGCAAGGCCTCCGCATCTACAAAGCTGGTGCCTTGGAGCGGCTCATCGAGCGTTGCAGCCACATGCTCGATGCGCGGGGCGAGATCGTGGATCTCGATGCGAATGGCATCCGCGAAGTGGCGCGGTCGTTCGCCGCCGAAGGCATGAGAGTCATCGCCTTTGCTCGGCGAGATGGCTCGCACGTCACCGAGAACCTCGGGCATCATCATGTCAGCGAGGGGCTGACCTTTCTTGGCATTCAAGGCATGATCGATCCACCGCGTGGTGAAGCCATCGCGGCTGTCGCGCGCTGTCAGGCCGCAGGGATTCGCGTGAAGATGATCACGGGTGATCACGCCGTCACCGCACAGGCCATTGCGAAGCAAATCGGCATTACGGGTGCCGAAACGGCGCCTGCCATCGCCGGTCTTGAGCTGGCCGACATCAGCGACGCCGACCTGCCCGAAATAGCTGACCGCACTGCGGTCTTTGCCCGCGTGGCACCGGAGCAGAAACTGCGCCTCGTGCGTGCCCTGCAAACTCGCGGCCACATCATCGCCATGACCGGTGACGGTGTCAATGACGGCCCCGCATTGAAGCAGGCGGACATCGGCATCGCCATGGGCATCACCGGCACGGATGTGGCGAAGGGAGCCGCCAGCATGGTGCTCACGGATGATAACTTCGCCACCATCGCCGCCGCTGTGGAGGAGGGCCGTGGTGTGTATGACAACCTCATCAAATTCCTCGTCTGGACTCTGCCGGTCAGCGTTGGCTTCGCGCTCATCCTGCTCACCAGCGTCGTACTCGGCCTCACGCTGCCGACTTTGCCCGTGCATTTGCTGTGGGTGAATCTCACCACCGCCATCCTGCTCGGTCTGATGCTTGTCTTTGAGCCGCCGGAGGCCGACATCATGAAGCGCCCGCCACGTGATCAAAAGATGCCGATCTTTGATCTGGCTATGTTCATGCGCACCGGCCTAGTCTCGCTCATCATGCTCGCTGGCAGCTACTGGGTCTTTTTTGATGCGCTAAACGGCGGTGCCAGCATCGCCGCCAGCCGCACTGCAGTGGTGAATACTGTCGTCGCCGTCGCCAGCGCCTACCTACTCAGTTGCCGAAGCCTCCGCCGCAGCGTGTTCGCGCTCGGTTTCTTCACAAATCCGCGCCTTCTGCTAGGCATCGCCCTCACGGGTTTCTTGCAGCTTCTCTTCACCTACTTGCCGCTGATGAACCGTTTCCTCCACACCGCCCCGATCGAAGCCACCGCCTGGCTGCGCATCCTCGGCGTGGCCGCTGGTGCCTTATCGCTCGTGGAAATCGAAAAAAAAATCCGCTGCGCTCGCTGACGCGTAGTTCGCCTGCTTCCAACACTTCCCCCCTTCAATGAAAACACACCTCGCCACGCTCTTTTTCGCCACCACGCTCACACTGTCCGCTCAAACCGCGCCTGAAACCACCGCCGCACGCTCCGTCGATCTCATCGACCCGGCCGCGTTTGGTTTTGGAAGACCGGGCTACATGGTGGACACGACTTTCATCGACACGCAGGACTTGGCAAATCGGCCTGGCGAATTGGATTTCATGGAGGTGCGTACCATTCTGCCCTTTTGGACAAAGAAGGTGAACGCTCTGCGCATGAGCGCCTCGCTGAGCTACAATCTGAGCGAGCTGGACTTCAATGGCTTCCTTGGCCTGCAACGCGAGACACTGCACACGCTGGAGGCGCAGCTAAGCTTGTTCTGGCGGCCGGAGCAGTCGCGCTGGTGGGGCCTGGGCTTTGTGACGCCGGGCATTGGGACGGATTTTCAGGGCTTGTCGTGGGATGACTTTGAAGTCTCTGGCCTCGGGCTGCTCGGCTATCGCTTCACAGACAGCTTCAGCCTCGCGGGCGGCTTCTTCGCGCAATACGGAGCGCAGGAAGGCATGATCGTTCCCGCGCTCGGTTTCATCTGGAAGCCGGATCCCTTCATCGTGCAGGTGACGCCGCCGTTTGTGGTGCTCGGCTGGCGTGCAACGGATCGCGTGACGCTAAGCCTCAGTGCCTACCCGAGCGGCGGCTCGTGGGATGTGGAAGACCCGAATGTGAACCGCGTGGAGCTGAACGGCTGGCAAACCGCCGCTTCGGTGATCTATCAGGCCACGGACCGCTTTTCCATCTCGGTGCGTGCCGGTCTGAATGTCGGCGGCGAACTGGAGCTGCGCGATGGAAATAACAATGTGCTTGCCAATGAGACGCTCGAGTCCGCTCCGTTCAGTGCTTTGAATGTGCGCTGGCAGTTTTGATCCAGACTACATTTGTACCCATGACACCACCGTCGCCGGATGAGGCCCGCTTCCGACTCCTAGTCGAGAACATTGGCGATGTGTTGTGGTTCAAGGAACTTGATCCACCGCGCTTTTCATATGTGAGCACCGCCTTTGAGCGCATCTGGGGTTTCGGCGTAGATGAGCTGCATCGAAGCCCGGCGCTGTGGGATGAGTGCATCCATCCAGAGGACCGCAAGGCGGTGCGTGAGGCGCTGCAACAGTGGTTCAATGGTGCAAAGGCCGAGTATGAAGCGCACTACCGCGTCATTAGTCGTGATGGTCAGGTGCGCTGGATCGCGGATCGCGGCATCATTCTCGGACGCAAGGACGGCAAGCCGTATCAGATCGGAGGCATCGCCCGTGACATCACCGAGCACGAGGCGGCATTGGCGGTCCGCAATAGACTCGCCGCCGTCGTCGAATCCTCCGACGACGCCATCATCACCCTCGATCTCGAAGGCGTGATCCAGACGTGGAATGCCGGGGCGGAGCGGATTTTTCAATATTTGGCCGAAGAAGCCGTCGGCAAACCGGTGTCGTTCTTGCGCCCGCCGGAAGCAGCGGATGACGAGGCCGCCTTCCGCCGCCACATCCGCCGTGGCAAGCGCATCGAGCACTACGAGACGCAGCGCGTTCGCAAAGATGGCCGCACCATCGACATCTCGATCTCCATCTCACCGCTGAAGAATGCAGCGGGCCATCTCACCGGCTTCTCCAAAATCTCACGCGACATCACGCAGAGAAATGTGGACCGCCGCATTTTTGACCGCTTGCTGGAGGCCGCGCCAGACGGATTCGTCATCCTGGATTCACTGGGCCGCATGTGGCTGGCCAATGCGCGTGCGGAAAGACTCTTCGGCATCCCGCGCAAGGCCATGATCGGCACGGCCTTCGAGATGATGCTCGCTCCGGGCGAGCGTGATCGCTTTGGCAAGCTGCGAAAGGACTTCCTAGCGCGACCTGAGCATGCGGAGCGATTTCGCGGCATGGAGCTGGCCGGGCGGCGGAAGGACGGAAGCGAGTTCCCGATGGAGATCAGCCTCAGTCAGGTGGAGACGCCCGAGGGGGCTCTCATCATCATCGACATCACGGACATCACCGAGCGCAAAAGCGCCGAACAGACAATCCGCCTGCTCAATGCCGAGCTGGAGCAGCGTATGCAGCAACGCACAGCAGAACTGATGGAGCAGATCTTGGCACGTCGCCAGCTTGAGGAGGAAATTCTGCAAATCAGCGAACGCGAACAGCGCCGCATCGGCCAGGATTTACATGATGATCTGGGCCAGCAGCTAGCAGGCGCGTGGATGATGGCGGAAGTGCTCCAGCGCACCCTGGAGGCAGAAAAGTCCCCGCAGAGTGTCGCCGCCCAAAAGATGGGCGAGCTGCTGCAAAAAGCCCTCGCACAAACCCGCGGCCTCGCACGCGGCCTGCACCCCATTGCACCGGAGCAGGGCGGCTTCACACGGGCGCTGAAAAACCTTGCTGCGCAGGCCAGCGAACTGTTCCGCGTGAAATGCCGCTTTGAATGCCGTGAGAGTGCGGCAATTGAGGACGAAACCGCGATGATGCACCTCTACCGCATCGCCCAAGAAGCCGTGAGCAACGCCGTAAAGCACGGAAGAGCCAAAAACATCCGCATCCGCCTCACCAAGGCCGCTTTGACCATCACCGATGACGGCAGCGGCATGCAAGCAACCGCGAAGAGCGCAGGCATGGGCCTGCGCATCATGCGATACCGCGCCGAAATGACCGGCGGCATGCTGAAGGTCGAAAATGGCCGAAGAAAAGGCGTAGTGGTCACCTGCCAAATCTCACAAACACTCCACCATGCCGAAGAAAACTAGCGCAGCTCCAGCATCCAAAAAACGCGTGCTCATCGTCGATGATCATCCAGTCTTCCGCGCCGGATTGACCGGGTTGGTGAACCTCGAAACCGATCTCGTCGTGTGCGCCGAGGCGCACGATGCCGCGCAGGCGCTGGCCGCGCTCGAAAAGCTCAAGCCCGATCTCATGCTCCTGGACATGAGCCTTCCCGGCAAAAGCGGCCTTGAACTGCTCAAGGACGCGCGTGCGATCAGCCCGCAGACGCCCGTGCTCATCATCTCCATGCACGATGAGACACTCTATGCCGAACGCGTCATCCGCGCAGGTGGGCGCGGTTTTATCATGAAGCAGGAAGGACCGGGAAAAATCATCCACGCCATCCGCCGCGTGCTGGCCGGCAGCATCTCCGTGAGTGAGAGCATCTCCTCACAGATCCTCGATGCGTTCTCTGGCGCGAAGGCAGGGCCGAAGCCCGGCGCAGCCTCCGTCTCCACCCTGACGGACCGCGAGTTTGAGGTGTATCGCCTTCTAGGGCAAGGGAAGGAACCGCATGACATTTCCCGCATTCTGCATCTGAGCATCAAGACCGTGGACACACACCGCATGCACATCCGGCAAAAACTCGGCCTGCGCAATGCCACCGAACTCATCCATCATGCCACGCTCTGGGTCGGTGAACAGAGCTGAGCCCCACCGTGAACCCAGACTGAAAAGGCATCAGCGGTTTGCTGAGCATCGCTGGGCAAGTATGCCCATTGAGGGTGCCAGCATGAAAAGACATGATCTTGCCCATGGAAAACGGCAAGCCAATCATAAGCAGAGCGTCACGCAGCAGCGATGACACCCGCGCCTCTTTTTCGGTCATCGCCATCCATGACGGCTACCAGGCGGAAATGCAGGTGAATCAAGCGTTCGCTTGGCTGCACCAGTCCTTTCGGAGTGATCTTCGGATGTCCTTTAAAGCATGGACTTTTGAAAAGCTAGTGTCCGCTCCCGACATACGCGCCATGTCAGCCCGTATCGGCACAGAGGCGGACATGATCATCATCGCCACCTCCAGTGCCGAGTCTTTGCCAGACCATATCAAACGCTGGCTGGACTCCATCACCTGGCAGCAGCGGGAGGACAGAGCCTTGGTCCTTGCTTTGGAGGCAGATGCCCACTCGCCCTGCGCGCATACGAGCACTCTCTGTGAGGATCTGCTGCATTGGGCAGCGCGATGGCACGCCGAGTTCATCTGCTGTGCAGACATCCATCATCAGCCCAGCCGCCAATCCATTCTCCGTCGCATCAACGAACGGTTTCATCACATCCCTGCCGCTACTCCCGATCAGTCCGATATGAAGCCAGCTGCAAACATCCCCCTCACTATCCACCAAACCATGAACCAAACCCAATGCACCATGACCCCGGCACAGTTTCAAGAAGTTCGCGGACTCGCCTATCATCTCTGGCTCCAGGCGGACCGCCCCGTTGGCAGGGAGATCGACTTCTGGCTGTCCGCAGAAAAGCAGGTCATCCAGGCCGCTGCTGAGAAAGCAGCCCATGAAACCACTCTCAACGCAGCACCTGCCGCGAAGTCAGCCGCCAAGAAACTCAAACCGAACGCCAAACACACGAAATGAAAACTCGCCTTTTCCTCCTTCTCCTCCTAACCGGCCTGCTCGCCTCATGCAGCAGCTATGAAATCAAGTCCGCGCAAAACGAGGAACACCCCTGTTACAGCACCTGGCATTGGTATCCCCAAAACTCCTGATGCTGTCACAACCGCCGGCAGGAGCCCTCCGTTCCGACCACCGCGAAAAAAACCTCGGCGGCTCCTGTCGGCACCCTTTTCCACCCTTCGCCAACAACAAACTCATGATCATCCAACTCGACTGGTTCGGCTGCGACCCCCGCACCCAATGGGAAACCCAGATCCATCAAACGCTCGAGCAGTTCGCTTCGCTCAAGCCCATTTCCCGCGCCGTGGTACGCGTGGAGCAGCAGCGGGAGAAAACCCCGCGCTACCACCTCTCCATGATGCTGAGCATTCCCGGGCCTGATGTCCTGGCGCGTAGTGCTGGACACACTTTTGACGAGGCGCTGCTGAAGCTCCACTCCAGCGTGCGCAAAACACTCGCCACGCGCCTCTTAAATGCCCGCCGACTCACCGGCGCGGCGCGTGGCGTGAAGCCCGCGCACCGTGGCTGACCTCCTTATCCTATTTACCCATCCACCAACCATCATGACTTCCAACCATATTCTCATGTGCTTCAATCTCGCCACTGCGGTTACTTTGCTGTCTACGGTGATAATTGCCGGCAATAAAACCGTTAGTTCAGCAAACGCGCAATCATCGGCCGCCTCGCAGCGTGCGCAGCCTGTCGAGAGCAAGGCAGCGCGGGCACTCAGCCGCGCTGAAATGCTACCGCTCGAAGCCATCGCCCGGCGTGTCCAATCTATGATGTCCGTGGCCACATTCACACCCACTCGTGTTTGGCCGCACGGCGTACGCGATCAGCAGGGTCGGCTCGGCATCTTCCTGAGTAGTGAACGGCCCCTATTCAATGATCCCACGCCTGCCATGGTGCAGGCCAAGGAGGCATGGGTGGTCTTTGGCCTGATCGCCGCCGTGAAGTACTCGGAGGGCAGTCAGGTGGGACATGTCGCCTTTACAGAAAGCAGAGGAGAAACGGGAGAGCGCTGGTACTATGACATCAGCATGGCTGAGGCGCGGGAGATTCATGAGATGCTGATCAGTGGCATCCTGCGACCTGAAAATGCGTTCAAGCTCATTGAGGCGGCGTGGCAGAAAGTCATGACCGATCATGTTCTTGCCGCAAAATGACAATTTGATAGTCCGTAAATTCGCCTCGTATCACCACACATCATGAGTATTTCACCCACCTACATCGCCCTCAACCGCGCCACGTTTGGCGCGACGTCTGAAGAACTCGCCCGCGTCGAAAAGGTCGGCTGGAGTGCGTGGGTTGAAGAACAACTCAAACCCGACTCCACCGTCAAAGACGAGGCGGAGAAGCGCATCGCTGCGCACAAGCTCGAGATCGAATACGAGCACGAAGGCTTGATGGCGCCTGCCATGATGATGCAGGCAGGAAAGGCCGGTGCGATGATGCAGGGCGGAAAACCCGAAATGATGGCCGTCGAAGGCAAAGACGGCAAAAAGGCCGAGAAACAGAAATTCAAGGTGAAGGAAAAACGCGGCCTCACCCTGCTCGACAAGCCGCTTGATCAGCTCTTCCGCATCCAGAATCAGGAGGACTATCCTTATAAAGAAATCCAGCGCTGCTCGTATGAGGTCGAGGTGGCCACGATCATCCGTGCCTGTTACTCGAAGTGGCAGGTGCGCGAGATGCTCGTCGATTTCTGGCACAACCATTTCAACGTCAACATCGACGCGGACAACACCATCCGCGCTGTCTGGCCCGCTTATGATCGCGATGTGGTTCGCAAGCACGCCTTCGGTAATTTCCGTGAGCTGCTGCAAGCCGTCGCGCAAGGTCTGCCAATGCTGTATTACCTCAACAATCGCAGCAGCAAGGCCAGCCCGGCCAATGAAAACTATGCTCGTGAACTCTTTGAGCTGCACACGCTTGGTGCGGAGCATTATCTGAATCATCTCCACAAAAAATGGCGCGAGGTGCCCGGTGCGCTCGAAGGCAAAGCGGAAGGCTTCATTGACCAAGACGTTTATGAAGCGGCACGTGCCTTCACGGGCTGGACTGCAGCCGATGGCGAAGACTACGACGATGACAAGCACTTCCCCGATGACGGCGGCTTTTACTACCATGCGCAATGGCATGATCCATATCAGAAGCGCGTACTAGGTGCCGAATTGGAGGCCAACCAGCCGCCGTTGGCCGATGGCATGGCCGTTCTCGACCTCGCGGCGTTCCATCCTGGCACGGCGATTTATTTGAGCCGTAAACTCTGCCGCCGCTTCATCGCGGATCAGCCGAGCGAAGACCTCGTTAGGCGCGTCGCGAAGGTCTGGACCGAACATGCGAAGTCTCCAGATCAAATCGTGTACGTCATGCGCGAGATTCTGCTCGCCCCGGAGATGAGCGGTGCTTTTGGACAGAAGACCAAGCGTCCGCTGGAGTTCATCTGCAGCTTTATCCGTGCGGCGGGTGCTGATGTGCGACCCGAGGAAGATATCATCGATCGTCTCGCCGAATGTGGTCAGCATCTCTTTCACTGGGGCCCGCCTACCGGCCATCCCGACACCGCCGACTATTGGCAGAGTCCGAACAGCCTGCTCAAGCGCTGGAAATTTGCCCGTGATCTCGCCACTGACGGCTTCGATGGCGAAGTGGTGCGCATGAACTTGCTGCGCAACACGCCTGCCGATAAAAAGACCTGGCAGGAATTCGCCGATTACTGGCTAGATCGCCTCGCCCCCGACCTCCTTGAGCCTCACACTCGTGAAGAACTCACGAAATGGTTTCGAGAATACGAAGACGACGGCAAAGCACGCCATCACGAGCCAGACGCCGAGATCAGCCTTAACGAATCCGACCTCGCCGAGCACCTCGGCGAATTCGTCGCCCTAGCAGCCGCCACTCCCGAATTTCAACTCCGCTAGTTCACCGCAAACAGGAATCACCATGAACCGCCGCCACTTCCTCTGCTCTTCTCTCGCTACTCTCACTGGCAGTCGCATCACCAACCTCACCTTTGCCGCGGATGCACCGCAAAGCCATGATCACCTGCTCGTCGTGCTCTTTCTGCGCGGTGGGTGCGATGGGCTGAACCTCCTCGGCCCAGCGAATGACAAGGACTACATTGCCGCGCGGCCCGAATGGCTGCGAGCAACTGATGCGGGCAAGTTTGAGGGCATCGCGCTCAAGAATGGCTACAACGGGATCGACATGCGCCTGCATCGCGAGGCCGGCGCATTGAAGGAACTCTATGACAGCGGCCATTTGGCCATGATTCATGCCTGTGGTCTAAAGAACGGCTCACGCAGTCATTTTGAGGCGCAGGACATGATGGAGCGCGGCGTGACCGATCAGAAGAACATCAGCATTGCCAGCGGTTGGCTCACTCGCACCATTGAAGCGCTCTCGCCGCATGGATTGCTGCCCGCCGTGGCTGTGGGGGGGGAATTGCCGGATTCGCTGCTTCACTCCAAAGTCGCCGTCTCAATGAGCGAAGCGCGCAACTTCACCTACGGACGCGAAAACCAACTCGCGCTGCTCAAACGTCTCTATGAAGGCAGCGAAAGCATCCACCGCATCGGCAAGCTCACGCTCGACACCATCACCGCTCTACAAAGCAAACTGACACGTGATGGCGACGGCAATGTGCAAGACTACACGCCTGAAAAAGGCGTCAGCTACGAAGACACCGGCAACCTTGGTGAAAGCCTGCGGAACCTCGCCCAGATCGCCAAAATGGAAGCGGGTCTTCGCGTCGCCACGGTTGATTACGATGGCTGGGACACACATGAGGACCAGGAATATCGCTTCAACGAACTGGTGAGCGAGTTCAGTCGCGCCTTGAGCAGCTTCTACAACGACATGAGCCGCTTCCACTCGAAGATGACCGTCGTCGTGCACACCGAGTTTGGTCGTCGGCTCAAATCCAACCAAAGCGAAGGCACAGACCACGGCTACGGCGGTGTTCACATGGTCCTCGGCAACGGTATCAAAGGTGGCAAACTGCACGGCGAATGGCGCGGCCTCGCCAACGATCAGCTCGACGAAGGCGCCGACCTCGCCATCACCACCGACTACCGCACCGTGCTGACCGAAGTGCTCACCCAGCGCGTGGGATTGGCCGACACGAAATCCATTTTCCCAGGATTCGAGATGAAGAAGGCGCTCGGCATCGTGTGACGATTCGTTTTGGCAGGAAGATTTCCCCAAGCTCTTCTGACCAAATTGTCCTGCCAAAAAATCATGCGTCTCCTGTTCCTTCTCACCTCCACGGGCTTCGCACTCGAACCGCTGCCCCAAGGCCACGGCATCTCACAAAACCATCCGAGTGACACCGGCATCGAAAAGCATGCCGCCGTGCTGCTCGTGGAAAATTTTGAAGAAGGCACGCTGGAGGCCCTGAAGCCGCGCTGGAATGAGATCGAGAACAAGGATGGCAAAGTGCTCGAGCTCGTGAGTGATCATCCCGCTGCCAGTGCGGGAACGAAATGCCTGCAAGTCACCGCCACGCTCGGTGAAAACACGGGCGGGCATCTTTTCAAGCGGCTTGATCCCATCCAGACGCGGGTGTTTTCCCGCTTCTATGTGAAGTTCGCCGAAGACGCACCCTGCCTGCATCACTTCAGCGGACTCGGCGGCTACAATCCGCCCACGAACTGGCCGCAAGGCAGCGCCGGCAAGCATGCCGCAGGTGACACGCGCTTCAGCGCCCGAATCGAGCCGAATGGAAGTTATGGCAGCATCCCCGCGCCGGGCGGTTGGATGTTTTACACCTACTGGCATGACATGAAGCAGAGCGCCGACGGCGGCTTCTGGGGCAACGGCCTCTGGCCCGAGGGCAAGCCCGGACCACCACGCGGCCAATGGCAGTGCGTCGAGATCATGGTGAAATGCAACGAGGTGGGAAAGAGCGACGGCGAACTGGCCCTGTGGCTCGATGGCAAACTCGCGACACACATTGGCCCCGGCACAAAGACCGGAAAATGGACGGGCGAAGGCTTCGACGTGCTTTCGGATGGTGCAGAGTCCTTCCAGGGCTTTCGCTGGCGCACCGTGCCGGAACTCGCTGTGAGCTACTTAATGCTCAGCCACTACGTGACCGAAAACGCCTACCGCCAAAACAACGTCGCGAATCCACCGAAGCTCAACCGAGTATGGTTCGACGACATCGTTGTGGCGACGGAATACATCGGCCCCATGATCCGGCCATGAAACCTCTCCTCTTTCTCATCCTCGCCACGAGTGCTTTGGCCCAAACACCCATCATCTTCCCCAAAGACGGCGGAGTGCTTGATGTGCGCGATTTTGGGGCCGTGGTCGATGATAGAGCAGATGACACCGCAGCGATCCAGAAGGCGCTGGATGCATTTCCGAATGGGAATCGCATCGTGTATCTGCCAGCAGGCACTTGGATCGTGACTGACACCTTGCGCTGGCCGAAGGGCGAGGGCGGCAATGGCGAGAAACGCACCATTTTGCAGGGGGCGGGCATGTCTTTGACGAAAATCGTCCTGCCTGCTTCCACGCCCGGTTTTTTCGACAAACCGAAGGCGTTGATATGGACCGGTTTGAAGCCAGCGCAGCGATTTCGCAATGCAGTGCGCGATCTGACCATCGAAGTCGGCGCAGGAAACCCCCAGGCCATCGGCATGCAGTTCAATGCCAGCAATCAAGGCTGCATTCGCAATGTGACGATCCTCGCAGCCAAGGACAGCGGCCACATCGGCTTGGACATGGGCTTCACGGATGAGATCGGGCCGCTGCTGGTGCGAAAGCTTACTGTGTATGGATTTGAAACCGGCATCGTGACCAAGTGGCCGGTGAACTCGAATACCTTCGAGCACGTCACGCTGCGAGGTCAGCGAAAGCTCGGCTGGCACAACTATCACCAGATGATCTTCGTGCGCGGCCTCACCAGCGATAACGCCGTGACGACGCTCTACAACGAGAAGAACTCCTGGGGCACGGTGACGCTGGTGGAATCGAAAATCACCGGCAGCGGCAGCGCTTATCCCGGCATCCTCAACGAGCGCCAGATGTATCTGCGTGATGTGGAGATCACTGGCCATGCCGTGGCCATCGATCATGCCGACAAAGGACGCGACAAAGGCGATGTGAAGGACGCGGGGCGCATTCTTGAGGATAGCTCACACACGAATGTGGTCTCGCCGTTTCGCTTTGAGGGCGAAAAGACCATCGCCGAGGCGGGCAAGGTCACGCACCTCCCGGTCAAAGAAACGCCCGAAGTTCCGTGGGATGGCAAATGGGTGAGTATCGAGACCTTTGGTGGTGATCCAACGGGCAAAGCCGACTCCAGCGCCGCATTGCAGCGTGCCATCGACTCCGGCGCGGATACGATTTACCTGCCCGCAGGCAAGGAATTTTTCTTTGACAGTGAAGTCATCATCCGCGGCCCCGTGCGACGCATCATCGGCCTCGAAGGCCGCTTCTACACCGAAGGCAAAGCTGTGTGGCGGCTCGTGGACGGCGACAACTCGGCCCCCACCGTCATCATTGAGCGCATGAGCAATCGCAGCGGCGGTCATGGCATCGAGATGCGTCACGAATCGAAGCGCACCCTCATCGTCAGCTCCGTGATCGGCTTTGATGTCGAAGGACTGGGCGCGGGAGACATCTTCATCGACGACATTTGCGGTCGTCTGAATCTCAACCAGCCCGGCCAGAGTGCATGGTGTCGCCAGCTTAACACCGAGCACAACGGCACCATGTGCCGCAACAACGGCAGCAAACTTTGGATCCTTGGCATGAAGACCGAAAAGATCGGCACCATCATCGAGACCGTGAATGGTGGCATCACTGATGCGAGCGGCGTCTTCGTCTATTCCAATGCCGGCTGGCACGAAGGCCTGCCCGCCTTTATCATCGACAACAGCACCGTCACCCTCTGCGGCGTCAACGAACGCAACTACAACCGACAGCCCGTGACCCTGTGGGTGCGCGAAAGGCAGCAGAGCGAGACTCGCGAGACGCCAAAGATGCCATGGGTGTATCTCAGCGGTTTGCTGAGAGAGAGATTGTGAAAGAAGCCGTTTTCTCTTTGCAACCATGATCCGACCTCTTATCTGCACTCTGCTATTTTCACAGGCCGCTACCGCCGCCACTTACCAGCCTGATTGGGCTGCAATCACTCCAAAGCGTGTGATTCAGCACACGGACAGGAAGGGTGAATCCCTTGTTAAAGCTGTGGCCGCATTGCAACCTGGTGACAAACTGGAGCTCGCCGCTGGCACTTACAGCGTGGATCGCCTGTGGGACGTAAGCGTGAGCGGCAGCCGCGAGGCACCCATCTGGATTGTCGCGGCGGAAGGTGCTCAGGTCATCATCACACGCAGCGATGCGAATCAAAACGTCATCAACATCGGCCAGGGTGGTGCCGTGCAGCATCTGTGTCTTCAGGGGATTGAAATCACGGGCGGCAGCCACGGTTTGCGCCTCGGGCACTGCAGCGATGTCTGGATCGATCAATGTCACATCCATCACACGAATGAAGTCTGCCTCAGTGCAAACAGCGCGGACACGCAGCGCCTCTTTTTGACCCGGAATCACATCCATCACGGGGCGGGCCATGCCGAGGGTATGTATCTCGGCGCGAACAACGGCGCTCACATCATGAGCGAGAGCGTCATCGCGCTGAACCACATTCATGATTGTCGTGGCGATCAAGGCGACGGCATCGAGGTGAAGCAAGGCTCCTGGGGCAATCTCATCGCTGAAAACCATGTCCATGACACCAACTACCCCTGCATCACCATTTATGGCACCGCCGGCAAACCCGTGAACATCATCGAGCGCAATCTCTGCTACAACAGCGCGGACAATGTCATGCAGGTGCAAGGCGAGGCCATCGTGCGCAACAACGTCCTCATCAACGGCGCAGGCGCAGGCTTCTCCAGCACCGATCATCAGGGCAAGACGCTGAACCTCCAGGTCATCCACAACACCATCCTCAACAGCGCTCACGCCTTCAGTGGCGGCTCTTGGAATGGACGCGAAGGCATGGTCCTCGCCAACAACATCCTCTACTCCCGCGATGCCAATGCCCTGCATTACGCCCGCGGTAATGCAGGTGTCATCAGCTCCGGCAACGTGGTCTTTGGCGATGGCCCCAAAGACGGCTGCGTTAAAGGTCGCGGCCTCGAAGACTTCCCCAATGTCAACCTGGATGGCAGCAAGCACGACGCCACACCCGCCAGCGCTGCGATCCTCGAACACGCCGATCCGAAATACCTTCTGCCAGCCGATTTCAAAGACAACCCACGCACCAAAAAAATCTGTGGTGCCATCTCTCATTAATCCTCCATGAAAACCGCCACACTGCTCCTCTGCACCTTCACTGTCTGTGCCCTTGCTCAGCATCCTGAACTCAAAGAGGGACCGAATGCCGATCTCGGCGGCGTCTCACTCATGCCTGCGGGTAACGAATGGAACCGCGATGTCTCCAAAGACAAGGTCGATCCGCTCAGCGACGCGATCATTGCTTCCATCGGCGTGGAGACAGGACTGCATGAGGACTTTGGCCTCGTGTGGCAGGGGCAGCCCGGCGGCATCCCTTATTACGTCGTCAGCGGTGATCAGTCAAAGGTGCCGGTCAACTTCAACGAAGGCAGAGATGAGAGTGATCCCGGCCCCTATCCCATCCCGGCGGATGCCTGGATCGAAGGCGGACGCGAAAGCGATGGCGACCGCCACATTCTCGTGCTCGATAAGGACAACTGGAAACTCTATGAGATCTACCGCGCCTTTCCACTCTTCGGAGGCAAAGGATGGAAGGCCTACAGCGGCAGCGTCTTTGATCTGAAATCGCCCAAACCGCGCCCCGCAGGCTGGACCAGTGCCGATGCCGCTGGCTTGCCCATCATGCCCGGTTTGGCTCGTTACGATGAGATTTGCGGCACGAAGAAGCTCACGCACGCTTTGCGCTTCACCGTCAAAAAGTCACGCCGTGCTTATGTGCCGCCCGCCACGCACTTCGCCAGTCCGCACAAGGATGAAAATCTGCCGCCGATGGGCATGCGCGTGCGATTGAAGGCGGACTTCGACACCTCCAAATTCAACGGCCCTGCCAAAGTCATCCTCGAAGGACTCAAGATCCACGGCCTGATCCTCGCTGACAACGGCGGTGACTGGTACATCAGCGGCGCGCCCGATGACCGCTGGGTGCATGACGAACTGACCCCGATCCGCAAAGTGAAGGGCAAAGACTTCGAAGTCGTGAAAATGGGGCCCATGACAACCCGATGATAACCCATCTAACATTCCTCCTTTCACTCATCGCTTCTTCGGCGCTCGCCGCTGAAACATGGCAACCTTTTGGCCCCGGCGGCGGCGGGTGGATCGAGGATGTTGTCGCGCATCCTACGGACCCAAAGGAAGTCTGGGCCATGACGGACCTCAGTGGCCTCTTTCGCTCGCAAGACGCGGGTTTGTCATGGCGAAAGATGTCCGCCGATGTCGAGCGCGGAGTCATGGCTCGGAAGCAGATTGTTTCACACAACCGGCAGTTCGCCATCGACCCCAAAGAGCCGCTGCACATGTATTGGGGCACCTGCGGCATGATCTGGGCCAGTCATGATGGCGGTGTGAGGTGGCAGGCGACCTTTGGCAAAGCTCCAGCCATCGGCGATGATCAAACGCCCGGCATTGGCCACGCCATCGCCATCTCCGGCAATGGCAGCGTCTATGCGCTCGATCACGACAGCATCCTGCGTGTCTCCCGTGATCATGGAGCGACGTGGACAGAACTCTCAAAGCCCCCGGTGGCGAAGAACAGCCGCGACACGCCCGCATATCCCTTCTTCCTCGCTGATGGCACGCTCTGCGTCTCATGTCGGCCATCACCCGGACTCGCCATCTCGCGCGATGATGGCAAAACGTGGCAACTTCAACTCACCGACAACATTGTGCTGACCGCACGCGCCACACCCACTGGCAGCGGCTTGTTTGCCTTTGATTCCACCGGCAGACTTCACCGCAGCAGTGATGGCGGAGCGACCTTCACCATCGTCAAAGAGTCGCCACACAAGTGGGAGCCCGGTCTGCGCTTTGCCGGTGGACTCGCCGTCGCGAGTGGTGGCAAAGTCATGCTCTGGGCGCTGGGTGAACTCGTCGTGAGCAGCGACAATGGCGATACCTGGACGCGACATCGCATCGAGAAAAACTGGGATCGCGGCAGCTATCCCGGCATGAATCGCTACGCCTCGCCGGAGGGAAAATGCAGTGCCCTCGCCGTCACTGCGGATGGCAGCACATGGCTGAAATGCGACAGCTCGCTCATGTGTCGCAGCACCGACTTCGGCGTGAGCTGGACAGGCAGCACGGTGGGCCTGCAAGTGCTCTGCTACTTCAACGGACCCGCAGTCAGTCCGCATGATCCGCAGCAGGCTATGGTCGCCGCTTTGGATCAAGGCGTCTTCAAAACCAATGACGGCGGCGCATCTTGGCAGCCCATGCACATTCAAACCGAATGGTGGAATGACAAGTGGCAGAACCATGACGGCAGCGTCGTCAAAGCCCACCCAAAGAAGCCGCAAACTTGGTTCGCGATCATCCACGGCCACGGCGGCACAAAGAATCCCAGACTGCACCGCACGGACGATGGAGGCGCGAGCTGGAGCCTCGTGCTCGATCTTAAAGAGAAGTTCGGCGGCGAATGGGGCAGGTGGCTGGATGACAGCGAAATGGGTGACCTGTGTTTCGACCCCACGAATCCAGAGATCATGCACCTCGCGAACTACCAGCTCGGTGTTTTCAAAAGCGAAGACGGTGGCGTGACGTGGACGCACACGCTGAAAACCAAGAACGGACTCAGTCTCGTCACCAGTCCCAGCGGCCAGCACATCTATCTACAATGCCTCAAGCGCAGCGGTCTCTATGCCAGTCATGATCGCGGTCAGACCTGGGACCTCGCCCACGCCGCCGATGGCGTGGACGGGCTCGCACATCATCCCACGGAAGAGACCACACTCTTCATCAACGACGGTCAGCACGAGAACTACTGGAGCTACAAAGGCGCACGTCCCGCCAAGCTTCTCAAAAGCACCGACGCTGGCAATACCTGGACCGAACTTGCTCGCCCCGACGGCGGCCCGCTCTACATCGATCCGCACAAGCCCGACCTCATGCTCATGAGTACGCTTCACGGCGGCAAAGGCATCCTCCGCAGTACCGACGGCGGCAAAACATGGGCTGATTTCCATCACGACGCCCCCAGCTACACCGCACGCGGCTTCACCTATGGCGGCGCACCCGGCAGCGTGATTTACCACATGTTCGGCAACATGGCGCGCAGCGTGAAGCTCTATGAATGATCTGGCAAGAGTGCTTTCCCAAGCCCACTGCCTCTCCCATTATCTTGCCCCAAAAACTTCATGCCAAAACCATGAGGTGTCTCCTCATCCTCCTCATCCTCCTCATCCTCCTCATCCTCCTCACCACCGCTACCCTGCACGCTGCAGACTCCACCACACCCGGAGAAATTACAACGCTCTTTCACACCATCACGAATCTCGCCGTCGAATGGCGGATCGATGGCGATGACGATCTCGATGCGGCCTGCGAGATGAAGTTTCGCAAGCAAGGAGAGGCTGCATGGCGCTGCGGCGTGTGCCCGCTAGATCGAGCCAAAAGACCAATCAGATCATCACCTGGACGAACCGTCTGAGTGGCAGTGTGTTCGATTTGGAGCCTGGAACAGCCTACGAGATCGACTTGAAGCTCCACGATCTCGATGGAGGAGATGTGACGCAAATTGTGAAAACAGCCACGCGACCCGAAGCCATCGCAAACGCCGATGCGGCGCTCAAAAACGGCACCAAGGCCGATTTAATGGCCCTCAAGCCCAGGGAGGTGCTTTTGCTCGCTGATGGCTACTACGGTGCGGTCGTCTTGCAGCGCGATGGCGAGCCTGTGTACCTGCGGCTCTGTGCCGATGATTCAGGCTGCGCTTCCTACTTTTGCGCAATGAATCGCTCGACCTGTGCTTCTACGCGACCATCGAGCGCGATCCGCGTGTCCAGGCGCTCATCCACCTGCTGCGCAGCCGGGTGCCTCGCCGTTTCAATTGACCAACTGCCAGGGTATGACGCGTGCCACATCGGCTAGATGATCACGGTTTGACCGCTTCCACCTTCCGCACTCCGTGGAGTGTGGAAGGTAGAATAGACGCTGATTGCTAACGAAAAGCCAAACCCGCGCTTGCAACGTGCCGACGCGGGGGAGCTTTCCCCTCACGCAGACAGCCCGACGTATAAAACGCGGAGCAATCACGCGGCATCGGCGATGGGGAAATTCTCAATGTGTGCGTGAACGCGATTCATGCGGGGAGCGCGGATGCAGATCCGGCGAACTGGAGGGTGACGCAGGAGATGATGGAGCGGGAGATTGCCAAGGCCAGGAAGGCAAAAGCAGAGCACTCGGGGAAAAAAGCGAGGCCGAAGCTGAGGATTGGGTTTTGTGTATGATGATGTATTCTTGAAAGTGCTTTTCCGGGTGTAGTTCCGGATTGGACTTCGCTGAGGAGCGAAGAAGTGGTCTGAGAACAATGTCAGGCATGAATGGCACTCAGTTAAGGCGGGTTCTCGACCCTTGGCAGGCTTCCGCTATCACACTTCTTCAGCTCCAACAGAGCTGAGTAATACAGCCCAGGCGGTGCCGAGCCTTAGCGAGTGCTCCCCTGGGTTTTCGACATCACGACCGGGAAGCCAACCCAGTACGCCGCCGCACCACATGCGCACTAGCAGTGTCTGCTAAGAGTTCCGCCTTGCGCCGACCTCGCTGCCAGCTCCAAAACTCACGATGAACGCCTTTAACTGAGTGCCATTCTTGTCAGGGATTTGCTTGCAGTTTTCGAGTGAAGAACGATCAATCGTGCTTGATTTCACCGAAATCGAATCGTTTGCCTCATTACCATGGACTACCTCCACATTGCTCTGAAACTCACCGTGGCGCTTGGCATTCTGAATGTCTGGCTCCTGCGTTCCGGCAAGGCGACCGCGTACCGAGGCAAGGATGCGAAAACCCTGCGCGAGGAGTTCGCCGTCTATGGGCTGCCTTTCCCGATTTTCTGCCTCATTGGCGTTCTCAAAGTTGGCTTCGCACTGGCGCTCCTGGCCTCGTTTTGGATTCCCAGTTTGGCGCAACCTGCGGCGCTTGGCATGGGAGCTCTCATGCTGGGGGCCTTCTTCATGCACCTCAAAGTGAAAGATCCAATCAACAAGGCGTTGCCCTCTCTCGTGGTGCTGGCGATGTGCGCGGCCATTGCGCTGCTGTAGGCGGCGTGCGGTTCAGAATCCGGCAATGCAGAGATAGGTGTTGAGCACCAGATAAAACGCCGCCGGGCTGGTTTGCAGCAGGCTGTCCTTGATCTGGAAGCGGACGATGACGGCAATCAACATCATCAGCGCCAGTCCTCCTGCTGCCAGTTGACCCATCCATGGCTGGCTCATTCCCGCAAGCAGGCCGATCCCCGCAAACCCCTGCAGGGCACCCACCAGCATGCGCTGCGCTCCGAGGCGGTAACGAAGAAACTCCTGCTTCATGCGGCTCGAAAAAAAACACGCTGATCCATAACCGAGGAAGGAAAGGGCGGAGAATAGGATGAGGGCGGTTTTCAAGATGATGACTCTGAATCAAATGGAATGAACGATACGTCCGTCATGAAGCGATTGGGGCGACTCGTTCTGCCAAAAGCAGTGAATCCGTCGCCCGGCTGCGCTGCTGTCAGCCTTTGAGCCTTAACTCAAGCAGTTTGCGGTGTTTGGTGACTCGACCGCTGACGCGCTTCCGCCAACAGCGGAAGCTGGAGGGTTTGAGCTCACGACGCATGAGGTCGATGACCTGATTTTCAACAAAGCCTGTGCGCTCTCGGATCTCTTCAAAGCTCGTGCGGTCCTCCCAGGCGAGGCGCACGACGAAAGAGGCTTGTTCGCTGCTGAGGTGGGTTTTCATGGACGAGTGATGATGGTTTCGATCTGACAGTTGAGGCGGGTGGCATCGTCGATGCCATCGACATACCTTTGAGGCATCTTTGAAACGCCCACAGCCCCGCCAATCAAAGCGCCGATCACGGCTCCACGATGGCAGTTGTCACCGCCGACATTCGCATTGGCGGTGACGCTGCTTTCAAAGTCATCGGCATATTTCCATGCCAGATACAATGATGCGGGGAAGGCTTCGGCAATGTAGCAGGCTGGGCTGACGCGCCTTCCGATCACGACCTCGTCGGGATCTTTGGACCATTCCAGGGCTTTGCGTTGAGAGAACCAATCGCTGCCATGAACGAGTATGGCTTCACGCAGGGGCAAGCCCTTGAGCAGGTCACAAGACATCCTCACCATGGCGTCTGCTGCTACGAGAACCTCAGGAGAGCGGTGTGTGTGGCTGACGTGCTCACGCACGGCTTTACGTGCAGAGTAGAGGTCGCCCCGGAAATAGGCGCATAACACACCGACATGGGCCAGGCCACCAATGTGGATGTCTGTGCCCGCGCATTTTCTCGGAGCTGTGCCACGCGCATAGGCGGTGAAGAACTTGCGATGACACTCCTCGACGTACGTGTCCCGGTGCTTCCCAGGCGTGAGCATGAAGTCGATGTAGCGCGTGAGATAGTCATCCGCATCGTAGTCGCCGCAGGTGATCAGGGAGTCCATCAAGACCTTGGCGAGCTGGAGGTTCAGCGTGTTCTCACCGGCCCGCAGGAATTGGTGATAGTGGATGCCGCGCTGTCCCCAGTAGCGCGCCTGATCATGCAGAATGTTCCCGCGCTCGTTGATCGCAGTGTATTCAGAGCGCCAGAGAATGCTGCCGGGATGCGGAGACTTCGGGGCCATGTAGTCACGGACGGTGCCGTAGTCATGGCGCAAAGCTGAGCGGTCGTAATACCAATGCACGGGCATGGCGATGGCATCGCCAATGAAGCCGCCCATGGCGAGGCCTGTGAGTGAGTCCGCAGTCTTCTCCATGAAGCTCAATGCGTGATGGCTGCGCTCGGCTTGGCAGCCTTGCGGGACCATTGGACGAGTTTTAAATCACGAGTGCTCAGAGCACGATTGCTCTCCAGACCGCGCAGATTCCAATGATGGGCGTGGAGTTTGAATGGGCTGCGGATGCGCTCATCAAAGTCGGTCGGCCAAAGGACACCGTCTATTTTCTTGAAATCACGAAACGTCACATCCACCTCCGCTCCACGGGTGCTGTCCAGGCCGTTGAGGGTGAGGCGCACTCTGCGTAGCAGCTTGCTGCTGCGGTCGATGTGGAGGATGACGCGGTCCTCTTCTGCCATGCCCAAACCTGGGCGCAGGATGGCGAGAACCTCATCGCACAGCACCTGATCCACGAAGGACTCACCATTCATGGCGAAGACCGTGCCGCTTTGCTGGAAATAGAACGGGCCAAGCAGAAAGAGCGCGTAGGCATCCGCCACGAGCGCTGCAGCTTGATTGGCTTCATGATTCTTTGAGAAATCGCCATTGTAGACGGTGACAATCTTGGCGGGCTCACGCAGCACGTTCTTCATGCCTCCAGGCCCTCTGTGGATTTGTGCGATGATTCTTGGTGAAAGGATGATCCTCTCTTCTGAACTTCCACGGAACTGCGAGTCTACAAGCACGGGCTGAAAGCGTGGTCCGATGGCTGCCCACTTGCCTTCATAGCGTACGCTTAGATCCCTGATTTGATCAAAGGCGGCACCGCCATGTGCTTTCTGGGAAGCCGTCACGAGGGCGCGTGCTTCAGGTTCAGAGATGGTGATGGGTCTCTTGCAAATCTGAGTCGATGCGCAGGAGTTGAGCAGGCCCAACAGGAAGACGAGCGAAAGGTGTGTTAGTTTCATATGGCGGAGGGTGGCTGGCAGAAATGGTTCTAAGCTGTACGGCGCCGGCGGTTGCGCGGATGAAGTTCCGTGCGAATTGCCCAAAATGCGGGGGCTGCCTCAAGGCTTCATGGCACCCTTTTTCGAGCCATTTTTTTTGCGCCCCCACCCTGCAAATCGTTTGGATTACATCTTAATGTCTTCTTGCCTCAAAGCCTGAAATTTGCCAATCAGCAGGTTTTCAGACACGGCCTAGTGTTTGAGTCTTTTTAAGACAAAGACTTCCAGCGTGTTTATCGCTGCGTTATCTGCCCGATGCTTGAGCAGTGAGACATGTGTGTCAGCAAGTTTCGGCAGCAAAGACGCATCGACGGCCTGCAATTCATGGGGAATCATGGTGTGAGGCATGACCGTAATGCCCATGCCGGCTTTGACTGCTGCAACTGCCCCTGCGTAGCTGGGGCTGGAAAACACCAAGCGCCAGGCACGCCCGGCTTTCTCAAGTGCTTTGATGGCCGATGCGCGATAGACGCAGGGCTGAGGTGCCAGCACCAGCGGCACCGGTTTTTTTCGGTCAATTAAACTGGCATCGCCGACCCATTTCAGCGGCTCCGACCAAACATTCAGTCCGTTGGGGAAATCTTCCGGTCGGTTCATTTTCACCAGCACCAGATCAAACTTTTTCCTTTTGAAACGATCAAAGAGATTGAGAGTCAGGTCACACTCGATGTTGAGCAGGATGCGCGGATGGATACGTGAGAAGTCAGCAAGCACCTCAGAGAGATAAACGCTGGCAAAATTCTCAGGCAGCCCAAAGCGCACTTCACCCTCCAGTTCCGGCGTCGTGAATCGGTCCATCGCCTCACGATGCAGCGCAAAAATCTGCCGCGCATAGCCAAGAAAAACATCGCCTTCTGGCGTGAGCGCGAAGGCTTTGCCTCGCACCAGCAATGGTTTGCCCAGCAGGTTTGCGAGCTTGGTCATCTGCTGGCTGACGGCTGACTGCGTTCTTCCAACGCGCTCTGCAGCCTTGGTAAAGCTGCCTGTTTCGGCGACTGCGATGAAGCATTGCAGTGTGATGGTGTCGAAGACCATAAGTGTTTCTAATAATGTGTATAAGACTAATGAGCTTTCCTTATATTTAGGTGGCTAATACGGTGGGGTCGCAAGCGCAGGAATTCTAATACTAAAGAACTTACATGATCTACCAACAAGCTGAATCTCTCTTTCATCTCGACCCCCTCGCAATCATCATGATGGCGCTGGTGGCTTTCATCAGTGTGTGTGTTGGCAGCTTTGCCTGGCGCTACATGAAAGGGGACACGCAATACCTGGCCTTCTTTGTTCAGCTTTGCCTGTTGGTGGCCTCGCTGGCGGCGATGGTCAGCGCTGATCACCTGGCCGTGTTGCTGGCAGCGTGGTGCCTCAGCAACATGCTGCTGGTGAGGCTGATGGTTCATAAAAAATGCTGGAAGGCGGCGAAGGCTTCCGGCTGGCTTGCCGCCAAGAATTATGTCCTGGGAGCAGCGTGCATCGCGGGTGCCTTCGCCATGTTCTATTCAGCCAGCGGACAGACCAGCATCCAAGCGCTGGTGCATAAGCCTGTGGAATCCAGCCTCATGCTGCCGGCGCTTGGGCTGCTGCTGCTCGGTGCGATGACGCAATCAGCCATCTGGCCGTTTCACCGCTGGCTGACGAGTTCTCTGAATTCGCCGACACCGGTTTCAGCATTCATGCATGCCGGTCTGGTCAATGGCGGCGGCTTCCTCCTCGCACGCTTTGCGCCTCTCTATGTGAAGCATTCCGCGCTGCTCACGACCATCTTTGTCATCGGCATCGCAACCGCACTGCTTGGCATCTTGTGGAAGCTGATGCAAAGCGATGTGAAGCGGATGCTTGCCTGCTCCACGATGGGGCAGATGGGGTTCATGCTGGCGCAATGCGGACTCGGCTTGTTTCCGGCAGCGGTGGCGCATCTGGTCTGGCACGGAATGTTCAAGGCCTTTCTTTTCCTGGCCAGTGGAGGAGCCGCTCAGGAAAAACGCTTTGACCTTGGCTATCCACCCCGGCCCTTCGCCTTTTTCTGCGCCCTGATTTGTGGTGTGGCAGGAAGCCTTGGTTTTGCATCTGCCAGCGGGAAGTCATGGTTTGCCGCAGACACCACGCTCGTGCTGATGGTGGCGGCACTGCTCTCCGCCACCCAGTTCGCCCTGCCGATGCTGCGCCACAAAACGTTGCAGAGCCTGCCGCTGGCGATGACCGCGACAATTCTCGTCGGATTGGCCTATGGCGGAAGCGTCCACCTCATTGTCTGGGGCATGGAGCCGATGCACCTGATGCAGCCGCAGCCTTTGAACGGTTTGCACATCGTCGGAATCATCGCGCTGACCCTGGCCTGGCTGTTGATGCTCTTCCTCCGCCATCACCAGAAAAAAGACCAGCCAGCATCATGGATGCTCAAAAATTACGTCGCTGCGCTGAATGCCAGCCAGCCGCATCCCACCACCATCACCGCACATCGGAACCACTACCAATATCAATAAGGGAACCATCCAAGCAGCCCCAATGAACCAATCAAACACCCACATGGAACCCGCCGAGACACCCTCCATCCCCGATCTGACGAAACAAAGCTTCAGCAATATTGCGCCTTTCTGGCCGCTGAAAAACCTGATTGCCGTCAACCCGCTGCAAGGGCTGGAGGACCAACCGGTTGAAGACGCACTTCAAACGGGCGCGGCCTTCTTCCAGCAAGCTGACCTGCCGGAAGCCATGCTTGCCGCAAACCGCGAAACCATCAAATGGCTGCAAGCCTACTTCGATGACGGACAGGCCACCATCCCCATGCCCCTGAGAAAAAAGGGGCTCTTTTCAGCATGGCGGCATCTGGCATTCTATGACGCAAAGCTGCATGGTCATGATAAACAAAAACAGGAACGCCTGCACGCATTGCCGGAAACGGCAGAAGAGGCGATCGCCGAATGCCTGCTAAGTCTGGGCATCGCAAAAGAACAACGCGAACTATTCACCACCCTCATGCTGACCACTTTGCCAGGCTGGGCGGCGCATGTGAAATACCGCACCGAATGGGCGGGTCTGGATGCCAGCCATCCGCATCCGGTCACACAGGCCGATTATCTAGCCATGCGGCTCATCATCACCAGCCTGCTCTGGCCGGAAGCCAAGGCATTGATCGCCTGGCATGAGCAAGCCTTGGAAAACTCCAAGACAGCAGAAGGTCCGCTCGCGCAGATCCAAAGAGCGGAAAAAAACTATCGCCTGCCGTTGCTTGAAAAACTGGCGGCACAACCGCTGCAAACGCCGCATACGCCAGAAGCGCAGCTGGTGTTCTGCATTGATGTGCGCTCTGAGCCCTTCCGGAGGGCGCTGGAATCCACGGGAGATTATCAGACACTCGGTTTTGCAGGATTCTTCGGCATCCCCGTGCAGATCACGGACTCGGTGACGGGCGAATCACACGCCTCCTGTCCGGTGCTGCTTTCGCCCAAGCATGAAGTGATGGAGTCACCCTGCTGCTCGCATCACAAACTTGAGCATCAGCGCAGGGGGTATGAGCGGCTTGCCGGATTCAATCGGCTCTATCAGTCTGTCAAATACACCTTCACCACACCCTTTGCGCTGGTGGAGGCCTTGGGCATTGCGAGTGGTGCCTGGATGGGACTGCGCAGCCTTGCACCTCAGTTTGCTTCCCGCCTGAAAACAGCCGCTGCTGAAACGCTTCGCAAGCCTCTTGCGGTGGAGCCCTCGCTGGACTCCATCACCTTCGCCGAGCAATGCGCGTATGCGGAAGGGGCGCTGCGGATGATGGGGCTCACGCAGCATTTTTCGCCTTGGGTGGTCTTCTGCGGGCACGGCAGCTCTACGCAGAACAATGCTTATGCCACAGCGCTTGATTGCGGTGCCTGCGGTGGGCGGCATGGCGCTGCCAACGCACGCATTCTGGCAGCCATGCTCAACCGGGCTGAGGTGAGAGATCATCTTGCCAAGCAGGGTGTCAGCATTCCAGAAACCACCCGCTTCCTCGCTGCCGAGCATAATACCACCACGGATGAAATGGCGCTCTACGGCGATGTTTCGCATGAAGCGGTCCAGAAGTTGAAGGGGGATTTGGAAAAAGCCCGCCAGATCAACAGCGCCGTGCGGCTGAAGCAATTGCAGGTGACGAATGGAAACGCACATCATGCGCGGCTGCGCTCACAGGACTGGGCACAGGTGCGCCCAGAATGGGGACTGGCGAGAAATGCCGCCTTCATTGTGGCGCCTCGTGACATCTCCGCGCCGCTGAATCTTGAGGGGCGGTGCTTCCTGCACTCTTATGATTACACGAATGATGCCGAAGGCCGCTCACTCACCGTCATTCTGACCGCACCAATGGTGGTGGCCGAGTGGATCAACACGCAATACCTGTTCTCAACGCTCGACAACGTAGCCTATGGCAGCGGCAGCAAGATCACCAAAAACATCACCGGCAAAATCGGCATCATGCAGGGTAATGCCAGCGACCTGATGACCGGCCTGCCGCTGCAATCGGTGTATCGCAGTGACAGAGAAGCCTATCACGAACCTCAACGGTTGATGACAGTGGTCTATGCGCCGCGCCCGATGCTTGATGCCATTGTTCAAGCGCAGCCGGTCCTGCAAAAACTATTCGGCAATGGCTGGGTGCAGCTGGCCTGCATTGAACCCGACAGCCGTAAAACCTATATCTTGAACCGTGATTTAACATGGAAGCACACCCACTGAAATTGCGCTCCGCCTATGCCGGAAGCTGCTTTGTACTAACCACCAAGCATGCGAAATCCATCGCTGCCGCCTCGCCTTTCTGGGATAAGTTGAAAGCGAGCATGGTAGAGTATCCGGTGGACACCGATCTGCTTGGCACCTTCACCGGCGAGGTCGAACGCGCAGGAAATGCACTCGAATGCGCCCGGCTCAAGTGTGAATGGTCACTGAAACGGCTAGGCGATAAAGTAGAGTTTGCTCTGGCCAGTGAGGGAAGTTTCGGACCACACCCGTTTATTCCCTTCATGCCCTGCGATCATGAGATTCTGTATTTCATCGACCGCAGGCATGGTTTTCATCTGCACATGTCTCACCTTAGCCCAAAAACGAACTACTGCATGAAGGCGGTGGATTCGTTGGAGGATTTGCAGACTTTTGCCGATGCCGTTCGGTTCCCATCACATGCACTGATTCTTCGTCCGAATGACAGAGAAACCAAAGCGCCCCTTTTCAAGGGGGTGGATTCGCAGGCAGCATTGGAAGAGGCCTTCAAGGAATGCCTGAAACACTCATCTGAGGGGAAGGTATGGGTGGAGACCGACATGCGGGCGATGTTCAATCCTTCGCGCATGGACGTGATTGGAGAATTGGCGGTGAAAATGGCAGACCGGCTTGCCACTCACTGCCCGAAATGCAACTTTCCAGGCTGGGGAAAGATCCGGGTGGAAAAAGGTTTGAAATGCAGCTCGTGCAGTTCAGAAACGGATTTGGTGAAATCAGAGATTTTCGGCTGCGTAAAATGCGATTATGAGGAAAATAATAGACGCGCTGATGGGCTAACTCAGGCAGACCCAAGAAACTGTGGGCTTTGCAATCCATGATACATTAAATACTTCACCTCAGGCCTTCAAATTACGCCCTTCATTTTTCTCTCTCAATTCTAGCCAATTACATGAACTTTGCTGGCGCGTCCTAGCAAGAGTTTTGCGGTGCAACCAATCACCGACGCACATGATTAACTGATTATATCCATGAGCTATAAAAGTACTATAAAATTTTTTTCACTGTCTTTGATACACGCTCCAAAAAAATGAAATGCCCGATTTCTTTCGGATATACCACCGTAATCAATAAATTGACACAATCATTATCCTTGCTTCAGCAGCCGCGCAACACGCGGAGCCATCACTAATTGAACGCTGGAGTTTTTTGAGGAAGTTGGAACGGAGAGATCTGTTATTAAACCGCATGCACCGCAGGGCGATAGCCATCGAATCATCCGCTCCCGTAAAACCAGAGATTGTGTTTCCTGGCCTCTTTTTCATGCGCTGCGGGCTCTTATATTCACGGCTGTTTTTTGGAGTCACTCCTATGAATCCATCTTCAAAAACGAGCTGTAAAAACCCCGACTAATCCCCAAATTTTGACACTCATATCCGCCCCCCCCGCTTCTCTTTCTTCCACGACTCTGATGCAGCTGGCTGCCATCCTCGGCAGTGATCTGGATCACGAGCGTGCACGTCTGGCCATTCACCATGCCACGCAGGTGCCAAGTGATCCCCTGGCACAGCTCAGCGCCGCCGCAGCGGGAGCGGGCATGCAGGTGTCTCCGGTGCGCCTGCCCCTGAGCGAGGTCATCTGGCATGCACATGCGGATTCTCCCGTGGTCATCTGGAGCAGCGTGGAGAGCCGCTGGCTGGTCATCACTTTCGCCGGCTGGTTTAGACTCCGCATGGCTGATGGGGAGCATCCGGGCCTCAGGGTCACAGTTGCGCGACAGGAACTGGCAGCGCTCGTGGGAGTGGAGAGTGTGCATGCCGTGGTGGAGGCGGGGATCGTACACCTCGACCGGGGGGCGGAGGGGCTGAGCGATGCGCCGAAGCCTGGGCATGACGCTCATCATGACCATGCCAGCGTCAGCCCGGCGCGCCGTTTCATAGGCCTTCTGCTGGCCGAGAAGCGGGAGGTGCGCACGCTGCTGATGTTTTCGGTGATTTCCGCGCTGCTCTACCTCGCGGTGCCGCTGGCGGTGGATGCCATCGTGAGCAATCTGGCCTTCGGGGGGCAGTCACGCCCCTATGTGCAGGCGTTGGTGATTATATCACTGGCGCTGTTTGGCTGCCTGGGGCTCCAGGCGGTCGTCACGGGCTTTCAATTCTATGTGTCAGACATGATTCAGCGCCGCATCTTTGTGCGTGCCGCCTCAGACCTGGCCTACCGACTGCCGCGGGTGAAGGCGCAGGTGCATGATGAGGTGCACGCGCCGGAGATGGTGAACCGCTTTCTGGATGTGGTCACCGCGCAGAAGTCCACCGCTCTGCTGCTGCTGGATGGTGTGAACCTCGTCTTTGGCGGACTCATCGGGATGCTGCTGCTCTCCTTGTACCATCCTCTGCTGCTGCTCTTTGCCGCCGTTCTGCTTATCCTCATCGTTCTCAGCCTCTGGCTTCTTGGTCGCGGGGCGGTGGACACCAGCATCGAGGAGTCGCGGATGAAGTACGACATGGTGAGCTGGTTTGAGGAAGTCGCGCATTTCCCCTTTCTCTTCAAAGGGCCCGGCGGCAGCCGCATGGCGTATGAGCGTGCCAATGAACTGAGTGCCAGCTATGTCATGGCGCGCAGCAGACACTTCCGCGTGCTGATGCGGCAGATCACCGCCCTCCTCACGCTTCAGGTGGTGGCCTCGGCGGCGCTTCTGGTGGTGGGCGGCTATCTCGTCATCAGTCAGCAGATCACCCTGGGCCAGCTCGTCGCCAGCGAGATTGTCATGAGCGGCATCGTCGCCTCGCTTTCCAAGCTGGGCAAAAAACTCGAAGCCTGGTACGACGCCATGGCCGCCATGGACAAGCTCGGCCACATCTTCGATCTCGAAACCGAGCGCGAGGGCGGCGAGAAGCCCAAGCTGAGCGGCAGCGGCGCGGAGGTGGTGGCCAGCCAGATGTCCTTTGCTCATCTCCCCACTATGCCTCTTTTCAGCGGGCGCAGCTTCAGCATCCCCGCAGGTTCCTGCACCGCCATCGTGGGAGCGCATGGCGCGGGTGCCAGCTCCCTGCTGGACATCCTCTTCGGCCTGCGCCAGCCCACCAGCGGCTTCATTACCATCGACGGTGTGGACCTGCGCAGTTGGGACCTCGAAGCCCTGCGCGAGAGCACCCAGTTCCTGCGCCGGGACGAGATCATGGATGCCACTATGGTGGAAAATCTCCGCCTCGGCCGCAGCGACATCGGCATGGATGAAATCCGCCTGGCGCTCAAGCAAGTGGGCCTGCTGGACGAACTCCTCGCACGTCCCGAGGGTCTGAACTTGCGGCTGAAGATCGGCGGTGCTCCCCTCTCCGGCAATCAGCGCATGCGGCTCCTCCTCGCCCGTGCGCTCGTGCAGCGCCCCCGTCTGCTTCTCATTGACGAACTACTCGACAACATGGACGACACCTCCTTTGCCCAGCTCTCCGCCGCCATCCTAGACAAGTCACAGCCCTGGACCGTGGTCGTCACCACACGTGACTCCCAGGTCATCGCCCGTTGCGATCAGATCATCGAGCTCGCTCCCTGCCGCCTGAGCGATGGCACCACCCCCGCAAACCTCCGCCGCCTGATGCCATGACGACGACTCAATTGCCTGCCTCCATGCATTCTCCCACTCTTTCCAATTCCTTCTCCATGGCACCTCCGCTGCCCGCGCTGAACCTCGCCAGCCCGGCACGCTTCACGCGCATCTTCAGCCGCCTCCTACTCATCGGCTTTGCTGTGTTGCTGCTCGCCCTCCTGTTTTTACCCTGGCGCCAGTTCGTCGCCGGCTCAGGTCGCGTCATCGCCTTCAATCCGCTGGACCGCCGTGTGAATGTGGAGGCGCAGGTTTCCGGCCGCGTGCGCAATCTCCACGTCACGGAAGGACAGCGCGTGAAGAAAGGCGAGCTCATCATCGAGATTCAGGACAACGACCCCAACTTGATCAACAACCTCAGGGCGCAGCGCGAGGCCATTGAGAGCCGGCGTGACTTTGCCCAGGGGCGTGTGGAGTCGCTCACCGCGCAGATCACGCAGCAGGAGCTGGCCAAGGCCCAGGCCATCGATGGCGCGCATCAGCGTGTGGCAGGCGCGAAGATCGCCGCAGAGACCGCGGAGCTCAATCACACCCGCACGCAGGAGCTCTTCAGCAAGCAGCTCGAATCCCAGCGCAGCATGGAGCTGGCCACGCTGCAGCGGGACGCGACAAGTGCCGACCTTAAGTCCGCCGACGCCGCGCTCAAGCGCACCGGCAATGACATGGATGCCCTCATCGCCTCCATCCACGCCTCCAAAGGCAGCGCCCTCGGAGAAGTCGCCACCGCAGAGCGCGACCTCTCCGTCATCGATGTGCAGATCAATCAAAACCTCCGCCAGGTCGTCGAGGCTCCGCGCGATGGTGTCGTGCTCCAGGTCGCCGTCACAGACGGCACCTACCTGCGACCCGGATCGCTCATCTGTGTCATCATTCCCGAGAGCGACAGCCGCAACGTCGAGGTGTGGGTGGATGGCAATGACATGCCGCTGGTGCATGTGCGGAAAGAGGAGAACGGCGTCATCACTCCCGGCAGCCCCGTGCGCCTGTCGTTTGAGGGCTGGCCTGCCATCCAGGCCATCGGCTGGCCACAGCTCGCCATCGGCACCTTTGGCGGCGAGGTCGTGTTTATCGATGCCAGCGACAACGGCCAGGGACAATTCCGTGTGCTCATCGGCCCGGCAGATGACGTCGTGGACCGTGGCAACGGCCACGGACCGGTGACCGTCGGCTGGCCGGACCGCGAGCGCTGGCTGCGCCAGGGCACCCGTGCCAATGCGTGGTTCCTCCTCGATGAGGTGCCGCTCTGGTTTGAGCTCTGGCGGCAGATCAATGGTTTCCCGGCGGTGAACTCCAACGCCGACGGCAAACTCGACCCCACGAAGAAATGATTTTCCTAATCACACTGAAGCTGAACACGACCCTGAAGATGAAAATCACCCAGCTCATACCGCAGCCCATCAACCGCTGCCGCGCCGCCATGATGGCGCTGATGCTGCCCCTCGCCGGCCTGGAGGCCGCGCCGGAGGAGAAAATCCGCCCGCTGATGCTCCCCGAGGTGCTGCAAAGCGTGCAGACCCAGTACCCGCCCTACCTCGCTGCCATGATTGAGCAGGACATTGCCAATGGCCGTGCGCGTCAGGCGCTGGGAGCCTTTGACCTGAATCTCAATGCCGGCAGCAGCTTTGCCCCCGCCGGCTACTACGACGGCCAGACCGCGTACACCAACCTGGAGCAGCCTCTCTCCAACTGGGGCGGCAGCGTCTATGGCGGCTACCGTCTCAGCAGCGGCTTCCTGCCAAACTACAACAAGGAACGCACCAGCACGGATGGCGAGGGCGTCCTTGGCTTCCGCATTCCTCTGCTGCGGGATGGCACCATCGACCGCCGCCGCGCCACCCTCTG
The DNA here is from genome assembly GCA_943371875.1 of Prosthecobacter debontii. Taxonomy (GTDB): domain Bacteria; phylum Verrucomicrobiota; class Verrucomicrobiia; order Verrucomicrobiales; family Verrucomicrobiaceae; genus Prosthecobacter; species Prosthecobacter debontii_C. The sequence continues at coordinate 7,691 of CALRWM010000046.1, read as the reverse complement.
GCAGGCGGAGATCGACCAGGAGCTCGCAGACCCCATCATCCTCAGGCAGTACCTCGACTTCATTCGCGCGGCTACCATTTCATATTATGGCTGGCTGGCCTCAGGGCAGCGCCTCTCACTCACCGAAGAACTGCTCCGAGTGGCCAAGGAACGCGACTCCGCCATCGCCCAGCAGGTGAAAAACGGCGCCTCAGCACCCATCGTGCAGGTGGACAATCAGCGCCTCGTCGTCAGCCGTGAGATTGCAGTCGTCCAGGCCAGACGCCGCTTTCAGGCCGCCACCATTGAGCTCTCCCTCTTCTACCGCGACCACCGCTCCGCAGAGCCTATCCTCGCCCCGCGCACACGCCTTCCCTCCGCTTTCCCCCATCACGCCAACCCAGGTGAATCCCAGCTCACGGTGGACATCGCCAAGGCCCTCATCTTCCGCCCCGAGATGCGCCGCATCGAACTCACGCTGGAGAAAACCGGCATCGACCGCCGCCTCGCCAAGAACAATCTCCTGCCCAGCCTAGAGGTCGGTGTGCAGGCCGCGCAGGGCATCAACGGTAGAACCCCGCGCGACGTCGAGCGCACGGAGGTCGAGGCCAAGATCGAGTTCAAGCTCCCCCTCCAGCGCCGCGAGGCCAAAGGCCGCCTGGATGTGGCTGACGCGCAGATCGAGCGCCTCAATCAGGAGATGCTCTTCGCCCGCCAGCGCATCACCGCCGATGTGAGCGATTCCCACAGCGCCCTCCTAGCCGCGCATGAAGTACTGCGGCAGACACGCCGCAATGTGGACCTCGCCCAGCAGCTGGCCAATGCTGAAAGCGAACGCCTCAAGCAGGGTGCGACCGATCTCCTCGCCCTGCAGATCCGTGAGCAGGCCAGCTTTGACGCCAAAGTCCTCGAAGTCGAAGCCCAGTCTGAGTACTTCCGCGCCCACGCCAACTACCGCGCCGCCATCGCATCGAAAAATTAGCGGGCTGAGGCCGTAGGCGGGGTGGTGATGGGGCGCATTGTTGATCTGCTGGCCTCGTGTTTGCACGCCTCCTTCTTCTTCTACAAGGTTCCGGGCGCGAAGGCTAGACGGTGCGACTGTTCCCTTCGGTGAAGGTGCTCTTAGCAGTATGCGGAGCCCCTCTGGTTAGCGGTTGCGATTGAACTTTGAAAACTGCGTCGCTTTGAGCTGAACTGTGGGATGTTGCGCATTGGCCAAGGCTTTGGGTGTCACGTTCTTGATCTGCCGGTTGGTCAATGAGGGCAGGCGGAAGACTATTTAGCGCAGATGAGTCTGCGGATCAATTCCATGGCTGCGGCAGGCTTCGATAATCGTGAACAGGATGGCGCTGCGCTGGCCTGCCTCGGCTTCACCGATAAACGTCAGTTCAGAGTGCCGAGGAATAGAGAACCCAACAGCAGCACCCCTTTTCCATCACTATATACTGCCGCGCATGGCGCCCCCACACCACACATTTCTCAGCGAGAGCTTTTCGCCAAACATTACCCCCACCAGGAGCGCCGGCGACTTCATGACGGCTATAAAAGCCTGAGCATAGATCTGATACGGCTCGTCTATGTGTTGGAGAAAGTTCGTCGCCGAAACGAACACTACAGCGCTCACACTCTCATAGTACACGGCGATGGCATCCGCCACGCTGCTGCTGTCTGCCTTCAGCAACATAGGATACGTCCATAGCGGGATCATCCCCGTCAGCAGGTAGATCGTCAGCACCGAGTCCCGCGCCTCGGGAAACTGAAGTCATTTTTGGAAGCCGCCGGAAGCACACTAAGCAAGAAGAACCGGAAGGCGAGGCTGAGAAGATTGGAATGAATCGTAATGAGAAAATTCATAGGGGCGATTTCACTCAACAAACGCACCATTCGTTTCAATTCAAGAATTGGCATACACCGTTAGTTTTGTTAAATGTTCGACCATGGCCTTTCTGAACTACCACCACCTCCGTTACTTCCGCGCCATCGCCACCGAGGGCAGCCTCACCAAGGCTGCGCAGCACCTTAAGCTTTCCCAGTCCGCCCTCAGTGTGCAGCTTCGCAGCCTGGAGGAAAGCCTCGGCCAGCCCCTTTTTGAAAGGAAGCACAAAGCCCTCGTCCTCACCGAAGCCGGACGAATCGCCCTCGATTACGCACACGCCATATTCCGCAGTGGCGAAGAGCTCACCAACCTCCTGAAAAGCCGTGCCGGGCGCAGTCGCTGCCTCCTGCGCGTCGGCGCCGCGTCCAATTTCTCCCCAAACTTCCAGCTCAGCTTTCTCCGCCCTCTTATCGCACGTGATGACGTGGAGCTCATCATCCACTCCGGCACCCTGCGCGAGCTTCTGGCCCAGCTCCAGAGCCACAGCCTCGACGTCTTGCTCTCCAATACCCCCGCCCGCCGCGATGCAGAGACCGGCTGGCACAGTCATCTGCTCGGTCAACAATCCGTCAGCCTTGTCGGTCTTAAAAAGCACGGCATGAAGCCTTTCCGTTTTCCCGCTGACCTCCGCACCGTACCCATCATCCTGCCCAGCCTTGAAAGCAGCATCCGCATCGCCTTCGACGTGCTCATGGATCAGACTGGTATCCGCCCAATCATCGCCGCAGAGGTGGACGACATGGCCATGCTCCGCCTCATGGCCCGCGAGACTCACGGCGTCACCCTCGTCCCTCCCGCCGTGGTCAAAGACGAACTCGAAAGCGGCCTGCTCGTGGAGCGGCACAAATTCCATCAGGTCAAAGAAAGCTTCTACGCCATCACCCCCAGCTCTCGCTTCCCCAATCTTATTCTACGCGAGCTCCTGAATCCCAAGCCAAAGCGCCTCGCTCCCCGGTCCATCTAATTCATCCCACCCATCGCAGCAAGACTTCTGCCAGCATGCGGTGAGAAGGCGGAATCAATTCGCAAACTCCAGGCCCATGGCTTCGCTCGCGTGCGGCGGCTACAGCCACCAGATCCAGCCGCAATCCTTGGAGTGAGGCTCCGTAAAACTGGCGCTAGCAGCTCAGCCAGCATTCGAACCGCGCAAGGTCTGTGATTTAAACTGAGTGCAAAAAAAGGCGGTTCGGTTGGGATTCCCCACCGCCGTCCCTGCCGGGATCGCAAGCAACGCGGCGAAATACCCGCGCAACTTCGTTCTCGATGGCGAAGCAGTGGGAGACATCTTCCATGCCTTTGATCTGCTCATCATCGGCCCGGAGGCCATGCGTCCTCTGGCGTTCTCGGTGCGCTATCTGCGGATGAGCACGGTGAAAGACTTCATTTGGACTGCCCGCCCACAATGTCCGCAGGGCCGTCCCTTGCGCTGGGTCATCCGGAAAATTTCCTCGGCGACATAGGCCACGGCCAGGAGCAGTGCCATCACCAATCCGGCAACCCACTTAGGCGACAACTCCGGTGCCGTTTTCATCAAGAGCAGCGCCAGGATGACCACCGGGAGGCAGATGAGGTGCTTCCAAAGTCGATAGTGCTTACTCATCGTCTGTTCAGTTGTGTCGCAACGCGTCGCGGCCCCAAGCTCAGCGAAGGTAGATGAAAACGCCGAGCCCAAGTGCCGCTAAAACAGCGCCGGAGGCAGTGATCAGAATCTGGCGTCGCATCGGGGGTGACGCCTTCCGATACATGCCCACCGTCATGAAGATCGAATAGAGGCCGATGCCAAGATAGGCCAGCAGGGTAAAGTTGTTTTGAGGAAGAAGGCACGCCATGAGCGTGATGACTGCCAAAAGGAAGAAGTAAAGCATGGGATAGCGATTCGGTTTTGAAGATCAATCAAGCACGACGGCGATTAGGAGGGTAGATCCAGCTTCGGCAGCCCGCCCACGATCTTCATCGTCTCTAAACTGACGTTTATGACACGCAGGAACAGTTCTAGCGGTTAATTCGCGTCACCCATCGTTTCCGTGGCCCAGAGGTTGGCGTCGTTGGTGATGCCGCTGTCTTTGTCGGTGGTGACGGAATGGCGTTCCATGACCCATTCGAGGGCGGGTTTGCCGTTGACGATGTAGGTGTAGGCTTCTTCGGGGATGTCGCGGATGGTGATGTGGGCGTTGTAGAAGACGGTTGTTTTGTCGTTGATGGACTTGTTGGTTTCGGGATCGCGGGTTTTGGCGAACTTCATTTTCTCGACGCGGTAGTCGGCGGGCTGCAAGCCTTTGAGGGTGTGCTTCCCAACGTCGAGGGTGGCACCGGCGTAGGGCGCCACGGTTTCGTAGTTGAGGTGCCAGTGGGCGAGGTCGCGGCCTGCTTTGGAGAAGGCGCGGAAGTCCGCGCAGGTCTTCACGGCGGGGATGCGCGGGAGTTCCTTGCCGAGGTTGTTGGCTTAGCGGCTGTTGGGGTTGAACCTCATGGACGCCGACAAGCTGTTGTGAACGATTTGCCTCATGCTACAAAGTCAGCGCAAAACGCAAACCAATCGATTTGGATTCACACTGCTGATTGATCCAAGGTCGATCCCATGCCCTCCGACGAGCAAACTCGGCAAATGGGAAAGAAGCTGCTTGATGCGATGGGCGTGAAGGTGAGCATGCTGAAATAGCGCCATTCTCCACGTCGATATGGATGCGTTCTTTGCCTCCAGCGAGCAACGTGACCATATAGCATACCGAGGCAAGAGGTGTGGTGTGTGATTCGGACATTGCATCCGCGAGCCTGCGCAGATTTCCGAAATGTATACCAGTGTTGGAAAGGGATCTCTCGTGAAGGTTGCCGCCGCATTTACCGTGCTGTGGTCCTCGCGGCCATTGCGGGATTTTTTCCAGCCTCAGAATGCATTCCACATACGTTTTCCTCTCGGCTTGCTGACTTTGATTCGTCGCCTTTCCCTTACCCGCTCCTAAACTGCTCCACAGAAACAACGCGGACCATAATTTTAGGTGTGACATTGCAATCACAGCACAAATCTTGACATTAGCACAGCGAGTGAACAGCTTAGTCTCCATAAGCACCACCATGGAAACTTTCCCCAATGACTTGTCAGATGATAGAGAGCCCCCCCGATTTCCGCAGAAGAGCTAGCAATCTTGGAGGAAGAACAGGTGCAATGGGGGCGTCTCGACCGTGGAGAAATCCAAAAGCTGCCAGACTGGCTTCTGGAACGCATCGACAAACTTCGGAATGCCTGTGCTAATGCAGGCTGAACTCTCGTATAGCCGCCGCTGTCGTTACTACTTTTTGTGGTGCCGTATGAGGCCAGGAAGTTCAAGGTGAGGTCTGGCATGCCTTCAAGAACTGCTGCAAAGCTCTGTCCTCATGGCATTTTGTTCGACCACGGATGGAGACCTACCGCGCTGAATCCGCTCTTATTATGGAAATTCTGCGGAGCTTCACGACAATGGTTGAACGGATGTCAGCGAAATGGGTGATGCTGTAGTTTTGGCCAGGGAGATCAAACGACGAATCAAAGACGAACGTGGACTGACATCAAGCATCGGTGTAATCTGGTCGCCGCGAGATGTAGCTGTAAAGCGTTTTGACGCTCTCCAAGATTTCCTTTCGATAGCTGATTGGTTTGGATGTCACGCCCAAAAAACCAGCACGCACGAATACGACTAGGTTATTCGTGCGCTCTTGAGCGTATGCGTCACCCTTAACCGCTTCGACCAGCTTCTTTGACGCACTCTCAAGGCAATCGACTACATCAGGCCTGACGTCGTTTTGTGTGCATGTGGAAAACTTGGCGTTGATCGTCAGAAGTGCGGTGAGCGCTGATTCTCTGTTCATTAGAAATAATATAAGGGGGACATTAAACGGGCACAAGATCGACGAGTATGTGGCTGCCTTCGGAGCCTGACTTTAGTTGATGGGCAGTTCCGAGACGAAGCATATCGACACACCCCACACTTGGCCACAAGGCGGTCATCACTGAAGTGTTCCCAGGTCGAATAGCGAGAAGTGGCGTGCAACATTTCCGCTTCGAACTTGAGACTTGGAAATCCTTCAAAGAAACAAGTCATCTTCAATCACGATGCCCTCCCATGGAGGATAGCAAATAGCAGGTTAGGGCTTAGAAGAACCTTTGTTTACTGGGACGTTGACACCTTGAGTGCCTTTCTGATTTTCAGGCACTACTGGCTGTGGCGAGTTTTCTGAATCAATACCAGTGGACCAATACGACGAGCCAAGCGGTCCACGCACACAGGGAGGCAGCATGCGAATTCCATAAAAATGCCCGAGTCCAATGCGCAGGCCAAGCGAGATGGGTGAGTTTTCTCCGGTCACGGCGATGAGATTGCATACGCACTCGGCACCGTTGTGAAGTGTGCATTTCATTGGGCAATTGGTGTTGGGACGGCGGATGTTCATGGTGGTTCCTTCAGGATAAGGTCAAGTTGCCATCGTAATGAACGGAGCCAGGTAGACCCTCGATGAGCAAAGCAAGTGATGTTCCGCAATCCTGAATGGCTTCTCTGCTGCTGCAAAGATTGGAGCTTTTTCCAATCAAAGCAGCTTGTATGACTTCGACCATCAAAGCTGCCTTCTCCGCTGCAAATGCATTGTTCTTGACGCTGCACATCAAGCTTGCGCACGCACTTTGAAGTTCAGCGAATTCGCCATTGCACAATTCCTTGCGATCAGTGCTGTAAATCACCGAATCGATCACATGAAGTGCTCTCAATGCTGAATGCTTGTCCATGGTCGGTTGGTTTCCATTGACGTGAATTTCCGTGAAGCGCCTAAGAGCTAAAATGATGCCCCTTCGCATGAGAGACATCAAGCTTGAACAAGATTCGCTCAAGAATGGATAGGATGCGGTCATGAGCGTACAAGTTGCTGCTCAGCGATCAGTTCTGCGTCAGCGCGCAGCCAGTCATCCGTATGATAGCCGACTTCAGATCCACGCTTTTGATAATTCAAGTAGGCTCTGGCACGAATAGCGTCCTCTGAGTGTGTCACAGGTTGCGTTGCATCGTCTTGGGGTGCAGCGGTTCCAGGCAGCAAAGCATTGGGGTTCTGCACACCATTTCATTGGGCAGTCGGTGTTGAGACGGCGGATGTTCATGGTGACTGTGAATTCATTGATAAACTGTCCGTGTCGTTTTCGACACGCAAATCATGAGCATCTTTAGCCAAGTTCCCCCGGTTGATGGGTCCGCCTTCCTGAGGTGATGATCCAGCATGAAACAAGACCTTGGGCAGCCAACCATCTCGGAGCTACGAAAGCAACTGGCCAGCATCCGCTTAGCTACCGAGCGCGGGACAAAGAGAATTTTGAAAAAATGGGCCAAGGACGTTCAATTGCCCGACAGCCTTACAGAGAACACCAGGAATTTGGCAGCCTACCTGTCATTGCGGCACCAGGATCTGCGGCGGGTGCAGGACGAGCTTTCGCATCTCGGCCTGTCGTCACTCGGGCGCTGTGAATCCCATGTTATGGCGAGTCTGGATGCGGTGCTTGCGGTGCTTTCGAGATTAGATCAAAGGGGAGAAGAAACTACTGATTGGCCTGCACCGAAATCATTCACTTCTGGCTTTCAGCGTATTCAGGATGCCGCCGAGGTGATCCTGGGGCCGTCCAATGCATCCAAGGTGCGGATCATGGTGACGCTGCCAGCAACAGCGGCAACCGATCCGATCTGGTGCCGCAACCTCATAGAAGCCGGGGCATCCTGTGTCCGCATCAACTGTGCGCATGACTCGCCGGAGCAGTGGCTGGCAATGATCGAGCATATACGACGAACAGCGCGTGCCTTGAAGCGGGATGTGCGTGTGCAGA
>CALRWM010000045.1:0-46860 GCA_943371875.1 Prosthecobacter debontii | reverse complement strand
CCGGATTTGAAGAGCGAGCACTCGAAGCAATGTGCGCGCAGAGTTTGCGCAAAGTACTCGCTGCGTTCGACGAAGAAGGCCTCGGCGGTGTCCAGATAGCAGGCGAAGCGCTGGAAGCCGCGATTCCGCAAATGCTCCGCCACCCGCGTGCCCACGATGCGGTTGTCCATGCCGACAAAGGGAAATGAATGCGGCAGCACCGTGGTGCGGAGTTCGATCACCGGCAGCTTCGTCGCCTTGAGCTGGCGCAGCATCGCGGCATCGACAGTGCGGGAGAGAATGCCGTCGCCGGGCCAGTCTTTGAGCCAGTCAGGGAAACGGCTGCGCAGATCACGCGGCTCCAGGTACAGCGACCACGGGCCGTGCTCTGCGACATAGCGCCGGATGCCGCGCACGATGTCACGGCCATATGACCGCGAAGTATCGACAAGAACGGCGACCTGCGGGATGCGGGCGGGTTTGGAACGTGGGGCCTGCGGCATGACTGGATGCAAACCGGAATCCTCCCCCGGAAGCAAGCGGGAATCGAGAGAACCCGTGGCAGATTATTTTTTGTAACGAACCCGTGCCCATGGGGTTATCTCCCCGACATGAGATTTTCCCGCCTCTCTGCCGCTCCTGCCATGCTGATCAAAATGATCAGCACCGTACTTGTGACCGCCTGCCTCGCCGCTTCATCCAAGCAGCCGCCGAATGAGGTGAAGATCACCACGGATGACAATTACCGCCGCATTCAGGCCAATGGCATTCCCGATCACATGCCCGGTCAGTTTCCCAACCGGCACAATCCCAACGTGATCGCGCCACAGAGCTACGACTACAAGGTGCCGCTGCATCCGAAGGTCGCGGAAAAGCCGGCACCATTTCACATGCAGCCTTTCGGCATCGCGGTGAACGGCGTTGTCTTTGATCCCTTTGCCGCTGAGTGGTGGCAGGGCAATCCGGCGAGCGGCTGGCAATACGAGCCTCATGGCGGGGCGATTGATCTCGGACTTGATGAGAGCAACGCGCATGTACAGCCCAACGGGGCCTATCACTACCACGGCATCCCCAACGGGATGATCGAAAAAATCGCAGGCGACAAAGCGAAGATGGTGCTCATTGGCTGGGCGGCAGATGGTTTCCCCATTTATGGTCCCTGGGGCTACAGCACGGCAAAGGATGGCGACAGCGCCTTGAAGAAGCTCGATTCCAGCTATGCCATCAAGGCAGGCACCCGCCCCGCAGGCTCTCCCGGCGGCAAGTATGACGGGGCCTTTGTGCAGGACTACGAGTACATCGAAGGCAGCGGCGACCTGGATGCCAGCAACGGTCGCTTTGGAGTGACCCCCGAATTTCCCGAGGGCACCTATTATTACGTGCTCACGAATGAGTATCCCTATGTGCCACGCCAGTTCGCCGGCACGCCAGATGCCAGCTTTGCACACCGTGGCCCACCCGGCGGCGGCTTAGGCCCACCCGGACGCGGTCGGCGTGGTGGCCCGGGAGCTCCCCCCGGCCGCCCAGGCATGCGCCCACCTCCAGGTTTCTTCCCGCCCCCGTTTTGATCTCGTCAGGCGGTTGCATGCGTGATCGTCGCAGGCGATGGGCAGGAGATGACTGACCACCCGCTGCTGCGCCGACTGCCGAAATCCACCGACTGCTCCAATGACGAGCTGCTGGCGGGGTTTCTTGACTACGTCGCAGAGAAAAACCTGGAGCTCTACCCTGCGCAGGAAGAAGCGATTTTGGAGCTGTTTGATGATCGCAACGTGATCCTCAACACCCCCACGGGCTCGGGCAAATCGCTGGTGGCGCTGGCACTGCATTTCCGCTCGCTCGCGAAGGGGCGGCGCTCCGTGTACACCTGCCCCATCAAGGCGCTGGTGAATGAGAAATTCCTTTCCCTATGCCGAGACTTTGGCCCTGACAACGTGGGCATGGCGACGGGAGATGCCACGGTGAACCGCAATGCGCCCATCCTCTGCTGCACGGCGGAAATCCTGTCCAACTACGCGCTGCGGGACGGAGCACAGGCCCCCTTTCGCGAAGTCATCATGGATGAGTTTCACTACTACTCCGACCGCGAGCGCGGCGTGGCCTGGCAGGTGCCGCTGCTGAGCATGAGCGATTCCCGCTTTCTGCTGATGTCCGCCACGATGGGCGGCTCCGACTTTTTCAAAGAGAAGCTCACCAACCTGACGAAAGCCGAGACCACCGTGGTGGCCGCGTATGAACGCCCGGTGCCGCTGGAGTTCAGCTATGCGCAGACGTCCGTGGATGTGACATTGCAGGAACTCGTGACGGCCAACAAAGCGCCAGTGTATCTCGTACACTTCACGCAAAACGAAGCCGCGCAGGCAGCGCAGGATTTGATGAGCCTGAACTTCTGCACCGCCGCAGAAAAGGCATCGATCAAAGAAGCGATGCTGGGTGCCAAGTTCACCAGTCCCTATGGCAAGGAGGTGAAGAAGTATCTCAGCCATGGCGTGGGCATTCACCATGCCGGGCTGCTGCCGAAATATCGTGTGCTGGTGGAGAAGCTGGCGCAGCGCGGGCTGCTGAAAGTGATCTGCGGCACCGACACCCTAGGCGTCGGCGTGAATGTGCCGATCCGCACCGTGCTGCTCACGCGCTTGAGCAAGTATGGCGGCGAAAAAGTGGCCACGCTGAGCGCGCGTGATTTCCACCAGATCACCGGACGTGCCGGACGGCGTGGCTATGACGACGTGGGCTACGTCGTCTGCCAGGCACCGGAGCATGTGGTGGAGAATGCGAAGATGGAGGCCAAGGCCGCCGGGGATGTGAAGAAGATGCGCAAGATGGTGAAGAAGAAAGCACCTGAAGGCTTCGTGGGCTGGAATGAAGACACTTTCAAAAAGCTGCAAAGCGCCACGCCGGAGCCGCTGATGTCGCGCTTTCAAGTCACGCATGGCATGCTGCTGCAAGTGCTCAGCCGCAAGGGCGATGCCTGCGCGGCAATGCGCCAGCTCATTGCCGACTCGCATGAAACAACCAACGCCAAGAAGCAGCACGAAAAGCGTGCCTGGGAGCTCTTTCGAGCGCTGGTGCAGCGCAAGATCATCGAGATCATCCCCACCGTGCAGCGCCCCGCAGACGGCACCAAGCTGCGACTGAATGTGGAGCTGCAGGAGGATTTCTCGCTGAACTACACGCTCTCGCTTTATCTCATCGACACCCTCGCGCTCATTGATCCGGCCTCGCCCACCCATGCGGCGGATGTGATGACCCTGTGCGAATCCATCCTCGAAAACCCGGACATCATCCTGCGCCGTCAACTCGACCAGGTGAAGGACGAGGCCATGGTGGCGATGAAGAACGAAGGCGTGCCGTTTGAAGAACGCATCGCCAAGCTGGAGGAGCTGGAATACCCGAAACCCTGCCGCGACTTCATCTACAACACCTTCAACGCCTTTAGCGAGGCGCATCCATGGATCGGCCAGGAGAACATCCGGCCCAAGAGCATCGCCCGCGAGATGTTCGAGAACTTCCGCACCTTCAGCGACTACATCAACGACTACGAACTGCACCGCGCCGAGGGCGTGCTGCTGCGCCATCTCTCCGGCGTACACAAGGTGCTGGCGCAGACCGTGCCCGAGAACTTCAAAACCGAACCCGTGCAGGAAATGGAGGCCTGGATCGCCGGGGTGCTGCGCGGCACAGATTCCAGCCTGCTGGATGAATGGGAGCGCATGCGCGATCCCAACTTCAAGCCTGACGAACAGGAAGAAAAGCCAGCGGAAGCCCCCGACATCACACGCAACAAACGAGAATTCACCGCCCTCATCCGCACCGAGGTCTTCCGCTTCCTGCGCCCCTTCTCCGTGGAAAACTACGCCGCCGCAGTCAGCACCGTCAGCAGCCCACTCAACGCCGAATCTCTGGGAGCTCTCATGGAGCCCTACTACGCGGAGCATGAGCGCATCCGCCTCGACAACGAAGCCCGCAACGGCCGCCACACCTACGTGGAACCGAGCGAGGACAACACCTCCTGGCGCATCTGCCAGGTGCTCATCGATCCAGAAGAACTGAACGACTGGCAGGTGGAGTTTTCTGTGGACCTCGCTCAAGCTCGTGAGGATGGGAAACCAGCGCTGAAACTGCTGACCGTGCGAAAAATCGAATAGCGCAAAGTTGACCGGTTGCGCCGCAACCGGTTTCAGGACTCCAGTTGCGGCGCAACTGGGCTACTTTTCCACCCGCACTGCCGAGTGCTTGTAGCTCGGCTGTCGACTGTGCGGATCAAAGGAGGCATGCGTGAGCTGATTCACGCGGCTGTCATGCATGGGCAAAAACACCTCGCCGGGAGAGACTGTGGTGGTAAGCCGTGCTTTGACCTTGAGCTCGGCTCGCTTTGAAATGACGCGCACCATCATGCCATCACTCACGCCGAGACGGGCAGCATCCTGCGAATTGAGATCCAGCATCAACTCTTCAGGAATCATCTTCGCCAGCACGGCGGACTTGCCGGTGCGTGTCTCCGTGTGCCACTGCGCGCTGGTGCCACGACCGGTGATGAGAATCAGCGGATACTCATTGCAGCGAGGCTCTGGCACGGCCTCGATGGCATCAAAAATGAACTTCGCCCGCTTGTCGGGAGTGAAGAATTTTCCATCCTCAAACAAGCGGCGCTCTTTTGAACTGGAAACGTCAAACTTGGGTCGTTGCTCCCGGGTCAGCGGCCACTGCACCCCGCCAGACTTGCGCAGCATCTCATGTCCATTGATGCCAGTGATGTCACAGGGCTGATCTTCCGTGCAGCGCTGCAGCACGCGAAAAACCGCCTCCGGGCTGCTCCAGCCACGGAACAAATCATCGCAGCCCCAATAATGGGCGATGAGACGGAAGATGTGAAAATCCGCCAGCGCCTGACCGGGAGCGCGGCGAACCTTGGGGCTGTAGCCGATGCGGCGTTCGCTGTTGATGAAGCAGCCTTCCTTTTCACCCCAGCCTGCGGCTGGCAGCACCAAATGCGCACGCTTCGCGGTCTCGGTGCTGCAGTACATGTCCTGCACCACCACGAAATCGAGCTTGTCGAGAATGCGGTTGATCTCGTTTTGATCAATCCACGAGTGGCTCGGATTGGTGGCCACAAACCAGATGGCTTTCACTTTGCCCTCGTCAGCGGCTTTGATGATCTGATCATACGCCAGGCTTGGCTGGTCGGGAATGCGCTCCACCGGAATGCCTGTGGCGGCCGCGATTTTCTCACGATGCCGTGGATTGCGAAAATCATGCCCGCCAAGAAGATTCGTGGTGTTGGAGAACAGGCGTGAGCCCATGGCATTGCACTGGCCCGTGATGGAATTGGCCCCGGTTCCGGGCTTGCCAATGTTCCCTGTCATCAGCGCCAGGTTGATGATGGCTTGTGCGGTGCGTGTGGCTTGATGTCCTTGATTCACTCCCATCGTCCACCAGAACGAGACACGCGGCGTGCCAGAGATGATGGTCTGCGCGAAATGAACGAGGCGATGCACACTAATGCCTGTCTCCTGCGAGACACGCGCCGGATGGAAGTCTGTGAGGAAGCGCTGAAAGTCATCAAAGCCACTGGTGTGCTGCTCCACGAAGGAAGTGTCAACGTCGCCGTCGCGGATGATGAGATGGGCGAGACCGTAGAGCAGCGTGAGATCGCTTTTGGGTTTGATGGCATAATGTTGAGTGGCGGCCATGGCCGTCTCCGTGGTCCGGGGATCAACGACGATGATCACAGGCTGGCGTTTGTTCCGCAGCACACGCTGCCACATGATGGGATGCGCGATGCACGGATTGGCACCGATGAAGACGAGAACATCGCTTTCTTCAAAGTCTGCATACGTGAAAGGCGGCGCATCAAAACCAAAGCTCTCCTTGTAGGCGGCCACGGCGGTGGCCATGCACTGGCGCGTGTTGCCATCTCCATGGATCATGCCCATGCCAAACTTTGCCAGTGCGCCCAGAAAGGCCATCTCCTCAAACATGATCTGTCCGGTGCTAAGATAGGCGGCAGCCTCTGGGCCGTGCTTATTCAGGATGCTGCGCATTTGGTCGCAGAAATAACGCAACGCGGTGTCCCAATCGACCTCCTTGCCATGCAGCAGCGGCATTCTGGCACGATCCGGCGCGTCGAGAACGCTGAGTGCCTCCCAGCCTTTGGGGCACGCGGCACCGAGATTGACCGGATAGTCGGGATCCGGCGTGAGATTGATTGCTGCACCATCTTTGAGATGGATTTTAAGACCGCAACCGGTGGAACAGAAGCCGCAGATCGCCTTCGTCGTTGCATCCGGCAGCAGATGTGATGGCACCTGCCCCAGGCCAAACCTGGCGGGCTCACGCACGAGATCGGCCGTGAGCGGACCGTCCCATTCGCGCAGAGTCATGGCGGGCAGTTTTTTCATGGTCAGTTCCCCGGCATCTTAGAGCCTGCGGCGGCAGTGAAGAAATATAGCCTCTCCAACAACTGGCTGCCAAAGGTCAGTAGTAACGACAAGCTTAACATCCACCCCACCGAGGCCCCAGCGGCGATCACTACAGGGATCAACAAGCCTGTTGCGATGAGCAGCAGCCCGCGCGCCTCGATTTGCTTCGAGAGGTGTTTCTGCAAAACGCGCGCTGATTTGTGCCAGACACAGTTCTCATCGACCAAAGCCCGCCGATAACCGGAAATCTCCCAAAGCGACAAACTCCAACGACACACCAGCGAGAATGTCATGGCCCACGAAGCGATGACCATGCCGGTCCAGCTCCAAACGACGGCGCACAAGACGCCCCCCAGCAGCAACATCGTGCCGAGGAACTTGGCGGCGACGTTGGTCAGTGTCCAAAAAGGCCTGCGAGTGTCCACATACACCATCACAGAGCACCACACAGCGAGCACGGCAGCAACTGCCGTACCGGTGACAGCCAGCCGCATCCATTCAAAATTTCCCAGCCACCAAGCCGCAAAGATCGCCTGGCCTCCAACTGGTAAAGCACCAAAGGCCATGATCTCGCGCGACAGCCACGATTTGCGCCAGCCAAGAAACGCTCTCCAGGCCTTTAATGGCTGCCCCAAATGCAGCGTGCTCAAAGCCACCCCGGCAAGTCCCACAACAAGGGCTGCTGCACTGGTCATGGCAGCCTGCTGCGAGGTGATCAAATTCATCCACATCGCAAAGGCGCAACCGATGAAGCCCCCGGCGCTCATCTGTGTGAGAACTAACATCCAAGCGAGCGGATCATGCCCATGATCGAGATCCAGCCGGCCCGCATCTGCAGGTCTGGCGAATGTTGGAAACGGTTTCGAAGAAAGATAAGTCGTCGTAGGCCGCGTGTAGCTGGAATCAAACGCACCCGTGATGATGCTGCCACGGTCCGGCACTGCATCGAGTTTCACGACCTTGATTTTGATCGCTTCGTTGGGACAGGACTGCACACAGGCAGGTGCCTCCCCTTCAGCGAGGCGCCCCTGGCACATGTCACACTTCCGCACAATGCCACGCTTCAGATTGAACTTCGGCACTTCATACGGGCACTTCAAAATGCAGTAGCTGCAGCCGATGCACTGGTCATCCAAATGCCGCACAATGCCCGTGACAGCATCCTTGTCGTAGGCCAGCACCGGACAGCCTTCCGCGCAGGCGGGCTCTGTACAGTGATGACAGGCGGTGGTGACGGTTTGCAGATATGGCTGCTTCCGCGTGCCGACGAGCAGGCCCATGTCGCGCCAGCTCTCGCCATCATCGAGGCCGTTCAGGGAATGACAGGCTGCCACGCAGGCTTTGCAGCCGGTACAGGCGTCAAGGTTAACCTCAAAGGCATACTGCTCACCGGGGTTAGGCTTGCTCAGCGGGATGAGATGCGTGAAGCGATCACGCACTGATTTAGAATCGTATTCGTCGGAGAAAAGAGCGACAGGAGTGCGCAGCGTCTGCTGCTCGCGAAGCGCTGCGTCGATGATGCTGACGGCAGAGCCGCCAGCTGAGAACGAGCGCTCCAGATCGCAAATCATGACTCAGAGCTGAACACCTCCTGGAGTTGACCGACCGTGTGCCGATTGCAGAACGAATGGAAGGTTTCGTCGGCGGTGCGTCCGTTCAGATAGCCTTTAAGCATCGCCTCCAGTGTGCTGCCGAGCGATTCAAATTCCACTCCGCTGAACACCTGACGTCCCACCTTGCGATTATCTCCGAATCCACCGCCCACGGTGATGTGGTAGCCTTCCCCGCTTTCGGATTTCACCTTGGTGCCGAGCAGGCCGATGTCTCCCATGAAGTGCTGGGCACATGAGTGCGCGCAGCCGGTGAAGTGAATGTTCACGGGCTTGTCGAGCTTAACGCGCTTGTCGAGATACTCCATTATGGAGATGGCGTGTCCCTTGGTGTCGGTGGCAGCAAACTTGCAATACTTGTTGCCCGTGCAGGCCACAAAGCCGCTTTTGAGATTCGACTGCTCACTTGGAAAGCCGAGCTTCTTCAAAGACTTCGCCACAGTGGCAGCGTAGGCCGTCTTGATGTTCGGAATGATGAGGTTCTGCCAGACCGTGAGCCGGATTTCACCTGAGCCGTAGCTGTCCGCAAGATCCGCAATGCGGTCGAGCTGCTTAGCAGTCATCTGCCCCACGGGAACACTGGCACCGATGTAAACCAGGCCCTCCTGCTTTTGCGGAAACATACCGACGTGTGAATGCCCCTGCTGAGAGAACTCACGCTTCGCCTGGCACTGTGCCGTGGGTGCGAGGCGGGTGAGTTTAAATTTTAGCAGCTTCTCAGCTTCTACAAGCACACCTTCCAAGCCCTTGTCTTCAATGACATACTTGAAGCGTGCCTTCTTGCGGTTCGTGCGGTCACCGAACTGGATGAAAACCCGCAGCAAGGCGACCATGACATCGTTCAGCTGCTCTGGTTTTACCAGCACACCCCAGTCACTGGCAAAGGTCTGATGCCCTGTCACACCACCCAGGGCGATGCGGAAATACACACCCGGCTCGATGCCCTCACTGTTTTCAATAATTTTCACCGCGCTGGCACCGATGTCGTTGGTATCCTCCACCGCAGAGATGAGGCCACCGCCATCATAGGCGATGTTAAACTTGCGCGGCAGATCGTAGAACTCTTTGGAGGCGATGATGAGCGTGGCGAGTTCGTTCACCAGTGGTCGAACGTCGATGAGTTCATGCGGATCATAACCCGCACACGGATTCATCGTGATGTTGCGAATGTTGTCCGCTCCGGCGCCCTTCGAATGCAGTCCGCAGCCCTGGATGCGACGCAGCACTTCGGGGCAGTTTTTCGGCTCGATGAGGCGAATCTGAAAATTGTTCCGCGTTGTAATCTGAATGTAGCCGGTGGTCAGTTCGCGGGCGATGGCAGCCAGTTCACGAAGCTGATAGCTCTTCACGATACCGCCAGGGATGCGCAGCCGGCACATGTAGCCGTCCTTCACGGGATTGAGCCAGAAAAGACCGTTCCATTTGTAGCGAAACACTGACTCCGGCTCGGGCTTGGAATTCCACCGTGCATCCATGACGAGCTGCTCGATGGCATCGAAAGGATGCAGCTCACGCTTGATGCGCTCCTCCTTGGTCAGGTCATCCAATGCAGGCCCCACGGGCGCAGCAGCAGGAACGGGAGCCAGATCACCGAATGAGACGCCGCCTGCGGCGATGCCGGCAAAAAACCCTTCGAGGTAGCGCTTCTGCTCTCCGGAAAAGTCGGTGTTCATCGGCAGTGCGGCTGTAGGTGGTTCAATAGACATCGCGGGCATAGCGTTTCTCCATTTTCATTTGATTGACGTAGGCGGCGGCCTCCTCGGTCGTCTTGCCACCGGCGGTTTGGATGATGCGGTGCAGCGCATCATCGACATCTTTGGCCATGCGTTTGGCATCACCACACACATAGAAGTGCGCCCCCTCCTCCAGCCATTGCCAGAGTTCCGTGGCGGCCTGCAGCATGCGGGTTTGCACGTAGATCTTTTCTTCCTGATCACGGCTGAACGCGGTGTCCAGCCGCGTGAGGTGCCCTTGTTGCACCCAGTCAATGATCTGGTCGTGGTAGAGGAAGTCGCTGGCGCGCTTTTGATCTCCGAAGAACAGCCAGTTTTTTCCCGAAGCCTGTGTCGCTTCACGCTCTTCGAGGAAAGCACGGAATGGCGCGATGCCCGTCCCTGGCCCGACCATGATGACGGGTCTTGCAAGATCTGCTGGCAGGCGAAAATGATTTGCTGCATGGAAGTAGATGCCTGTGGTCTCTTCGAGTGGCAGACGATCCGCGAGGAAGGTGGAAGCGACGCCTTTGTGAGCCACGCCATCGGTGCTGTAGCGGACCGCCGCGACGCAGAGATGGACTTCATTCTCATGCTTCTTGATGCTTGAAGCGATGGAGTAGAGGCGAGGCTGCAGCTTGCGCAGGTTTTCCATGAACGCCGCAAGCGTCAGATTGGCCTCAGGCCCTTTTCCATAAAGGTTTCTCACCTCGTAGTGCTTGATGAGCGCATCCCTTAGCGGTGCGCTGCCACCATCGGGCAGAGCCACCACCGCCAGCGGATCAAAGGCGTGCGCAGCGATGACTGCATCCACCACTTCCGGGCAGTTTTGCACGAACACACCCAGCGCGTCTCCGACCTCGTAGGTCAGGTCGCTGCCAGTGAGCGAGAAACCAATGTGCCGGGTGTCTTTGCTGCTCCCTCGAGTATTGAGCGGGACGTTGGCAATGAGTTTGGCAGGGAACGGCTTCTTTTTGCTATAGCCCGCCTCTTCTTCCTCAGCTGCCGTAATGACAGCTGCAGATGCTGCTGCGGAATCTCCGCTCAAAACAGTGAAAGCATTGGCGCTCCACTTCTTTGCGAGGTCATCAAATTCCACATCGCAATCAACCCGGTCAACAATGCGCTTGGCGCCCAGTTCGGCGAGACGCGTGTCGAGCTTCTTGCCGGCCAGGCAAAAGGTGTCACCGTAGTTTTTGTCACCCAATGCCAGAATGCTGTATTGGACACCATCCAGCTTCGGGCTGCTGCCATTTTGATTGAGGCTGTCCCAAAAGGACACGGCGTTGTCGGGCATGTCCCCTTCCCCCCAGGTGCTGGTGATGAGAAGGACGTTTTGTTCTTTGACAAGGTCGGCCGGTTGCAGCGAGTCGAGGCCTGCAGCGCGCGCTGCAAAACCCCGACCCGATGCTTCCCTGGCCAGCCGCTTGGCCAAACTTTCCGCATTCCCACTCTGACTGCCGAAGGCGATGAGCAAAGGTCGTTTTGATTCCGCAGGTGCGGCACCACTGGCGGCAGAGCCACGATTGAGGACTCCAGCAAGGAACCCATTCAACCAGGCACGCTGCTCCACACTGAAGGGTGCATTTTCGGGAATGAGAGGAACGATTTTCATCTGTCAGAGCGGCTTGAGAATAATTGCAATTAGAAATCGATCTGCACCTGCACGTAGCCAAACTGCGCATCGCTTCCCGCGCCGGTCTGCTTCAAGTAATCACCAGCGATGAAGTAGCTGTAGCCGGTCAGAAACCCGACATGTGGATTGAGCTTGTAGCTCATGGTGATGTCAAACTCCTGGCCGCGGAAACTGCTGGCGTTGTTGGCGGCAGTGCTGAGCGGGCGCACCCTGGTGGCACCATTGGCGCGATACCAGGCATCGGCATTGTTGGCGTTCCAGTAGAGGTGGTAGTCCAGCATCACTTTGATCTTGGGCGTCGGCATGAAGCTGAAGTTCACCTGGGAGTTGTGCACGTTCATCCAGGCCGTGGTGTCCATATAGCCATAGAACATGTGGTTCGTCGGATACAGGTTCTGGAAGGTGCCGATCTTGCCGTCATTCGGATCACCGTCACCGCTGGCATAGTTGTATTGCAGGCCAAAACGCGGTTTCCATGCGTGCTTCAGCCAGTTGTAACCAGCCCCCCAGTGGCCAGCATAAGCGGTGAGAGAGCGTCCCCCCACCTTGCCCGTTTGGAAGTCCATCTCGGTGTCATAGTCGAAGCCGTGCAGCTTCTTCGGATCACCTTTCCAGAGCGTACCCAGAGTGACAAAACTTGTCGAACCGATCGGCGCACCGAAAGCTGCCGTACCATCATCGCGGTTGTGAAACACATAGAAATCCGTGGTGGTGTTGAAGGGCACAAAGAGAGTGCTCATGTAGGCCCCGCTCATGAAGGCATTGCGATGATCAGATTGATCAATGAAATCCGACTTGTTCCATTTATTGTTGGCAAAATTCACCGGGCTGGCGGTGAAAAGATCGAGGGACCACTTGCTCGCGGTGTAGCGAAACTTAAAAGCGTCAAAGGTGCGAGCTTGATTCGCCCACTCCAGCGGCCCCAGGAGACGTTGATCGCCATAGGAGAGGAACTGGCGGCCAAGAACAGAACTGAATCCCTTTTTGAGATTTCCGATCTGAATGTAGGCCTTGAGAACATCAAAGACATCATCGCCTTCAGCCCCGTTCACTCCGATCTGGCGCGCCCGGCTGCCGCCGATTTCACGCACGTCCTGCCCTTGGACATAGAGCTTGAGCCATGGATTCAAATCATACCCAAGTCCGAGACGAAAACGCTGGAGCAGCCAGGCAGCGTCCTGCGGACTGTTGACGGCGCCGTTGAAGTCAAAGTTGTTGTCTCGGATCTCGTAGCGCATCTTTTCCTGCACATCGACCGTCAGCTTGCCCATTTTCATGGGAGCGTAGGTGGGCGGAGGAGGAGCCAGCGTGAAGCCTGGGACAGGCGCTGGGGCGGGAGCCGTGGTTTTCGGAGCGGGAGTTTGGGCGAGTGCGAGCGATGAAGTCGCGAGCAAAAGCGTAAGTAGCCTTTTCATGTGGGTATGGGAGGGGTGCGTTGTTGATTCGGCTAAGCGGCGGCTGCAGGGAAAGGGGCGGCATGGGTGGCCAGTTCGGCGGCCATGTCTGGAGACGGGACAAACTTCGGATCGCGGCTGGGGCGGATGTGTGATTTGTCGTTGAGGAAGGTGATGAGGCGCTCGCGCAGCTCGTAATAGCGCGGATCTTCCATGATCTGTTTGCGGTTGCGTGGGCGCTCGAAGGGGATCTGCAAAATATCACCGACTTCCGCCTCGGGTCCGTCCGTCATCATCACGACGCGGTCAGAGAGGAAGATGGCCTCATCCACATCATGCGTGACCATGAGTGTGGTGATACGGTTGCGGCGCCACAGTTCCAGAAGCACCTCCTGCAACTCATAGCGCGTGAGTGAATCCAGCATGCCAAAAGGCTCATCGAGCAGCAGCATCTTGGGCTGCAGGGCAAACGCACGGGCAATGCCTACGCGCTGGCGCATCCCTTGGGAGAGTTCACCGGGATACTTGTGCATCGCATCGCCAAGACCAACGATGGTGAGGTAATACTCCGCCATCTGCCGCCGCTCCATTTTGCTGGCGGTGAAGTACACCTGATTCACGCCGAGCATGACGTTTTCAAAGGCCGTCATCCATGGCAGCAGGCAGGGCGACTGAAACACGATGCCACGATCCGGACCGGGACCGCTGGCTTCACGACCGGCAAGGATCATGTTCCCCTGGCTGGGATCGCTCAAGCCAGCGACCATCATGAGCACGGTGCTCTTGCCGCAGCCACTGTGACCGATGAGCGTGGCAAACTCGCCCTCCTTCAATTTGAGATTGAAGTCTTTGACGATCGTCATCGGCCCCTTCGGGGTGTCGTAGGTCTTCCTCAGACGATCCAGTTCGAGCATGGGGAGAATAGCGCTCATGCTGCCACCTCCACTTCTTCACGCTTGTTGTCGCTGCGACGCTTCGGTCCGCTGCGATTGAGAAACTGCAGCGAGTTGGTGTAGGTGAGGTCTTCGGGCAGGATGTCAGGCAGGCTGATTTGCACTGAAGACTTCACCTTGTTGCGGCCTTTGGCGTCCAGCAGGGTGCTGATGAGTTCGGCACGCAGTTTTTTAAATTTGGGATCATGATTGATCGCCTTGCGGTCACGCGGCCGCTCAATGTCCACGATCATCGTCTCACCGAGCGTCGCGGGCGAGGTGGGCAGCAAAGGAATTACTTTGTCCGCCACCAGGATGGCTTCGTCGGGGTCATTGGTGATCCAGATGACGGTCGTTTTATTCTGCATCCAGATGTCGCTGATCTCATCCTGAAGCTGGGCGCGGGTGAGTGCATCCAGCGCGCTCAGGGGTTCGTCCATGAGCAGCACTTTGGGGTTCATGGCCAGCGTGCGTGCAACCGAAACGCGCTGGCGCATGCCGCCGGAGAGTTCCTTGGGCAGCTTGTGTGCCGCATGGCTGAGCTTCACCATGGCAATGTGTTTTGCGATGTGCTCTTTGCGCTGCTCTGGAGTCCAGTCTTTGAAGACCTCCTCGACAGCGAGCGCAATGTTCTCCTCCACTGTGAGCCAGGGCAGCAGAGAGTAATTTTGGAAAACCAGGCCACGATCGGGCCCCGGCTCCGTGATCACCTTCCCCTCGATTAGGGCCATTCCGGTGTCAGGTTTGACCAGTCCGGAAAGCAGATTGATCAGCGTCGATTTACCCGACCCCGAATACCCAACGATGACGACAAACTCCCCTTCCTCGACGAAGAGATTGATGTTCTTGAGCACTTCCGTGCGACTGCCCGGAAGCCCAAAGCCTTTGGAGGCACCTTTGATTTCGATAAGCGGCATATCTGGATCAGAGTTAAGGATTAAGCGGTCTTGAACCGCGATTCGACGACACTCATCAGGCGATCGAGCACGTAGCCGACGACGCCGATGGTGAGGATGCAAAGGATGATGTGGGCGTAGCTGTTGGCGTTGTATTGCTGCCAAAGGAAGCCGCCCACACCGGGCCTGCCGGTCAGCATTTCCACCGCCACGATCACCAGCCAGGCAATGCCGAGGCTCAGGCGAAAGCCGGTGAACATGTAAGGCAGTGTCGCTGGGACGAGCACCTTCCAGAGAGTCTTCGATCTGGAGAGCTTGAGCACCTTGGCCACATTCAGGTAATCTTGTGGCACAGCGCGCACACCGACGGCGGTGTTCATGACAGTGGGCCACATGGCGCAGATGGCGATGGTGAAGAGAGCAGCGGCATCCGAGGCACCAAAAGTGGTGCGGCCATCCCCGTTCACGATTTTGACACCGCTGAAGAGAATCATGCCCAGGGGCAGCCACGCGAGTGGCGAAACCGGACGCAGCACTTGAATGATGGGATCAAAGGCTGTCGCAAACTTCTTCGAAAGACCGAGGCAGAAGCCAATCGGCGTCCCAATGACGAGCGCAATGAAGTAGCCCTGCACCACCAGCACCAGCGACATCCAGGTAAAACGCAAAATACCCTGATCCAACTCTCCACGCTTGGCAAACGGCTCCGTGATGTAGAGCTTGCTTGCCGTCCAAGTCTCGACTGGAGTCGGGAGATCAGCGGAGAGGCCTGCACGTTTCGTGACTTTGATCTTGTCACCAAAGTCATCAATCTTTTCAGTGATGACGGACTTTCCGGCAATGAGATACCAGAGAAGACAGCAGACCAAGATCGCGCCGAACGGCAGGATGATGGAGTCGAGTTTGAAGCGTTGGATCAGGTGCATAATGCGGCTATGCGGTCTGGGGTTAAGCTTTGAGAGTCTTCACCGCGAATGATGCGGCATAGGCTTCGAGGTCGGTCTTCGGATCGAAGGTGACACCGTCGAAAAGCGTTTCGGGCTTTTCATCGCCCCCCCCGTGAACGAAACCGATTTCCTTCATGGCCTCTTCGTAAATGTCCGAGCGCATGACCTGCTTTGCCACGCCTTCGTAATCAGGAGCGCCATCCACAAAGCCCCAGCGGCGAAGTTGCGTGAGCCACCACTTGGCATACTTGGCCTGCGGGTAGTTGCAGTTACGATCACTGAAGATCATGTAGTTGGGATCTTTGAACTTGCGGCCATCTCCCATGTTGTACTTGCCTTGCAGACGCCCAAGGATGGCCTCGGGGGGGCAGTTGATGTAGGTCGCGGCGCTGACGATGCTGGCCTGCTCCTCGCGGTTCTCCATTTTGTCGAGCCAGACACTGGCCTCATGCAGCGCCTTGAGCACTGCTTTGACGGTCTTCGGATTCTTCGCGGCAAATTCTTCGGTGAAGGCGCAGACTTTTTCTGGATGATCTTTCCAGATCCCCTGTGTGGTGATGGAGGTGTAACCAATGTCCTCGGCGATGGTCTTCGCATTCCAAGGTTCACCCACACAGAAACCGTCCATTTTACCCACCTTCATGTTCGCCACCATCTGTGGCGGCGGCACCGTGATGAGAGACACATCTGCACCAGCGCCTGCGGCATCGCCAGGATTGATGCCGCCAGCGGCAAGATAGTAACGAATCCACATCGCATGCGTTCCCGGTGGGAACGTCATGGCGAAAGTCAGCGGATTACCTTTTGCCTTGGCCTCATCCACGAAGGGCTTCAGCGCCTTAGGATCGTCGCTGACCTTGCCTTTGAAAGTGTTGGCAAGCGTGATGGCCTGACCATTGCGGTTGATGATCCACGGCGCGATCATCGCCTTCTTTGGCGCGCCGCCGAGGCCCATCGTGCTGGCGATCGGCATGCCGAGCAACATGTGCGTGGCTTGGATGTCGCCATTATTCAGTGAATCACGGATCGCCGCCCAGCTGGCGCCTTTGCTGACGGTGGAATTGATCCCGTATTTTTTGAACAGTCCTTTTTCGTGGGCCACCACAATGCTGGAGCAGTCGGTAAGGGCGATCATGCCAAACTTCATGTCGGGAGACTCAGGAGAATCATCGGCATAGGCGGAGCCGATCCAGCCCTGAGGCAGACCGGAGAACAGAGCGCCAAGACCGGCGGTGGCGCCGGTGCGCATGATGGAGCGGCGGGTAAGAGAAGATGCAGATTTCATTATTTGGCGAGTTGTGAACGTTTGTGGGATTTGGCAGGTTTGGGGGCGTTGCTTGCGGCGGCTTTAGCTTTGGGAAATTGAAGTTCGGCAGTCCACGCTTCGTGCAATGCGGTGGCGGCATCGGAGTATTGACTGCTGCTCAGCAGACCGTGGGCGATGAACTGATCGAGCAGCCAGCGTCCGCGCTCACTCAGGGGGGCATTGGCTTCACGTCGGTGAAAGATGTGGAAATCCGTGACTTCCAAGGATTTGTCGAAGCCAAGATCCAGCGGACCAACCAGCGAGCGTTTCAGGATTTTCTCGCTCCCGGTGAAGTAGCCGCTCTCGGCAAGCACCCGCACGACATCAGGTCGGTTTTCCTTGGAATCACAGAACTCACAGGCCTCTTTCAAGGCATTGATGATCGCCTGAGACTCTCCAGCATGAGCACTGACAAAGCGCTCGGTGGTGAGCAGAACCTTTTCAGGATGCCCGGGCGCAAGCTGTTCGCTGGTGGCAGCGATCCAGCCGATACCTTGCTCAACGGCATAAGAGTTCCAAGGCTCACCGACACAGTAACCATCAATGAGACCTGCCGCCAGACTGGAAGCCATTTGCGTGGGCGGCAGCGCGACGATGCGCACGTCTTTTTCGACATCAATGCCGCCCGCCAGGAGCCACTGGCGCAGGAGGAAATTGTGGGAGGAATAGCGGGACACCATGCCAAAGGTGAAGCGGCGGCTGAAGGCGCTGCGAATGAGCTTTTTCAAGCTGGCGGCATCACGCACGCCGCGGTTCCACAGATCCTTGCTGAGGGTGATCGCGTTGCCATGCAAATTGAAGACAAAGGGAGCTACCACCCGACATGGTGGACCGCTGATCCCGAGACGCATGGCCAGCGCCAGACCGGCGATGGCGTGCACCGCATCCAGCTGGCCGTAGAGCAACTTTTCCCGGATGGTGGCCCAGCCAACCTCACAGCTCAGCTCGACATGCACACCGTGCTTGCGGAACAGATCCATCTTCCTGGCCACCAGCAATGGGGCGCAATCAACCAAGGGAATGAACCCGATGCGAACTGGCTGAACGACCCCGGCTAAAGTGGATTTTGGAACTGTGGAGAGCTGCTGCATGCCCTCTCTATCAGCATCAGCCGAGCCACGTGCCAGAATTTCGCCAGAAACAAAGCGCAATGTTTTTCAATAGATGTATGAATAGCATTCATGGATCAAGCCATCGACACCCGACAGCTCCGCGCATTCGTCCGCCTGGCACGCAGCGGCAGCTTCACGCAAACCGGACGCGAACTGCACCTCACGCAGAGCGCTGTCAGCCACGCCATCAAGTCCCTGGAGACAGACCTTGGCAGCCGGCTGTTTCACCGCCAGGGCAAGCACGTTCACCTCACGCATGCAGGGCGCGAACTGCTGCCCCATGCAGAGACGATTCTACAGTCCATGAGCCATGCACGCGCAGTGCTCGGAACGCTGGATCAGATGCCGCGTGGCAAATTGAAAATCGGCTGCACCACGGCGGCAGCGCAGTTCATTCTGCCCACTGTGCTTCGTGAGTTCAAGGAGTCCTTCCCGCTCTACGAGATCAAGGTCACCTGTGGAGAAACCCCGGACACGATCGAGCGGCTGGTGAGCAACGAAATCGACCTCGCAGTCAGCTTGCGTCCGCTCGATGTTTCGCGCATGAACTGCCACGCCATCTTTGATGACGAACTGGAGTTCCTCGTCTCTCCGCTGCACCGCTGGGCTCAAACACGGCCAAAGCTGAAGGATGCAGCGAACGAGACATTCATTGTTGCAAGCCGCAACAGCATGAACTTCTCGATGATTCAGGAATACTTTCTCAAGAACGGTGTACGCCTGAGCTCCTTCATCGAACTTGGAAGCTCCGAGGCCACGGTGGAACTGGCCAAGCTGGGCATCGGCGTGGCAATTGCCGCACGCTGGATTGCGCGTGCCGAGATCGAAGCCGGGCAGTTGATCGCACTGCCGCTGCCGAAAGCTAAACTCAAACGCCGCTGGATTGTCTCAACCCTGAAGAACCGCCCGCTAAACCTGCCCGAGCGCACATTCATCGGTCTTTGCGAGGAAGTGGGGCGGCGGATGAGCAACGACAATCTGTGAGAGCGCTGAGCACTGTTTGAGCAGCCTGCTTCTCAATTCCGCAGCCTGCGCCGCCAGCTCGCGCTGCTCGCGTTCATACCGGGTGCGGCCTTCCACCGTTTCGATTTTCACCGGTTCGTAGCCGATAGAACTCAGATCATAAGGGCTTGCACGCATGTCGAGATCCCGGCCTTTGAGCGCCAGTTCAAAACACTCGCCAATCAAATCGGAGCCGGTCCAGGGCCAGAGCTTGGAAGACCATTTGTACAAATCCATGTTCGCATGCAGGCAGGCGGCCTGCTCGAGATCAGGACGAGAATCGAGCGTGGGTTGCAGGACATTCAATGGCCGTGCATCCGGAGTAAAAAAACGAAACGCATCATAGTGTGAGCAGCACACAGGAAGAGATTCGACAAAAGCGGCGAGTTCATGCGGTGGCAGACGCAGTTCATAGCCTTGATGCCGCACCTGCTGCACCGACTGACGGTACACCATGGCCCACTCATGCAACCCGAAGCAGGTGAACCTCCCTGCCCTGCCGAGAATGCGTGTGCAAAGCATGGCCACCCAGGCGGCGAATTCGCGTTCGCGCTGCATGAAGCGCCTTGCGTCCACATGCAGCAGTCCCTTTTCACAAATGAACCGTTCCCTTTGCAACCATGGGTACGCTTCGAGATCAGCGCTGGTGACTTCCAAGCCCACATCGAAAGGCGGCACCCACTGCTTGAGCTTCGCAGGCGCAAAGCTGTAGTAGGTGAAGAGAAAGTCATGCACCGGATGTTTCGCGTCACGACTGCGGCGGTCCACGAAAGCGTCAGCGTGTGCAGCGACGCGTGCAGCATGCTCGTGCATGCGCTGCCTCCACTCTTCCCTGCTCCAAATGATCATGGCACCAGCAAGCTCGCGAGTCCGAGAAAGGTGCCCATGCTGATCACATCTGTGGCGGTGGTGAGGAAGATGCTGGATGCGGTGGCTGGATCAGCGCCAAATTTTCTCAGCAGCAGCGGAATCAACGCGCCGCTCAAGCCGCTGACGACGCAGCTGAAAGTCATCGCGACCCACACCACAAACGCCAGCATGAGCGCGTTGGGATTGTGATTCATGCGTGCATAGATCCCCATGCCGAGGCCGGCGGAAATGCCGACGAGCATGCCGTTATACAAACCTAGCAAACCTTCCTTGATCACGAGCCGGCGTTCATCTCCCGGTTTCAGATCACCCAGCGTCATGCCACGCAAGGTCACCGCAAGCGCCTGGCATCCCGTATTGCCGGACTGTCCGGCAAGCACCGGCAGAAACGCGGCGAGCAGCACGAGGCGACCGAGCGTCCCTTCAAACACCCCGACAACTGTCGCAGCGATGAAGCAGGTGACGAGATTGATCTGGAGCCATGGATGGCGGAAACGCAGGCTGCGCAGCAGTGGTGTGGAAAGTCGCTCTTCTTTTTCCACCCCCACCATCGAGCCGACCTGGGCACTGATTTCGATGGCCCTAGCTTCGAACAGGGTCTGCCCGCGCACAAGGCCCAGCAGGATGCCGTCTTTGCTGCACACAGGATAGACAGGGTAGTGCTTGTTCACGACCATCTTCATCGCCTCGGTCAGCTCCATATTGGGATCGAGCTTGAAGGGATTCCTCACCATCACGTCCTCGAGCCTGGCATCCGGCTCGGCGAGCATAAGATCGCGCATCACAAGAAGACCGAGCAAGCAGCCCTGTTCATCCGTGATGTAGCCGTAGGTGATAAAGGCCTTCTTCGCCAGCTTGCGCACCTCTTCAATGGTGTCGCGTGCGCTTGCGTCAGGGCGGAACACGGCAACCGGCTCCTCCATCAACCAACCGACACTGTCTTCGGGATGTTCGCGGTTGCTGGCCCACTGCCTGGCCTTTTGCAGAGGGACAAACGTCATGGCGGCAGTCCGCGGTTCATCCTGCATTTCCTCGAGCACGTGCTGAGCCACCATGGGGTTCAGCTGCTGCAGCACCTTGGCGGCGTCCTCGCCCGAGGCTTGCTCCAGCAGATCAGCGGCGTCATGCGCCCCACTTTGAGATACGGCGTCGAGCAGGGATTCAGAAGACGATTTCATACTGTAAGAAAAGCGTAACCGAAGCGTCGGCGCTTGTCATCGCCAACGCGAAAAAAACCTCGCACAGGACGCACAGACGGGCACATTCAGCCCATGTCCCTGTACGACCGCGACTACATGCGTGAAGGACCGCCACGTTCCGTTGCCGGAATGGTGCGGGAGTTTACGGCATTCCACGTAATCCTTGGGATCAATATCGCGGTGTTTGTCATGCAGTTCGTGTTTGACACCGGCTGGGTCCGGCACCCCCTGACGGGGGAGAAGTACATGCCGCTGGGCGGTGTGAGTGTGCACGAACTGATGCATGGTAATCTCTGGACACTGTTCACCTACATGTTCGTTCATGGCAGCGAAGTACATTTTGCTGTGAACATGATGATGCTGTGGTTCGCCGGGCGCGGGGTGCAGCAGCTGTTTGGCAGCCGCCATTTCACCCTGATCTACATTTTTTCCGGCGTCGTAGGAGCAGCCACGGAGATGGCCGTGAACGGCTTTGTGACAGGCGACATGACCACGCCACTCGTGGGTGCCTCGGCTTCGGTTTTTGGTCTGCTCATGGCGCTGGCGGTGGTGATGCCGGATGAAAAAATCACTGCGGTCATCTACTTCATCATTCCTGTGCAGCTGCGTCTTTGGACACTGGCCAAGGGCCTGTTCATCATCCAGCTGGTCTTTGGCCTGGCGGGCATCCTGTTTCATATCCTGCCCGAAGGGATGCAGATCGCTTACTTTGCCCATCTTGGCGGTGCTGCACTGGGCTGGTTTTATGCACGCAGCCTCGGCTATGGCGGCAGACCTCTGACCTACGCCAGCCAGTGGCAGCCGGCACAGTACCAGCAGCCACGCAAACCGGCCATGGCGCGCACCCGTGTCCGGCCGGCGAGCGAACTCGACATCGACACGGTTCCCTTGGCCACACAGCGGCAGTTTGACTCAGTGGAAGCCTGGATGGAGGAGGTGGTGAATCCCCTGCTGGATAAAATGAACCTGCACGGCAAAGACAGCCTCACGGCTGAGGAGCTGCTCACTTTGGAACGAGCCAGCCGGGAAGTGGATCGCCGCAGGCAGGCCAAAGGCGGCTGAAACAGCACCACGTCACATGCTACCCACACGTTCCGCACGCCTGGCCGCCTTGCTCCTGCTGGCCCTGCTGTTTGGCTGGACCGTACGCTCATGCCGCAAAGGAAAAACAATCAGCCTTGCGCCACCAGTTCCCGCCCTAGTTGCACCTCCTCACGAACCACCACCCAGCAGCTTCCCTGACGAATGAACGCGTTCATCCGTCCTTACCGCTTCTGAATTCGTAGCTCTCTTCCCATGTCCATCGCCACCCGCAAAGGAGACCAAGGCCAGACCGACTTGCTGTTTGGCTGTCGTCTCGCCAAATCCCATCCACGTGTCCATGCCCTTGGTGCAGTGGATGAACTGAACGCCGCACTAGGCCCCCTGCGCATCGCCGCTGCACGCGAGGAGACACAGCAAATAGTACCCAAGGTGCAGCGCTGGCTCATTGAACTCATGGGAGAGCTGGCCACACCGCCTGGCGAAGAAAGCCGCTATGCAGCCACTCATCCCGATCGCATTTCCACCACGAACGTCGACTGGCTGGATGAGTGGGTGGCAAAGCTGGAGGCTGGTGGCGCGCTCAAGTTCAAAGGCTGGGCGCTGCCCGGCGAAGCCGGTGTGATGAGTGGTGCCTATGCAGATCTCGCCCGCGTCGCCTGCCGCCGTGCCGAGCGCAACGTCATCGACCTGCAAGGCACGGCCGATCATCTGCCCAATGAGGAGCTCATCCGCTTCCTCAACCGTTTGTCAGATGTGCTGTGGCTGCTGGCGCGTTGGGAAGAGCAAGTGGCATCCCCATCCTGAGAATGCGGAGACTTGTCTGACAGCTTTGCCTCACCATTCACCAGCCGGGCTGCTAGCATGCAAAAAAAACGGAGTGATGCATGGCATCACTCCGTGTTGGAACAGTCTGCTGCTTCAGCTTATTTCGGGGAGTCAGCCGCTGGCTTGGCGGGTTCTGCCGGTTTGTCTGCAGCTGGCTTGGCGGGTTTTTCGCCCGTGACGGGATTGGCATCAGGAGCCGGGGCCGGCTTGAGCTCGGTCTTGGGAGCTGCAGGCAGTGGCACAGCAGGCGTAGTCGTGCTGATGGGAGGGGCGGGATTCGCCGCTGGAACGGCGGGAGCCGCAGAGCTGCTTGGCGCGGCTGGAGGCTGGACCATGTTCAGGCCGGGAATCATCTTCTTGATATCGGGCAGCCCAGAAGGACTGGAATTGCCACCTGCGGCAGGAGACTGCTGCTTCGCTGGCGAAGGTGCTGCGAGTATTTCAGAGCGCTTTTTCAAAAGGCTGCTGACGGTGTACTCCGTGACCTCATAGACCCAGCCTTCGAATCTCTTCTCGTTGGCCAGTTTCTCTTCCAGCTTCTTCTTTTCTTCGGCGAAAGCTTCGTCGTTTTTCTTTTTATCTTCAGGTTTTTCGTCCTTAACGGCGGCGCGCTCCTTAGGAAGGTCGGCACTGACACTCATGGTGAGGTAGTATTTGTCTCCATCCCCCTGCCCGGCCTGCTTTACTGCCTGGACGTTGTAGGTGAAGCCGTCAAAAGTGACAAGCTTTGCCTTCACTGCGTCCTTCATGGTGGCGGCGGCTTTGTCTTTGCTGAGCACGTCATTGAAGGTGGAGCTGGAGAGGAGGGAGCCAAGCGAGACCTTGCCTGCGTCGATGCTTTCACCGGGTCCGGCGCCATCGAGAGTGAAATCTGCCTTGTCATCTGCGCGGGTGGCTTTCCATGAGTCAGCCGGTTTTGCAGCGGTGACTTCGACTGACTTCAGCCTCTGCACATCAAAAAAGCCTTTCGCCAACCAGGCGTCTGGCTTTGTCACCAGATCAGGCAGTTGGTCGTTGATCTCCCAGATGGTGTCCTCTCCTTGGAGGCGGATGAAGCGGTTGCCTTTAGGGCCGCCGAACATTTGCATCTGATCATTGTTGGACCCTCCTGAGCTGTTCACCTGCCCGCCCAGTACAAAGGAGTATTTCACAACATCCTTCTCGTCGAACAACTCGACGAGGGTACCCACGCCCGAGGCTGTGGCGTTTCCTGGAGAATTCACACCCACCTTGCCCCAGGAATCTTTGCCGATGTGACGGCCACCTTTGATCTTTTCATACTTGAGGCTCAGCAGCGCGGTCTGAAGCTTTTCTTTCTCCACTGGATACCCCGAACGCTCAAGGACGACCCAGGTGTCATTCTGGACAGCGAGGGTAGCCTCAGACTTGTCCTCCTTGATGCGGATTTTTTTGATGCCGTTGATGTCGAATTCCGGGAACAACAGCTCCCGCGACTTCACGTTGATTACGGAGCGATTCAGACGAGAGTTGCGCTTGTTGGACTGAACATAGGCAGTCCCGGCAATGACGACGAGTAAAACCAAAAGGATGACGATCTTCTTCATGGCGTTGAGGAAAAAACGGGTGCTAAAAACGAGTTATTAAATGAAAATCAAGCCGCCGCTGTGCGGGTCCGGCGTTGCATGGCGAAAACAAGGCCCACCATCCCCACCAAAAGAGGCACGACGAGGACATTGATGGTTTTGATCAGGGTCTTGCGGAACTCCACCTCCTTGTTGACCTCCTTGCGGATGTTCCGCACTTCCTTGTCGATGATCTTCGAGTTTTTCTCCATCTCTTTGATGTTGTTCATGGTGGCCTGATCCACGATCAGCGCACCCTTCTTGAGGTCGAGCTGAGGCCGTGCTTTGCTGAGCTTTTCCGCCAGCACCTGACGTTCCTTCTCCCGCTCGATCAGCTGTGGGCGATATTTTTCCTCAACTGTCTCACGCATCTCCTTCAACTTGGTGAAAGGGCGGACCGGAGACTTGCGATTGCGAACCTGAATGAGGTCGCCACCACCAACGAGCACTTCCACGGCGTTGAGCAGCATGGGCAGGTTTCCTCCCGTGGTGATGAGGCCGACTCCGAGATCTCCCTGGCGCAGGCAGAAAGCATCATAGAGCATGTCGGCGTCAGAAAAGAGGATGACATTGCGTTCGCTGTCTTTGGACTCTTTGAGCGAGTTGTCTGCCTTCTTTTCTGGTGCCTTCGCCGCAGCTGCAGCTGCTCCGGGAGCACTTGCGTCCTGCTCAGGTCCGCCAGTCTCTTTGGGTCCCGCAGGAGCCGCAGGCTTGCCATCAGGGAAAGCCGTCTTGAATTTGCCGGCAATGCGCACACCGAGCACCTGCTTTTTACCGCTTGCGGTAAAGTTCACCATGGGTTCGCGACGCAGCTTGTCAGCCGCAGCCGTATCAATGAGTTCCGAAGCTTCCGAACTGGTGGCGAGCGTGATCACATCAAGCCCTTCCTTGCGATCGATGTTCAAGGCACCGGCGTTGATGAGGGTGAAGGACTGCAGGCCGGAAGTCACACGGTCATCTTGATTGATGGCCTTGCCGGGGAGTTGCAGAGCCGTCGGCATGAGCCGTCCTTGCAGGTTGCCTTTGTAGTTCATGTCCGCCAGCACCATGTCTTTTTGGTAGCTGATGCCCCAGGCCTTGAACAGAGTTGGCAGGTCGGAGGAGGTGTTGATCATGTTGCCCTGCTGGCCGGTCATCGGATTGGGCTGGCTGCTCATGGCCTGGGCGAGCAGGCTCTGAGGATCCACAAAAGCAATGACATTGCCGCCGCCGAGAAGGTACTGGTCGATGGCGAACTCAGCCGTCTTGGTGATGTCTGCAGGATGCACCACAAGAAGCACAGTGATGTCGCTGTCGATTTTATCAGTCGTCATTGGAACCTCACGCACCTCGTAGTCAGCCCGAAGCTGCTGGACGATCGCCCAGGCTTCCGGGCCGCGCTGCTGCTGGAAGGGCATGGAGGGCACCCCGCCGATGGGCATGGCGCTCATGAGACCGATGACCGTCTTGGTGGGTTTGATGACCTTCGCGATGGCACGGGACACATCGTATTCGAATGCCGTGGCATCTTCTGGATTGAGGAACGGCAGGACTTCTTTGCGGTCGAGGCACTGGACGGTGAGTCCCAGATAAATCTGGTCGCCTTCCTGATTGACCTGCATGCCACGGATTTCATCGTCCTTGGCCTTGTCTTCATCATCCGTGTCCGGATTCGGATGGATGACTTCCAGGGAAACGCTGCCGTTGCTCTGCTTTTCATATTCCAGCAGCAGGTCCTCGATGGAACGTGCGTGCGGCTTCAGGATGTTCGGCATGACCCGGTCATCGTTCGTGGAATAGAATTTGATCGTCACCGGCTCGTCGACGTTGATCCGGCTGAGAATGTTTTTCGTGCCCTGCGAGAGGGTAAACAAACCGTCCTCGGTGAGGTCGAGGCGGAGATTGCCAAATCCAACCCCGCCAACGAGGAAGTTGAGGGCGAAAATGACAGCAATGATCAACAGTGTGGTGACGCCGGCTGCGGCGTTCTTGTTGGAAGCACTCATGATGAGAAAAAAGTTTGGTTGAAAAGGAAAGCTCGGCGGGAAATCAGGCACGCTTGGAGCGGAGACCCAGGTCGGTCACCAGCAGCGCCACAACGATGACCGAAACGAAGTAGAGCACGTCACGCAGGACGAAGATGCCCTTGGTCATTTCAAAAAAGTGATCCATGAAGCTGAAGTAGCTGATGAATCGCACAATGCCTTCCATCCCATTAGGGACAGCATTCACAACCGTCTGTGTCAGACCGGGATCGCCGATAAGGGCGATGACCAGACAGAAGGCGACGCTGATGATAAAGCACACAACCTGGCTGCGCGTAAAGGCGCTGATGGCCGAAGTCACAGCCAAACATGCCATGGCGTAGAGGTAGCTGGCCACGTAACCACTGATGATAGGGCCGCTGTCAGGATCGCCCAGATAGGACACGGTCCCAACGATCAGAAAGGTCAGGGCCAGACCAATGAGCCAGATCACTGCCGCCGCCAGAAACTTGCCCACAATCGCCTGCCATGGGGAGACAGGCATCGTCATGAGCAGTTCAATGGTTCCCAGGCGGTGCTCCTCTGACCACAGGCGCATGCCTACGGCAGGAGCCAGCACCGTGTAAATCCAAGGATGCCAGACAAAGAAACGCGTGGCCAGTGAGACGTCGTCACTGTCCAGCAGACGGGAGAAAAAGAACGTGAAGCCATTCGTCGCCAGCAGGAAGATGACGACGATGACGTAAAACACGGGAGAGTTGAAGTAGGCCATAAACTCCCGCTTAAAGACGGCCAGAGTGTTTTGGATTGCTCGATTGCTCATGCGTTGGTTGGATTGGGGGGTGGAAAAACTAAAAGATCTCAGGCTGCTTTTTTGGCAACTGTGTCAGATTTGGTGATGCTGCGGAATACCTCGTCGAGCGTGTTCGCGCCGGGGACGAGCTTCTTGAGGCTTTCAGGCGTGCCGTCGGCCACCACCTTGCCACGATCAATGATGATGGCACGGGAGCAGGCGGCTTCGACTTCTTCAAGGATATGTGTGGAAAAGATGATCGCCTTGTCCTTGCCCATGCGCTTGATCATGCTGCGCACTTCATGCTTCTGATTCGGATCAAGACCGTCGGTGGGCTCGTCGAGAATCAGCACATCAGGGTCATGAATGATGCTTTGCGCGAAGCAGGTGCGGTGACGGTAGCCTTTGGACAGCGTGTCCACGCTCTGATTGCGCACACTGTCGAGAAAGCACATGTCGAGGACACGGTCTATAGCCTTGGTGCGCGCCGCACCATGCAGGCCGCGCAGTTCGGCGCAGAAGCCGAGGAAGCTGGCCACCGTCATGTCAGAATAAAGCGGCGCGTTTTCAGGGAGGTACCCGAGGCGCTGCTTAGCTAGTTCCGGCTCTTCGAGCATGTCGATTCCACAAAGATTCACGCTGCCACTGGTGGGCCTGAAATAGCCGGTGACCATGCGCATGGTGGTGGATTTGCCGGCACCATTCGGCCCGAGAAAACCCAGGACTTCCCCTTTTTCCACGGAGAAGGAGACATCATCGACAGCCACTTTGGTGCCGAACACCTTGATGAGGTTCTTAACTTGGATCATAACGTCGTTGGATCGGTTGGTTGGGAAAACGGAACGCCACGGGGAGGCGGTTCTGGTTGTTCGCCCCCTCCGGACGTTCAATCGCGGAGTGCTGCTTTAGGAGGTAAGAAGGGCTTTTCAACTAAATTCTCTCGGGTTGCGGGATGCCTTCAACGCCAAAATTGACAATCAGTTTGCAGAATAAATTTCAACGTGACGGCGCTTCCAGCACACCTACATTCAGCGCCCCAGCCGCCAATCCTCATGCTTTGGAACCAAAACATTGATCCTACCAAAGATCTCACGCAAAAACCCTTCGTTTTGTGGCGGCCTTTCATTGCCGCCTGGGAATGGCTGGTCCCCCCAACCGTGGCGCATCGGGACCGGCAGTCGCCGCTGGCGCGCTGGATCGCGGCCTTTGTGATCCTGAGCATCTGCACCACCCTGCTCATCCTCGGCATCGTCTATGCACGACCGCTGAAGAACTCGTACAAAAACATGCGTGCTGGCAGCATGGTCAAGGAGGCGCGGCAGATGATGGAAAACGGCCAGGGCGTGAATGCGGTTATGAAAGCCCAGGAGGCTTACACGAAAGCCCCTGAGAGCGAGGAGGCCATCAGGCTGAATTTTGAATATTTCACGCTCATGAAGCGTGACACGGCGCTGTACTTTTATGACAAGTTGAAGAACCTTGACGTTCTCACCCCAGCCGACGAGCAACTCCATGTGCGCTGCCTCCTCAACCTAGGAAAGCCCAAGGAGGCCTCCCAAGCGCTGGAACAATTGATGCGCGTGGAGCAGCCCAGTGAAGCGCTGATAAAACTTGCCGAAGAAGTCTGGGGTCAGCGTGAACAGAACAAACCGCTGCTCAAAGTGCTGCGCAGCTACACTCTGGCCCATCCAGATGACAAGGAAGCAGCGCTGCGCTTCGCCAAAGTGCAGCTAACCTCCGGGAATTCGACTGAAGTCGGACTCGGCATGGAGTCACTCTGGAAGCTGGCCTCAGAAGATGATGCGATCGGCCTGCAAACCTTGGAGTACATCGACAGCCTGCCAACTTTGACGCCTGCGGACACCACACGGTTGATCGGCCGCCTCAAAAACCATCCCAAAGCGGACGACATTCACTACGTGCATGCATTGAAGCGCGAAGTTCAGCAGTCCCCAGGACATAAAAAAGAGATCGTGATGGCGGCCACAGCCAAGTACCGGGACAAAAAACGTGATGCATTGCTGCCGTTCATACGCTGGCTGGTTGAAGAGGGGGAATTTCGCCAGGTGCTGTCCGTCCTGCCTGAGAATGAAGCCAAAGCCCATCCGCGCCTGCTGGAAAACTATCTCAACGCTCTAACAATGCTGCAGCGTTTCGATGACCTGGAGCGCCTCGTCAACGATCCCAAGGTTGCAGAAGTGCTCGATCCCACGACGGTGGCGATGTTCCGTGCTCACCTGGCCTACATTTTGAAAAAGCCTGCTGAAGAACTGCGCTCCAAACTGATTGCCGCCAAGGACGCGGCGCAGTTCAACGGACGTTATGATGCCCTGCTGCAAATCGGCAGGTATGGCGAGGAACGTGGCCATTTTGACATCGCCGAGGATGCCTATCGCCTGGCCATCAAGGCGGCGAAACGCGCATCAGCCTCGCCGCGCATCGAGCGAGATGCCTTCACAGGTCTGATCAAAGCGTGTTTAGCCAACCGCAGCACTGAATCTCTGATCCAAGCCTCTCAGGAGGCGGTGACGCGCTGGCCGGATGACACCAATTTCGTCGAGACCTATCTCTATGTCAGCCTGCTGGCTGGCAAAAACATCGAACTCGCCCTGCGCAACGCAGTCAATTTGCTCAAAATTCAGCCAGCTGACAGTCAACGCAAACTCACCGTCGCATTGGCTCGTTGGCGGCTGAGGGACACTCAACAAGCGGTTCAAAATCTACAATACATTGATCTGAATCCGCTTACCGAGGGACAACGCGCCGTCTTTGCCGCCATCGCCAACAGCGGTGGATTTCATGACGAGGCACTCGGTGTGATCAAGGCCATCAATCCCAAGGCCAGCATGCTGCCGGAGGAGCAGCGCTGCTTTGAGAGCGTTTTAGTGAAAAAGTAAGGGCTGCTCACCAAGCCTCATCAGCCGAGCCACTAACACCCGTTGATGCCCCGATGTCGCAGAGGCAGCGGATGAGGATTTGAGCACCTTTGAATTCCCCGGAGTGCATGGCCAACGCACCCGATTTAAGCAGCAACAAAGAAAAAAGGCCGCCTGCAAGAATGCAAGGCGGCCCATATAACCCAACTGGCGGAGCGGACGGGGCTCGAACCCGTGACCTCCAACGTGACAGGCTGGCGTTCTAACCAACTGAACTACCGCTCCTTTGCCGTTTGGGGTCGCGATAATAAACGCTCCCCTCCTGCTGGCAAACGGAAACTTACATAGTTTTAAAAAATCATCACGGCACCTCTTCACCTGAGCCAGTGTAATACCAGCCGATGACCTTGCCATTGAGCACCAATGCCTGCGCTTCAGTTGGTTGCAGCCCAAACACCGTCTTCACATTGCAGCCAACTTTCACCGCCCAGCCCGGCTTGCCTTGAACCACGGTGGGCTGCGGGTCCTGCCAACTGGTGACATTCTCCGGCTTGATTTCAGTGATCTGCCCACGTTTCATGCTGGCAATCAGCAGTGGATACCCACTGGTTGAATCGCGCACCGGCTTGCCATCTGCCTCAACTTCGCTGCTGGAAGGCCCGGCATCAGGCGCTGATGCCACGGGCTGGTTCTGCAGTTTGTTCGCAGCAATGGCCTTGAGTTCTTCCGCGCGTGTGATCTTCCACTTTTCATAGGACGCATTGAGCTGCGCCTTCAAATCGGTGCCATCAATGGGCACTTGCGCACGTGCGGGCGAAGAGGCGGTCGGCGCGAGGGTGAGCACCCCGTTATCCGCAGAGAGGGCATAGGCCTTGCCACCTGCGGCAATCTTGCTCGATCCCACGCTCATCTTGAACATCGCGTCCTGCACCAGCTTCACTTCACGAGGAAAAGCGGACGCAGGAATCTTCAACCAGTTGCCGGTCAGTGCTTCGATGGGTTCAAATTTCGGGCTAGATGAAGCTGCTGCAGACATTGGAGCAGGGGCTTTTTCCACTGGTTTTTCCACCTCAACAGGCTTCTCAGGAGCGGGGGCACTTTCCTTGACAACAACAACGGGCTTTTCCTCTTCAGCAGGCTTCGCAGTCACAGCCTTGGGCTTCGCGGGCGGATTGAGACTTTTGAAGACCAGCTTCTTGCCGGGGGGCGCCCCGAAATAGTCATATGCAAGAAAGGCGCCGCCAAGGATGAGGATTGTGTAGAATAGTGATTTCATGGGAGTATTGATAGGTAAATGCTCACGCGCTATCGCGTGATACAGCGATTGAGTACTTCAATTTCTTGGGATCGCAGTTACATTTTTCTGTAAACTTTGCGTCAAAAGACTCATAGACCGGATACTTGCGGGTGGGATGGGCTGCGCTACATAGCCCTCATGCCCCAAACCAACCTGCTCCTTGGAGTCAATATCGATCATGTCGTGACCTTGCGCCAGGCACGTTACCGCGCCATGCCGGAATCTCCCCATGCGGAGCCTTCAGTCCTGGCTGCCGCCTTGGCGGCGGAAGCGGCGGGCGCTGATTCGATTACCGTGCATTTGCGGGCTGACCGCCGCCACATTCAGGAAGCAGACGTGTATTTGCTCCGTAAAAGCATCGGCACAAAGATGAATTTGGAAATGGGCAACACCCCGGAAATTTTGGACATTGCACTCCAAGTGCGTCCCGACTTCGTCTGCATGGTGCCAGAAAACCGCGAGGAAGTCACGACCGAAGGCGGCCTTGATGTGGCCGGTCAGCGTGATGCGCTTCGCCGCACAGTGAAGGCGCTCAGCGACAACGGCACACGAGTCAGCATGTTTGTTGATCCAGACCTCGAACAGATTCGAGCCAGCGCAGAAATCGGCGCGGCCATGATCGAACTCCACACGGGCACCTTTGCCAACCACACCGGCGCAGAACGTGACGCCGAGGTCGAGCGCCTCTGCGCCGCAGCGGAGTTAGGCCACGCCCTTGGTCTCCAGATCAATGCCGGACATGGCCTGACCACAAAAAATCTCCCTGCCCTATGGCCCGTGCCCCACTTGGCGGAACTGAACATCGGCCATCACCTCGTTTCACGCGCCGTTTTCATCGGCCTGCATGGTGCGGTGCGTGAGATGCTCGCCATCATGGCGACCTATCGCAATTGATCCCAAATGAAGGCCACCGGCATCGGCATAGATCTCGTGGAAGTGTCCCGTATTCGCGAGATGCTGGAGAGGCACGGCCAGCGCTTCAAAGAACGCACCTTCACCGCCGGCGAAATCGCCTACTGTGATGCCTGCGCCGAGCCCGCCATGAATTACGCCGCACGTTTTGCCGCCAAAGAAGCGGTGGCCAAAGCACTTGGCACCGGTATTTGGGCGGAAGGCGTGAATTGGACCGACATCGAAGTCGTGCGTGCAGACAATGGCAAACCTTCCATCCTCCTGCACGGCGCAGCCAGACAGCACGCCGGTGAGGCAACCTGCCTCGTCAGCCTCACACATACACGCGAACTGGCCATGGCGCAGGTGCTGCTCGCGTGAGCTTTTGCTTTTCACGCCCCAACCCAGCCGCTACAATCGGCACTCATCCACATGCGACGCGCGATCTATCCGGGCAGCTTTGACCCCATCACCAACGGCCACCTCGACGTCTTGCAGCGTGCAGCAGGTATTTTTGACAATCTCATCATTGCCGTCGCCCGCGACAATGCCAAAGAGAGCCTCTTCACCGTCGAAGAGCGCGTCGAACTCATTCGCAACGCCGCCGCCGAGATTCCTGGCATCGAGGTCATGCCCTTCGATGGCCTGCTGGTTAATTTCGCCCGCAAGCATCAGGCCTGCGCCCTCGTGCGTGGCCTGCGCGCGGTGTCGGACTTTGAATTCGAGTTCCAACTTGCCCTCATGAATCGTAAGTTAGAGCCCAATCTCGAAACACTCTTTCTCATGCCCCGCGAAGAATACACCTACATCAGCAGCCGGCTGGTCAAGGAAATCTGCCGGCTCGGCGGCCACATTGAGCAGTTCGTCCCGCCCAACGTCGTGGCGGCCCTCTGCAACAAACTACAAAAGGCCTGATTTTTCACCCATTCCCCCTATGCACCGCCCCTTTTTCATTGACCTTCGCTCTCTGCCAGATGGCGGCAAGGATATCTCCGGGCAGGAACTGCCGGCTTTCTTTGACCTCGACGCCAAAGACTCCATCCAAGCCGTTTCCCCGTTGAAATTCGATCTTCACGTCGAGCGTGACGGCAGCGAGCTCCTCATCAGTGGTCGGCTGGAGGCCACTTTCAGCCTGGAATGCGGCGCCTGCATGGAACGCTTCGAGTACCATGTCGATCTGGCCGACTACAATTCCGAAGTCGAGATTGCAAAGGATGAAACGATCAACTTGACGGATACGGTACGGGAAGATACTCTGCTTGCCCTTCCGAGCTACCCACGCTGCGATGCTGGCAATGTCCATCCTCGTCAGTGTCCCGCCGAAGGCAGGTTTGAACAGGAGTTGGAAACAACTCCCGACGAGCCTCAAAGTGCGGGTCCGGGTGTATGGGAAGCTTTGAACAAGTTAAATTAGAAGAACAGACCCCACCTCGATACTCTCATGGCCAATCCGAAGCGCAGACAATCCAAGAGCCGCCAACGCATGCGTCAAGGCGCAAACCGCTGGAAGGCGCCCACCCTCAAGAGCTGCCCAGAATGCGGCACCTCAGTCCCCGGCCACGTCGCCTGCCCCTCCTGCGGTTATTACCGCGGTCGTCAGGTGATCAGCAAGGTCGCTGGCGAAGCCTGATCCTCCCTCGTTAATCTTTTTCCAACCCCGCCGAGTTTCACTCGGCGGGGTTTTTTCGTTTGTTCTCACCTGGCAGCTTTCGCGGGCTGCCCAGGACTCAGACATCACAAACCATCGCGGCGTGGCGTAGTGCGAGAATCGGATCGTCCCAGGTGGGAATGAATTCGTGAGCAACGAAGTCGTGGTAGCCGATCTCCAGCAGCGCCTGCATGACGGCAGGGTAGTTGATCTCCTGGTGCTCGTCGAGCTCGCAGCGGCCGGGATTTCCAGCAGTGTGAATGTGGCCGATGTAGTCCTGGTGGAGACGCAAACGGCGAATGATGTCGCCGTTCATGATGCTGACGTGGTAGATGTCGAAGAGCAGTTTGAAGTTGGGGCTGCCGATGTTTTTGATGAGATCGACGCAGAAGTCCACGTCATCGCCGAAGTAGCCGGGGTGGCCTTTCATCGGGTGGGAGCTGTCGCGGGAGTTCAGGTGCTCCAAAACAAGCGTGATTCCTTTCTTTTCGGCGAGTGGCAGCACATGCTTCCAGACATCGAGACATGAATGGATAGCCTTGTCGCGGTCCATTCCCTCAAACTTCATGCCAGTGAAGGTGATGACCTTTTTGCTGCCGACATCAGCGGCGAGGTTGATGGAATCGGTGAGCTTGGTGACGACTTCATCGCGGAATTCGGGATTGCACGGTCCTTTGGCAAAGCCGTGGCTGCCGACGAGGGAGATGTCGAGGCCGAGGGCCTTCACATCAGGGTAGTATTTGCTGTCGATGCCCTCCATGCCAACGAGGCCGATGTCCTTGCAGTGCTTTGCCAGAACCATCGTATCCATGGGTTTGAAACACCAGCCCATGACGGTGTGCTTGATGCCGTGGTTTTTGATGATGTAGGCAGGATCAGCCGCAGCTTTATCGATAGATTGAGCGCTGAGACGTGAAGCAG
Source organism: Prosthecobacter debontii (assembly GCA_943371875.1). Taxonomy (GTDB): domain Bacteria; phylum Verrucomicrobiota; class Verrucomicrobiia; order Verrucomicrobiales; family Verrucomicrobiaceae; genus Prosthecobacter; species Prosthecobacter debontii_C. Next base: position 12,001 of record CALRWM010000045.1, on the reverse strand, counting down.
CGGTGGCAGCAAGAGCTGAGGCGAAGAAATGGCGGCGGTTCATGGTGGGAGAAGTCAAACGGTGCCAGGATCACTTTCCTATGCAGAAGGTGGAGAAGATGACATCAAGGATGCGTTCCACATCGACCTGGCCAATGACGTCGCCTAGAGCCTGGAGCGCTTCACGAATCTCGAGGGCGATGAATTCGGGAGCCTCATTGTGTTCCAGAGCCGCCCTGGCGGCCAGGAGACGCTCGGCACTTCGTTCGAAGGCAGCCTTGTGCCGTGCATTAATGGCGATGGGATGATCCGCAGCGAGCGGCCCGGCAGTGGCAATGACATCACGGATGGCATCGCGCAGCGGTTCGATGCCGTCACCAGAAAGACAGGAGAGCGGGATGGCACCGGGATTGCCACTCCAATCAGCATGTATACCCAGATCGCTTTTGTTGAGAATTAGAATGCGGCGGCGGGCCATTTCGGGTGAGAGCGCCAGTCTGGGACCACTCAGTGAACGACTGCCATCAACAACCTCAATCACGAGGTCGGCGCGTTCCAATTCACGTTCTGTTCGCTGAATGCCAACGCGTTCGATGTCGTCGCCGGCCTCACGCAGGCCAGCGGTGTCCACGAGGCGCAGCGGAATGCCGTGGACCTGGATGATTTCTTCAATGGTGTCGCGGGTAGTTCCCGCCGTGGGACTGACGATAGCACGCTCAAATCCAAGCAGGACATTGAGCAAGCTGCTTTTACCGACGTTGGGAGCGCCTGAGATAACTGTCCGTGCACCATGACGCAGGATGCGCCCTTGTTCGGAAGTGGCTATGAGTGTTTGCGCGCGCCCGAGCACGGCATCGATACGACGCAGCAGATCGGCCCCCGTTTCGGGTGAGATGTCTTCCTCTGGAAAATCGATGTAGGCCTCGATATGGGCGAGCACCGGAATGATCTCCTGCTGCATGGCTGTAGCTTCGCGACCGATTGCACCACCGAGCTGCTCATTGGCCGCACGGAGCGCGAGCGTGCTTTGTGCATGGATCAAATCCATCACAGCCTCGGCCTGCGTCAGGTCCATTTTGCCATTCAAAAAAGCACGTTGCGTGAACTCACCCGGATCAGCGGCACGTGCCCCACAAGCAAGCCAACGGTCCAGCACACGCTGGGTGACGAGAACGCCGCCGTGGCCGTGAAATTCGATGACGTCTTCACCCGTGTAACTTGCCGGCCCCTTGAAGTAGAGCAGCAAACCGTGATCCAGCGAACCTGCGTCCGCGTCCAGAATGGGAACAAGATGCGCCATTCTAGGCATAACCTTCACCGGCAGTCGGGCGACCCGGCCAGCGATTTGCAGCGCCTGCGGGCCGGAAACGCGCACCACGCTGATGGCAGCCTCTCCCAAGGCGGTGGAAATGGCGGCGATAGTGTCGTTAAGCATTGTAGATGGTGAGGGGTGCTTGGGAGAAGTTCAAGAAGCGTTCCTTGAAGTTGCAACAAAAGACTTCTTCAGTGCTGAAGTCTTGATCCCTGATTGGGCAACGCTTATGCTGGCCGCTCTCCAACTAGAATTACCAGACACTCATGTTTGAACCTGCCATTCAATACACCGCCATGGGCCCTTGGGCACCGAGGCATGTTTCATGGCTGGAAATGGCCTGTTATTTTGGCGGTGCCCTGCTGGTGGCCGCGCTTGGCACATGGTGGATACTGAATCGCGGTGGGCGAATCGGGCTGGATGAACCAGATACCCGACGCAAGTTGCATGAGAAGGCGATCTCGCGACTCGGTGGCGCCCCCATTTTCCTGGCCGTGGGTCTGGCCTCGCTGGTGGCTGGCTTCATTGGCGGACTTGGCTGGACTCGCTGGCTGCCTGTTGCGGTGTGCAATGCCTTGATTTTCAGCGTGGGCTTCGTGGACGATCTTAAACCTCTAGGTGCCAGAGTGAAGCTGATTGGCCAGATCGGCACGGCGTTGATTCTGTATTCCCTGGGGGTTTCGATCGACATTCTCAGCAATCCATTCGGAGCGGGTTCCGTTTCTCTGGGATGGTGGAGCCTGCCACTGACACTGTTCTGGCTGGTGAGCATCCCAAACATCGTCAATCTGATAGATGGCATGGATGGGCTGGCCGGCGGTTTCGGTCTGTTTCTGAGCCTGACCCTGGCATTTCTGGGCTACTACAGCGGCCAGCCTGACGTCTTGGTTGTCTCGCTGGCAATGGCCGGTGCGCTGGCGGGCTTCTTGATCTTCAACCTCCCTCCCGCCAGGATTTTCCTGGGTGATGGTGGCGCTTATTTGATCGGTTTTTTTATCGCTTCAGTCTCCCTCTTCACTTCGAACAAAGGATCAATCATCGGCGCGCTGCTGGTCATCATTATTGCCCTGGGTGTGCCGATTTTGGACACGCTGTTTGCCATCATTCGAAGGGCAATCCGGGGAGTTTCCATCTTCAACGCGGATGCTGAACACATCCATCATCGGTTGATTCTGCTTGGTTACAGCAAGGGTGGTGCGCTTGCTGCCATGTATGCCGTCTGTCTGGCACTGAGCTTGGTGGGCTTGAGCATTCTGATGATCAAGGGCATCGCGCTGCCAATGGTCGGTGCCATTTTATTTTTGCTCGCTCTGGGTGCAGCCCGCTATTTGGGATACATTCGGAGCTGGTCCAATTTTCGCACTCAGATCAATGAGACAATGGAGCGGCGCAGGCAGCGGGAATTCTTTCGTGCCTACGGACGGGTACTGGATTTTGAGGTGGAGCGCTGCGCAGACCTGCAAAACTTTGTCACCTTGTTTCAGCACGGGCTGGAACGCATGGGATTGAGCATGCACCCTCAGACCGGCAGTCAGCCAGAAACTTTGGCTTTGGGCGGTGGCAGGCACTTTACCATCCATCGTCCCATGGATGCCACCGATCTCGCTGAATGGCATCTACGTCTTGATGTGCTGCTGCCTGCACTCGAACGATGCATGGAGAAATGGAAGGCTCTGCCGTCCAGCTATGAAATCGAATCTGCAAAAGCCCCTCCCCATCTTCCGCTCTCAATTACGGCATGAAAAACGAGTCCGAACAGTTTGATGAGGCAATGAAACAATTTCCACTGCTTGCCGGAGATGAGGCTGAAGAGGTGGATTCAACAGCTCGGATGGGCGACTTCCAGGAAGACGACTTTGAAGATGACGGCACCACGGCTCAGGAGCGCACCTATGATGTTCCCGGTCCCGCATGGCAAGGTTATGTCTTTGCCGCACTGCCCGTTGTGGCCTGCATGTTCGGTGCGGGGCGCGAGGCTTGGTCCAAAGGAGGCATTTCCCTTCTGTTGGCCGTGGTGTTGATCTTCTTTGCGCCCAAGCGCAAATTACCGCCGATAGCGTTGCTCGGCCTGCTCGGCGCATTGCTCGCTCCGCTGCTCTCCTTTCTGCCAGCAGGCTGGCTGTTCAAGCCTCCTGCCTGGCAGACTGCCTTGGTCCAGGACTGGGACATCCATCTCTCCAAAACCCTGACTCCTCAGGCCGCTGTAACGATGGAGGCATGGCTCTTTTTTGCCACCTGCCTTGTCTGGCTAGCGTGGTGTCTTACCCGGGGATTTTCAGACAGCCAACGTCGGGCGATGATCCAAACCCTCACCTTTGGTGGAATACTGCTTTGTTTGCTCTCCATCTTGGAAGGTACGAAGTCGATCAACATTCCCTGGTGGCCGCGCAATACGTTGGAATGGGGAAATGCATTTGGCCCCTTTGCCAATCGCAATCACATCAGCAGCCTGGCCGCCATGACATGCGTGCTCTGTGCTGCAACAGGCTTTGATGCTCATCGGCGCAAATCGCGCTTATGGATACCCTGTTTGCTGGGGTTTGTTCCTCCTGTCATCTGCATTTTTATGAACAGTTCGCGCGCAGGACTGATCTTGCTGTTCTTTGGCATGACCGCCTGGTTTGGCACCGTTGCCATGCGGCGTGGCTTCCTCCAGAAATTGGCCGTCTCCACATCTCTGGTTTTCATCATCTCCACTTTGCTGGTTATGTCAGGCGGAAACGTTTCCAAGCGGCTTACAGAAGGTGGCATTGCACATTTTGCTTCGGACAAGGGCAGAGGATCCCTCTTTGTCGAATCCCTCAAGATGACTCTTGATTCACCCTGGACAGGCATTGGACTGGGAAATTTCGAGGCTGTTTTTCCACAATTTTCCGAGCTGTCGGCAACAAGATTCCGCTTCCTTCATCCTGAAAGTGATTTGCTCTGGCTTTTGTCAGAAGGTGGATTGCTGACCGTGCTGCCCGCGATGCTGTTGCTGTTTTGGATTTTTTTGTCCACCGGCCCCTGGTATGGCAAGAAAAAGAAACGTAAATCAGGCATGCAGGATCGTCGTCTGCGCAATGCCGCCGCCATTGTCTTCGGTCTAGGGGTCATCCATGGACTGGGTGATGTGCCCAATCATGGCCTCGGTTATGCGCTCTTCATGGCCTTGCAGGCGGGAATCGCGATTCGACCACGCAGATTGCCAAACGCATCCGGCATGCCACAACGTCTGGCCTTCCGGCTGGGCGGAGTTATGCTGCTGGCACTGGGTGCGGCTTGGACGGCCATTGCGCTGGGACATCCGGTTTTGCCGGGCTCGAGTGCGGCGAATGTATTGCGTAGCCGGGCGGGAAAACTGGCTGACTCCGGCTCTCCTGCAGGCGCGCTGCCGCTCCTGGATGAAGCCATTAAAATGGCACCGATGGATTTCCGCTACTACTTCGAAAGGGCGTATCTGCGCCTTCGTCTCGGCCAGCCGAAGGAACTGGCTTTGCTGGATTTCTCTCGTTCGCGTGTGCTCGATCCGACTTACGCAATGACCTGTTACACCGAAGGGCTGTTCTGGCTCGATTTCGACCCTCAATATGCAGTCGTCGGCTGGCGCGAGTTCCTGCGCCGCTATCCAGAAGCGGCACCCGGCTATTACCGCCAGATGCTCGGCTATTCCTATCAGCATCCCGAACTGCGAGAGCCGCTCTGGACACTGGCCTCGACTTCCGAATTGAAATTCGAGTTCCTGGGAAGTGTGCAGACCCGGGATGAATTCGACCGCTGCTTGAAAAGCCTGCTGGTTCAACAACCTGATCTAAGAGGTTTGGCTCCAGAGCAAAGGAAGAACCTCTTCAGCATGTGGTACCAGTATGGCAATCAAGAAGCGCTCATTACCGCCCTGGAAACCAACCGCAAATGGCAGGAGACCGGCTGGCGCATTCTTGCGGAACACTACGCTCGGAATTCCGATTTCCAGCGTGCGTGTCAAACAGCCATCCCCTATCTTCCTTCGACCATTCGCACCTCACCAGGAACCAGCACCAACATCCCTGCCTTGGAGCGTGCCCTTCTTTACAATCCCACCGATGTCAGAAGTGGAATCGATTTATTCCAGGCACAGAAGACCCAGGGCGACATTGACGGAGCCCTGCGCACTCTGGAAAAAGTAGCCTCCTTCCCCAATGCCCCTGCGTACGTCCGCCAGGAAATCGCCACACTTTACATGATGAAACAGGATTTTCGCCGTGCCTGGGAAAACCTGCGGGAGGCGATGCAAAAGTCATAGGACGGGGTAAGACTGAAGGTGTTGGATAAAATCAGCTTCATTTTGAGGCAGATTGCGCAACTTACCGAAGTCGATGCATTGAACGCATTGCCTTTGTCCACGAGCCCGTTATTCTGTAAAATATGCCCGCCACCGACATTGAACCCCATATCGAACCGGCTACCATCGAAGACCTGCCGCAATTGGTGGAACTGCTTCTTGCCTTGTTCAGTGAGGAAGAGGATTTCAAGCCGGACCGCTCAAAGCAGGAGCACGGCCTGCGCCTCATTTTGGAGCAGCCCAACCGCGGCCGCATCTTTGTGCTGCGCACGGACCACAAGGTCATCGGCATGATCAACCTGCTTTTCACCATCAGCACGGCGGAAGGTGGTCTGGTCCTCATCATGGAGGATGTCATTGTACATCCTCAGCACCGCCGCCAGGGATATGGCGGACGCCTGCTTGATCACGCCATCGAATTCGCACGGGAAAAGCACTTCCGCCGCATCACCCTGTTGACTGACCGCATCAGTGCCGACTCGCAGTCATTCTTTCAGCAACACGGCTTCCAGTTCTCCAAGATGATCCCAATGCGCCTCGTCTTTAACGAAAACTAAAGCAGCCTCTCATTATGCACGCGTATCTCGCCTTCTTCCCTCGGCCCGAAGGCGGTACGATCAAGGTTTCCCGTGAGTGGGTGGAGGCCTCCGACTGGTTTGTGCTCTTCACCCTTGGCACACTGCTGTTTCTGCTGGGTGCATTTGCCATGTGGGCCTGGCTCATCTGGCGGCGCACCACAAAGCCGGAGCCGCATATCAAACTGCTTATGGAACTCGAGGAAGAATCCACAGTCGAGGCACGCACGGCAATGCCAGAAGTAGAGACTGAAACGCGGGCTCCTTGGGAGCAGACCCCCGACTGGTGGAAGAAAGTGGATCCTTGAATTCAGCATGAGTAAGGAGCGTTCTCTTTTTCATGGCTGGCGTGCGCGCACGCACTACCTCACACGCAATCGTCTTTTTCTGCTGCGTACCGCCGCCAGCATCACCGCCACAGGCATGATCATCGCCTGTTTGATCGTTATCGGCAGTGTCCGCCAGGGGGAGCCCCAACAGAGCCAAGCAGACCTCTCCGCATTAAGCCGGCTGCATGAAGAGTTTCACCGCCTGCGCCATGAAACCACCCCGCAGCCGCGCCAGTTTGCCATCTGGCTGCGCATGCTTCTAGCGCAGCTGCCTCAGCTGGTGGAGGAGAACGAAGAAGCTGTGTTTCCAATATTCACTCAGACCGGGAAACTTGGCGGCTATGAGGTGGCACAACTCATCCACCAGCATGCCACCACGGATGCCCCGGCAGGTTTGTTCCAAGGTTTTCTTGCTGCAGCTCTTGCAGGAGATCCAGCTTCTCTGCAGCAGCTCGAGCAAAATGCCCGGGCCTTGCCGCCTGAAATGCTCGCCGCAGAGCTGCTCGGCAGTGTGCAAAAGCGCCGCAACAACATCCCGGCGGCCATGGAGGCTTTTTACACCGAGGGCCTTCACTTCGCGGATGCCACCACCTCCCGTGAAGAGGCACTTCACCTGGCTGTAACGCAGCGTGACATTAAGTTCCTGCGCACCATCGCGGCCCAGCCCGGATGGATCGAGCATTGCCCTCCCCTGCTCCAGCACCATGCAGGTTCACTTTTGGGGGATGTTTGGATGCAGTGGCATGGCCTCATTCGTCACCGCCTCGATGAAATCCCCTATGGCATGCTCAGCCTCGCTTTCTTCGTGGCCGCTCTGTGGTATTTCATCTTGGTGCAGCACAGCGACCACGAACGCTGGCGCTGGGCGCGTCCCATCGTCGCCCTCATGGCCGGAGTGGCCAGCGTGTGGCCCACGCTGACCATCCTCGCCTATCAGGAGTTCCATCAAGGCATGACCGCTGCAGCCCCTTTCCCTCATGATTTAATCTACTACATCGTGGGGGTCGGACTGCGCGAGGAAGGCTGCAAGCTCCTGCTTTTTGCACTTTTCCTGCCTTGGTTGATGTGGCGACGCACTCCGGGGCTGGCACTGCTCACGGGTGCTTTTGTCGGGCTGGGTTTTTCACTGGAGGAAAACATCGGCTACTATCAAAATTTCGGCGGCAGCATCGCCTGGACGCGTTTCCTCTCCGCCAACTTCCTGCATATCTCCCTCACCGGCATCTGCGCACACAGCCTCTACCGCATGCTGCTCACCCGCTTTGCCCGTGCTGATGAATTCATCGTCACCTTCCTGCTGGCCGTCATTGCTCACGGTGCCTACGACTACCTCTCTCCCGGCAGGCTTGACGACAACGGCTGGCTCTCCGTCATTGTGCTGATTCTTTGCGCCGCACGTTTCATTGATCTCCTCGGTGAGGAAACCCGCCCCGTGCATCTCACCATCGCACCACGGGCCGTCTTCACCTTTGGCTCCGCCATTTTGATCGCCATCTCCCTCATCCTTGGCGCATGGAACACGCACACCATGGCAGGCGTCGCCAAGGCCGGTCAGGAATGCCTCAGCATGATCCCCATTGCATTGCTGTATTGGCGGAAGTTTGAGCATGCTTGAAATGCCCTGAGTCGGGGTTGTTCTTTGCACTTCGTCATGATTCGCGCATGCTGCGTCATGACTTGGTTTGAACACAATTTCTGGACTGTGGTGCTGGCGGTTGCGTCAATCGTCGGCTCCGTCATTGCGCTGGTCCACCTGCTTCTGCGGCATAGTGACTACCGTTCTGCCGCATTTTGGACGGCACTGGTAGTCTTCACACCGCTGATCGGGCCGCTGCTGTACCTTTTGCTGGGCATCAATATTCTGCGTCGCAGCGGCCGGCGTTACCGCAGCGGCATCAATGAACCTTGGCGCGATCCGGTGCCAGATCAGCCGCTGCCAATCTCTGCCACCGACAGTTGTGCCATGCAGGAGCACCAGCAGCTGGCACGCACGCTGGACCGCATCTCACGCTTCAGCCACACGCTGGGCAACCATCTGGACATCCTGCACAATGGTGACGAGGCGATGCCTCGCATGCTGGAGGCGATCCGTGCTGCGCGGCAAAGCATCACGCTGGCCAGCTACATCTTTGAGGCCACCGGCATCGGCGCGGACTTCGTGACTGAGCTTTCCCTGGCGGTGAAGCGCGGCGTGCAGGTGCGTGTCATGGTGGATGACGCAGGCACACGCTACTCCTGGCCGCCAGTGGTTGAGGCCCTGACTAAAGCCGGAGTGACTGCACGCCGCTTCATGCCCAGCCGGATGGTCCTGCGCCTGATCACGATGAACCTGCGCAATCACCGCAAGATACTGGTGATTGACGGTAAGACGGCATTCACCGGTGGAATGAATATTCGCGAGGGAAACATGGTTGCCCGCAAGCCAAAGCACGCAGTGCATGATCTGCACTTTGCAGTCACCGGCCCATGCGTGGCGCAAATCCAGCGGGTGTTTGCCGAAGACTGGGCCTTTTGCACCGGAGAAACCCTGGATGGACCTCTGTGGTTCCCAGAACTGGCCGCCACAGGCAGCACGACCGCCATCGGCATCGTCGATGGTCCTGACGAGGACATGGAGGTGATGCCGGCGGCATTCTTTGCCGCGCTCAACGCCGCACGTGAAGAGGTGAAGATCATCACCCCCTACTTTCTTCCCAATCCAGTTCTCATGGCAGCGCTGCGTTTGTGTGCTGTGCGCGGAGTGAAGGTGACAATTCTCACACCGGCGGAGAACAACATCCCGTTCGTAGGATGGGCCGCACAGACTTTGTATCCCAATCTGCTGTCTATGGGCTGCCGCATCTTTGAATCCGCCCCACCGTTTGATCACTCCAAATTGTTCCTCATCGACAGCGTATGGTCCTTCCTTGGCTCCACCAACTGGGATCCACGCAGCCTCCGCCTGAACTTTGAATTCAACCTCGCCTGCCATGACGCTGAACTCTGCCAGCGGCTCGCTGCGGAGATGGACGCCAAGCTGGCCCATAGCCGTGAAATCACATGCGAGAAGCTGGAAAATGCGCCGGTCCTGCATCGCTTGCGCAACGGTTTTGCGCGCCTCTTCATTCCAGCACTCTAAGAACTTTTGAATCTTTTGGCAAAACCAACCGTATCTAGGAACGTTGTAATCTACAGCCTCCCATGATGCCTCTCGGGTTTCCACCATGCCTTCCCTGCTCCAGCCGCTGCTGCGGCAGGGCAGAAATCGTATTTTTCCGGGAATAAAACCGCAGTCTTCAGCATCTCACTCGCACGCATGATGTCATCGTATTCCTGAATCTTAAACATTTGCCCCGGCAGACGGGGCCGCTGCCGCGCACAGTCCAACGCGCACCCCTTAACTCAACCCATCCAGATCCAATCATGAAGAAACTCATCGCACTCGTCTTCGCCCTCGTCGCCTCCGCCGGTTTCGCCGCCGAGTTCCCAGACATCAGCATTGCCGATCTCAAGCAGGCCATCGCTGACAAGAAGGTCTCCGTCATCGACGTTAACGGCGCCGCCTCCTACAAGGCCGGCCATGTGCCAACCGCCATCGACTTCGCAACCCAGGGCTCCAGCCTCGCCAGTGCCCTGCCTTCTGACAAAGGCGCCCTCGTCGTTGCCTACTGTGGTGGTCCTGCCTGCAGCGCCTACAAGGCCGCAGCCAATGCCGCCAGCCAGCTCGGCTACACCAACGTGAAACACCTCTCCGCCGGCATCTCTGGCTGGAAGGCCGCCAAAGAACCTCTGGAGAAGTAATACTTCAAGAGATTCCACTCACCGGGTGTGCGGGAACCAATCCTGCCACCCGGTTTTTTTGTGCCAGCAGCCAGAATGCTCAGGCCGGAGACCAGGCTTCCATGGCCAGACTCGCTGCCCCGAGAGCACCGGCATTATCACCCAGCGTGGAAGGCACGACTTTCAGTCCACCCTCACGCAAAGCAGGCATCTGAGCGCATGCGGCATCTGTAATTGATTGGCAAAAACGCTCCCCAAGCATCGTCAGTGGGCCGTGAAGAATGAAAACTCCGGTGTCGATGATCATGTGCAACAAGCCGATCACGCGTGCGTAGTCGGCACACACGGCTTCCCATTCCGGCCCTGTCGAATCAGAAAAAGCCGCGATGCCTGCGCGCAGATCTTCAGGCAGCTTTGCCAGCCCATCCACTCCTGCCAGCCGCCGCCACGTCGCGGGAGCGCTCAGTGCATGATGCAATTCCTTGCCTTCACCCGCCACCTCCATCAAGGGCCACGGCCAGCGCCCCACCTCCCCGGCGGCATGATGAGAGCCTTCCACCAGTCTGCCGTCCTGAACCATGGCGATGCCAAAACCACTGCGAGGTCCGAGGATCACATAATCATTCAAACCGTGTCCTAAACCGAACCAACGCTCTGCCAGTGCAATCGCCCTCAGATTGTTCTGCAAAATGACAGGGACTTTCAATTTGGATCCGATCTCATCCGCCACCGGCACCTGATTCCAGTCAGGGATGAAAGCATAATACAATCCAATCCCAGCCTGCGCATCGACCAGCCCAGGAACTCCCAGCCCCACCGAGAGCAGCGGACCTTGCATCGTGTCGGCCAGTTTGGCCACGCAGGTGAGAATCGACTTGATCACCTGATCTGCCAGCACATCTGCAGGCAGGGGCAATTCCACGGTCACCTTCAGGCTGCCGGAAAAATCCACGCCCACGGCCTGAATGCGCTGGGCATTAAATTCCAAGCCGGCAAACCAGCCCGCCTCCGCTTGCGTGCTCAAAATGCGCCGGGGGCGTCCCATCGGTCCTTGGTTCAAGCCCGATTCATTCAGATATTTTTCGGCGATCAAGTGATCCACGTACAACCCGGTCGTCGAAGGCGAAATTCCTAATGCCTTGGCCAGAGTCGTACGCGAGGTTGCACGCCCGCTGCGGACCTGCAGCACAGCAGCCCCGAGCGTTTCACGTTGAACAATTGGGTTTTTTCGCATTCGAATAAAAAGCCTGTTGATCTCTCGCTGTCCAGCAGGATCAATGCACTCCCGTCAAAAATCTTCTCATGAGTGACTTACCCATTCGCACCCCTGATCGCAAGTGTGAAGTAGCTTGGTTTTCGGCACTTTGCTCCGACGATTATGAATTCCTAGGCATTCCGGATGGCTCCATCCGCTCCAATTTCGAACACTGCGGCGACATCGTCAAAAAAGCCGACGCCTTAGGCTACCAGAATGTCCTTCTTCCCTCGGGCTGGATCGCCGGACAGGACGCGTTGGCTTTTGCCGCCGCCATGGCACCGCTGACGACACAGATCAATCAGCTCGTCGCCCTGCGCATGGGTGAAGTTTGGCCCCCCATGCTCGCACGAGCGCTCGCCACCGTTGATCACATTGCCAAAGGCCGCCTGTGCATCAACATTATCTCCTCCGACATGCCTGGCATGAGGGAGAGCAATGAAGTCCGTTACGCCCGTGCCAGCGAGATCATCCAGATCCTGCAGGGTCTGT
>CALRWM010000044.1:0-48936 GCA_943371875.1 Prosthecobacter debontii | reverse complement strand
AAAAGGGCACGGTCATCGAGAATCAGCCAGCGTGGTGTCGCGGTGTGGCGCGGAATCTGCTTTTGAAGCACTGGCGCACGCAGCAGACAGCAAAGGTCGTGGCAGACAGCGAGGTGATGGAGGCGTTTCTGACGCTGGTGGAGACGGCTTTCTCGGAGGCGGACGAAAACGCGGACGATGTATGGCAGCGGAGGCAGCAGGCGCTGGATGATTGCGTGGCCACGCTGCCGGAGAAGTCACGCCGCATGCTTTCGCTGCGCTACGAGGCGCGGAAATCGGTCGAGGAGGTCGCGCGGACCACCGGCCAGTCTTTCGATGCGGTGACGAAGTCGCTCTACCGCCTGCGGCAGGCGCTCACCGACTGCGTGGAGCGCAAACTTTCCCAAACCATCTGATCTCATGAATCCCGAACTCCAAAACTTGCTGCACCGCTGGCGCGAAGGCTCGCTCACCACCGAGGAAATGCGCACTTTGACCGCTGAACTCGCCCAACCGGAGGCGCGGGAGGCCTTGCGGCGCGATTGGTTCCTCGAAGCGGCGCTGCCGCAGTCTCTCGCGGCATCATCGGTGATCGTGTGCACGCCGCAGCCATCGTTCGCGGCGCAGATGCGTGCATGGGCCGCGAGTTGGTTCACCCTAGTCGCTCCGGGTGAGGCTCGCGGAGAAGAGCCTTCGATCTTGGCGCTCCGGCTCTGGGCGCGAGCTTCCTTTGCCGCTCTCGCGGTCGGTTTGATCACCGCCTCGTGGCTCGTGTGGCCGCAACGGGACGAAATCGTCGCCGATGTCAATGCGGAGTCCGAACCTGCCTTCCTCGCCCAGATCATGATTGAAACCCATCTCCCTGACGCACCATGAAAACGAAACTCCTCACCCAAATCATCGTCAGCCTCCTCGTGCTCTTCGGCCTCGGCGGCCTGTGCGGCTACGCCATGTCCGCCCGCGTGAACTCAGGTCGTCCCGCATGGACGCGCAGCGAGGAATGGACCCGACGCTGGATCGAGCATCGCATGGCGCAGGATTTTGCACGAATCGAAGCCACGCCCGAGCAGCAAGCCGCTCTCCGCCAGAGTTACGACCGTCTGCTTTCCGACTTCAACGCCATCCAGGCCGAAGCCTCCGCCAAAGTCAGCGAGGCCTTCAAACGCCATGGCCTCGAAACGTGGAAGCAACTCACCCCCAAGCAGCGCGAAGTGATGCGACAGACCAATCAAGAGCGCCTTCAACAACGCAAAAACCAACAGCCATGAAAACCTCGACCACGCTCCTTATTGCCCTCGCGGGCATCACCTCCGGGCTCGCTCAGGCTCCCGGCGGCGTCTTCCAGAAGTTCGACAGGAACAGCGACGGCAAGGTCACGTCAGAAGAACTGCCAAACACGCAGGCCTTTGATCGCTTTGACACGAACAAAGACGGCAGCATCACGCTGGAGGAATACAACGCGGTCATGGGGGGCACGACACCGAAGCCCGCAACCCCGACCACACCCACCATGCCGCCGAAACCGGCGGAAACGCCCACCGCGCCTGCCGATGCCGTTTTCTCCGGCTACGACAAAAACAGCGACGGCAAGGTGACGACCGATGAACTGGCGAATCCGAAGGCGTTCGAGCGTTTCGACATCGACAAGGACGGCGCGATCTCGCTGGCGGAGTATAACAAGGTCAGCGGCAAACCCGCGCCCACGACGCCGGGCACTCCGACGCCTCCCGGCACGCCACCCGCCACGCCGGGCGCAGGGGGTGGCATGGCGTCGCAGATCGAGAACATGATCAAAGCCGTGGACAAGAACGCCGACGGTCAGATCACGAAGGAAGAGGCGGGTGACGCGCCGTGGTTTGCTCGGCTCGATCAGGATGCGGATGGCATCATCCGCGCCGAGGAACTGGCGATGATGCGCCGCATCGTGGCCCAGCGCGGCGGCACGGGCGGTGGTGGTCGCGGAATGCCATCGAACGCCCCGGCGATCACGCCCGAGGACGTGCAAAAGGTCACCAGCGGCCCCGAGATGCTCAAACCGGGCGATGTCGGCATCGGGCGCATGATTGACGATGTCGCATTCACCACGCTCGACGGCCAAAACGCGAGCCTCAGCGGCTTCAAAAATAAAAAGGGCCTCGTTATCATTATGACCAGCGCCACGTGCCCGGTGAGCAAGCGCTACATCCCCAGCGTGGCGAAGCTGCAAAAGGAACTCGCTGAGCAAAACGTCGCGCTGCTGCTCGTGAACCCCTTTGCCAGCGAGACGTCGGAAGAGATCAAAGCCCAGCTCAGCGAGGCAGGCGTCACTGCCACCTATGTGCATGACAAGGAGAAGAAACTGGCCATCACGCTCCAGGCCCGCACAACCACCGAGGTCTTCCTGCTCGATGCCGCTCGCACGCTCGTTTATCGCGGTGCCTTCGATGACCAGTATGGCATCAACTACAATCTCGATGCGCCGAAGCATCGCTATCTGCACGATGCCATCAGCGCTCATTTGAAGGGCGAAAAACCAGTCATCCAGGCCACCGCCGCGCCGGGTTGTGAGCTGGACCTTGGTGATTCACCGAAGGTCGCCGCATCGCCCGTCACCTACCACCGCGATGTCGCGCGCATCCTTCAGCAAAACTGTGTCACCTGCCATCGCGATGGTGGCATCGCACCCTTCGCGCTCGACGACATCGAGGAGGTCAAAGACCGCGCCAAAGTCATCAAGCGCGTCGTGAGTGAAGGCACCATGCCGCCGTGGTTCGCCGCCGTCGAGAAAGACGCTGAAAAGAACCCCTGGGTCAATGATTGCAGCCTCTCGGCACGCGACAAAGCCGACCTCTTTGCCTGGCTCGACTCCAGCGACCGACCGCTCGGCAACGTGGCCGAAGCACCCGCGAAACGCAGCTATCCCGCCGAGTGGAGCATCGGCACGCCCGACCTCATCATCCCGCTGAGCCGCGCCTACGACATCAAGGCCGACGGCTTCATGCCCTATGCCTTCGATGTCGTCGATACCGACATCCCCGAGGACAAATGGGTCACCGCGTATGAGATCCTCCCCAGCGAGCGCGATGTGGTCCACCACGTCATCGTCCAGGTGCATGAAAAAGGTGCCGATGCCCGCGACCGCGAGGAAGGCGCAGGCGGCTACTGGGCCATCTACGTGCCCGGCAACGGCGCGAACATTTATCCGCAGGGTTTCGCCCGCAAAATCCCCGCCGGAGCACGCGTGAGCTTCCAGATTCACTACACCCCGAGCGGCAAGGCCAAGAAGGAGCGCCTGCGCATGGGACTCGTCTTTGCCAAATCACCGCCGCAGTATGAAGTGAAGACCCTCGCCCTCGCGAACCCCAAAATCGCCATCCCGCCCGGAGCCTCCCACCATGTCGAAACGCAGAGCCGCCGCGTGCCCTTCGACATCCCCATCACCGGCTACATGGCGCACATGCACATTCGCGGAAAGGCCTTCAAATACGAAGTCACCTACGCCGACGGCAAAACGGAAACCCTGCTCGACATCCCCCGCTACGACTTCAACTGGCAGCTCCGCTACGACTACAAACAGCCCAAGCTTATCCCGCGTGGCAGCACCCTCACCATCACCGCCGTGTATGACAACAGCGCCGAAAACAAAGCCAACCCCGACCCGACCAAGCTCGTCAAATGGGGCAGCCAAACCGTGGACGAGATGATGCTCGGCTACTTTGAGTATTTCCTGCCCCTGAGCGGGAGTGTGGCGATGAAGTGAACCCCAATGAGCCAACCCAAATGAAAAACATTTTCACATTCTTATTATTCACGAGCCTCGCATCCGCGCAAAACACCACGTTGCCGGATGGCCTCAAAAAGATCGATCGCAACGGCGATGGCAAAATCACCCGCGAGGAGATGCCGAAGCTCTTTGATCAGATCGACACGGACAGGGATGGCGTCGCCTTTGCGGCGGAGTTGACGGAGTATTTCGCCAAAACCAAATCGTCTGCGCCCGCCACAGGTTCGGCGAATCCGAATGAGCCTGCGGCACGCGGGGCCTTACCGGACACGGTTGAGAAACGTGCCATCACCATCTGGAGCGATGGCACACGCATGGCGGGCGATCTTTACCTGCCGAAGAACCGCAAGGAAGGCGAGAAGTTGCCCGCCATCGTCTTCTGCGCGGGAACAGGTGGGACGAAAGGCGGCACGGGCGGGCGTTTGGGGCCGATCTTTGCGGAGAAGGGCTATGTGGCGCTCGCTTTTGATTATCGCGGCTGGGGTGAGAGCGAGAGCCAGCTCATGGCTGCCGAGCCACAGCCGAAACCGGACGAGAAGGGCGAGCTGACGATCAAGGTGAAGGCGCTGCGCTGGCAGATGAATTACACCGACCAGACCGAGGACATCCGCGCGGCGATCAGCTTCCTCGCGGGCGAGCCGACGGTGGACCCGCAGCGCATCGGCATCATGGGCAGCAGCTACGGCGGCGGCCTCGTGACCTACATGGCCGGCACTGACCCTCGCGTGAAGTGCGTCGTCGCGCAGGTGCCGGGGCTCGGCGGCTCGAATCGTGATCGCGCTCTCGCCGCCGCCTTCCGCCTGCACACGCAGCAGGCTCGTGGCGAGGTGGAGCCCGTGCCGCTCGAAACGGGCAAGATGACCGGCAAGATGGAGAAATACTCCAACATGCGGACGAACGCGGCGAAAAGCATCGGCTTCAGCGCCCTCGAAGCCGCCGCGAAGATCAACGTGCCTGCGCTCTTCGTCGTCGCGGAGAACGAGGAGCTGAGCAACAACGACATCGTCGCCGAGGCGCAAAAGCAGATCGCCGCTCGCGGCGTGCAGTCGAAGTATCACGTTGTCAAAGGCATCACGCATTACGGCATCTACCGCGAAGGCTTCCAGGAAGCCACCGCACTGGAGATCGCGTGGTTTGAGGAGCATTTGAAGGGTGCGGCGGCGAAACCTGCGGCTTCAACACCTGAGACGCCTCCAGCTCCCCAAACGGCTCCTTCCGCCAAAGCGGCTCCCAATCTCGACGAAGGCTTCAAGGCTCTGGATGCGGACAAGAGTGGAAAACTCAGCTCAGAGGAGTTTGCAGCACTGAAACAGAGCACGACCTACTTTCGCGAGCATCCTGCGCAATTGGAGCCTGCATTCAAAAGGCTCGATGCGGATGCCGATGGTGCTTTGACGCTCGAAGAGTATCGAAACATCGCCAGGCCGCGCCAGAGCAAGAGCGGCCAGGGCAAAGGCAAGGCCAAGCGACCTCAAGCCGAGACGGAAGCTCCCAAAGCATCGGCGGAGGCCACTTCTGAGAAGAGCGTGAAGTTTGCCGATGCCGACCTCACTTTCTTTGAGAAGAACATCCGTCCGGTCCTCATCAAGAGCTGCTACGAGTGCCACAGTGCGGAGGCGGACAAGCTCAAAGCCGGGCTGGCGCTGGATGCGCGGGCGGCGTTGCTGAAGGGAGGCGATAGCGGGGCAGCCGTGGTGCTGGGAAAGCCGGAGGAGAGTTTGCTCATCAAGTCGCTGCGGCATGATGATCCTGATTTGAAGATGCCGCCGGAGAAGCATGGCGGAAAGCTGGGCGAGGCCGTGATAGCGAACTTCGTCGAGTGGGTGAAGCGCGGTGCGCCGATGCCGGAAGGTCAGGCGGTGGCCGTGGCGCAAAAAATGGAGGCGCGGATGGATCATTGGGCGTTCCAGCCGGTGAAGGACTCGCCTGCGCCAGCGGTGAAAAGCACGTCTTGGCCGCGCACGGAGGTGGATCGCTTTGTGTTGGCGGAGTTGGAGAAAAAAGGCCTCGCGCCCGTGGCGGATGCGGAGCCTGCGGCGTTGCTTCGGCGTGTGCATCTCGATTTGACCGGCCTGCCGCCTACAGCGGAGCAGGTGACGGCTTTTCTCGCGGCTCCGAGCGAGTCACGCATCGACGGCGTGATTGATGAACTCATGAAGTCGCCGCAGTTTGGCGAGCGCTGGGGCCGTCACTGGCTGGATGTGGCACGGTATGCGGAGAGCAGCGGCAAGGAGACGGACTTCGCGTATCCGCACGCGTGGCGGTATCGCGATTATGTGATCAAGGCCTTCAATGCGGACATGCCGTTTGATCAGTTCATCCGCGAGCAGATCGCGGGCGATTTGTTTGAGGCTCGCGATGACAAGGAGCGGGCGGAGTTGCTCATCGCGACTGGCTTTCTCGCCATCGGGCCGAAGTCGCACATCGAGAAGAATCCGCTCCAGTTTGAGATGGATGTGGTGGACGAGCAGATCGACACCGTGAGCCAGGCATTCCTCGGTCTCACGGCGGCCTGCGCCCGCTGCCACGATCACAAATACGATCCCGTCTCGCAGCGCGACTACTACGCGCTGGCGGGCATCTTCCGCAGCACCGACACGAAGTTCGGCACGGTTAAACTCATCCAGAACAACAACCCCGGCACACTCGTCCCGCTTCCCCCAGAGGCGAACCAACCCAACGGCCTGAAACCGCTGGCGTCTCGCGAACGCGACCGGCTTGAGAAGAACATTGCCCGCGACTCAGCCCGCCTTGCTGAGCTGACCAAGGAGAAGATGTTCGCCTCTTCCGAGTTTGTCCGCACTCGCATCCGCCTCGCCACCGACAAGGCTCATCTCGACGCCTATGAAGCCGACGGCACACCGAAGCAGTTCGTCACCTGCGTGCTGGAGCGTGACAAGCCACGCGACTCCGCGCTGCTCATTCGTGGCGAGGTGCAAAAGCCCGGCGACATGGTCTCACGCGGCCTGCCGATGCTCGCGAAGACCAGCGCAGCGATCCCGAGTGGCAGCGGACGCAAGGAACTCGCCTCGTGGATCTCCTCGCCGGACAATCCGCTCACGGCCCGCGTCATCGTGAACCGCGTGTGGCTGCATCTTTTCGGCCAGGGCATCGTCACCACGCCGGACAACTTCGGTTTGTCAGGACAAGCGCCCTCGCATCCCGCGCTGCTGGATCATCTCGCAACTCGTTTTGTCAAAGAAGGCTGGTCGGTGAAGAAACTCATCCGTGAGCTGATGACGAGCCGCGTGTATGCGCTCAGCACCGCGCACGACGCGAAGAACTTCGAGGCCGATCCCGATAACACGCTGCTCTGGCGCATGACGCCGCGTCGTCTCGATGCCGAGTCCATCCGCGATGCGATGTTGCTCACCGCAGGCAAGCTCGATCTCCGTCCGCCGACCGGCAGCGCCGTTGCCATGTATGGCGAGGGTTATGTCACCGGCGTGCAGACCGTGGTGCGCGGTGCCTTGGATCAAATCTCGCCGCATCGCTCCGTGTATCTGCCCGTGATGCGCAATCTGCCGCTGGAGTCGCTCGCGCTCTTCGACATGGCCGCAGGCAGCATCGTCACCGGCCAGCGCCCGCAGACCACGGTGCCCGCGCAGTCGCTCTACCTCATGAATGGCCCCTACGTGCTGAAAGCCGCCGAGTTCGCCGCGCAGCGCCTCCTCACCGACCGCCCGAAAAGCGAACCACATCGCGTGAAGCTCGCCTACGAGCGCATCTTCAACCGCCCGCCGACTGACTCCGAGGTCGAGGCCGCACTCAAGTTTGTGAAAACAAAACCCGATGCCACCCAAGGCTGGGCCGCCCTCTGCCAGAGCCTCTGGGCGAGCCATGAGTTCCTCGCTCGCAGCTAAACCGAACCTTCACACCGCCATGACTCCACTTCTCCATCGCTCCATTACTCCGCTGCTGCTTCTCTGTGTGCTCAGTGCCTCGGTGGCTCAAAGCCACGCCCAAGCCTCGAAATGGAAGGGCATGGGCGTGTCCACGGGCGCGCCGTTGCCACCGGCGGAGAATTTCAATCCGCGTCCGCATGGCCCTGAACTCGCGAAGGCGGGATTGAAGCCAGAGGTCATCGCGAAGCTCGACATCGAGATGCAGCGGCATGTCGCGGCGAAGAACGTCGCGGGCATCAGCGCTATCATCGGCAAGGACGGCGTGCGCGGCTACTTCGAGACCTTTGGCATGGCGGACATCGAGAAAGGCCGCGCGATGGAGAAGGACGCCATCTTCCGCCTGATGAGCATGACGAAACCGGTCATCGCGCTCGCCGCGCTGACGCTTTACGACGAGGGCAAGTTCACGCTCGACGAACCCATCGCGAAGCATTGCCCCGAGTGGGCGAATCCCACGGTGAAGGAAGACGGCGCGGTCGTCCCGGCGAAAGCGGCCATCACGCCGCGCATGTTGATGAGCCACAGCAGCGGACTCGGTTACGGCGGCGGTCAGGCTGCGGCAGCGATGGCGTATCAGGCCATGACGAAGCCGGGCGCGACCTTGAAGGACTTCTCCGAAGCGGTGGCGAAGGAGCCGCTGATGTTCCAGCCCGGCACCAGCTACAACTACGGCATGGGCCTCGACATCCTCGGGCGCTACCTCGAAGCCATCACCGGCCAGCCGCTCGATGTGATCTTGAAAGAGCGACTATTCGGCCCGCTGAAGATGCTCGACACCGACTTCCACGTCCCCGCCGCTAAAGTGGGGCGCCTTTGCCAAATCTACGGCCAGCCCAGCCCCGGCGTGCTCGTGCCGGGCACCGACCTCGCCAACGTCACGAACAAACCCACGCTCTGCCTCGGAGGTCACGGCCTCTTTGGCACCATCGGCGACTACGAGCGGCTCTGCCGCATGATCCTGAATCGCGGCGAACTCGACGGCGTGCGCGTGCTGAAGCCGGAAACCGTGGACCTCATCTTCGAGAACCACCTGAAGCATCCCACGATGAAATACGGCCTCGGCGGCATCGTGAACGGCGCGGGCAGCTACGGCTGGGGCGGCGCGGACGGCACGCAGTTCGTCGTGGATCGGTCAAAGCGAACCTACACGCTCTTCATGGTGCAAACGCAGCACTACAAAGCGCCGACGTATCCCGCCTTCCTAGCCCTCGCCAACGAAGCCTGCGGCCTCACCGCCCCCGGAGCGATGACCGGCACACCCGGAGGCACCGGTAGCATGAGCAGTCCCTTCAAACAACGCGACACGAACGGCGACGGCAAACTCAGCCGCGAAGAGCTCCCCGCCGCGCTCTTCGACAAGCTGGATGCGGACAAGGATGGCTTCGTGACCGAGGCGGAGCTGACTGCGCTTTGGAAGCGGTGATCGCGAAGAACCAGCCGCGAAAACTTTGTCCACCTCTCACCAAACATCCCTGTAGCCATGACTCCACTTCTCCAAAACTCCACCTCCGCACTCCCAGCCTTCTCCCGCCGTGAATGGCTGCAACGCACCAGCGCGGGCTTTGGTTATCTCGCGTTGAGTGCGCTCGCCACGCAGCGCGCTCTTGCTGACAACGCCGCGCCGCTCGCACCGAAGCAGCCGCATTTCCCTGCCAAGGCCAAGCGCGTGCTTTTCCTCTGCATGGACGGCGGGCCATCGCATGTGGACAGCTTTGATTACAAGCCCGAGCTGGCGAAATACGCGGGCAAAGCCATCGGCAAAGGCAAGGTGCCCACCGGCAAGCTCATGGCCCCGGTGTGGGAGTTCAAGCAGCGCGGCCAGAGCGGCCTTTGGATCAGCGAGCTGTTCCCCAAGATCGCCACGCATGCGGACAAACTCTGCCTCATCCGCAGCATGAAGACTGACGTGCCGAACCATCCGCCTGCTTTCCTGCAAATGCACTGCGGCATCCCCACCGCGCCGCGTCCCAGCATGGGCGCATGGATCACCTACGGCCTCGGCAGCATGAATGAAAACCTGCCCGGCTTTGTCACGCTGAGCCCCAATCCCGGCAACGGAGGCTCCGCGAACTACGGCAGCTCGTTTTTGCCTGCCATCTATCAAGGCACGCGCATCGGCAACGGACGCCAGCCCATCGCCCAGGCCAAAATCAGCAACCTCACCCATCCGCAGCTCGCACGGCCCGAGCAGCGCGCCCAGCTCGACTTCGTGCAGCAGCTCAACCGCGCCGCGCAGCAGCGCCAGCCCGAGAACGCCGCCATCGAGGGCCTCATCGAGTCGCACGAACTCGCCTTCCGCATGCAGGACGCCCTGCCCAGCGTGCTCGACATCGAAAGCGAGTCCGACACCGTGAAAAAGCTCTACGGCATTGGCGACACCACCACCACCGACGACTTCGGCCGCCAGTGCCTCATGGCCCGCCGCATGTTGGAGGCCGGTGTGCGCTTCGTCGAAGTCAATCACGGCGGTTGGGACCAGCATCGAAACCTCACCGAAGACCACGGCAAACACGCCGCCGCTGTCGATGGCCCCATCGCCGGCCTTTTGACCGATCTCGAAGGCCGCGGCCTGCTCAAAGACACGCTCGTCATCTTCGCCGGTGAGTTTGGCCGCACGCCCTATGCGCAGATCGACGATGGACGCGACCACAACCACACCGGCTACACCACCTGGTTCGCCGGAGCCGGCGTGAAGCCCGGATTCAGTTTCGGCGAGACCGACGAGTTCGGCTACGAAAGCGTCATCGACCCCGTCCACATCCACGACTGGCACGCCACCATCCTCCACCTCCTCGGCCTGGAGCACACCAAGCTCACCTACCGCTACGCCGGACGCGACATGCGCCTGACGGAAGTGAAGGGGAACGTGGTGAAGGGGATCATTTCATGAGTCTTCATGCCCACCGCGCCGGACAACCAAGACGCCCACAAACCGGGTCGAGTCCACCCGCATCCGATGCCATAGATGTGCGGTTGTTCAGCGAGGTGGTGCACTGCTTTTCTCAAGACGAGCGACGAGCGCGAACACAACGGCTGCCATGACCACCAGTCCCGCATACCACACCCATTCCGGTAATGTGGTGAGTTCAGGCAGGCGCTTTTTGCCGAGATCGGCCACCGGCAGGATGTTCGCGGCGATCCAGTCGTAGCACAGCGCATAGGCCGCAGCACCGACGAGCATTCCTAGGAAGCCCACAAGCGCATCCAGCTTGCCGGTAGCGATGGCGGCGATGCCGGTGCCGGGGCAGTAGCCGTAGATCACCATGCCGATGCCAAAGAGCAGCGCGCCGAGGATGACTGCGAGCATGTTTGCAGGCTTGATGTGCCAGTTGGACAGCTCCTGCCCATGCAGGATGAACAGGCCCACACCACCGACGACGATGGCGGTGAACATGACCTTGAGCACGGTGAAGTCGCGAAACAAAAACTGCTTCACGATCACATTGAAGTCCGTGACGCCGCCGCGATGCAGCAGCACGCCAAAGATGAAACCAAAGAGCAGTCCGGCCCAAAGCAGATTGGAGCCGGTGATGAAGGCGAAAAGTGTGTGCATAAGATCAGGATTTGGAGGTGCTGCGGAAGAGGATGAAGGCTGTGACGATGCCGCTGATAAACATGGCGATGAAGAAGGTCCAGCTGCTCACGGCCAGTTGCAGCGAACCACTGATGCCATGGCCGCTGGTGCAGCCATCCGCCAGCCGTGCGCCGAAGATGAGGACTACGCCGCCGATAAACGCGGCGAGGAATCGTTTGCCAACGGACGAGCCAAAACGCTCGCGCCAGATGGCGGGCACGCTCTCCAGTTTGAAGCTGCCGCTCACCAGCGCGCTTACCAGGGCGCCGATAAAGGAGCCGAGCACGAACAGGCTGCCGTAGTCCCAGGCTGGCACCGCTTTTTTGGCCCAGTAAGTGTTGGCCGCCACGCCATCCGCGCCCAGCACAGGCATGGCACACGCGCCAGAAGCCTGCGCGATGCCGGTGGAGATGCCAATGGGCTTGTCAGCCAGCGTAAAGGTGAGGATGCTCAGCACGCCGATCAGCGCGCCTACGAGGTAAGGATTCCAGCGGTGTGTTTTCATGGTTGGTGGTGGGAAAGGGGGGATTACTCAAACTTGATGTAGGCGAAGCCTTGCAACTGCAGATCAATCAGGCGCGGGAAGGCGCCCACGACGAGTTTGACGCCGGACATCAGTTCGGTCGGCTTCACGCCTTTCTGCTGCATGGTGTTTTCACACAGCTCCACCTGCACGCCGCGCTTGATGATCTCCGCGAGAATCTCGCCGTTCGGATTGGCCGCATCCACGCCGAGGCGTTTGCGGGCCGCATCATTCACCACGGCGGCGATGCCGGTGCCGTGATAAACGAGATGCAGATGCACCTGGCCGGCTGCGATGCCCTGCTTCTCATAGGTGTTGATGAGTTTGCGGGCATAAAACAGCCCCTTGTTCACTCCTTCGTGGGCCACGTCATCGGTGACTTGATAAACGATGCGCAGGTTCTCGCGCACCTGGATCGGAATGACTTCCGGTTCGGCGGCAGAGGTGGAGATGGTGATGGCGAGGAGGGTGTAGAGCAGGTGTTTCATGGTTGGGAATCGGGCTGCCACGACATGTAGCCTCGGTGGATGTGCTGGATGTTGCGGAAACCGAGTTGTTTCAGGACGATCACTGCCTTGCGGCTGCGAAAGCC
Source organism: Prosthecobacter debontii (assembly GCA_943371875.1). Lineage (GTDB taxonomy): Bacteria > Verrucomicrobiota > Verrucomicrobiia > Verrucomicrobiales > Verrucomicrobiaceae > Prosthecobacter > Prosthecobacter debontii_C. Next base: position 36,600 of record CALRWM010000044.1, on the reverse strand, counting down.
GCCCGCGCAATACACCAGCACGGGCTTGTCCTTGTTGAGCGCGGCCACCTTGGTCTCGAAGGCTGCGTCGCCGATGGAGATGTTCACCGCGCGGGGCAGCGCGCCGCCTTCAAATTCGCCGGAGGAGCGCACGTCCAGCACCTGCGTCTCGGGATGTTCACGCAGCCATTCATTGGCCTGGCCGGCATTGAGGTTCGCACACACGGAGCCGGGGGCCGCTTTGAAGAGACGGCGGTCCCAGTCTCCTTCATACCAATACCAGCCGACGATGACAGCAATGAGAATAACAAAGGTCCAGATCATATTTCGGTGGGGCATTGGGGGATGAAACAGGCTGCTCAGGCACCGCCGAGATTTTTCACTTGTTTAGAGAGACGTTTGAGGAGGTTGTTGCAGACGTTGTCACACAGTTCGGTGATGCTCGGATCGGCGATGAAGCAGATCGCGGTCAGGCCTTCACGGCGGCGACCGACCATTCCCGCATCCACGAGCGACTGTACATGGCGCGAGACATTCGCCTGCGTGAGGCCGGTGGCTGTGACGAGTTCGGTGATGTTTTTTTCGCCCTCTTCCAGCGCGCGAAGAATCTTCAGGCGGCTGGGTTCAGAGAGCGTGCGGAACCAGGAGGCGATCAAAGTGAGGGCCTCCTCGGAGACCGGCGGCAGGGATTTTTTGCGTGCGGCGGGCATGATTTCAAAAAGGGTTTGCAAGCATTTACTATATGCGTATAGACTCATACAGTTGTGAATGATTATCCCTCAGAAGTCCGATACGTCAATCTCAAATCCCCACGTCTCCTTATGAAACTCGAAAACGCCATTCGCGCCCTCGCCGGGACCATGATCCTCGTCAGCCTTGCCCTCAGCCACTATGTGCATCCGAACTGGATCTGGCTCACCGCCTTTGTGGGCGCGAACCTGCTGCAATCCGCATTCACCGGCTTCTGCCCTGCTGAAACGATTCTTAAGAAACTCGGCGTGGGCGGTTCCTACTGCGGAAAACACTAAATAAGAGGAGCGCTGCACAGCCTGCTTCTGTTAGCCTGACCAAGATTCCTGCCCCGATTTTTATGACCGTCATGAAACGATTTCTACCCTTCAGCGCACTACTCTCCCTTGCTGCCTGTGGCAGGCATGAGGCCGCCCCTCCCGCCACGACATCACTGCCCAGTGTCGCGGTGAAAGTGCAGGTGGCCAAACTGCAGCCGCATATGGCGGCCGAGGAGGTCGTGGGTACAGTGCGCTCCAAGCTGCGTGCCCAGGTGGAGGCGAAAATCAGTGGCCGTGTCTTGGAGTACACCGCCACACCCGGCGCGGCTGTGAAGGCGGGGGACATGCTCGCCCGTCTCGAAAACCAGGAGATTCAGGCCAAGGTCGATCAGGCCAAGGCGCTGCTGGATCAGGCGCAGCGCGACTTTGCGCGGCAGAAGGAACTCGTCGCCAGCAATGCGACCACGCGGCAGGATTTTGATGCTGCCGATGCCCGTGTCAAAGTGGCCACTGCGGGTGTGAATGAAGCCGAAACGATGATGGGCTACGCCCGCGTGACTGCGCCATTTGATGGCGTGGTGACACGCAAGCTCGCCGACGTGGGTGATCTGGCAATGCCAGGCAGGCACCTGCTCGAAATGGAAGCGCCGACCACGCTGCGCTTTGAAGCCGACCTCCCCGAAGCCATTCTGGACCGCATCACCATGGGGGCAAAGATGCAGGTGAAAATCGCATCCGTGGCGAAACCGCTCGATGCTACCGTGAGCGAGATCGCACCGGTGGCCGATCCCGTGAGCCGCACGTTTCAGGTGAAGCTTGATCTGCCGGCGGCGGAGGGACTGCGCACCGGCCAGTTTGGCCGTGTGGCTGTGCCGATGGCGGAAATGCAGCTGCTGATGGTTCCCCGGGTCAGCGTGATCAAGCGCGGACAGATGGAGCTCATTTTCGTTGTCAAAGAAGGGCATGCAAACCTGCGCCTGGTGAAAACGGGCAAGGCGATCAATGGCAGCATCGAAGTGCTTTCCGGCCTCGAAGAAGGCGAGCAGGTCGTGATCAGTGATGTCAACAAACTCGCCGATGGCCAACCCGTGACGATCCAGCCATGAGCGAGCCATCCAATCATTCTGCAAATCTCGGCGTCGCCGGCCGCATCGCCGCGATGTTCATTGATTCCAAACTGACCCCGCTGGTCATCATTGCTTCCGTCATTCTCGGTGCGGCGGCCGTTGTGCTGCTGCCACGTGAAGAGGAGCCGCAGATCAAGGTGCCGATGGTCGATGTCATGGTGTCCATGCCCGGCTCATCCGCGAAGGAGATCGAAGAACGTGCCACACGGCCCATGGAAAAGCTGCTGTGGGAGGTGGCCGGGGTGGAATACATCTACAGCACCTCACGCGACAGCGAGAGCCTGGTCATCGTGCGCTTCAAAGTGGGTGAAGACCCCGAACGCAGTCTGGTGAAGATCACCGAGAAACTGCGCGCCAACTTCGACCGCATCCCGATGGGTGTTACGTCGCCGCTGGTCAAACCGAAGAGCATCGATGACGTGCCGATTCTCGCGCTCACCTTTCACAGCGCACGCTACGATCACCTCACGCTGCGGCGGCTGGCTGCCCAGGTGGAGGAATCCGTCAAACAGGTGCCGCTGGTGGCGGAGACAAATCTGCTGGGCGGTGCGCGTCGTGCGGTGCGGGTGATGCTTGATCCCGTGAAGCTGGCCTCGCGCAATCTCAGCCCTGCTGGGCTCGTGCCGATGCTGCAGCAGGCCAACCGACAGTTTCGCGCGGGCGGGCTGACCACCGGCAACAACGAGGTGCTCGTGGAAACAGGTGCCTTCCTGAAAACCGCGCATGATGTGGGCGACGTGGTCGTCGGCGTGTTCGGCGGCCGGCCGGTGTATCTGCGCGAAGTTGCCGAGATTCATGATGGTGGCGAGGAGGCCGTGCAGTACGTGCTTTACGGCTCCAAGACGGACGAAGAACCTGCCGTCACGCTCAGCATTGCCAAACGCCCCGGCGCGAATGCAATCTCCGTGGCGGACGAAGTAATCCGCAAGGTGGACCTGCTCAAAGGCTCGATCATTCCCGCCGATGTGACCGTGAGCGTCACGCGCAATTACGGCGAGACCGCGGCAGAGAAGTCGAACGAGTTGCTGCTGCACATGGGCATCGCCGTCTTCAGCGTAGCCATCCTGATCTGGCTGACACTCGGCTGGCGGGAGAGCGGCATCGTCGCCGTGGCCATTCCGGCCACACTGGCTCTCACGCTGCTCATTTTTTATCTCTACGGTTTCACGCTGAACCGCATCACCCTCTTCGCGCTGATTTTCAGCATCGGTATCCTGGTGGATGATGCGATCGTCGTGGTGGAAAACATCGTGCGTCATTTCCACCTGCCGCAAAACAAGGGGCGGGACTGGTCAAAGATCGCTGTCGAAGCCGTGGGTGAAGTGGGGAATCCCACCATCCTGGCCACCTTTGCCGTGATCGCCGCCGTGCTGCCGATGGCTTTTGTCGGTGGTCTCATGGGGCCCTACATGCGTCCGATTCCGATTGGTGCCAGCGCGGCGATGTTTTGGTCGCTGCTCATCGCCTTCATCGTCACGCCCTGGGCCTCCATCCGCATTCTGCGCTGGGGTGGCAAATATTCGAAACTGACGGAAGGCGTCGCGGTGGAAGACGGCCACAAGCATCTCGCATCCGAACATGCGGAAGATTTTTTCACGAAACTGTACCGCCGCATGATGGGCCCGCTGATTCATCACACCGGCTGGCGCTGGATGTTCCTCGTCGGTATCACCGTGCTGCTGCTTGTCTCGATGGCGACGGTCGGCCTGGGCTGGGTGAAAGTGAAGATGCTGCCGTTTGACAACAAGAGCGAGTTTCAGGTCATCCTGAACATGCCCGAAGGCACCTCGCTGGAGCAGACGACCGCCGTGGCGCGGGAGATGGCGGCGGCGATCCGCACTGAGCCTGAAGTCACCGACTACCAGATTTATGCCGGTGTCGCCTCGCCCTACAATTTCAACGGCCTGGTGCGCCACTACTTCATGCGCCGTGGTGCCAGCGTGGCGGACATTCAGGTAAACCTCGTCGGCAAGCATGAGCGCAAGGCGCAGAGCCATGACATTGCCAAACGTGTGCGCCCGGCCGTCGCCGCCATCGCGGCACGCTACGGCGCACGTGTGGCCATTGCTGAAGTGCCGCCAGGACCGCCGGTGCTGCAAACGCTCGTCGCTGAGATTTATGGGCCGAATGAAGCGGACCGTCTGAAACTCGCCGAAGCGGTGAAGAACATTTTCAAGTCCACGCCAGGCGTGGTCGATGTCGATTGGTACATCGAAGCCGACCAGCAGAAGGCTCGCTTTGTCATCGACAAGGAAAAAGCCGCGCTCCACGGCATCAGTGCCGCCACGATTTCACAGACGCTCAAAATCGCCGTGGATGGCGAGACGGTCGATCTGCTGCACCAGCCTGAGGAGAAGGAGGACGTGAACATTCGCTTGGAGCTGCCGCGCTCTGCCAAGACCTCAGCCGAGGAACTGCTCGCGCTGCGCGTTCGTTCCGGAGATGCCAATGCGCTGCCTGAGCCGGGAGCATCTGGCTCGCCGCTGGTGCCTTTGCGTGAACTGGTGAAGGTCGAGCACGTCACTGTGGAGAAGAGCCTCTACCACAAAAACCTCATGCCGGTGACCTATGTCATCGGCGATGTGGCCGGCGTGGTCGAAAGCCCTGTGTATGCCATTTTCAAGATGAACGAGGCGCTCAAGAAACTCGACACACGCGAGTTCGGCGGCAGTGGCGCGGAACTGCAGATCCTCAATGCCGCCATGCCCTTCAGCGATGCCGAACCCGCGCTGAAATGGGATGGCGAGTGGCACATCACCATCGAGGTCTTTCGTGATCTCGGCGCCGCCTTTGGCGCGTGTTTGATCCTCATCTACGTGCTCATGGTCGGCTGGTTCCGCAGTTTCATCACACCTGCGATTGTGATGATCGCCATTCCGTTCTCGCTGGTCGGCATTCTGCCCGCGCACGGTCTGATGGACGCGTTTTTCACCGCCACCAGCATGATCGGTTTCATGGCAGGAGGTGGTATCGTGGTGCGAAACTCCATCATCCTTGTCGATTTCATCGAGTTGCGCATTCAGGAGGGCATGCCGCTGAGCGAGGCCGTGATCGACGCCGGAGCCGTGCGCTTCCGCCCCATGCTGCTGACGGCCATGGCCGTCGTCGTCGGTGCAGCGGTCATCTTGGCCGATCCTATTTTTCAAGGCCTCGCCATCGCACTCATGGCCGGGGAGATCGCCAGCCTCTTCATCAGCCGCATGGCCGTGCCGGTGCTCTACTTCATGGCCAACAAGCATTCTCATCCTGAACCCAAACTCTAAAACACTATGAAACCCAACATCGGAACCGTGGACCGCGCGCTGCGCATCATCGTTGGCCTTGGCCTCATCGCCTACGGCATCGTCAATCACACCTGGCTGGGAGCCATCGGTGCCGTCCCTCTGCTCACCGCATTCATCCGCTTCTGCCCTCTTTATGCCCCCTTCGGCATCAGCACCTGCGGCAAAAGCGGAAATGGCAAAGGTGGTGGCTGCTGCGGAGGCGGCAAGTGCTGCTGAGTGCAAAACTCCATTTATATTTCCATGTCACGCTTCCTCATTCCCATCGCTGTCGGTGCCGCCATCGGCTCGGCACTGGGCTACTTCGGCCAGTGCAGTTCTGGCACCTGCCCGCTCACCTCGACCTGGTGGCGCGGAGCCATCTACGGCAGTGTGATGGGGCTGCTCATGGCGCTGGGGTCGGGCCGCTAAGAGGTGCATCACTCCGCAGTGTCTTAACGGCATGAAAAAGCGGCATCCTGTTGCCAGGATGCCGCCGTGAATTTTCTTGGAGCCTTGGTTGGAAGGTCAGAGGGGACGCTTAGTAGCGACCGCCACCGCCGCCGCCACCACCGTAGCCGCCACGGCCACCGCCGCCGCCGCCACCGCTCTTGCCGCCGCCGCCACCGTAGCCGCCACGGCCACCGCCGCCGCCGCCACCACCGTAGCCGCCGCCGCCTGCTGGACGATCTTCCTTCGGACGGGCTTCATTGATGGTCAGGTTGCGACCACCGTAATCTTTTTCATTGAGGCCACGGATGGCTTCATTCATGGCTGTTTGGGAGTCCATGGTCACGAAAGCAAAGCCACGTGGACGACCGGAGTCGCGGTCCATCGGAAGGTGGATGTCGGTAACGGTGCCGTAGTCGGTGAAGAGCGCGCGGACGTCGTCTTCTGTGGCGGTGAAGGGCAGGTTGCCCACGTACATTTTAGTATTCATATCGATTTTCTTGAGTTCAGCCAGCCTCAATGAGGGCCAAGTAAGCTCCGTAATCGGATTTAAGAACACCAAAGGAAACAACCTGATGAACGACTTAGCTTAGCCTTTATCAGGTTAACTTGCGATGTGACCCTCGTCCTCATCGGGGGAATAGCAAACGTTAGTTTGGAATTCGACGGAAGGGGCCGGGATGGCCAACTTTGCCGAGATCAACAGGGCGAGGCAGCGAATGACGAATGGGCTTCCATTCGTCATTCCGCCACAGGTGATCAGTGCATTTCCACATCGCATTGGCCGAGGCCGCCGCGGTAGTAGTTGAACTGCACATTCGGGTGTTCAGCTAGCAGCGACATCGGCACGGAGGCATCTGCAAGACGCTTGGAGATCAGGAGTGCGGTGAGCCGCTGGCCCAGGGGATTGTCGTGCTGGCCGGCATGCCAGACGCTGACTTTCTCAGCCATCCAGGTTTCCTTGGGGCCCACCGTGATGGCCTTCTGCGGCACCAGCGTGAGATTGCCACCACCCGAAGTGCGGGCATTCTGCATGAGGGTCACCGGATGCAGATCCACGAGACGTGTGGTCAGTTTGCGAAACTCCGCAGGCGGCGGTGGCTCGTTTTTGAATTTGCCCGTGCGCTTGGGCGGATCGTTGAAAGCCCAGTTTTTGATGTCGCCCTGACCGCACTGCATCACCGCGCAGCGCACACCGCTCTGCCAGCTCTTGATGTAGGCCGCTGTGTCCGCTTTCGGGAAATGCAGCTGTGTGTCCGGCATGCAGAGCTTCTTTTGCATGCGGTCAAAGCAGAGGTCGCGGTTCGCTTTTTCAAACGACAACGGATGCTCCAGAGTCACTTCCTTCTTCGTGTGCTCGTCATACCATTCGTCCATGCCCCAGAAGTGGCCGTCTTTGATCGAGATGCCGAGATCATTGATCAGACGTGCCACGAGCGGGAGCTGCTCCGTGGGGCCCACCGGGCCGCAGATGCCAGCCGGATTGTCCGGGGTGGCCTGCTTCCAGGCGTGGATGTACTCCAGCGCCTCGGCCAGGTAAAAATCCTCCAGGGTGTCAAACATCACCACTTTGAATCCAGGCCGGGAAAGCTGGCGCAGATCTCGTTCCGTGAGCCGGGCGGCATCATTGATGAGATCATCTTCCAACGTGGTGTAGTCCCACCACTCCGGTGCGATATGGCTGATTTTACGCGGCATGGTATGGTTTGGTTGTTACGGGATATTCAGGGAGAACGCCCGTTTTGCCAAGCTCTCATCATGGGAGGCTAAAAAAATCTCGGGGTGTCAGGGGGAAAGACGATGAGGTTTAGGACGACCGACCACATCTTGACGGTCGCAGCCTTGACCATCCCGATGCACCGCACTACCTGCCTGCATGGACGAAATGCTCAACCACCCCGATGCCCTGACCCGCCTGCGTTACGTCGTGCACCGCCTGCGCGCACCCGGCGGCTGCCCTTGGGACATGGAGCAGACCCACACCTCCCTCATCCCCCATGTCATCGAAGAAGCCTACGAGGTGGCAGATGCCATCCGCAGCGGTGATCCGGCCCAGATTTGCGATGAACTCGGCGACATCCTGCTCCAGCCCGTGCTGCATGCGGAGATCGCCAGCGAGACAGGCACCTTCGATCTCGACACCATGGCGCACGGCCTGACTGAAAAGCTCATCCGCCGCCATCCGCACGTTTTTGGAGACACCAGCGCCGCCACCTCCGATGCCGTGCTGAAGCAATGGGATGCCATCAAGCGCACTGAAAAAGGCACCGAGCATGAAGGCCTGCTGCACGGCACCGGCAATGGACTGCCCGCCCTCATGCGTGCACAGAAGCTGCAAAAGAAAGCCGCACGCGTCGGCTTCGACTGGCCGGATGCCACGCCCGTCTTTGCCAAGATCCGCGAAGAAGCCGCTGAGCTCGAAGAAGCCATCGCCTCAGGTGATCAAGCGCACATGGAAGATGAGCTCGGCGATCTGCTCTTCAGCGTCGTCAATCTGGCCCGCAAACTCGGCATCGAATCCGAGCCCGCCCTTGCCGCCGCCAACGAAAAATTCACGCGCCGTTTTCACGCGATGGAATCCCTTCTGCGTGAGCAGGGCCATGAACTCGGCAAGCTCTCGCTGGAGCAGATGGATGCCGCGTGGGATGAGGTGAAGCGCGGGGTTTGACAGCAGTGTGAAGAATCTCAATGGTCATGCATGAAAATCACGTTCGATTTTGATGACGACAGCTACGCGACAATAGTGGCCGCTGCTCGGTGCAAAAAATGTGCGGTAGTGGACCTGCTGCTCGATGCCATCACTAGCATTCCACAACTCGAACAGCCTTTGCTTAAATCGAGAATTACATGCTCAACTGATTATAAGATACCGGTTTCTAAAAGTAATCGCCCCTTCACGCAGGAAGATGTATACAGAATAGAAGAGGAAAATGATTTTCGAGGAGACGAGGGAAGAATATGAACCTACAACAATTTATCAAAGAGACATTGGTGCAGATTGCTCACGGAATAACTGAGGCTGATGAAGCGGTTGCAGGCATCGGGGCTGCCGTAAATCCAAGGGACGTTGTATATGGTAGCAAAAAAGAAGGGCCTTATGGCTACTATGCAGAAGATCAGAAGGGACAATATCGTCGTGCTGTCCAGAGCATCGATTTCGATGTCGTTGTAACAGTTGCGGAAGGAACTGAAACGAAAGGCGGAATTGGCATTCACGTTGGTGCTATTGGATTGGGAAGTGCTGGTAAATCAGAAAAAGGGCAAACGTCCGAATCCCGAATCAAGTTTTCGGTCCCCCTATTGATCCCGAACTCGAAGAATGCATAGCCTTGCGCATGTAGTTCTTTGATTATTAATCGATGGATCTCGGCAATTTCTCATTCCCCAAACTCTGGGTGCAGGTGCGCACGAAATCGTGGCTGTGGCTGTTTCGGCGGCAGCAGATCGAGGAAGGCGGGCGGCTGCTCAAGCATGGGGACATTGGCCTCGCGGGGGTGCATGTGTGCGCGGAGAATGAAGTGGAACTGATCGCGGGCATTGGCACCGGTTTGTTCAATTCCGCCTCTGTCACGGCGCATCTGCGGCTGCGGGAAGACGGCAGCATGGCGATGACCTCCCACTGCACCTGTGCGGTGGGCACGCTCTGCCAGCACGCGGCGGCGCTGATGCTGATGCTCGATCTTGAGGAAGGCCGCAAACGCATCGAAGCGATGGCGCGCGTGCGGGAAAAAACATCCGTTGCCACTGATGATGGATCGGACACCCAGGTGGAACCGAAAGAGATCGAACTGCCACCGTCAGAACCCAAGCCCATCCTGCTGGTGCGGCGCATGATCGTGGACATGCCGCAGATCACGGCCAAGCGAAACATCGGCGGCTGGGCACCGCGCAGCATCGCCTTCATTCAACCCTGTGCGGAGTACGATGACTGCCCGCTGCGCTTGGAAATGCTCGTGCGCAGCCCGGCGCATCAATGGCTGGATGAAAACGAGACGCGGCATACCTTGGTGCGCAATCTTCGTTCGGAGCGTCTGCTGCTGACGGACTTGTCCGGCCTAGGGTTCAAATCATTCTCCGAAGCACTGCCGGGAGCCAAGGCACCGGAGTCCACGCTGGGCTTCATGGCGGTGGCGGGTGATCAGGCTTTGTTCTGGTCGCAATTCCTCAAAGACCAGGTGCCCAAGCTGCGCGAGTCTGGCTGGCGGGTGGAGGTGCCGGAGGACATCGGCTTTCAAATTCATGATGCCGGTGAAGATGCGTGGTTCACGGATCTTGTGGGGGATCAAGACGGGCGCGAATGGTTCTCGCTCGATCTCGGTGTCGAAATCGAAGGGCGTCGCATTTCGATGGTGCCGCTGCTTGTAGACTGCATTGATCAGGGACTCACCGCCGCTGTGCTGGAAAAGAATCTCGATCAACGCTTCCTGCTCTCACTCGGTGGTGACCAGGACGATGTGCTCTCCGTGCCTGCGCATCGGCTGGTGGTGCTGCTGCGTTTCTTTGATGAACTGCTCGCCACGCGACCTGTGCGCAAGGATGGCAAACTCCAGCTCGACAAACTGCGCGCCGCGCAGCTCGCGACGTTGGATGGTCTGCCGATTCGTGCCCCCGCAGAACTGACCGCGCTTAGTCAGCAGCTCGGCAGTTTCCGCGAGATTGGCCTCATTGATCCTCCTGCTTCATTGAAAGCAAGCCTGCGTGATTACCAGCGTGAGGGCGCCTCATGGATGCAGTTCCTGCGGGAGTTTGGTCTGCATGGCATTCTGGCCGATGACATGGGCCTGGGCAAAACGCTGCAAACGCTCACGCACATCCTGATCGAGAAGGAAAGCGGGCGCATGAAGCATCCCTGCCTCATCGTGGCTCCGACGAGCGTGCTGCGGAACTGGATCAATGAGTCGATTAAATTCACGCCTTCATTGAGTCTGCTCCTCATGCAGGGGCAGTCACGCAAGAGCGACTTCAAGCACCTCAAGCAGTACGATCTCGTCGTCACCAGCTTCCCGCTCCTGGTGCGAGATGCCGATGTCATGCAGGCGCAGGAGTGGCACATCGTCGCGCTGGATGAAGCACAGAACATCAAGAATCCCAAGAGCCTCGCGGCGCAGACCTGCAGTGGATTGAAGGCCAAGCACCGTCTTTGCCTCACAGGAACGCCGATGGAAAATCACCTCGGCGAGTTGTGGAGCCTCTTCAATTTCCTCATGCCCGGCCTGCTCAGTGATGCCGACACCTTCCGCCAGCACTATCGCAATCCCATTGAACGTGATGCTGATGCAGAGCGTCAGAAGCAGCTCAGCACTCGCATCCAGCCACTGCTGCTGCGCCGGACTAAAGATGCCGTGGCCAAAGAACTGCCACCGAAAACGGAAATCCTGCACACCATCGAACTCGGCCAGGCGCAGACGGATTTGTATGAAACGATCCGTGCGGCGATGGACAAGCGTGTGCGCGAAGCCATCGAGGTGAACGGGTTGGACCGCTCGCAAATCGTCGTGCTCGATGCGCTGCTCAAGCTACGGCAGGTTTGCTGCCATCCGCAGTTGTTAAAGCAGGAGACTGCGCGCGATGTCACCGACTCGGCGAAGACGGCCTTCCTCATGGATGAACTCCTGCCCGAGCTGATCGAAGAAGGCCGCCGCATTCTCATATTTTCGCAATTCACGGAAATGCTCGCCATCATCGAGGCCCGGTTGAAAAAAGACGGGACTCGTTATGTGAAACTCACTGGCAGCACGAAGGACCGCGAAACACCGATCCAGGAGTTTCAGGCGGGCAAGGTGCCTGTGTTCCTCATCAGCCTCAAGGCGGGTGGCGCGGGCATCAATCTGACGACCGCCGACACGGTCATTCATTACGATCCCTGGTGGAATCCGGCGGCTGAGGCGCAGGCGAGCGACCGTGCGCACCGCATCGGCCAGAAGAATCCCGTCTTCGTCCACAAGCTCATCTGCGAAAACACCATCGAGGAGCGCATCGTCAAGATGCAGCAGAAGAAGGCCGCGCTGGTGGAAGGACTGCTTGCGGGGCGTGCCGACAAACTCCAGCTCACCCAGTCCGACATTCAGGCCCTGTTCATGGCAGAGTGAGTTTCGCGGCGATCAAGCTGCGGCATGCCGTGTTTGACAGCTGGGGCGCGTGGCAGCATCTTCGCCGATGCAAATCACCCTTGATCTACCGGATGATGCCTTTGCCAAGGCGAATGCTGTGGCCCGGCAGGAATCACGCAGCCTCGGCAGTGTGCTTGCGGACCTTATCCGTAGCATGAAGTCCGCGCCACAGCCAGCCTTCACACCGCCGCCCGTGCCAGGCTGTCGGTTTCCAGTCGTCGAGGGCAGGCCGGTGACTCAGGCGGAAATCGATAGCATGCTGGAGGCGGATGGCCTGCCATGAGCTGGCTGGTGGATGGCAATGGTATCATTGCGATGGCCATCAAAAGTCATCCGCAACATGCGCGGGCCAAGGCTTGGTTTGAGACCTTGACGGATACCTTCCACACCTGCTCCGTGACCGAGGGCACCTTTCTTCGTCTGCACATGATGCTCGCTACAGATACAACATCTGCGGCGGCCTGGAAAAATTTAGCGCTTATCCAGTCGGACCCAATGCACCGCTTCATCGATGACGGCTACAGTTACTCGCAAGTCGCCACGCGAGGGCTTCAGGGGCACAAACAGGTCACTGATGCCTGGCTGGCTCAGCTCGCCCGTCGGCATGGGGCCAGGCTTGCCACCCTGGATGGTGGACTCGTGGCAACGCATGTGGATGTTGGGTTCTTGATCCCAGAGCTGTCCTACACCGCATCGCACTCTTAGCGCCTGATCAGTACCATTTGGCAGCCGGGCATCAGCTTGCTTGGGCTGCGGATTGATCGCAGGCAAGTGCATAAATGCCTCAAGGCATACCTGAGTTGTTCAGGTCTGCTGCCAGAGGCCGACATTCAGGCCCTGTTCATGGCAGAGTGAGGAAGCCCTGCTCGTCCATTTTCACACCGGGGAGGCTGATGCTGCGGTCGTCATTTGGCAGCAAGCCGCTGATGCGTATGCCGTCGCTGGTGGATTCGATGGCAAAGCCCGGCAGCAGGCGGCCGAGAGAGCCGACTCTCTGGCCGTACTGATCATCTTCGTAACCGGGCGGCATCGGCGGGTTGGGAACTTCGGTACTGATGAGGATGCCGGTGGCTGCATCAATGTAACCGCGCAGGGCGGTGGTCCGGGGCAGGGGAGTCAGATCGCTGTCGAGGCAGAAGACGAGGCGTTCCTGGCCGGTGAGCTTGTCCAGCGTGCTGCGGGTGCAGAAGGCGACGATGTGGGTGGGGTGGGCTTCGGGTCCGTGATCAATGAACTTGGTGCCGGGCATCACCTGCGTGAGCGCCTTGACGGTGCGGTGGATGATGCAGCCTTCGGGTTCGAGGCTGAGGAAAACATCGCCCGCATGATGCCATTCGATTTCGGCCAGACGCAGGGCGTTGGCGAAGGCGACGGTGTCTGCCTCGGCGTGGCTCCAGCTTTTACGCTTGAGGAACGCCTCGCTGCTCAGCGCGAGCATGGCGTGGCGCATCACCTCTGCGGTGGCGGCACGTGCGCCCTGGGGCTCGCCAAAATGCACTTCCACGGGATAGCGCAGGTGCTTGGGGCGTTTGGTGAAAAACTTGCCGCCCTGGAAGGAGAAGATGCTGCCGTAGAGGCCGTCGAGATACACGGGCACCACCTGGGCATCGCCCTGGCGGGCCATGAGTTCGAAGCCTTTGAGCAGTTCGTTGACCATGCCGTGGCGGGTGATCTGGCCTTCGGGGAAGAGGCAGACGATTTCCCCTTCCTTGAGCGCAGCGGCCACGGCTCGAATGGCATCCTTGGCGCGTGTGGCGGAAATCGGCACGGTGCCGATGAGGCGCATGAGCCACTTCAACCACCACAGATGGTAGAGTGCATCCCACATGACGAAGCGCACGGGGCGGCGGCTGGCTGAGCCCACGATGAGCGCATCCACATAGCTGACGTGGTTCGGCAGCAGCAGCACGCCGCCGGTGGCGGGAATGCGCTCCATATGCACAGGCTTTACCTTGTAGGTGAAGCGCACGGCGGCCAGCATGAGGAAGCGCACCAGATCCTGGGGCAGCAGACGCATGATGTACACGGCGGCGGCAAAGGTGGGGATGGCCAGCAGCAGGAACTGGGTGGAGGCAGTCACCTCCATCCATTTCATCAGGCCGACGATGGCCACAGCGACCAACGTACCGAGGCAGTCCATGAGGTTCATGCCGGCATGAATGCGGGCCTTCTCATGCTTTTCCGCCTTGTCCTGCGCGAAGGCATAGAGAGGCACCATGAAGCAGCCGCCCGCAGCTCCCGTGAAGATGATGCCTGCATACATCCAGCTGCTGCCCAGAGGGGCCAGCCCGGACCAGAGCAGTCCGGCTACAAGCCCGAAACCACCCAGCGGAATCAGTCCCAGCTCAATGCGATTGCGGCTGACATGCGAGGCAAAGATGCTGCCGCTGATCACGCCAATGCCGAGAATGCCGGCGACCTTGGCGAGTTCCATCGGGCCGTCGCCATGTCCGGTGTCGGGATGCAGCTCCTTCGTGAGCGTGACGAGGATGAAGCTCAGCGCGTTGGAGATGAACCAGAAGTACGTCACTCCCAGCGCCGCGAGGCGGATGGAGCGGCGGCGGAAGACGATTTTGAGGCTTTCGAAATGCTCCAGCGCCATGCCTTTGCGCCAGTGGACTTCCGTGTGCGAGGGCGTGCTTTGAATGCAGATGGCGGCGACCAGCTCAAAAATGCCCATGATGCTGATGATGATCAGCGGCCAGAGGGCGGACATCCAGGCATCGCCCGTTTTTTCATACTCGGTGCCATACCAGATGCCACCGGCCCACATGCCGCCGAGAATGCCCGCGAGCATGGTGACCTGCAGCCAGCCCGAAACGCGACCAAGGCGGCGTGAGCCCGCGAGCTCCTTCATGATGCCCATCTTGGCCGGGCTGAGAATAGCTGCCTGAACGGCCAGCACAAAGAAGCCGACCAGACAGATCTCGAGAGAGCCGGGTACGCGCTTCATCCACAGCGCCAGCGCCAGCCACACAAAGCAGATGATCTGCATGACCTGCATCCAGACGATGACCTTGCGCTTGGAGAAACGATCCGACCAGTAACCCGCCAGCGGGGCAAAGATCATGTAGGGCAGCGAAAAGATGGCCCCGAGCCACAACTCCATATGGCGGCCCACCCAGGAGTCTTTGGCGATGATGATCGACAGCGCGATCAGCAGCATTTTGACAAAATTGTCGCTGAACGAATTCATCGCCTGCACAAACAGGACGAGAACAATGGACGCCCAGTTCCGGCGTGGCAGATGCGGTGCGTTGTCGAGGGCGGCGGAGTCGAGCATGGGTGTCGTTCAATCGACAAAACGCTGAGCCAGCAGAATGTCTGCCGGGAACGTGATCTTGGGGTTCAGTTCAAAATTTTCGATGACAAAGACGGGTTCGCCGAGGTGCTGCACGGCGGAAACTTCGTCAGTCACAAGCAGTCCGTCACGCACCACAGCATCATACGCTCGCACGAGCAGTTCACGCTGAAAAACCTGCGGCGTTTCCATGATCCAGGCGTTCGCACGATCAATGGAGTCAATGATGCGGCCGGTGCTGTCGCAGCGCTTGAGGGTCTCGGTCATGGGCCGGGCACAGGCGACGGCGGCCTGCGTGCGTGCGGCCTCAACGCAGCGGGTGATCTGCGCCACCGAGATGAGCGGGCGCGCGCCATCATGCACCGCGACGATCTCACAGGCAGGATCCAAGGCCTGCAGACCGGCATGCACGGAGAGATGGCGTTCCGCACCGCCGATGATGATCTGGGTGATTTTACCGAGACCGCTGGAGCGCCAGGCTTCGATCTCCGGGCGCAGGGCTTCGCTGGTGACCACGAGGATCTCATCAATGATCTCGCAGGCCTGAAATGCATCCAGGGTGCGCCTGAGCACAGGCACGCCGGACAGAGGCGCGAGGAGCTTGTTAAAGCCCATGCGCCGGCTGCTGCCTGCGGCAACGATGATGGCGGAGGTCATGAAAGCCGGTGAATCATGGAAACGGTGCGCGGCGGGGCAGTCACCGGTTTAAGCGAGTCGTTTGGCGACTTCGGTGGAAATCGACTTGCTGTCGGCACGGCCTGCAACGCGTTCCTGCAGCGCCTTCATCACGCCGCCCATGTCCTTCTTGGAGGTGGCGCCGAGTTCGGTGATGACGGTTTCGACGAGCGTGCCCAGCTCTTCCGTGCTCATGGCGGCAGGGAGGTATTTTTCCAAAACGGCAATCTCGGCCTTGGCTGCTTCGACAGCTTCCGGGCGTCCGGCTTTCTCGGCACCATCCACAGAATCCTGCAGTTTCTTGATCTCTTTGCGCACCACGGCCAGGGCGTCGGTGTCGCCGAGTTCACCATCTGCGCCGAGTTTTTCGATGGCTGCGTATTTGAGGGCGGACTTCAGATTGCGGATGACGTTGAGGGCCACGGTGTCCTTGGCACGCATGGCGTTTTTGAGGTCTTCGGAAATTCGGGAAATGAAGCTCATGAGAAAGGGGTGGCTGGATTGGTTGAATTGAGCGGCGATCATGGCGTGGCAGGGGCCTTTGTCCAGACGTTAGGAGAGTGAGCGGCGGGGCTTAGGCCAGGGCTCGGCGCATGCAGCGGCCTACGACAGCGTGGAGTTCCACATGAAGGGTGAAAAGATAAAAAAGGACGGAAACGAAACCCGAGCCGAAGTGAGAAATGTTTTGCCATTGTGCGTGGGCTAATGCGGAGGCCGAAGGGGGTGGAATGCTCTTTGCACTCTCCACCTTGCCGTGCATGGTCACCTTCCTGTGCAATTTCGACATCCTAAACACGACCTTTACATTCCTGACGAAACTGAACCGTGGACCGCGCTGCGCCGAGTGACGCATCTGGGCATCGTTTCCCATCAGGACGACCTGGAAATCGCCGCGTATCACGGGATCACGGAGTGCTTCCATCACAAATCCCAGTGGTTCGGCGGCGTGGTGGTCACCGATGGTGCGGGCAGCCCGCGCAAAGGCCCGTATGAATCCTACACGGATGAGGAAATGCAGAAGGTGCGCCTCATTGAGCAGCGCAAGGCGGCCTACGTGGGTGAATACAGTTTCATGGTGCAGCTCGGCTATCCGAGTGAGGACATCAAAAAGCCGAAGCACGCGCCAGCCGTGGAGGATTTGAAATTCGTGCTGGAGCATGCCCAGCCGAAGTTTCTCTATCTTCACAATCCCTGTGACAGGCATGACACGCATGTGGCCACTTTTCTGCGCTGCCTCGAAGCCATCCGCGAACTGCCGCCGGAAATGCGACCTGAAAAAGTCTATGGCTGCGAAGTCTGGCGCAAGCTCGACTGGCTGCTTGCTGAAGACAAGGAGATGCTTTGGGTGGACAAGCACCCGCACATGCTGCGCCCGCTGCTTGGGGTGTTTGATTCGCAGATCAGCGGCGGCAAACGCTATGACCTGGCCGAGGAAGGCCTGCGCCATGCCAACGCGACCTACTTTGACTCCCACACCACGGACAAGACCAGCCTCTTAACTTTTGCGATGGATCTGACACCGCTGACCAAGGATGACTGCATGTGCCCGGTGGAGTACGCCACGAACTACGTGAAGCGCCTCGAATCTGATGTGCATGACCGCGTGAAGAAGTTCCTGTGAAAGTACGACAGACACTCTTGTCTGTCGGCACCCAGCGCTCCGCCAGAGCCGGCGGGGCCAAGCTGGAGCGTGAGACACGTGTGTTTGCGGTGTCGCTGATCGACGGGCAGGAGTGCCCATCGTACTAAAAATGCCAGCCGGTTTTCCCGGCTGGCATTGGAATTTGGAATGCGAAGCTGTGGCGGGAATTATTCCGCGAGCTTGGCGCTCTTGATGATGATCGGTTCCACTGGAACGTCACCGTGCTGTCCTTTGCGGCCGGTGGCGACGGTGGCCATGGCTTCAACGATGTCCATGCCTTTGCTCACTTTGCCGAACACGCAGTAGCCCCAGCCATCCTGTCCTGGATAGTCGAGGAAGCTGTTGTCCTTCAGGTTGATGAAGAACTGTGAGCTGGCGCTGTGCGGGTTTGGCGTGCGGGCCATGGCGAGGGTGCCTTTGACGTTCTTGAGGCCGTTCTTGGCTTCGTTCTCGATCTGGGCGTCTGGCTCCTTCTGCTGCATGTCAGGGGAGAAGCCACCGCCTTGGATCATGAAATCAGGGATCACGCGGTGGAAGATCAGGCCGTCATAGAAGCCTTTCTTCACATACTTCACAAAATTGGCGACAGAAATGGGGGCCTTGGCGGCGTCGAGTTCGAGTTCGATGGTTCCTTTGGAGGTCTCCATCACGATTTTCACTGGTTTGGCGTCACTCACGGTTTGGGCAGAGGTTGTTCCGGTCAGACCAGCAAACGTGATGACGAGAGCGGCAAGAGTCGGTGCGATTGATTTCATAGTGGGTTGGTAGGGAGGGGAATGAGCCACGAAGCCATTGATTTGCAAATGGTCAAAATCGACTCTCTCCCGGCGGCGGTCTTGCTGCGCCTGCCGCCGGTGTCTGAAAACAACTCGGCCCGGGAGAACCCAACCAAAATTCTCCCGGGCCTTTAGGTGACCAGAGAGTCCCAACCATGAAGCGACTCTCCAGCTCGTTGTGTGTTTCCCCAGGCGAACCTGAGAAATGTTTGTGAAGCTTGCGCCCCAACTGAGTGATTGATAGAGCAGCCGCCGGGCCAGATATGCGCATTTTATGCTGATCAAAACAAATTCCCTGTGTGGAAGTGCGGGGCAGCATCGCAAACGGAAATCGGCGTGGAACTGCCGGCTCATTGCCGTTTGATGCCGGTGTCTGAAAACAACTCGGCCCGGGAGAACCCAACCAAAATTCTCCCGGGCCTTTAGGTGACCAGAGAGTCCCAACCATGAAGCGACTCTCCAGCTCGTTGTGTGTTTCCTCAGGCGAACCCGAGAAATGTTTGTGAAGCTCGCGCCCCAACTGAGTTAGTGATAGAGCAGCCGACGGGCCAAGATTGGCGGGGAAATTCGGAAAATTAAAATTAATTTCGGAACGTGGTCATGCCCCTTCATTCGAGGAGGAAATCTGCGTGAGCGCTGGCAGCCAGCCAAGGCTCACGCATGATGCAACGGAGGGGAATGGAATTGCTCTGATGGGCGCACAAGCCGGAGGCTTGTGCTACTTTGGCAGCACGCGCACGATGAAGGCTTTCTTCTCGCCGAAGTATTTCGCGGCGACGCGCTGAATCTCCTTGGAGCTGATGTCGGCCATGATGCCGGGAAGCTTTTGGAAATGATCCCAGCCGAGGCCGTTGATTTCATTCCATGCGCAGACGTCCGCCATGGCGGTGTTGCCCTGCTGCGCACGCAGCCAGGAGGAACGCCAGGTGACACGTGCACGATCAATCTCATCGGCGTGAAGGCCGTTGTCGGCGAGGTCATTGATCTGCGCCATAAGCTCCTTCTCGGCGAGCTTCACTTTTTTGGGATCGGTGCCGACGTAGAAATAGAACGCGCCCGCACCCATGGCGGCGAAGTTTTGTGCGCCGACATAGTAGGCGAGGCCGAGCTCTTCGCGGATGCGGTTGAACAAACGGCTGCCCATGTCGCTGCAGGCTTCATCAATGAGATTGAGCGCATGCACGTCACGATCTTCAAGGCCGACGGTGCGGAAGCCGACGACGATGACGGCCTGCTCTTTGTCGAGATGTTCGGTCCAGGCGGCGGGTTTGGCGCTGGCATGGTATTCACGTCCCATGGCGATCTGGCGGTTGCCGCGTGGCAGTTTGGCGAAGGCTTTTTCCACCTGCGCTTTCACCACGGAGGCCTTCACATCGCCAAAGACGGAGATGACGCCGTTGCCGGTGGCAAAGCTGGCATGCAGCATGGCACGGCAGTCGGTGAGCTTCAGCGCGGCCACGGATTGCTCGGTGCCGAGCGCTGTGCGGTGGAAGGGCTGGCCGGCAAAGATTTCACGCCGTGCTTTGCGCATGGCGACGGTGAGCGGGTCTTCCTTCTCTTCGAGGATGTTGGCGATCTGGCGCTTTTTCACTTCAGCCAGCTGGGCCTGGGGCAGCGCAGGATTGAGGATGAGATCGGCCACGAGATCGAGCGCGTCGGCTTCATCGCCACGCATGACATCAGCACCGATCATGTAGCGGTGTGCGTCCGCAGAGCAGATGAGGCTGCCACCGCGATTTTCGAGTTCGGAAGCGATCTCCGCCGCCGCACGTTTCTTGGTGCCTTTGAGCAGCATCTGAGCGGAGATTTGCGTGACACCGGCGGAGAGGTCGG
The DNA here is from genome assembly GCA_943371875.1 of Prosthecobacter debontii. GTDB lineage: Bacteria > Verrucomicrobiota > Verrucomicrobiia > Verrucomicrobiales > Verrucomicrobiaceae > Prosthecobacter > Prosthecobacter debontii_C. The sequence continues at coordinate 16,437 of CALRWM010000044.1, read as the reverse complement.
TCTCTGCCAAAACACCGGCGAGGAAGTTGGTGCGGACGCTGATGAGAGGCAGACGCGGATTCTCTCCCACAAGTAGGATGAGGCCGTTTTTGAGTTTGAAGCGCTGGATGTCTGGCCGCGCGGAATCGGCGGTGGATTTGGCCTTGGTGTCAGCTTCGACCTCATCGCCCACGACCACGGTGCTCATGGCTTCAGGGGTCAAGTAGCGGCGTGCGGCATCGCGGATGACATCCGGCGTGAGTGCGGAAATGGCGTTGAGGAACTGGCGCTGGTAATCGAGCGAGCCGGAGAGCAGCCAGCCGTTGCCAAGACTGCCTGCCTGGCCTTTGACGGTGCTCAGGGTGCGCATCTGTCCGCTGAGCGTGGCGCACACGGCCTTTTGGAGCTCGGCACGGCCCGGTCCGGTTTTTTGCAGGGTGGCAATGACTTCGAGCATGCCCTTCTTCAGCTTGTCTGCATCGGCGGGATTGCATTCGGCCTCGACATTGAAGAGGCCCACTTCCGGGGCGCACCAGGCACCGGCCCAGACGTAATGGGCGAGGCTGCGTTTCTCGCGCAGTTCCTGGTAGAGGCGTGAGCTGCGGCCGGAGCCCAGCAGGAAGGCCAGCACGTCGAGGGCTGGTTTGTCCGCATGGTTTTCTCCGGGGATCTGCCAGCCGAGGGCGATGCGCGTGAGTTCGGTGGTGAAGTTTTTGGCGGCGGAGCGGCTGCCATGCTGGGGCGGCTCAGCGGGCAGGAGAACGGGATCAAAAGCACGGCGCTGCCAGTCGCCAAAGAAACTGCGCACGGTGTCCAGCACAGCGGCGGTATCGACATCGCCAGCGATGACAATGAAGGCATTGTTGGGCACGTAGTGGCGCTGCACAAAGCCGTGCACATCGGCACGGGTGATCTGATCGAAGACTTCACGATGACCGATGATGGGGTGGCGCAGCGGATGCTGGCGGAAGGCGGTGGCCTGCATCAGATGCTGGATCGTGCTGCCGGGGTCGTCATTATCCATGGCCATCTCACGGCGGATGACTTCCTTTTCGCGTGTGAGTTCATCGGCATCGAATTTCGAATAGCGGATCATGTCCGCGAGGATGTCGAGATAGCCGCCCGCGTGCTCGGCAAGGCCGTCGATCCAGTACACCGTGCGGTTGAAGGAGGTGTAGGCGTTCACGTAGCCGCCCAGTGCCTGAATGCCCTGGGAGATCTGCGCCGGGTTGCGCTTCTCAGTGCCTTTGAAAAGCATGTGCTCCACGCAATGCGCGATGCCTGCGCCGGTGTGCTGCTCCTCATGCATACTGCCGGCCTTGATCCACACCTGCACGCTGACGAGCGGGTGAGCATGGTCTTCCCGGACGATAACCTCCAGGCCATTGGGCAGTGTGGTGACGCTGGCATCCAGGGAGGGGACGGAAAGAGCGCCTGCTTTGGCAGACGCAGCACGGGCGAGAACTTTTTTCATGAGGATTTTTTCTCGCGCTCTTCACGCAGCGAGGCAGGGAGGAAAGGGGTGGTGAAGGCGAGCTCGAAGTCGTAGCCGCCAGAGAAGTCTTCGAGACTGTCTCCGTCATTTTTGCCGAAGTAGCCGCAGTCGATCAGGTTGTAGACGATGTTGCCCACATCTTCGCCGCGCCGGAGGCCCCATTGGTCGAGGATGATGGTGGACATGGGGCCGTATTCCTGGATCACATAGTCGCGGAAACCTGCGAGCAGCTCCTGGCCGCTGACGTGCTGATCTTCGGCGTTCTCATCGCGGAATTTTTTGGCGGCCATGTGCAGCGCATCGCGCACCAGTTCATAGGCGGCCGGGTGGTAGCGGGGGTCTTTTTGAATCGAGCGCCGGACGGCCTCGCCAAAGGTGATGGAAGTCATGGGCGGGCGAACAGTGGAGCGGAGAAGGGCAGGGTCAATGCACGGCTTGGGTTGCGGCCACGGCTTCCTGGAGCACGGCCTCGAAACGCTCGGCCATGCGGGTGGCGCTGAATTCCTGGCGGACGCGGGAAATTCCGTTTTTGGAGAGCTTTTCGCGCTGTTCATCGTCGTTGAGCAGGGCTTCGAGGGTGTCTGCCAGCGCCTTGGCGTCATCGGGCTTGCAGAGCACGCCGCCTTCGGTGGCGGCGATGAGTTCCGGGAAGGCGCCATGGTCAGGCTGCACCACGGGGACGCCGCTGGAGACTGCCTCGATGACGTACAGCCCGAAGGCTTCGCCGTAGGTGGCGGGTACGCTGAAGACAGTGAGGTCGTGGAAGAAATGCACCTTGTCTTTGAAGCTGACGTTCGGGTGCCACTCCACGCGGTTGGTCAGCCCGGCCGCCTTGATCTTGCTTTGGAGTCCTGCCACGTACTTTTCATCGACAGGGGTTTTGGCTCCGCCGATGCGCAGCTTCACGCGTGGCACGGTGCCACGTTTGGCGAGGTCGATGAAGGCATCCACCAGGGTGGTGAGGCCCTTGCCATGGATCATTCGGGCAAAGTAACCAATCGTCGGCCAGTTCGGGTCGGGAGAGGAGGTGGTGAAGGCGATGGTGTCGATGCCGTTTGGCATCACTTTAATCTGACCGGCACGCGCATCGAGGCGCTCGCGCATGTGGTCAGCGTAGAACTGGCTGGGGGCGATGAAGCGGCGGATGCTGCGGGCGTTGCGCTGCATGGCCTCCCAGCACTGGGCGCGGTAAGGCTCCGGCAGGGTGTCGAGAAAGCTGTCCTCCCCCTGCAAGGAGCAGACGACGGGAATGCCCAGCTCTTTTTCAATCGCCGGAGCCAGGCCGGTGAGCAGGCTGTTGGAAAGGGAGATGACGTCAAATTTGCCGTGACCGCGAATCCATTCGAGGAGCTTGTGCCACTCCCCCCACTGGCGGCCTTCGGAGCCGAGCAGCGCGCCAAGGGTCATTTCACCGAGCACCTTGGGGCTGGTCATGCCCATGCGTTTCGAGGCCAGGCGCAGGCGGTCCGGCTTGTTGATCCAGGCGTGGACAAACCTTGGCAGCCGGTGAAACCAGGTGAACTTCTGCTGCAAAAAGAGCGAGATGCCGCCGATTTGCACCGGCAGCTCCTGTGTGCCAAACTCACGGTCCGTGACCAGCGGCAGGTACAGAGGTGCCATGAGCGCATCATGGCCGCGTACGCGCAGCGCCTTGATCAGCGCATGGTCACGCAGGCAGCTTCCGCAGTGGAAATTGCCGGTGCCGGGGGTGAGGTGCAGGATGCGCATTGAGAGTCGAAAAAGGTGGGGAACAATGAATGCCTGAGAACGATACGTTGGTCAAAATGAACGCATTTTTTAATTTCAGGGCATCGCGCAAGAAGGTGAGCCAGAGGCGCGGAGCAGGACAAATGGAGGCGATGGCGCGAAGCGTCTTGGAGTGCGGCGGCAAGCCTGGGCGCGACGCCGCTTTCGAGCTGGTGAAGGAGGATGAGGGGCCTGAGACCGCGCGTCCGGCTGACGAAAAGCGGTGTCGCCGATGCAGGCTTGCGCCGTGCATCTCTGCCACCGCACTCCACGACGCTGTCGCGTTCTTCGGGAGCCAGTGATTGCATGCTTGTTCCGTAGACAGGTCTGGCCTTAGTCGTGATCGAGCTCGGCTTTCGGTGTGAACTTGAGTTTCAGCTTCAGAAAGCCAGTTTCCTCGGTGAGCCCGCAGTCACAGCAGTTCAACCACAGGCGTTTTTGATGCATGCCAAACGAGGTCTTCTTCCCGCCGCAATGTGGGCACCGGAACCGGAACCCGCAAAACAAAGCCAGCGCCAGCAGGGCTCCGGTGAGGCCAAGAATGGCCATGATGATAGCTGCGCCGTTTGACAGAAGAATCAGCCATTCCGTGTTCGGCGAAATAAATACGAGTCCGGCACCCACCAACAGCACCGGAAGACCGATGCGGCAAAGGTGATGCCAGACTGTAAACATGAGCAGGCAACCCGGGGCGAGATTAAGTCTCAGTCAAACCACGGGCCATGACGACTTTGCCGGTGCGGACGGTTTCGACGATCTCGAACTTGGTCAGCAGGCGGACGGCGGCGTCGAGCTTGTCGCTGTTGCCGCTGATGAGGGCGATGAGGCTGTCTTCCTGAAGGTCGACGGTCTTGCCGTTGTAGTGCTCGATGATCTGGAGGATCTCGGTGCGCTCTGCGGCAGTGGCGGCGACCTTGATGAGCACCATTTCCTTGGAGACGGCGTCACGGTCAGTGTGCTCGATGCAGTGAATGACGTCGATGAGCTTGCTCACCTGCAGGATGATCTGGTTCAGGCCTTCCGGGTGGCCGCTGATGCCGATGGTCATGCGGCTGAAGCGCGGATCACGCGTCTGGGAGACGACGAGGGACTCGATGTTGAACCCACGGCGGCTGAACACGGCGCAGATGCGGCCGAGGACGCCGGGCTGGTTGTTCACCATGACGCTGAGCGTGTGGATGTTGATGATGTCAGCCTGCAGCGCTGGCTTTTTGTCGGTGGTGGCGGGGATGCGTTCGCTCATGGGATGGATGATTTACGTTTGGTGATTGGTGCTTTGGCAGAAAGGCGGCGCTTGGCGATCTTGAAGTAATTGGCGTCTTTCTCGATGCCGAGCCATTTGCGTTTGAGCTTCTTGGCCGCCGCTGCGGTGGTGCCGGAGCCGAGGAAGGGATCGATGACGAGGTCGCCGGCGTCGGTGGAGCAGGCGATGAGTTTGTCGATGAGGCCGAGCGGCTTCTGCGAGGGGTGGCCGCACTTTTCTTTGGAGATGCCTTTCAGGCTGGGGACGCGGAGAATGTTCGTGGCGTACTTGCCGCTTTCGAGGTGGGCGCGGCGGGCGTCTTTGTCCTTGTAGCGCTTGTCCCGGAGGTAGAGGTCGATGGTGGCGGCATCATACGGGATGCGTACGGCGTTCTTGTTGAACTTCACGTCGTCGCTTTTGCGCAGGACGAGGATCATCTCGTACTGCGGGGTGAAGCTGTCGCGGCGCTCGTCATAGCCCACCGCACGATCCCAGATGATGAGATCGTGAAACTGGTGCTGCTGACTGAGTCGTGACATGAGGTGGAGGAAGGTGTGCTCGCGTTTGCCTAGCTGGCCAAAGATGAAGGCGAGGCCGTCATCGCGCAGGACGCGCATGGATTCCGCCACCCACTCATCGCACCAGGCGAGGTAGTCGGCGGCAGTTTTCCATTGCGTGTCCCAGGCTTCATTTTCGAGAACGTTGAAGTAAGGCGGATCGGCGATGATGGCTTGGGCGACGGACGCAGGGAGCTTTTTGAGTTCCGTGAGGGCGTCGCCTTGGATGATGCGGTTGGATTTCATCGAGCCATCGCCGCACTCTGACGAGTGCGCTTACGTGATTAGGTCGAACCGGTGGGTTTTTCCATTTTCTGTTTCGGCGCTTCGGTGATCATGTCTTCGAGGGCGGCACCGGCGGGGATCATTGGGAAAACGTTTTCCGTTTTGATGCACTCGGCTTCGATGATGCAGGGGCCGTCGTTGTAGTCGAGGGCCTGCTGAAGGACGCGCTCCACATCAGCGGGGCGGCGGATGTGCCAGCCTTTGATGCCGTAGGCTTCACCGAGTTTGACGAAGTCGGGGTTGCCGATGAGGTCAACGCCGCTCTCGCGGTTCTCAAAGAAGAGCTCCTGCCACTGGCGGACCATGCCGAGGTAGCTGTTGTTCAGGATGAGGATCTTGATGGGCAGCTTGTGGATGGCGGCGGTGGCCAGTTCAAACAGGGTCATCTGGAAGCCGCCGTCGCCGGAGATGGAAACGACCAGCTTGTCCGGGCAGGCGAGCTGCGCACCGATGGCCGCAGGGAAGCCGAAGCCCATGGTGCCGGCACCGCCGGAGCTGAGCCAGTGGTAGCTCTCGTCGTTCTTGTAGAACTGCGCGGCCCACATCTGGTGCTGACCGACGTCCGTGGAGATGATGGCCTTGCCCTTGGTGAGGGTGTAGAGTTCATCAATGACTTGCTGCATGCGGAGGCCGCCCTGCTTCTTGTAAGAGAGGGGGAACTTCTTCTTGTAACCGTCGAGCGTGGCCAGCCAGTCTTCGGTGGGAAGCTTTTCGACCAGGGGAAGGAGATCGCTCAGCGCGGCTTTGGCATCGCCCTTGATGGTGACGTCCACCTTGATCATCTTGTGGAATTCGGCCGCATCGATGTCGATGTGGATGAGCTTGGCGTTGCGGCCAAACATGGTCGGCTTGCCGATAATGCGGTCATCGAAACGGGAGCCGACATTGAAGATGAGGTCGGCTTCGACGATGGCCTTATTCGCATAGGCGGTGCCGTGCATGCCGAGCATGCCGAGGGACAGCGGGTGAGTCTCAGGGAAGACGCCTTTGCCGAGCAGGGTCGTGGTGACCGGGCAGCCGAGGGTTTCAGCCAGCATGAGCAGTTCCTTGTCGGCACGGGCGATCATGGCGCCTTGACCGGCGAGGATCACGGGGCGCTTGGCACCTGCGAGCAAGCGGGCGGCTTCTTTGATGCCAGCCTGATCAATCTTGAAGTTTTCTTTGGGATGATAGCCGGGCAAATCCATCGGCTCGTCAAACGTGCCGGTGAAGGGACCCTGGCTGAAGTCCTTCGGGATGTCGATCAGAACCGGACCTGGACGGCCTGTGGTGGCGATGTGGTAAGCTTCTTTGGCGATGCGCGGCAGGGAATTGGAGCTCTTGATCAGGTAGTTGTGCTTCACGACCGGGGCCGTGATGTTGAAGATGTCGGCTTCCTGGAAGGCGTCCTTGCCCAGCATCCAGCTCACCGTCTGACCGCAAAGGACGATCATCGGAACGCTGTCCATCTGAGCGGTCATGAGGCCGGTGATGGTGTTGCCAGCGCCAGGGCCGGAGGTGACGAGAACGACGGCCGGCTTGCCAGTGGCGCGGGCATAACCGTCAGCCATGTGAACGGCACCCTGCTCGTGGCGGACGAGAACGAACTTCATGTCCGTCTTCACGGTCTGCAGCGCGTCAAAGATCGGGATGGCTGCGCCACCGGAGTAGCCGAAGACATACTCGATGCCGAGATCTGCGAGGGTTTTGATGAGCGCCTGCGCGCCGTCCATTTTTTGCTGGCTCATGATGGTTGGGGTGAAAATTGGGATTTAGAGGGGGAGAATGGGGTTGAATTGGAAAAATGCAATTCAAAGTTTGTGTTTTCGAGGCTAAAATGAGCCATTTATTGCCCCGGTCGTTTTGAAAATGTTCATTTTTAACGCAAAAGAAGGTGTATTGAGGGCTTTAGGTCGTGAAAATTGCGCTTTTTGGCCGAAGTGTCGAATTAATGGGAAAGCGATTCTTCAAGAGGGTCCGGCTTGTCATGGAGGGCCAAGCGCTCCACGAGGGTGGCGCTGGCTTCGTTGAGGCCGAGGACTTCCACCTCCTTGCCCTCTCGGCGGAATTTGAGGACCACTTTGTCCAAGGCGGAGACGGCGGTGAGGTCCCAGCAGTGGGCGTGGCTGACATCGATGATGATCTTGGTCAGGCCTTCCTCCTTGAAATCGAACTCACGCACGAAGGCATCCGCCGAGGCAAAGAAGAGCTGCCCGGTGATGGTGTAGGTGCGGCATGCGCCTTCTCGGGCACTGCTCACGCGCAGGAGCTGGCCTACCTTGCGCGCAAAGAACAGGGCGCTGAGGAGCACGCCGACCCCTACGCCGAGGGCGAGATTGTGCGTGTACACCACGACGACGACCGTGGAAAGCATCACGATGCTGGAGCTGCGCGGGTGCCGCCGCATGTTCTTGAATGAGGCCCAAGAGAAGGTGCCGATGGAGACCATGATCATCACCGCAACCAGAGCGGGCATGGGGATCTGCTTCACCCAAGGGCCTAGCACCACCAGCAGGATCATGAGGAACACGCCGGCAACGAAGGTGGAGAGTCGTCCGCGCCCGCCGGACCGCACATTGATGCCGGACTGGCCGATCATCGCGCAGCCCGCCATGCCGCCGAAGAGCCCGGCGACGATGTTGGCCAGGCCCTGGCCTTTGCACTCGCGGTTTTTGTCACTGGTCGTGTCGGTCAGTTCATCCACGATCTGCGCCGTGAGGAGGGACTCCAGCAGCCCCACGGCGGCCAGGCCGACGGAGTAGGGCAGGACGATCCACAGCGTCTCCAGCGTCCATGGCACCTGCGGCCAGAGGAAGACGGGCAGCGCATCTGGCAGCGAGCCGAGATCTCCGACGCGTCGCACGTCCAGCTTGAGCACGATGGCGAGGATCGTCATCACGATGATGGCCACGAGCGGTGAGGGCACCACTTTGGTAAACCGTGGCAGCAGGTAGATGATGGCCAGCGAACCGGCGACCATGCCATACATCAGCAGGCCCGCTCCTTTGAACTCCGGGAGCTGAGCCATGAAGATGAGAATGGCCAGCGCATTGACGAAACCGGTCATCACGGACTTCGACACAAAGCGCATCACATCCCCGACGCGCGCCAGGCCTGCGATGATCTGGATCACGCCCGTGAGCAGCGTGGCCACCAGAAGATATTGCAGCCCATGCTCTTTCACGAGGGTGATCATGAGCAGGGCCATCGCGCCGGTAGCGGCGGAGATCATGGCGGGTCTGCCACCAAAGATGGCCGTAACCACCGCGATGCAAAAGGAGGCATACAGGCCCACCTTCGGATCCACCCCCGCGATGATGGAGAACGCGATGGCTTCCGGGATGAGGGCAAGAGCGACGACAAGTCCGGCGAGGAGATCGCCACGGACGTTGGAGAACCATTGATGAGAGAGGGATTTGGAAATCATGAGCGAAGACGAGAAAGGGACAGACCGATAGAGAATCACGGAAGAAGCGAGGCTCCCCACGGCCCGTGTGCCGAGGGACAAGCAGCGTGCAGCACCGCCCGTGGGGCCGATGCCAGAGAGAATGAATGAAACGCGAAAGCGCCAATCCGCAGGGCACGCAAGCCCGCTGGAACGCAAGACACCGCATCAGCGCGCTCTACGGCGGCGTCAGTTTGCGGAGGGGACGGAAAATGGATTGCACGAGCTTCAAATCAGAACGCCGACAGTCGGGAGATGAACCAGCGGCGCAAGCCGCGATTCAGGCTACCACCATCCCCGGTTCACTCCGAGTGCCGCTGCGATCCCCAAGAGCAGGAGGCTGAGCCAGAACCAGCGGTTGTCGAGTCTGTCCCACCATCGGCGCGACTCGGCTTCCATGGGTGATTCTCCCACGCGTGAGTTTTCCATCAGCGTTCGCGAACCGGCACGCAGTATCCCAAACAGCCCCAGAATGCCGTCCACCACGCGGACTGCGATGACGATAACAGAGCCGACCAATTCTTCGAGCATGGCTGCAGGAAGATGTCGGTGGGCATGCGGCTCACCAGTATAAGATACGGGCCTTTTTGCAGCCGCGTGGCGTTCTTGGATTACTTCTTGATCCGATACAAATTGCCCTCGGTGCGGATCAAGAGATCTGAGCCGATCACGGCATACGAGGCGAGGCTGCGTTCGCCGAGGTCGTTTGTGGCGAGAATGCTGAAGGACTTGCCGGGTTTCACGACGATGCCGAGGCCTTTTTCGTCCTGGAGGTAGAGCTTGCCGTCGGCAGCCAGGAGGGAGGCGGAGATGGGGCCGGTGCAGCGTTCGGAGTAGTGGATGGCGCCGGTCTTGGCATCGGCGCAGGTGAGGATGCCGTTGTCGGCCACGAAGTAGAGTTCATCGCCGATGACGGCCATGCTGGGATTGTGCGGGGCGGCTTTGTCGATGGTCCAGCCGAGGTGCGTGGCGGTGACATCGCCTTTAGATGAGGCGTCTACTTTGATGGCGTAGAGCACGGGTTTGTCGTAGCCGCTGGAGAGGTAGATCATGCCATGCGCGTAAATCGGGCGCGGGACGACGGAGTAGCCCTGGTCGTAATTGAAGTGCCAGATTTCGGTGCCGTCCTTGGGATTGAGCGCGTTCACCACACCGCTGCCGGGGGTGATGAGCTGCTTCTGGCCGGCCACGTCGATGAGGAGCGGGGTGCAGAAGGAGAATTTCTTTTTGGCTTCGGACTGGCGGGCGAAGGTCCAGCGGGCTTTGCCGGTGGCTTTGTCGAGGGCGATGACCTTGGGCTCGGTTTCGGCATCGGCATTGAAGATGAGGAGGTCTTCAAACAGCACGGGGCTGCTGCCATTGCCGTGCACGGGTGAGTAGGCGAATTCTTGCGTGCTCCACAGCGTCTTGCCGGTGGCGGCGTCCAGGCAGGCGGTGCCGAGGTGGCCGAAGTGGATGTAGAGCTTGCCGTCTTCAAAGATCGGCGTCGGGCTGGCGTGGCTGTTTTTACGGTGGGCGCGGGGGGACTTGGCCTGGAAGAGCTCCACGTCCCACACAGGCTTGCCATTGCTGGCATCCAGCGAGATCACGCGCAGGGAGCGGTCGGCGGTGGCTTCTTCTTTGCCGCTGAGGGAGACCGCCGAAGTGAGGAAAATGCGGGTGCCTGCCACCACGGGTGAGGACCAGCCAATGCCTGCGACGGGTGCGATCCACGCGATGTGCGAAGTGGGGCTCCAGGTCAGCGGCAGGTTCTTGGCGTCTGAGTGGCCCTGTGCGGCGGCTCCGCGGAATTCAGGCCAGCTTGGTGGCGTGGGGGCGGTTGGGGCGGCTGCGAGGAACGTTGTGGAGGAGAGCAGGAGAGCGAGAGGAAGGCGCATGAGGTGGAAAGAACGCAATTAAGGAGCCAGCGTTTTCAGAATGCGATGACTTGTTGTTTGCCCAAGGTGCTTTTGGGCGGGTAGCTTAGTGGCTCTCCTCCACAAACTGATACGACCAATTGAGAAGCGTATGAAAATTTACACTCAGGACGTCAGGATCGATCATCTTTATCTTGGTCCGGGAAAAGACGGGCGGATTGTCGTCACGCATCTGCCGACAGGCTTGTCTGTCTCGGAGGACATCCCACTGGGAAAGTCAGCCCTCTCAATTCAACACAGGCTCATGTCGGCGCTGAAGATGAAGATTCATGAAGAGAGTAGGAGTTAAAATGCGTGACTTCCCGCCGAAGCGCACGGTGTTTGCAATCATGGCGAACGCTTCTGTGTTTTCGCTGGCGCGGAGCGTCTTGGAGTGCGGCGGCAAGCCTGGGCGCGACGCCGCTTTCGCGGGCAGGACGGCGGGGTGGAGTCGAAGAACATTCTACACCTCTCGAAAGCGGTGTCGTCGAGGCAGGCTTGCGCCTTGCCTCTGTGCCACCGCACTCCAAGACGCTGGCGCGCTTAATTACGCTCCTTCCGGCAGCGCAACATACGGTTCTTCATTGAGCACGACTTTCTTCGAGCCGCTGAGGAGCTTGATCCATTCGCGGAGGCAGCCGAGGAAGATGATGGCGACGGCGAGGAGGAAGAAGGCGGTGACGGCGGTGTCGACGGTGAAGTTGAACTGCTGTGCGGCCCATTCCTTCATCTCTTTCTCGGTGCCACCAGCGGCGATTTTGCCTGCATAGAACTTGGTGGCGGAGATGAAGCCCATCTTGGGATTGGCATCGAAGAGCTTGATGTAGCCGGCGGCGAAGGTGACGCTCATGAGGAAGATGAGCGGGATGACGGTGACGAGGAGGTAGCGGGCTTTGCCCATCTTGATGAGGATGGTGGTACCGAGGCAGAAGGCGATGACGGCGAGGAGCTGATTGGCGATGCCAAACAGCGGCCAGAGGGTGTTGATGCCGCCGAGGGGATCGACCACGCCTTGATAGAGGAAGAAACCCCAGGCAGCGACGAGCAGGGCGCTGGCGAGGACGTTGGCCGGAAGGCTGCGGGTGTTGCCCAGCGGTTTCCAGATGCCGCCGAGGAAGTCCTGCAGGATGAAGCGTCCGACGCGCGTGCCCGCGTCGATGGTGGTCAGAATGAAGAGGGCCTCAAACATGATGGCAAAGTGGTACCAGAAGGCCATCCAGCCGGGGCCAAAGGCGCGTGCAAACATTTGCGCCATACCGACGGCAAAGGTGGGCGCTCCGCCGACGCGGCCAAACATGGTCTTTTCGCCGATGTCAGCGGCCAGTTTTTCCATGCCTGCGACGGTGACGGGGAAGCCGGCGGTGGTGATCATGCTGGTGACGGCAGCGGCCTGGGAGGGGTCGGTTTGCACGATCTTGGCGGCACCGGCATTGATGGCGAAGTATTCGCCGGGTTGCAGCGCGCAGGCGGCGACGAGGGCCATGAGGGCGACGAGCATCTCGGTGATCATGGCACCGTAAGCGACGCTGCGGATGTCGGCTTCGTTGTCGAGCAGCTTAGGCGTGGTGCCGGAGGAGATGAGGGCGTGGAAGCCGGAGATGGCGCCGCAGGCGATGGTGATGAAGACAAACGGGAAGACGCTGCCGAGGAAGACGAGGCCGGTGCCGTCCACGAACTTGGTGAGCTTGGGCATCTGCAAATCGGGATGCACCCAGATCACCACGAGGGCCAGCACCGCCACGGTGCCGATCTTCATGAAGGTGCTCAGGTAGTCGCGCGGAGCGAGGAGCATCCAGACGGGCAGCACGGAGGCGGCGAAGCCGTAGATCATGATGGACCATGCGATGGTCTCGCCTTTGTAGTCAAAGAAGTGCTCGATGCCCCAGGCCTTGAGGTTGCTCCCCGCCCAGACGCTGACGAGCAGGCCGACGATGCCGAAGATGGTGATGTTACGCACGCTGACGCCGAAGATGGTGTGACCAAAGCCCATGATGAAGGCCAGCGGGATGGTCATGACGATGGTGAACAGTCCCCAGGGGCTCTCGGCGAGCGCCTTCACGACCACGAGGCCGAGCACGGCGAGCAGGATGGTCATGATGGTGAGAACGGAAACCATGGCCACGAAACCGACGAGGGGATTGACCTCTTCCTTGAGCATCTGGCCCACGGATTTGCCGCCACGGCGGATGGAGGCAAACATGACGATAGCATCATGCACACCGCCGCCGAGGGTGGCACCGATCAAGATCCAGAGCATGCCGGGCAGGTAACCAAACTGTGCTGCGAGCACGGGACCGACGAGCGGGCCTGGGCCGGCGATGGCGGCGAAATGGTGGCCGAAGACGACCCACTTATTGGTCGGCACGAAGTCCTTGCCGTCCTTGTGCGTGACGGAGGGCGGGGCGCGATGTTTGTCGAGCACGAGCACCTTGGTGATGAGCCACTTGCTGTAAAAGCGATACGCAATTGCGAACGAACATAAGCCCGCCACGACGAGCCACAGGGCATTGATGGTTTCACCTTTGTGCAGTGCGGAGAATGCGACGGAGCCTGCTCCGAGAAGGGAGATGGCGATCCAGATGAGGACTTGAAGGGGCTTTGGCATGATTTGTGAAAGTTGTCCAGTTGCGCTGCAACTGGATTTGGACAGGAAATTTCAGGGGAAAGACGGACTACAATGGTCTCTGATGGGCTCCAGTTGCGGCGCAACTGGACTACTTTGCTGGCTTTGGCGGCGGCGGGGCGACGTAGGGAGGATTGGTCATCGCTCCGGGGGCGGTTTCTTTGAGATTGGCGGGGACGTCGGCCTGGACATCGCCGAGGGCCCATTTCACGCCGCCGATGAGGATTTCCTGGAAGGTAGGATTGGTCCAGACGTCTTCGCGGTGGCCCATGGCGGTGTACCACACGCGGCCTGCGCCTTCTTTGCGTGCCCAGGTGCTGGGGTAGGCGGGGCGCTCGTATTCTTTGCCTTCCATGGCGGGGGCGTCGATGACGCTGAGCACGTGGATGTCGGAATTGAAGTCCTTGAGCGAGTACCACTCCTCCATGAAGCCGTAGGTCGCGCCGACTTTTTCGAAGCCGGGGAACTTGGCGTCGGTGACGGTGTTTTTGGCGTCCTGCTGCTTGCCGTGCTTGATGAACTCGGCACCGAGGAAGTGAACGTAGGCGTCCGCCTTCTCGCCGTGGTTCAGGTAACGCTCGGGGCCTTTCTGTGATTCGTTGTCGGTGTGGAAGGTGTCGCTGGCGGAATGCGTGCCGATGAAGCCCTTGCCGCTTTTGACGTAGTCGAAGAGCGCCTGCTTGCCTTCTTTGGACATGGGCGGCTGCTTGTCGGTGCCTTCGCTGCAAAGATCGCCCGTGGTGTAGAAGAAGACCGCGTCGAATTGGGCCAGGTAGTCCTTGCTGAACTTGGAGCCGTCTTTGGAGAATTCGAACTCCCAGCCGTTCTTGGTGCCGAGTTCCTGCAGCACCTTTTCGGCATAGCTGGGCTGGCCGTTCTTCCAGGAGATGACGCTGTGCTCAAAGCCGCTGGACTTGGAGAAGAAGAGAATCTTGTGCTTGGGTGCGGGCGCGGAAAAGGCCACGACGCAGGCAGCGGCGGCCAGCATCAAGGGAGCGGCGAGTTTTTTGATCATGAGGGGCGGATTCTGGCGGGTTTTTGAAAACAAGGCAAGGCAGTGTTGCGCGCCTTGTCATTTCGACCGGGCCGAATACGATGGCATGACTGATGCGCTTTCTTTTACTTTTGCTACCTCTGCCACTTTGTGTGCTCCTCTGCCAGTGCGGCTCCAGCGCGGGATCGCGCTGGGAATACAAGTATGCCCCAGGCAAGACGGCCGTCATCATCGGCGGCAGGGCCGTGCCACCGGCCAACGCACCTGCGGCCGTGCTGCGGGCGATCTCCGCCGGCAATCACATCTGCACCAAGCCCTACCGCCGTGGCGGCGGGCATGCCCGCTTTGAAGACAGCGCGTATGACTGCTCCGGCACGACTTCGTATGTGCTGCACGCCGCAGGAAAGCTCAATGCACCGACGGTGTCCGGGGCCTTCCGTAGCTTTGGGAGCAGCGGCCATGGCAAATGGATCACCGTTTATGCGCGCAAAGGGCACGTCTTTCTGGAAGTGGCCGGACTGCGGCTGGACACAGGCTACAGCGATGCGGACAGCGACGGCCCGCGCTGGAGCAGCCGCTCACGGCCCACGAAAGGCTACACCATGCGCCACCCATCCGGCTTATGATTCCCGCCGAAGCCATCGTTTACCGTCCGAACGTCGCCGCGATTTTGCAGCGGGAGAACGGCGACATCTTTGTGGCGGAGCGCATCAACATCAAAGGCGCCTGGCAGTTTCCCCAGGGCGGCATTGATGAGGGCGAGGATACGGAGACAGCGCTGTTTCGCGAGCTGGAGGAGGAGATCGGCGTGAAGCGCGAACTGCTGCAAATCATTCAGCGGCGGGACGGCTACCGCTATGCGTTTTCAAAGGGGCGGCTGAAGTACGGCATCTACGGTGGTCAGGAGCAGGCCTATTTTTTGTGCCGCTTCAACGGCGCGGATACCGACTTCAATCTGGATGCCACGCATCGCGAGTTCGCGGGTTTCAGATGGATCAAGCCGGCGGATTTTCAGATTGACTGGGTGCCCAAGTTCAAACGACGCGTCTATCGCCAGGTGATGCTGGACTTCTTTGGCATCGAGCTGGCCTGAGGGCTTCAATTCAGCCCAAAGCGCTGCAGACCGCTCAGAGGCGGAACGAACCATGGCATCATGGAACGGTGCTTGGGTGAGGGAGTGTTGTCGTCCGCTGCCTGCACCACGAGGAGGGAGACTGTGAAGCCGTAGGAGCCGTCTGTGCGCCGCTGCGGAGAGCTGGCGACGACGAGGCATTTGAGCATGACCCACTTCGAGTCGGTTGCGGTCATGGCGAGCATCGCGGGCGTCAGGGCTGAGCGCTGGATGCGCACCTGGACTTCGGCACCCAGATCAAAACGCTGGCGTGACCAGAACACGAGGCCGCAGGAAGTGATTTCGCTGAGCTCGACAACGGTCTGCCCGCCCCCGCCGACCGATGGATTCGGGTTCGCGGAGGTTTCCTGCTTTTGCTGGCCGTGTTTAGCCATACGATTCGCGGAATGACCGCGAAAAGAGGCGCACGGGGCGGGAAAAGTCAAACGACGAAGGGAGGGAGCGCGGGGCGGTCTTGCACGCCCCACGCCTGATCCTGATTACTCTTCTTCGGCGGCAGCTGGAGCGGAGCTTTTGGAAGAGCCTTTATCTGAGCCAGCGGCTTTTTCGGCCTGCTTGGCCTTCACGGCAGCTTCGATCTCGGCATACACGGTTGCATCGTTGCGCAGGACTTCCTTGGCGGCATCGCGGCCTTGGGCAAGCTGGGTGCCTTTGTAGCTGATCCATGAGCCGCGCTTTTGCAGGATTTCGTAATCCATCGCGAGATCGAGCAGCGAGCCGACATTGGAGATGCCCTCGTTGTACATGATGTCGAACTCGGCCTCGGTGTAGGGAGGGGCGAGCTTGTTCTTCACGATTTTGACCTTGGTGCGGTTGCCGGTGACGGTGCCGTCGGTGGTCTTGATGGCGCCGATGCGGCGGATGTCCACGCGCACGCTGGCGTAGAATTTGAGGGCCTTGCCGCCAGGGGTGGTTTCCGGGTTGCCGAACATGACGCCGATCTTTTCACGAATCTGGTTGGTGAAGATGCAGCAGGTGCGCGCCTTGGCGATGATGGCGGTCAGTTTGCGCAGGGCGGCACTCATGAGGCGGGCCTGGGCGCCGACGGTGGAGTCGCCGATTTC
>CALRWM010000043.1:0-49689 GCA_943371875.1 Prosthecobacter debontii | reverse complement strand
GCAATAGGCGGTTGGATCAGCCAGCACGCACGCAAAGCGGTGCTCAATCTCTCACTGCCGCGCAAAAAACGCCCCTGGATGGACGCCATCTTCCACAAAATCGACTCCCTCGTCGCTCCTCTGACCTACTCTACTGCATGATCCGGGATGAATGGCAGCCTCCACTTGGGCCCCATTGACCGTGACCACGGCGTAGCCTGCTGAATCGGCATATTCGAAGGACGTGACCTGCTGGCGCTCGGTGGCGTAGATCTCACGCCGCTGCTGTGCGGTCTCGGGTGCGTGTTTGGGTTAGAGATTGACCTGATCGCCGGTGTAGCCAGCCATGCCGTGCAGCTCATCCTTCGGTTTTTGATTCAAGGCTGAGACCACGCTGCTCACTGCGAGCTGTGAGAAACTTTTTCCACCGGCGATCCGGGTGAGGGCGCTGAACTTGTGCAGGTGGCCGCCGAGCACCATGGCCTCCTGCTGGCCGAGCAGATTGAGGAGCTTGGCGCGCTGCGCTTTCGTTTTTTCGCCCGCGTAGAGGTGCCAGGTGGCCCGTGCGCCATAGGGCACCACGGGCGGATGGATGATGACGAAGAGGTGTTTTGATGTGCGCTTTGCGGACACTGCCTCCAGCCACTCGAGGCTGGTCTTGTCGTAGGCATCAAAGAAGGCGAACTGCGCGTCTCCGTAGCTTAAGGTATGATTCGCCTGGGTGTGTGAGGTGGCGGCATCGAGCTTGCGTGCTTGCTGGGCCATGAAGGGGAGGAGCACTTCGTCGAAGGCTTCCTTGGCACCGTCGCCGGTCACATCGTGATTGCCTTTGGTGAAGACGAAGGGGATGCCGAGGTCCTGCTTTGACACAAAGGCCAGGGCTTCGCGGTTTTGCCGTGCTGAGAGCTCGGCATTTCCGCAGAGGCCTTCGACCAGATCTCCCACTTGCAGCACGAAGGCTGGTGGTGCGGCGGAGTCGCGCAGGGCGGCGATTTGCTGCTTCACTGCGGCAAATATGCCGGGCATGACCTCGGTGGTGAGGCGTGAGTAGTTTTGGATCTGGCTCAAGTCACCTGCGTGGTGATCCTGCAGCCACTTCATGTCATGGTGGGCGAGGTTGTCATAGTGCAGATCTCCCAGCAGGATGAATGAGAAGGGCTTGGCGCTCTCGGAAGCGGAGAGACCCAGGCATGGCAGGGTGGCGGCGCTGCAGGCTTGTAAAAAACGACGGCGGGAGGGCATGCCGCATTAACGGCACTGCAGCATTTCATCGTTCACTCGCTTCGCTCGGCTCCGAATTCGTCATTCGTCATTGCTCCATCTTGACCTTCCGTCCAACCTCTTGATTCCTTGCCCCCGCCCATGTCTGACGCCAGCACCACTCCCATGATGAAGCAGTACCTCGCCATCCGGCGCGAACTGCCGGAGGACGTGCTGCTGTTCTTCCGCCTGGGGGACTTTTATGAGCTGTTCTTTGAGGATGCGAAGACGGCCTCCCCGATTCTCAATGTGGCGCTGACGAAGCGCAATGGGGTGCCGATGTGCGGGGTGCCGCATCATTCATCGCAGGGGTACATCGCGAAGCTGATCAAGGCGGGCAAGCGGGTGGCCATCGCGGAGCAGACGACGGACCCGGTGCCGGGGAAGATCGTGGAGCGTGCGGTATCGCAGGTGCTGAGCGCGGGGACGATCAATGATCTCAACCTGCTGGATTCGAACCGGTCCAACTACCTCGCGGCAGTGTTTCGCGAGGGGAAGAAGCTGGGCCTGGCCTATGTGGACCACACGACGGGTGAGTTTGAGGTGGCGGAGTTCAAGGACACGACGGAGCTGGCTGATGAGCTGGAACGACTGCAGGCGAGTGAACTGCTGTACAGCGAGGAGCAGGGGGACTTGATTGCGGCGCTCGGGAGCCCGAGCTGTGCGCAGCCGATTGAGGGGTATCTGTTTTTGATTGATCAGGCGGAGAACAGCCTGACGCAGCATTTCAAGGTGCAGTCGCTGGATGGTTTTGGCTGCCAGGGGCTGAGTGCATCGATTGGAGCTGCGGGGTGTATTTTGCAGTATCTGCAGTTTCAGCTGCGCCGCAGTGTGGAGCATATCCAGCGGCTGCGGTATGCGCAGATCAGCGATGTGGTTCTTATTGATGCGGCGAGCCAGAGCCATCTGGAGCTGGTGACGGCACGCGGTGGCAATGCACACACGCTGCTGAGTGCGCTGGACCGCACCTGCACGCCGATGGGTGCGCGCAAACTGCGGCACTGGGTGCTGCATCCACTCAGAGATCTGGAAGCGTTGACGCAGCGGCAGGACATGATCGCGGCGCTGCTGGAGGAGAGCATGCTCTTCAGCCAGATCCGCACGCTGCTGAAGGAGGTGCGCGATTTGGAGAGGACGAGCTCACGCCTGAGCCAGGGCAGTGGCAATGGGCGCGATTTGTTGATGCTGGCGTCTTCGCTGGAAGTGGTGCCGGCTTTGCGTGCGGCGCTGGAGCAGCTCATCGCGGAGAAGGATGCGGAGTCGCTTTCTGAAGGAGGGATCAAGATGATCCCTCTGCTGTTGGCGCGTCTGCATGATCTGACGGGGATTTCGCAGGAGATCCAGAAAGCCATTGCAGATGAGCCGCCGATGCAGATCAAGGAAGGCGGGGTTTTTCGTGAGGGCTACCTGCCGGCGCTGGATGAACTGCGCGCGGCCTCGACGCTGGGCAGGCAGTGGATCGCGGATTTGCAACAGCGTGAGATCGAGCGCACGGGGATCAAGAGTCTCAAGATTAAATACAACGCGGTCTTTGGATACTTCATTGAGATCACGAAGGCGAACGTGGGCAGCGTGCCCGCTGACTACCACCGCAAGCAGACGACGGTGAATGGCGAGCGCTACATCACGGATGAGCTGAAGCGCATGGAGGACAAGATCCTTGGCAGTGAGGAGCGCAGCAAGGCGCTGGAGTACGAGGAGTTTCTGGGGCTGCGCAGCCGTGTGCTGGAGCATCTGGTGCACATCCAGGAGACGGCGGAGACGATTGCGATTTTGGATGCGGTGGGCTCGCTGGCGGAAACGGCGCGATTGTTTAACTACACGCGGCCTGTGCTGAATGAGACGCGCAATTTGTTCATCCGTGATGGGCGGCATCCGGTGCTGGATCAGAACCTGACGAGCGGCGAGCGCTTTGTGCCGAATGACATCACGCTGGAGCCGGAGGAGAGCCGGCTGATTTTGATCACGGGGCCGAACATGGCGGGGAAGAGCACGTATTTGCGCATGACGGCGCTGCTCACGCTGATGGCGCAGATCGGCAGCTACCTGCCGGTGTTCAGCGCGGAAGTGGGGCTGGTGGATCGCATCTTCACGCGCATCGGCGCGAGTGATGACCTCGCACGCGGGCAGAGTACCTTCATGGTGGAGATGAACGAGACTGCGCTGATTTTGAACAATGCGACGGAGCGCAGTCTGGTGATCTTGGATGAGATCGGGCGCGGCACGTCAACGTTTGATGGACTGAGCATCGCGTGGAGTGTGGCCGAACACATCCACGACAAGGTGGGCGCGCGAGCGTTGTTTGCGACGCACTACCATGAGATCACGGCACTGGCGCAAAGCCGCAGTGCGGTGAAGAATTACAACGTGGCGGTGAAGGAGTGGAACCAGCAGATCATCTTCCTGCGCAAGATCATGCCGGGCTGCGCGGAGAAGAGCTATGGGATCCAAGTGGCGAGGCTCGCGGGTCTGCCGGAAGGAGTGATTGAGCGCGCGAAAGAAGTGCTGCAACAGCTCGAAGCGGGGCATCAGCCTGCGGAGAGCGTGAAGGAGGTGCCGGTGGCGACGAGTGTGCCGGCGAAGGTGCGGAAGAAGGCGGTGAGTGACGCGGACGCGGGGCAGATGGTGTTGTTTGGGTGAGGTTCCACTAATTGTTTGAGTGCTTGTTGCCTAATGGAGTCATTCATTCATTATGCTTCATGCGTCATGAATTATTGCCACAGCATAATGCTGGCGTGGCTCTTGAAATTGCCGAAAGAAGAATAACCGAGTGGAAGCAGCAAAGAAATAATTTGCTGGATCTTTCCTTTTTAGGATTGGAGTCGATTCCAGACTCTGTGTTCACCCTTCACGATCTTCGGAGAATTTCTTTCAGGAACAACAAGCTCACTAGTATACCATCGGCTATTTCGAGCCTTTTGTCTCTGGAAGAAATATGGCTAGCCAACAACCTACTTGAATCGTTGCCGTCTGAACTTCTACAGCTGCCATCCCTTAACGCGCTGTTCCTTCATGGAAACCCGCGCCTCGAACTTCCAGAAGAGATCCTGGGGCCAACTGTCGAAGTTGTCGCTAACTTGCGCTGCACACCCAAACCTCCAAAAGAGATATTGGATTACTATTTCGCTACCCGAGGGACACGTGGAACTGCATTGCGCGAGCTAAAGCTGATTGTCGTAGGTTGGGGAAAGGCAGGTAAAACCACATTGGTTCGACGCCTCGCAGGAAAGTCGATGGACCCACTAGAGCCTGAGACACACGGTATTTTAATTAGCCCGTTGTCTTTTGAATGTGCCGACGGTCCGATATCAGCGCGAGTGTGGGATTTCGGAGGACAACACGTCCTGCATGCGATGCACGAGTTCTTTTTAACAGCCCGCACATTATACCTTCTTGTTCTTGAACAACGCAGCGATCGAGCAGAGAGCGACGCGAAGTATTGGTTACAGCTGATTAGAAGCTATGCACCTGATGCACCGGTTGTAGTCGCATTGAATAAAAGCCGAGGAATTGAAAAGCCTATTGATAAAGATTCCCTCGAAAGTCAATATGGACCAATTATTGCTTGGATAGCTACAGAATGCTTGCCCGATTCCGAATGCAAAAGCGCAGAGAGCACTATAGATAAATTGCGTGAGGCGCTGAGCACTGCCGCAGGTCCAAAGTTTATGCCAGAAGCTCGTAATCTTTTCCCAAAAAGATGGACTCGCATCAAAGACTGGCTTGAAAACCTTGAGAGTGAAGGCCTCAACTTTGTTAGTTATGAGGAGTTCTCAGCCAAATGTCGAGAAGCCGGCGAACTCGAACCGAATAAGCAATTAGAGATCGCTTCCTTAATGCATGATCTGGGCATTGCGATGAACTATGCCCGGGATCCTAGGCTGCGAGATACAAGTGTTTTGCGCCCGGACTGGCTAGCGAATGGAATATACACGATATTACGAGCTAATACCCTTGTACCCGGGAAACTACTTGTTCCTGATGGAATCCTAACGGTCGATATAATAGGGAGCATCTATAAAATAGCTTCGATGTCTTCAGGGAAGATGATTCAATTGCAGGATTACCCCCCTGAAAAATGGTCATTCATGCTGAAATTGATGAGTTTATTTCAGCTGGCATTCCCGTTATCCGAAGACGGCTCTCAGCAGATATGCCCAGCTCTTCTTGGGGTTGAACCACCCAAAGATACAGAAGAACCAGAAGGCGAAAATACAATAAAACTGCGTTATGAGTTTGATGTGGTGCCTGCGCCACTCATGCCCAGATTGTTGGTTCAAATGTTTCCTTTGATTGTAGAAGGCAAGATTTGGCAGCGCGGCGCTATTTTGCGTTATCTAAATTCCTTTGTGAAGGTATGGACTAATCCTGAAGATAAATACATTTTTGCAACGGTCGCGGGGCAAACGAAAGATGTTAAAGAACTGCTTAATTTATTGCAAGACACTCTTGCGGCTCTTTTTTCTGAATACCGTTGCCTTGAAGTCACTGAACAACGCTGGTTTGATAATAACTGGGTTCCTTCCGAAACATTAAAAAGATTTAACGTCAAATTTGCTGAGGACGATAATCTTAATTCACTCGCGGAGGGCGACAAATGAAGCCGCTATCTCTGTCGAAACCAAGAGTCAGAATTTTTGTAAGCTATTCGCACGAAGACACTTATTGGATGCAGCGCCTCAGGTCAGTGATTCAATTTTCAGGGATTGCCATAGACTTTTGGAGTGATCAGAAAATCCCTACAGGTCTTCCTTGGTATGACCAAATCACTCATGAGCTTGCAGTGATGGACATTTTTATTGCACTTGTTTCTGTTCATTTCGCAGCATCAAAGTTTATCCAAGAGGTGGAATGTCCTATAGCTAAAGAACGTCATAAATTAGGAGAGATCGAAATTGTCCCAATTTATGTTGCTCCGACTGGAGGAGATGAATGTTCTTGGCTTATGAAGCTCCAAAGAGTTCCTAATGAGAAGTCATGGATGGAGACGCTCAAAGAGTTTCCTCAATATGATTTAACGTTACCTCAAATTCGGCAAGCCATAGGACAAGTAATTGATCGCGTGAGAACAAGTTCACACAAGCACCCAACCAAGGGTAAAAGCTCGCGAACCAAGTGAACCTGTCAGGGTTAAATGTCTGAATTTTTACCGCCCCTGCAAAGAACGATCCACCAGGCCTTCGTAGATTTTTCGGCGTTCGTCGAGGCCGAGGCCTTGGTTGCGGAGGCCGAGCATTTGTTGGTTGATGGTCTCGCGCTGGGAGGTGCTGAGGCGGGAGAGTTTGGCGACCATCTCGGGGGGCGGGGCCTTGGGGTAGCCGTCTGAGGAGAAGCCTTCTTTGTAGTTCACGGCGGCGGTTTTGGCCTCGTTGAGCTGGGAAGATGTCAGCGGTGGAGCATTGCCACCGGAGGTGCTGGAGCTGCTGCCGCCTGATTTGGATCGAGGCGGTCTGGGCGGGGGCTTTTGGTAGCGGACGGAGATGACTTCGCCGCCGGGGATCTGGATCTTGGCGGACCAGGTTTGGATCTCGGCAGAATTTCCGCCGACGCCGACGAGCTGCCAGCCTTGGAAATTGGGGGTCTTGGAGACGACGTGGGACTCGAAGGTTTTGGTGTCGAGCAGGGTGGCGAAGGTGTCTTTTTCGAAGTGGGCGACTCCGGTGAGGATGAGTGAATCGGAGACGCCGAGGGAGCGGGTGAAGGGGGAGTTTGTGACGAGCGCGTCAAAGTCTTCCATGTTCACCGCACGTGGGATCGCACCATCGTCATCAGGTGAAATGGTCTCTGCGGCACGCAGCGGCGCAGCCATGCACAGGCCAAGGAAGAGGGCGCAATGCATCTGCTTCATGGAGTTCCCTTTCTTCCTCATGGGGTGAAGTACGGCGGGAACGGCAACGAACCATCACGGCAGCTTCTGAAATTCCGACCAGCCCTCCCAGGCGATGCGCTGGAGGTCGGCGCGGTCTTTGTCGGAGAACTTGCGGGTGAGGGGATTGCCATCGCGGTCCTTGGTCTTGTCGTGGGTGGGAGTTTCCATGGTGCGGATGTCGGTGACGGAGTCGATGGGGAGGCCGACGGGGCTTTGATGGAAGATGGCGGCATACAGAGTGCATGCGGTGAGGTAGGACATGGTCTGATTGAGATGGGCGTCATTGATGAAGCGCAGCGTGAGATCGGGGCGCTGGGTCTGGCAACGCAGGGCGACCAGAGCCATGGGGGCGACGGAGGCATCAAGGCGCTTGGCGAGTACGGCGATGGCGCGCTCTTTGGCCAGGATGGGTGTGGGATCGGGGACCTTGGTCAGGGGCTGCGGGTTTTGCGTGTTGGGTGTGGTCTCGTAGAGGATGACACGTGCGCCCTGGGCTTTGGCGAGTGCGGCGAACTTGGGTGCGTATTCGGCATAGAGTGTGGGATCGCCCTCGATGTCATCGCGATACGACTGAAGGACGATGATGTCCCAGGGTTTGCGGTTGGCCTCGAGCTTGGCGAGCACTTCGGCATGGCGTGCGAGGGCGCTTTTGGCGTATTTGTCCTTGGGGTCTGCGGCATCTTTTTCGAGGGCGGCGATGGTGGCTTTTTCCTCGGCTTCGGTGAGGGTAGATTGTTTGACGATGTTCTGCGTCCCAAGCCGCCAGTGGTCCTTGAGGGTGCGGCCGCCGTAGATGACATCGGTGCGATTGAAGGTGAGACCCGGGTTGCCGGCCTCCGCCATGGCCTTCACCACGGTGGAGAGATTGTGGCGCGCGGTGAAGCTGTTGCCGATGAAGAGGACGTTCAGTGTTTTCGCTTCGCCGGCCGCGCCTGCCGCCATGGGAAGTGAGAGGAGCGCGAATGCCCAGAATGCGATGTGATGGAAGCTGCGTGTCATGGTCGGAGGAGTGGGAAGTCGCGGAAACGCGGCGGCGGCGTTTTGTCTCTCACTGATTCGGCATGATGGCGGTGAAACTTCCGGTGCAAGGAATGCAGCGCCCGGTAGTTTATCAGACAAGTCCACCCACCCATCCATCATGACCACACGCCGCCATTTTCTTCACACTGCCCTGGGGTTTGCCGCCCTGCCATCATTCGCGCGTGCTGCGGCGCCGGGAGGGGTCAGTCTGGGTTTCAGTTTGTATGGGATGAAGACGCTGTCTTTGAGTGAAGCGCTCAAAGCCTGTGCAGAGATTGGCTATGCGAATGTGGAGATGGCTTTGAATGCGGGGTTTCCCACGGAGCCGAAGGTTTTCACGGCGGAAGCGCGGGCTGAAGCAGTGAAGCAGCTTGCGGCGCTGAAGCTGGACCTGCCATGCCTGATGGTGAACCTGAGCCTGACGGCGGATGACAAGGCGCATGCGCTGAACCTGCAAAGCATCAAGGATGCGGCGCAGGTGGCGCGGGATATGAACGCGGCGCAGCCGCCGATCATTGAGACGGTGTGCGGCGGCAAACCTGCGACGTGGGAGCAGCAGAAAGCGGGCATGGTGGAGAAGCTGCAGGCCTGGGCGGAGGTGGCGGAAAAGGAGAAGACCGTGATCGCGATCAAGGCGCATGTGGGCAGTGCGGTGAACTCGCCGGAACGACTGCTGTGGCTGCTTGAGCAGGTGAAGTCGCCGGCCATCCAGGTGACGTATGACTACAGCCACTTTGAGCTGCAGGGCATCGACATGGAGGAAAGCATGAAGCTGCTGCTGCCGCGCACGAAGTTCATTCATGTGAAGGACGCGACGGGTGATGCCGCGAAGTTTCAGTTCCTGCTGCCAGGCGAGGGGAAGACCGATTATGTGAAGTATTTCACCGCGCTGAAACAGCATGGTTATCACGGCCCCGTGGTGGTGGAAGTGAGCGGGCAGATCTTCAGCAAGCCGGGGTATGAGCCTGTGGCTGCGGCGAAGAAGTGCCATGCAGTTTTGGCCGGTGCGCTGGCGAAGGTGTGATGAAGGAAACCCGAGAACAAGCAGGTCGAGCTTGTGCATTTTCATGTATCTCGACAATCAGTGCCACCGAGTGTATTGTTAAAACATGAAGACTGCGTTGACCTTCATGGATGAACTTCGCCGCCTGCCAGCCGACCAACTGGAGGAGACGGCCGATTTCATTCAAACTCTGATCGAAGAACGCCGCCTGCGTCGTGCAAACATGATCGACGCCACTGCTGGAAGTCTGACTGGCGAAGAAGGCGAAGCACTCGAAACAGCCCTGGCCGAATGCAGCACCGTGGATGAAAACGCCTGGTAGCCTCGCCTTGGACAGCAGCGTCATCGTTCGTCATATGCGAACTGGTGACCCTGTAATTGCCGCCAGGCTCAAGGCGGCCACAGAGCTTTACCTTCCGCTCACAGCGCTGGGAGAAATGCGCTTCGGTCTCCAGCGCGCGGGCAACAGCCGGCGTGCTATCGAACAATGGGAGCGCTTTTACCGTGAGGTTGTCATCCTCCTGCCTGATGACGCAACAGCCACCGCTTATGCTGAACTCAAGCAGGCTCTCGCTCTCAAAGGCAGGCCGATTCCGGAAAACGACCTCTGGATCGCCGCCACCGCCAAAAGCCATGGCCTGCCCCTTTATTGCAAGGACGCTCACTTTGAAGAACTGGCCGATCTATTGACGATCATCCAAGCCTGACTCCCCCCTCATTGCTTGATGCATTCCAACCTGATCGCATTACTCATCGTGACCCTGACGGGCGCGGCACACGCGCAAAGCAAGGTGCTGACGGTGGCGGATTTTGAGACGGGGGATGTTTTGCAGTTGCCGACGCAGAAGGCGCAGAGTGATTCGATCAGCATCGTGACGTCACCGGTGCGGGCGGGGAAACATGCGGCGAAGACGCTGCTGCGGGCGAGTGATCCGGAGGTGAATGGGGGGCAGCGGGCTGAGTTTTCGGATGGCAAAAAGATCACGCGGGTGGAGATGGAGAAGGACTACTGGTACGGACTGAGCATCTATGTGCCGGAGGAGTTCGCCGCGCCGAAGGAGTCCAACGCCGTGCTGTTTCAATGGCACACGCAGGTGGGCGGGCCGAGTCCGGTGCTGGCGATCCGTGTGAGAGAGGGTGAGTGGCTCATCACGACCAACGCCACTGAGAAGAAACGCACGCTGGCGAAGATCCCTCTGGTCAAAGAGCGATGGACCGACTGGGTGGTTCATGTGCGCTGGTCTGCCGAAAAGAAGGGCTTCTGGACGCTTTGGAAAGATGGCGTCGAAGTCGTGAAGGAGACGGATATCATCACGCAGTATCCGGAAGCGCTGGGTCCGTACGCGAAGTTTGGCCAGTATCACAGCGTGGGCGAGGTGCCGCAGAACGTGGTGTATTTTGATGAGTATCGCGTGGCCGGGCCCGAGGGGAGCTTTGAGGCTGTTTCGCCGCCTGCGGAGGGTGTGGAGAAGAAGTGATGAAGCGTCTGTGGCTCATGAAGGCAGAAACGGGAACCGAGGAGTTTGACCAAAAATGCGATGACTCGAATCGGAGGCAAATACGGCTGTTCTACGGGTATTTCCAATTTGAGACGCAGTGCGTCCTGAATTGAGCTGGATGCATTATTTCCTTCTGAATGGGGATGATGAGAAAGCTCTTGAAGGGCATGTCAAAAAGGCCTCCCTATCGGAGTTATCGTGGGCACTGAACCAAGGCTTAACCGTTTCTTTTCCAACAATCAACTTACCTACCAGCCATGACCCGAAGCACTTTCCTCAAATCCACCGTGGCGGCCAGCGGGCTGGTCGGCGCCGTTCAAAATCTGCATGCGGCCGATGCACCAAGCGGAGCTGCGCGGGAGTATTTTGAAATTCGGAAGTACACGCTCAAAGCACCCGAGAAGCAGAGTGTGCTGGAGGCTTACCTGAGGGATGCGGCGATCCCGGCGCTGAACCGTCTCGACGTGAAAAACGTGGGGGTGTTTTTGCCGGAGAAGGCGGAAGGGACGCCCGTGGTTTATGTGGTGCTGCGGTACAGCTCGCTGGATCAACTCGCGAAGAGTGCGGAATTGCTGGCAGACGCGGCCTTGCAGAAGCAGGGCGCGGCCTATCTGGATGCACCGGCGGCGGATGCGGTGTACGAACGCGTTGAAAGCTGGCTGACGCAGGGCATCAGCGGAATGCCCACGATGGCGGTGCCCGCCAAAGGCAGCCAGGTGTACCAACTGCGCATCTATGAGAGCCCCAGCGAGAAGACGGGGAAGAAGAAGATCGAGATGTTCAACATCGGCGAGCTGGCGATCTTCAAGCGCAGCGGACTCAACGCCGTTTTCTTTGGCGAAACCATCGTGGGGCCGCTGATGCCCAACCTGACCTACATGCTGAGCTTCAGCGATGCCGCAGCGAAGGATCAGGCGTGGAACACCTTCCGCGTCGATCCGGAATGGACGAAGCTCAAAACGACGCCCGGCTTTACGGACAAGGAGATCGTGTCACGCATCACGAACCTGATGTTGGTGCCGACGCCCTATTCGCAGATCTGAGGAGCCGGGATGACCCCGGCTCCGTGATCGCATCGGTTCAAGATTTGTTCGTCTTGGCCAGCACGTTTTGGAGTGTCTTGGCGAATTCTTCGGAGGAGGTGCCGCCGACTTGTTTGGCGACCTCTTTGCCCTCGGCATTGAGGAACTCGATGTGGGGGATGCCGTTCACGCCGTATTTGTTGGCGGCGCTTTCATTGCGCGCATCATCAATGTCGATGTAGGCCCAGACGAACTTGTCGTGAAAAGCCTTCACCTCGGCGCTGGGATAGACGTCATGTTTCATGGCCTGGCAGGGCGGGCACCATGCGGCGGAAAAGACGAGGATGACAGGTTTGCCGGATTTTTTCGCGGCACTCATGGCGAGGGTGCTGCTGTCTTTGAAATCCGGGCTGCCTTTCGGGAAGTCGCTGGCCAGGGCGAGGCTCGAGGCGGCAGCAAGAATGAGGAGGATGGTTTTTTTCATGGTTTGGGGGGTGATGGAAGAACGAATCATGAGATGCGATGGTGGCGGTTTTTATTCCCCAAATTTTGCGTGAGTCCGAAGAATCATGTGGGTGTCCGATGCGCATTGACTTGCCAGCAGGCTGCCTTAACCCGTGCGCCATGAGCATTTCACGACTTCCGGTTTTTCTTGCCAGTGCTTCCCTTGCCCTGACGTTTTCATTTCAATCCGGGATGGCCAATGAGGCCTTCTTTTCGAAAGATGGCAGGACGGTGACGATGGGGCTCGGAAGCCGGGGCCGCTCCGGTCTTGCGCAGGTGGACATTGCCACGGGAAAGATCACGCAGGCGCCTTTGCCAGCGGAGCTGAAGGACGAGAGCATCGAAAGCGTGGCGGCAGGCAGTGAGGGTGAAACGCTGTTTCTTGCCAAAGAGGGCGTGTGGGTGTGGACGCCCGGTGCGGCCACGCCAGTGAAACGCGTCTGCGCCACGGCACCCGTGGTGGGTGCGACGGATTTGTTCGTGGCCACCGTGACGGGCACGCCGCTCACGGATTGTCTGTTTGTCAGTGGCAATGAAACCGCTGACGCGACGAGCATGGGGACTTTCTACGGTCGCAAACCGGGCGGCAAGCACACCTTTCTGTCCATTTTCTGCCGCCGCGTGAGCAGCGCGACGGGCGGTGTTTTTTCCAACGACGGCCGTCTGTTTTTCATCAGCGACGGTGATGTGTGGGAAGGTGGAATCCAGGCGGATGACGACACGGGCAAGGAGCGGCTGGGCACGCTGGTGGGAGCACGCATCGCGCCTTTGGCCATCATGAACACGGATGAAGCCAACGGCGGCAGCATGTGGGTGCAGCATGTGGCTCCGGCAGGGAAATGGATTTATGCCCAGCTGCGCGGGCGCCACATGTCCGCGATCCTGCGCACGCCGCTGCCAGCCAAGCCCATGTACGCGCCGACCTCCAACGATTCTCCCAGCGCGAAAGATCAGCTCGATGCCATGTCTCACTCGCTGAACAAAACCGAGGTCATTGCGGATGACATGGAATACGCAGCTGGCTTCTGTGCCATTGAGATTGGCGGCACGCCGCGCGTGTTTTTCTGCGGAGATGCGACGGGGGAAAACAAAGGCCCCGCGCTGATGCTGTGGGAAGGCGCAGGCAAGCCGCGTGTGATTGGCCATCTGCCGCAGGAGTGAGCTGAATCAGGTGCCAAACACAACGCCCGGAGAAAACCTCCGGGCGCTGCATTGATCAGATTTCTTGAAGGTCACTCCGACCCTCAATGCATTCCATGGCGGCCGCCGCTGTGATGTCCGCCACTCGAGTGGCTGGGGGCACCGCCTCCCGATGGAGCGGATGGAGCGCCGCCAGAACCACCGTGTGAACCACCGCCTGATGAGTGGCTGCTGTGGTGGGAGCTGCCGCCGAAGCCGGAACCTCCTGACGATGCGCCACCAGATGCACCGCCGAAGCCACCGCTGGAGTGGTGCGTCGTGCCGCCGCCAAATCCTCCCCTAGAGCCGCCGCCGAAACTGCTGCCTGAATGGTGCGTGCTGCCACCGGAGTGATGGGAGCTGCCGCCAAAGGAAAAGGGAGCGCTGGAAAAGCCACCGCCGGAGTGACTGGACGAACGGTGCTGGTAATGACCGGAGGAGGAAGGAGCTGAGTACCCGCGGCTGGAGTGATGCGAGGGTGCGCTCAAGAATGAAGCGAAGCTGGGCGTGGAATAAGAGCGGTTTGAATAACCGGAATAAGGCCGTGAGTTGTAGCTGTTAAAGCTGTTGTATGACACCACTGGCCGCGAGTTGTAGCCTCCGCCGTAGTAGTTTGGCCGGGACGAATACCCACCGCCATAGCCATAGCCGGAGGCATAAGGGCCAGCGAACTCTTCACAGGAGGTCAGAGAGACGGCGACG
The DNA here is from genome assembly GCA_943371875.1 of Prosthecobacter debontii. GTDB lineage: Bacteria > Verrucomicrobiota > Verrucomicrobiia > Verrucomicrobiales > Verrucomicrobiaceae > Prosthecobacter > Prosthecobacter debontii_C. Next base: position 35,652 of record CALRWM010000043.1, on the reverse strand, counting down.
GTCAGTGAAGCGAGCAGAAGTGAGAGCGATTTGATTTTCATAATCCTCACCTCCGACGCGTAGGCTCAAAGCTTATTCATTCGATTGTTGCTTCAGGCAAAATCACCTTACTGGAAGGCATTACGCCGACAGTTCACCCGCCAAGGCTGTCGCCTCTGCGAGGAAGGCCTCTCCCAATGGCGAAAGGCGTCCTGTCCAAAGGGCGCCGAAGCAAAGCGGTGGGAAATCGTCCAGGGCGAGTGCTTTCACATTGGCGGGAAGTTCAATGCGCGGATGGAGCAGCACAAGGCCTGCACCAAAACCTTCGACGACATAGCGCAGCACGAGATCGAAGCTGCCGACTTCGAGACTCGGCAGCCATTCGACACCGCGCTGGCGCAAGGCGGCCTGAAAAGAGCGCGACACCACGTCTTTGGCCTCCAAAGATACGAGTGGCAGGTCGATGCGGTCCTTTTCGAAAATCTGCTCGGCCTTGGTGATGCCGCTCTGCTTGGGCACCAGCAGGGCCATCGGCAGACGGAGCAGCTCGCGCGATTCGATGTTGGCCACGGTTTTTTCCATGAGTGTGCCGAAGCCGATGTCCACCTCCTGCGCAGCAAGCAGGGTCTCGATCTCCTGCTGACGGCCATGGGTGAGGGTGAAATGAAACCCTTTCACCCGCCGGCGCATGCGGGCGAACAGCTCCGGCAGATAGTCCCGCTGCACGACCTCGGCGGAGGCGATGCGCAGCCGGTTTTCACCGCCGCCGCGCAGGCGGTCTCCCATCTCTGTCAGGCCACCGAAGAAGGGCGCGATGAAATCATAGAGCGTCTGCCCTTCGCGAGAGAGCTGAAAGGGGCGCCGCTGATACAGAGTGACGCCGAGGGCATCTTCGAGCTGGAGAATCTGGGCGCTGATGGCGGGCTGCTGAATGCCGTAGGGCATGGCCCGGGCCGCCGCACTCACGCCGCCGTGACGCGCCACATAGTAGAAGAGTTCGAGGTGATGGACGTTCATGTAGGTGAAAGGCTATACGGTTTATCAATGATGCCACGTGGAAATATCAATTTCCCTTGTCTGCCGATCCTGAGAGACTGCGACATCTATGGACGAAATCATTCTCCTTCTCGTGATCATCGGTGGCGCGGTGCTCATCATGCCCATCATCGCGCTCGTCACTGCCGTCAGGGCGCGGCGGCGCGGCGAAGAACTGGGCGCAGAAATCAGCTCGCTTCGGGAAATCGCTACGCGGAACGTCGAACGAGAGGCGCGGTTGATCCGACGCATCGAAGCGCTCGAAGCCGGGACCAAGCCGGCACAGGCCCAGGAGTCTCCGGCGGCTGCCGCCCCGGTGGCAACACCTGAAACCATCGCCAAGCATGCGACTGTTCCTTCTGTTGAACCCGTCTTTGTGACGGCTCCGGCTGCAACGCCGCCGGTTCCGCCCTGCGAACCCGCTGCGGTCAAAACTCCCACACCTCCTGCTGTCGAGCACACGCCGGACTTCAGGCCCATGGAGGAACCCAAGCCACGCCCCGCACCGCCACCCGCACCTGCACCGGGCCTTTCCCTCGAACAGTTCATGGGGGCGAAGCTCTTTGCGTGGGTGGGCGGGCTGGCCCTGTTTCTGGGCGTTATTTTCTTTGTGAAGCTAAGCATCGAGCGCGGGTGGATTTCCCCCGAACTGCGCACGGCGATTGGTTTTGTGATTGGCGCGGGGCTTGTGGGTGCGGGTGTGGTGATCCAGCGCCGCAAGCCGTATGCCACGCTGGCGCACACGCTGTGCGCCACGGGCATCGTGGTGCTGTATGGCGTGAGTTTTGCCGCGCATGCGCTCTACCACATTCCTCCCTTCAATCATGCGCTGGTGACCTTTGGCATGATGACGCTGATCACCACAACGGCGTTCCTTCTGGCGGTGCGGATGGAGGCGCAGGTGGTGGCGGTGCTGGGCATGCTGGGCGGCTTTTTGACGCCGATCCTCTGCTCCACCGGCCATGACAATCCTGGCGGGCTTTTCAGCTACATTGCCTTGCTGGACATCGGCGTGCTGGCGGTGGCCAAACACAAACGGTGGCTTCATCTCACGGCATTGGCGGCGGCTGGCACGATCATCATGCAGGCGGGGTGGATGCTGAAATTCTTCCGCTCGTCCGAGTATGCCATGGGTTCGGCCACGTGGATTCCGGTGATCGTGTTTCTTGGCTTCGCCACCTTGTTCATGCTCGCGGCCTGGTGGTCGCGTCAGCGTGAAGATGTGGATGCCTACCCTGCGGGTGCGGCGCTGGCGCTGTGCGGCAGTGCGCTGTGCGCCGCTATCGCGTTTCTCGACTTTGGTGCCATCACGGAGCGGCCGACGCTGCTTTACGCTTTTGTGCTCGGGATCAATGCCGTCGTGTTGCTCATTGTGTGGCAGCAGCCGCGTGTGGCCAGAGCTCAAGGCATCGTCGCCACACTCACGTTTCTGCATCTGTCGATCTGGACCTCGACAAGGCTCACCGACGAGCTGCTTCCCTACGCGCTGGGTATTTATCTTGGCTTTGGCCTGCTGCACACCGCCTTTGCTGTGCTGTGGCAGCGCCGCAGCCAGTCCGCCACGCTGTTCATGAGCTGGACGCCGGTGATCACTCTAGTGCTGCTGCTCATGCCGGTGCTGTGTCTGGATGCGGTGAGCCTCATGCTGTGGCCGGCGATCCTGCTCGTGGATCTGCTCATCATCGGTCTGGCGATTTTCACAGGTGCGCTGATTCCCGTGCTCGCCGCACTGGCGCTGACGCTCATCACGGCAGGCGCGTGGTTGTTTCGTCTGCCTGCGAATACCGCCGGCGGCCTGGGACTGTTCCTCATCGTGCTGGGTGGCTTTGCAGTGCTGTTTGGTGTGGCCAGCAGTTTTCTCTCGCGCAAAATGCCGAAGGTGCCAATTGCAGCCATGCTGCCGGTCAGCTCTGCGGTGCTGCCGTTTGCGCTGCTGATTCTCGCCACACTGCATCTGCACGTGATTGATCCCTCGCCGGTGTTTGGCCTCGCGCTGCTGCTCACGGTGTTTCTGCTGGGGCTTGCGCACATCAGCGGCATCACGGTGCTGGTGCCAACGGCGCTGGGCTGTGTGCTGGCGCTGGAGTGGGCCTGGCATCAGCAAAGCTTCAACGCGGAACACGCCGCCACGCCGCTGCTGTGGTATCTGGGCTTTTATGCGCTCTTCACGGCATTTCCGCTGGTGTTTGAGAAGCACTTTGCCAAGCGTCAGCTCCCATGGATCGCCTCGGCGGCTGCGGGTCTCGGGACCTTTGGGCTTGTCTATCGTCTCGTGGGCCTGACCTGGCCGAATGAGATGATGGGGCTGCTGCCTGTGGCGTTTGCGGTCGCACCGCTGCTGTGCCTCGTCTTTGTGCTGAAGCAGCATGCGGCGGAGAATCCGGCGCGACTCACGCAGCTCGCGTGGTTCGGGGGTGTGGCGCTGTTTTTCATCACGCTCATTTTCCCGATCCAGTTTGAGAAGCAGTGGATCACGCTGGGCTGGGCGCTGGAAGGTGCGGCGCTGTGCTGGCTTTTCCGTCGGGTGCCGCATCCCGGCCTGCGTGGGACGGGCGCGGTTTTGCTGGTGGCAGCCTTTGTGCGGCTGGCGCTCAATCCGGCGGTGCTGGCCTATCAAATGCGCGGTGAGACGGCCATCCTGAACTGGCAGCTTTATGCCTACAGCCTTTCAGCCCTGGCGATGTTTGCAGCGGCACGGTGGCTCACGCCTCCGAATGATTACTGGGACAAGGTGAACCTGCGGGGGCTGTTCTGCGCCTTCGGTGGCATCCTGCTCTTTCTGCTGCTGAACATTGAGATCGCGGATGCCTTCACGCCTGCGGGTGAACGCTCGATCACCTTTGACTTCGATGGCAACTTCGGGCGTGACATGACCTACACAATCGCCTGGGCGCTGTATGCGCTCGTGCTGCTCATCATCGGCATCTGGCAGCGCAACGCGCCGACGCGCTATGCGGGAGTCGGATTGCTGGCGGTGGCGCTGCTGAAGCTGTTTCTGCATGATCTGGCGAACATCGAAAGCATTTACCGCATTGGCGCGCTGATGGTGGTGGCCGTCATTGCCCTGGCCGCTTCGTTCCTGTATCAACGTTTCCTCACTGACGACAAATCATGAAACTGCCTCTTCTGCTCATTGCCCTGTGCCTGTCCTCGATCGCCGGTGCAGCTGACTTTGCCGCGTGGACGCATCGTCAAACGGTGCGCGTCACGCAGCCCGGGCTCACGCGCATCGAACTCGAACCGGAGCTGCTCGATGCCTCGCAAACGAAGGGAGGCGCGGCGTTTCATGACCTGCGGATCATCAGCCCGGGCAATGTGGAGACGCCCTACATCATCGCTTTGCCACGGATCATCCGGCCTGAGATGGTGGAGGTCCCCGAGTTTAGGGCGGCACTCAATCCGAACACCCTGAACACCGTGCTCGAATTTCGGCCGCCTGCGGGCAGCACGACGTCGGAGGTGCTGCTGCAAACTCCAGCAGCCAGTTTCATCAAGTCCGCCACTTTTGAAGCAAGTCATGACGGCACCCGCTGGCAGACGCTGGCCAGCAACGAGCTGCTCTGCCGGCAAAACGGGACGGAGCGGTTGCGCTTTACCTTTGCGCCCGGGGCGTGGACGCATTTCCGTGTGACCCTGGATGATGCGCGCAGCAAGCCCGTGGTGTTTACCGGGGCGCAGGTGCGGCGGGATCTGCCTGAATGGCGCACGCTGTCGCAGCCGGTGAAAATCCGTGGGCGCACGGAGACCGCCGGTGAAACGCATCTGAAGCTCGATCTGGGCAGCGCCAATGTTCTACTGGGCAATATGCGGCTGCATACGCCCGAGGCGGTGTTTCAACGTGAAGCCACCGTGCTGGGAGCGCGTGCCACGCTCTTCCGGCTGCAGCATGAGGGCCGCAGTGCGGAGGACCTCGACATCGGCGTGCATCAACTGGCGACTACTCGTGAAGTGGAACTCGTCATTCGCAATGGCGACAGCCCGCCGCTGCGGATCGAGAGCATCGAAGCGACGCGGCATCCGGTGCCGGTGGTGTTTCAAGCGGATGCCGCGGGGGAGTGGCAGTTTTACATTGGCAATGTGCAGGCCCCGGAGCCGCGCTATGACATCGCCGCACTCAGTGACAAGCTGCGCGATGCGTCAGCGCAGTCCGCCATGGCCAGCGTCGTGGAAGCCAACACCGCCTTCAGCAAAAAGGCCACCGCGCCTGATGTGGGGGATGTGGGCCCGGAGATCGATGTTTCTCCGTGGTCGTTTCAGCGGCCGGTGGAATTCAAGGAGGCCGGGGTGCTGGTGGTGGAGCTGATTCCCGAAGTGCTCGCTCGCACGGCGAATGACCTGCACGACATGCGTGTGGTGCGAGATGGGCATCAGATACCGTTTCTCGCCATCAAACCGGGTGTGGATCGGCAGGTCGAGGTCCCCATCGTGGAAGTGCCCGATCCTGACAAGCCCCGGTGGTCCAAATGGGACATTCAGATGCCGTTTGCGAACTTTCCAGCTAGCGAACTGCTGCTGGACTCTCCTACGCCCTTGTTTGCGCGGACGCTCACTGTTTCCGAGGAGCATCTGACGGAGAAGGGGCATTTCGAACGCATCCTGAGCAATGCCAACTGGCAGCGGCTGCCCGGCCAGGCTGCCAGCACCTTTCATCTGGCACTCTACACCGCGCCGCGCGCCGCCAAGATCCACCTCGCCACGGACAATGGTGACAATGCGCGGCTGCAGATCACCGCCGCCCGCGTGGTGTATCCGGTGGTGCGGCTGATGTTTCGGGTGCCGGACACCACGCCTGTGCAAATCTGCTACGGCAACCGGCGCGCTCCCTACACACGCTACGATCTCCAGCTTGTGAGGCCTGATTTTGAAATGGCCACCCAAGTCGCCGCCACACTGGGCGATGAAGAAAAGCTGCCCGGCTACGAGGCCGATGCCAGCGGCCCCTCCGGCAAGGGCAGCCCCTGGCTCTGGGCTGCGCTGGCGCTGGTGGTGGGAGCGCTGCTGTGGGTAGTGGCGAAGATGCTGCCGAAGAAGGTGGAGTGAGGGAAGGTCGAGGCTTCGCCTTGCAACCCCGGCCCTCATGCGGACGTTATCTCATTATCCCAACCATGAGTGATACGACCGGCCAGCCCCCCAAATTTACCAACGCCCTCGCCAAGGAGCGCTCGCCCTACCTGCTGCAGCACGCCCACAATCCGGTGAACTGGCAGCCGTGGGGTGAGGAAGCTTTCAAGAAGGCCAAGGCGGAGGACAAGCCGATCTTCCTCTCTTCCGGCTACTCGACCTGCCACTGGTGCCATGTGATGGAGCGCGAGTCGTTTGAGAACGAGGAGACGGCGAAGATCATCAATGACAACTTCATTCCCATCAAGGTGGACCGCGAGGAGCGGCCGGATGTGGATCTGACGTACATGACCTACGTGCAGGCGGCGAGCGGCCACGGCGGCTGGCCGATGAGTGTGTTTCTCACGCCGGAGCTGAAGCCGTTTTATGGCGGCACCTATTACCCGCCGGAAAACACGCCGGGGCGCATTGGCTTTAAGAACCTGCTCAACGAACTGCACAAGGTGTGGACGGAAGATCGCAAGGGGATCGATGAACGTGCTGCGCGCTCGGTGGAGAAGCTGCAGGACCATCTGGACAACGAAAATACGGCGCTGGATGAGATCAATCATGAGACACTGGTGCAGAAGGCCTACGATGATCTCTCCGGCTCGTTTGATTATCATGAGGGCGGGTTTGGCAGCGCGCCGAAGTTTCCGCGTCCGACGTCGCTGAACATGCTGATGCGGGTGCATCGTATCCTGGCGGAGCGGAAGGGCAATGACCGCGAGTCCGAGAGCAACTGGGCGATGGAGATGACGGTGAAAACGCTGCGCGGCATGGCCAATGGCGGCATGCGCGACCACATCGGCGGCGGGTTTCATCGCTACAGCGTGGATGGCTACTGGCACATCCCGCACTACGAAAAAATGCTGTACGATCAGGCGCAGCTGCTCACGGCCTATACGGAGGCGTGGCAGCTCTCGCAGAATGTGCTGTTTGAAAACATCGTGCGCAGCACGGTGGCCTATGTGAAGCGGGATCTGCGGCAGAAAGATGGCGGATTCTTTTCCGCCGAGGATGCGGACAGTCTGGCCAGTGCGGATGCGGAGCACAAAACCGAAGGGGCTTTCTATGTATGGAAGGCGGCAGAAATCGACGAACTGCTGGGCAAGGAAAACGGCAGCATCTTCCGCTATGCCTACGGTGCACGCCGCGATGGCAATGCGCGGCCGGAAAGCGATCCGCAGGGGGAGCTCAAGGGACTGAACACTTTGTATCGGGCCATTTCCTTCAAGAAGACCGCCGAGTTTTTCAAGAAGACGCCGGAAGAGGTCAAAGGCATCATCGACCAAGGCACAGCCACTCTTTTTGAAGCGCGTGCGAAACGTCCTCGGCCGCATCTGGATGACAAGGTCATCGCCGCGTGGAACGGGCTCATGATCTCCGGACTGGCCCGTGCGGGGGCGGCGTTTGGGGATGCCGAGATGATCACACTGGCTGCTGGGGCTGCGCAGTTCCTGCATGACCAGCTTTGCACCACACCGGGCAAAGAACTGCACCGCTCCTGGCGCGAAGGCGAGCGCGGCCCAAGAGCTTTTGCGATTGATTACGCCTGCCTCATTCACGGCCTGATCGATCTTTATCAAGCTTCGTTTGAGGTGAAGTGGCTGCAATGGGCCACGGCTTTGCAGACGGAGATGGATGCGCTGTTTCACGACACGAAAAACGGCGGCTACTACAGCGTGCACACGGACATGCCGAACAGCGTGCTGCGCATCAAGGAGGACTACGATGGTGCTGAGCCTTCGCCGAACTCGCTCGCGGCGCTGAATCTTGTGCGTCTCAGTGCGCTGCTGGCCAAAGATGAGTGGAAGAAGCAGGCGGAGAGGATCTTCGCGCTTTTTGGTTCGACGCTGCAAAGCAGCCCGTCCTCCGTGCCGATGATGGCTATCGCGTTTGATTTGAGTCATCGTGGCAAGCAGCAGATCGTCCTGGCCGGAGATGCCAGCAGCGCGGCGTTTAAGGCGCTCGCCAGCAATGTTCATCGCCGTTTTCTCCCCACTGCTGTACTCCTGCATGTCGATGGTGGAGCCGGGCAGGAGTGGCTCGCCACGAACAACGAGATCCTCGGCGCCATGAAGCCTGTGAATGGTGAGCCAGCAGCCTATGTGTGCCAGAACTTCACGTGCCAGGCACCGGTGACGACGGTGGAGGGGCTGGAGAGGGTGCTGAAAATCCACCCTTGAGCCGCCCCTGTTTTCCCTGTATTTTCCGACCATGGTTATCGAGCAACATCCTGCCCTTCATTCCTTGAGCGTTGAGGACAAGCTCCAGCTCTCCGAGGAGCTGTGTCTGGATGCATTGCTCGATGCACAGCGCAATCCGGCATTGCTGGAGCGAGTGCAGCAGCGTCTTCAGGAATACCGCGACGAGCCTGACAGCGGCGTCTCGTGGGATGACCTCAAAGTAAAGATCCTTTCCCGTCAGAAGGTTGCATGACGGGCATCATCTGGACCGCGGGAGCCGGTCGTGAACTTCAAGAGATTTATGAGCAGCTTGAGGAAGCTCATGAGAACAGCGGTGCCGGGCTGATCGAAGAAGTGCAGCGCACGCTGGAGCTGCTGTCGGTACAGCCGCACATGGGCAGCTACTTCGAGAAGCCGACGCGCAAACTGCTCATTGCCCATCGCTATGGTCTCATTTATTCGCCCGAAACCCGAGGGGTTGTTGTGCTTTCATTTGTGGATCTGCGGCGCGATTTGCAACCCTTGCGGAGGCGCATTCGGGATTGGTTCGGCAGGTGAACAACCCACCCGCTTTCTTTTCTTCATCGCCAGCGCCCGGTTGCCAGTTAGGGGCGTATCGTTAGTCTCGCGCCTCCATGTCTCGAACTGCCAAAAAAACTGCCGCCCGGAAGTCTCTCAACGATGTCATTCGCATTCGTGGGGCGAGGCAGAACAATTTGAAGGGGATCGATCTCGATCTGCCGCTGGGGAAGCTGAATGTGATCACGGGGCCGAGCGGGTCGGGGAAGTCGTCGCTGGCGTTTGACACGATCTATGCGGAAGGGCAGCGGCGGTATGTGGAGACGTTTTCGCCGTACACGCGGCAGTTCTTTGAGCGGATGGACAAGCCGAAGGTGGACTCCATCGAGGGCATCCCGCCGGCGATCGCCATCGAGCAGGTGAACAACATGCGCAGCACGCGCTCGACGGTGGGGACGATCACGGAGATCAATGACTACCTGAAGATGCTGTTCCCACGACTGGCGGAGGCGACGTGTCCTTCCTGCCATCGGCCGGTGCGGCCGGAATCGCCGGAGAGCATTCTCAATGAACTGCTGAACGCGCATGCGGGGAAGCAGGCGCTCATTCTGTTTCCTGTGGCTGTGCCGAAGGATGCGGTGACGGCGGACTTTGCGGCGTTTCTGCAAGCGCAGGGCTTTCTGCGAGTGTGGCTGTATGGGAATGTGATTCGTCTGGATGAAGCGGACGCGCTCAAAGGCCGCAAACTGCCGGCGCAGGTGATGGTGGTGCAGGACCGTGTGGTGCTGGAGGCGAAACAACGTGCACGCGTAAGCGAGGCGCTGGAAGCGGCGCTGCGCTATGGCAAAGGGAAGGTGGCGGCGAGCATCGAGGATGAGACACTGCATTTTTCCACCGACTGGTCCTGCGCGGACTGCGGCATCACGCTGCCGGCACCGACGCCTGGGCTGTTCAGCTTCAACAGTCCGATTGGCGCATGCCCGACCTGCCGTGGCTTTGGCCGCACGCTGGGGCTGGACATGGGCAAGGCGATTCCGGATGAGTCGCTGAGCATCAATCAGGGACTGGTACGGCCGTTTCAAGGGAGCACGTATGGGGAGTCGCAGCTCGACCTCGAAAAGGCGGCGCGGAAGCGTGGCGTGGACATTCACAAGGCGTTTGAGGATTACTCGGCGGAAGATCGCAAGTGGCTCATTGAAGGCACGCGGGATGATCCTGAAGATGCGTACAATCGCGGTGAATGGTACGGCGTTCGCGGCTTTTTCAAATGGCAGGAGTCGCGCAGCTACAAGATGCATGTGCGCGTGTTTCTGAGCCGCTACCGCGCTTACACAGAGTGTGGCGACTGCGGCGGCGGGCGATTGAAAAAGGAGGCGTACAACTTCCGCATCGGCACGCACACCATCGCGGATCTGTCGCGGCTGCCGGTGGATGAGCTGCATCCGTTGGTGCAGTCGTGGCCGATTAAGGCGAGCGATCATGTGGCGACGATGCTGCGGGGAGAGATAGCCAGCCGCATCAGCTACATGGATCGTGCAGGGCTGGGGTATCTGAATCTGGACCGGCAAACGCGCACGCTGAGCGGTGGTGAGCTGCAACGGGTGAATCTCACGACGTGTCTCGGGGCCTCGCTGGTGAACACGCTGTTTGTGCTGGATGAGCCGAGCATCGGGCTGCATCCACGTGACATCGGACGTCTCATTGGTGTGATGGAAGGTCTGCGGGACAAGGGCAACACGCTGCTCGTCGTGGAGCATGAAGAAGCAGTGATGCGCAGCGCGGACAATCTGATCGACATCGGGCCGGGACGTGGAGAGAAGGGTGGCGAGCTGGTGTATAGCGGACCGCTGGAGAAGCTGGGGGCGAAGGTGAAGTCGCTGACGGGAGACTATTTGTTTGGGAGGAAGAGCGTGCCGATTCCGGCGCAGCGACGTTCCATTTCAAATCCCAAGTCGACAGAGGCAGACGCGGCTCCGGTGAAGGGAAAAGGCGGACGCAAAGGCGCTGTGGCAAACCAGAAGCCTGGGACTCTTTCCATTCGTGGTGCACGGCAGAACAACCTCAAAAAGCTGGATGTGGACATTCCGCTCGGTGTGTTTTGCTGCATCACGGGTGTGAGCGGTTCGGGGAAATCGACGCTGGTGCATGACGTGTTGTACCGGAACCTGCAGAGGCTGCGTGGTGAGGTGTGTGAAGAAGAGCCGGGGCGCGTGAGCAAGATCACGGGCTGGGAGCAACTGCATGAGGTGGTGATGGTGGATCAGTCGCCGCTGGCACGTACGCCGCGTTCGACACCGGCGGTGTTTCTGGGGGCGTTTGATCACATCCGCACACTTTTCTCCGAGACCGACGATGCGAAGGCGCAGGGAATCATGCCGGGCTTCTTCAGCTTCAATTCCGGCGAAGGGCGCTGCGAGCGCTGCGCGGGCAACGGCTTTGAAAAAATCGAAATGCAGTTCCTCAGCGATCTGTATGTGACCTGCCCCGAGTGCGAAGGGAAGCGCTACCAGCCGCCTGCGTTGAAGATTTTGCTGCATGGCCAGAGCATTCATGATGTGCTGGGCATGACGGCGGAGGCCGCGGTGGAGTGGTTCAGCAGCCCGTTGTTTGAGTCGTCGAAAAAGGCGAAGCAGATTGTGGCGCAGCTGCACCTTTTGAATGAGGCCGGACTTGGTTACTTGAAGCTGGGTCAGCCGCTGAACACGCTTTCGGGCGGTGAGGCGCAGCGTCTGAAGCTCATTGGCCATTTGATTGAAAACCCGGCGGGTGCGGCGGCGGGCAGTCTGCTGCTGCTGGATGAGCCGACGACGGGTCTGCACTTTGATGACATTGCGCTGCTGGTGAAGCTGCTGCAGCGCCTTGTTGAAGAAGGCCACAGCTTGCTCGTCATCGAGCACAATCTTGAAGTCATCAAATGCGCAGACTGGGTGATTGACCTCGGGCCGGAAGGTGGAGAAGCGGGCGGAGGACTGGTGATCGCGGGGACGCCGGAAGAAGTGGCGGACTGTGCGGCTTCGCATACGGGACGTTATCTGCATGAGCTGCTTTCAGGTTCGAAGGGGCATGCTGCGAGCCGTGTGGCGGAGACTCCAAGGAGAGACCTCTCGCTGCCGCAGGAGACCAGCAACACCATCAGCATTCGCGGCGCACGTGAGCACAATTTGAAAAACATCTCGCTGGATATTCCGCGTGATGAATTCGTGGTGGTGACGGGGTTGAGCGGTTCCGGCAAGTCCTCGCTGGCGTTTGACCTGATCTTTGCGGAAGGGCAGCGGCGTTTCCTGGACAGCATGTCGGTGTATGCACGGACGTTTGTGGAGCAGATGGAGAAGCCGGAGGTGGATCTCATTACTGGCGTGCCGCCGACGGTGGCCATCGAGCAGCGCATCTCGCGCGGCGGTGGCAAATCGACCGTGGCGACGGTGACGGAGGTGTATCACTTCTTCCGCCTGCTGTTTGCGAAGCTGGGCACGCAGTACTGCCCGTCATGCAACGTGCCGGTAAAGAAGCAGAGCGTGCAGGCCATTTTGAAAACGGTGCAGCAGCATCTGCGCAGCGGTGGCGGGCATCTGCTGGCGCCGCTGATCAAGGCGCGCAAAGGCTTCCATAGCGAAGTGGCGGAGCATGCGAGCAAGCATGGCATCGAGACGCTGCTGGTCGATGGCGAGTTTCGTGACACGGCGGGCTTCCAGCGCCTGGAACGTTTCAAGGAGCACACGATTGATGCGGTGATCGGCAAAGTGGGGAAGAGCGATGATGCGGAGAAGCTGCGGCCATTGATCGAGACGGCGCTGAAGATGGGCAAGGGCACCATCAAGCTGCGGCTGAATGACAAGACGATGCACGTGCTGAGCACGGAGATGAGCTGTCCTTCGTGCGGACTGTCGTTTGAAGAGCTGGACCCGCGTCTCTTTAGCTTCAACAGCCCGCATGGCTGGTGCAAGGACTGCCGAGGCTTTGGCCTGAAAGGCCACAAAACGGACCTGAGCGACCGTCAGCCGGATGTCTCGGTGCTGGAGGCGGAGCTCGAAGAGGAGCGGCGTTTTGAAAGTGCTGATGATGAAGGAGAGAAGCCACGTGAGATCTGCCCAAGCTGCGAAGGGAGCCGCATCAATGAGATCGGCCGTGCGGTGCGACTGCAGGGCACGAAGATCCAGCAATTTGCGGGATTGACGGCGGGAGATGCGGGCAAGCTGCTGGCGAAGTTTAAGTTCGAAGGTACGGAGGCCATCATCGCGCTCGACATCGTCAAGGAGATCGCGCAGCGGTTGAAATTCATGCAAGAGGTGGGGCTGGGGTATCTTCAGCTCAATCGCAGCGCGGACACGCTCAGCGGCGGTGAGGCGCAGCGCATCCGGCTTTCGGCGCAGCTCGGCAGCAATTTGCGCGGCGTTTTGTATGTGCTGGATGAGCCGACAATCGGTCTGCATCCGCGCGACAACGAGAAGCTGCTCGACACGCTGATGGCGCTGCGAGACAAGGGCAACTCGCTGCTGGTGGTGGAGCACGATGATGAGACGATGAGGCGTGCGGACACGATTCTCGATCTCGGGCCAGGTGCGGGCAAATTTGGCGGTCAGATCGTGGCGCAGGGCACGATGGCGCAAATTCTGAAGAACAAGAACAGCGTCACAGGGGCGAGCCTGCGTACGCCGCTGAAGCATCCCGTGCGTGGCTCACGCAGGGCACTGCCTGCGCTGAAAGCAAAGGAAGGCTGGCTGCGTGTGACGGGCGCGACGGCGAACAATTTGAAGAACATCGATGTGTCCATTCCGCTCGGACGCTTGACCGTGCTGACGGGCGTGAGCGGCAGCGGCAAAAGTTCCTTCATGCATGGCGCGCTTTCACCGGCGGTGCGTGAGAAGATCAGCAAGTCGAAGATCAAGGTGGTGAAGGCATGGAAGACCATCAGCGGCTTCGAAAATCTGCAGACGGTGCATGAGGTGGATCAATCGCCCATCGGCAAGACCAGTCGTTCCTGTCCGGCCACGTATGTGGGCATTCTCGATGACATCCGGGCGCTCTTTGCGCAGGTGCCGCTGGCGCGGACGCGCGGCTACACGGCGAGCCGATTCTCCTTCAACACCGAAGGCGGTCGCTGCGAGACCTGCGGCGGCAATGGCGAGATCAAGGTGGAGATGGCCTTCCTGCCGACCACACGCGTGCATTGCGAGGCCTGCAACGGCCTGCGCTTCAATTCATCCACGCTGGAGATCGAATACAACGGCAAGCACATCGGCGATGTGCTGCGCATGAGCATCACCGAAGCAGCGGAATTTTTCGCGCCGGTGCAGAAGATCGCGCGTCCACTCAAGCTGCTGGCCGATACGGGCCTGGGCTATTTGCAGCTCGGGCAGCCGAGCCCGACGCTGAGCGGTGGCGAGGCACAGCGCATCAAGCTCGTCACCGAGCTGCGCAGTGGCGATGGCCGCACGAACAAGGAACGGCTCAAGGGAATCACCGTGGCCGGGAAGCGCAATCTGTACCTCATTGAGGAGCCAACCATCGGCTTGCACATGCAGGACGTGGCGCGCTTGATTGATGTGCTGCATCGCCTCGTGGATGAAGGCCACACGGTGGTGGTCATTGAGCATCATCCGGATGTGTATGCGGAGGCGGATTATCTGATCGACATCGGGCCCGAAGCTGGGCCTGAAGGTGGGAAGCTTGTCGCGGCGGGAACGCCGGAGCAGGTGAAGAAGTGCAAGGGAAGCGAGACGGCGCGGTTTTTGTGAGAACGGCGCGGTGCTGAACCCAAGAAAAGGTTCTCAGCGGTCGTGGTCTTTCGCATGCACTCGAACAGACCAGCCTCCCGACGCATCCCAGACTGGCAAATCGGGTGCATTGACAGCAAGTGGAAGTGGATTGTCCCCTGGGGAGTCTTTGGCTTGGTCGGAGTGGCCTTTGCGAGCCTGTGTTCTACGCCATGGATTTGCGAAGCCATTGAGAGAAACACTTTCTACGAGTTCAGGTTGAGGCTTGCAGATCATTCCGCCGCCGCCATGCCTGGAACGACGGTGGTTCAAATTCAATCTGACCGCCAAATTAAACTGGGCGAAGTGACACTCGACTTTTCTCCCCCTGAAGTGCGAACTGAGCGCCCGTGGGAGCTGTATGAATTGCAATGGAAGCAGGCACTGCAGCGGAGGCATGATGTCCGAACTGCGGTTCAACGAGAGATCAAGAAGATTCCAAGAACTCCGACCATCGTGCTTCGTGTGAATCCACAAGTACAGTTGGAGACTATCGCCATTGTCTGGACAAGCATTGAGGCCGTTTCAAAGGCGACTTTGTATTTGGATGTGACCGTCACAGAGCAAAGAGGCGCTGATTAGGGCACCCGGCTCCTGCTGCTCCTTGCATTCCCAGCGCTCCCACCTTTGATTGGGGTCTAACTTTGAACTGAAAGACACATCATGGGCGCACAATGGAAACAGAAATGGCGGGAAATGGCCGCAGACCAGAAGGGGAAGATCACGGGGAAGCTGGTGCGTGAAATCCAGGTGGCGGCAAAGCTGGGCGGGCCGCATCCGGAATACAATGCCCGACTGGCGGCGGCGGTCGCAGTTGCGAAGAAGCAAAGTGTGACGCGGGAAACGATCGAGCGTGCGATCGCGAAAGGCTCCGGCACCGGGCCGGATGCGGTGCAGTATGAAACGACGACGTATGAGGGCTTCACGCCGCACCGAGTGCCGGTGATCGTGGAATGCCTGACGGACAACAACAACCGCACGTCCTCGGACATCAAGGTGCTGTTCCGTGCGGGCACCATGAGCAAGGTGATGTGGATGTTTGACCATGTGGGCCTGATCGAGGCGCACCATGCGGACAAGTCTTTGGACATCGAAGTCGCGGCTCTAGAGGCCGAGGCGGAGAACGTGGAGCCGATGGAAGTCGAGGATGAAGAGGCGGCGGGCCACGTCGGCGCGCGGTTTTTCACGCAGACGACGACCCTGGATGCGGTGACGAAGGCGCTGAAGGCGGCGGGCTGGCAGGTGACGACGTCGGAAATGAGCTATGTGCCGAAGGAGTATCCGGAGCTGACGGATGAGCAGCGCGAGGAAGTGACAGGGTTTTTGCAGACACTGGACGGACACGATGACGTGCACCGGGTTTACGCTGCACTTAAATGACGAATGACGAAATCAGAATGACGAAGCCCTGCCAAAGCCTGAATGCCACCGGGGTGAGGCATCGAGTCGTGGTGCGCTGCTTTCGAGTTTCGTCCTTCCTGCTTCTTCCCGTGATGCTGCTCCTGTGCGGCTGCGGGAAGAAAAAAGCCGCTGCGAAGCCCAAGGCCGAAGCTCCGGTGGTGGTGATGCCGACGCTGCTGACGGAGGCCGACAGGCTGGGGCTGGCAGGCCGCGTGCCGGTGGATGTGGAGTTTTGTGTGAGCAGCGTGCAATGGAAGAAGCATGCTGAGGCGCTGAAGGCCTCACGCTGGTGGGGGCAAATGATGGCGTTTTTGGAGGACAAGGCGCCGACCCCTGACAAGACGAGCAGCGTGACGGTGGATGAGGCGTTTGTCGCTTTTGGCAAAGACAGTGTGAAGAGCCTGGTGCTGCTGCGGCAGTTGAATGATCTCTACAACGAGACGGCGTATCGCGGCATGATGAGCGGCGGGATGCTGGCGGGTCTGGGGACGAGTTTTGATGCGAAGAAGCTGATGGAGGCCGCGCTGCGTGACCCCGACGTACTGGAGGCGCTGATTTTGCTGCTGGAGCGCTTTGAAATGCCGCCGGTGATGATCGGTGTGGGATCGCCAGAACCGGAGCAGGTGCTGAAACGGTTCAGCGACATGCTGCATCTGGCGGACTGGCTGGGAGATGCACCGCAGTCGCGCATCGTGACGGCGCAGGGGGAAAAGATCACGGTGAATGAGATCGCGATGGATCAGGTGCTGACGGCGGAGCGGCGGCGGCAGTGGCTGGAGGTGCTGGCGCAGGCCGTGCCGGGGATCACGCCAGAAATGAAGGATCGGATGGCGCGTGGTCTGGAGGTGCTGGCGCGCAAGAAATGGGTGCTGGCTCTGGGCCTGGGCGCCCAAAGTGCGTATGTGGCGGTGGGGAAGTCGAAGGATCAGATCCGGCTGGCCAACTCGGTGGAAGAATCGCTGCTGGCGCGGCCGGAGCTGCGCACGCTGGATGCGCATGCGCTGAAAGGCCTGGGTTTGATCGAGTGCTGGGACGGCGTTTTCTTGGACGTGCTGCAATCGGACCACCCGTTTCAACCGATCGTGCGCGGAGTGATGGCGGGCTTGCAGAGGGAGAAGATTTTTTCAGGCGTGGCACGTGCCCTGGAGCCGCAGGTGGTCGAACTGGAGGCGGCGGAGCGCGCTTATTACCGCAATGAACATACGAACGGCGCGGCGGTGGCGTGGTGGGACGGCGGGGTGCAGATGGAAATGGCTGGCGGGGACTCGACAGCGGAAGCCGCAGAGCTGGCGAAGGCATCGCAGTTCTCGGCGCTGCTGGATGAACCGGAGCTGGTGTTTGGCGTGAGCGGGCAGGGATCGGACGCTGGAACGGGGAGAGCTTATTTTGAAGCATGGATGCGTGCGGTGCATGCGACAGCGCATGAACTGGTCAAGGCGGGTGTGGGCGGGGAGCAGTCTGCGCAGATGTTCAAGCTGGCGGATCTGGCGGTGCTGCCAAGCGTCATCGCCGTGTATGATGGCACGAAGACGATCTGGCAGAAAGCGCTGAGCGGAGACGGGGCTATCATCCTCGACATCGGCGGGAAGATGCCGCTGCTGCCGGGCATGCCGCCGGGCGGTGAAGCAGTACCGGTACCACGCTTTGCCAGCGTGCATGAGATCAAGAACCGCGCGTTGATCGGGGTGTCCTGGGAGAACATGGAGGCGGCGCTGCAGAAGCTGCTGAAAAACGTGCCCTCACCGCAACCGATTGAGTTACCGAAAGTGGTGGTGAAGCGGAGCGGTGATCTGACGAGCTACAGCTATGAGCTGCCGTTCGATTCGAGAGAGCTGGGGCCGTGTGCGTCGATGAATGATCGACTGTTCATGCTGGGCACATCACGCGTGCAGCAGAGTCATTTGGCGGAAGTTCTCAAGCAGCCGAACGCGAATCCCGCCAAAGGAATGCGGGTGAAGCTGAGCATCACAAAACTGCGGGAGTTTCTGAAGGCGTTTGCGACGGTGCGGGCGCAGAGCGGAGGCGCAGGAGAATTGAAGGCGGCTTTGAAATGGCTGGAGCCTTTTGAAGAGCTGGACCTGCGGCGGTGGAGCGAAAATGGGGTGAGCAGAGGACGCATGTCATGGAAGATGCACGATGTGCTGAGCTATGACTGAGGCAAGGCTGCTGGCACGGCCTGCGAAAGCGGTAGCTGCGTTCATTCCTCACTCCGCAACCGCAGTTCATATAGGTGCATCCTCAGTTCAATGCGGAAATCACTTCGATGACGAAGTCACCGGCGCGGGCTCGGGTTGAGGACGCCAGGTGAGCATGCCTTTTTCGTTCATGACATAAAGAACGGGGATGGACTTGCCCTGCGGGCCATCGGGCAGGAGCCGGCCTTCGGCGTCAAAATTGGCGATGCGGGCGTCGGCGTAGCGGATCCAGCCCTGGAGTGCGCCGGAGGTGGGATCGTAGCGATAGACATCGCGCCACTGCTTGAGTGTGGTGAGGCGCGGGCTGACGTAGGCAGGTGCGGTGGAACGGTCGAGGACGTCGGGGAAGAGGACCTGGCTGAGGAGGGTGAGGTTCAGGCCACGCAGCATGTACTTTTCTCCGAGAGAGAGCTTTTCCGGCGGGGACATGGTGTCGATCTGCCCGGAGGCCTGCTCGACGAGAACACCCTGCATGATGAGGCGGTGAAGCTCGGCGCGGACATCGGCGACGGCGGTGGATTTGGGCGAAGCGGCAGCGAGTGCGTCGAGCTCGCGCTGTGAGCCGAGGTAGAAGGGATGAAAGCTGGCGATGGCGTTGAGCACTTTGTCAATCGTGGCGCGCACGGTGAGGTCGGATTTTTCCGCGATCTTTTTCTTCAAGGCGGAGCTGATGGCCTCGCCGAGTTGTGCGCGCAGCTGGGCGGCCTCGTCTTTGCGTTTGTCGGCGTTTTCGATGGCGGTGAAGGCATCGAGCAAGGGTTTGAGCACGACGTAATGCTGCTGCAAACCGCTGCGCTCAGCGGGCGTGAGAATTTGATCGAGCAGGCGGCTGCGCAGGTTGGTGTCCTTCATGCTGAAGGCGAGCAGGATCTTCACCCAGCGGGGGTCGGTGTCTGTGACGGGCAGTCCAAAATCTGGATTGTGAGTTTGATAGTGGATTTCAGAGACGCGGCCCTTCTCATCGTAGAAGTGCATCTCGTTGGGCAGCATGTAGAAGCTGATGATGGCGGGCGCGCTGATGCTGGAGCCGTTGTCGGCGAAGATGCCGATGTCGATGCGATGGCTGCGAATGCCGGTGGAGGTAATCACCGGCGGCTCCCAACGGATGCGGAGGCGCATGACATCGCCGCCGGGTTCGGACTCGATGTGGACGAAGCGCGGATCCCCCTGCAGCACGGCGGCGCGCATTTTCAGCGGGGCTTTGACCAGGTTCACCGTTTTATCAAAGCCGATGAGCATGCCGTGCTCGGCTTCATTGCCACGCAGGATGCGGGCGATGGAGACGGGAGTGTCGGAGAGCTTCCAGGGATGGGGATTGGCGAGTTCGAAGAAATTCTTGCCGGGCTCGATCTTGGATTCCTCGATGACATGCAGCAGAACGAGCGGTGGAATTTTCGCCGGCGTCATGTCATGGGCGATGCGCACCATTTTTTCCTCGTCGATCTGCGTGCCGTCGAACACGGGCGGATGGGCTTTGCCGGTGAAGTAGTCCTCGGGTGTCTGCACCACAGTGTTCGAGCGGCGAAAGATGGACTGCAGCGTAGGCATGAGCAGACGCTTTTCGATGAGGAGCTTCTGCGTGTCCGGCGGAAAGGCGGCGGTGGTGGAGAGCAGGGCCTTGAGGAAGGGCTGATCGGTGAATGAGGAGCCCTGGGAGATGAGAAGGCAGGGGGTGTTCAACGGCAGGAGATCGCCATAACCACCGCCAGCGTTTCCGTTGGCACCGATGTCGTAGTCCTGGTGCTCTGGATAGATGAAGAGGTTGTTGGAGAGGTACTGCTTGGCGAGGAAGAGATTGCCGCCCGGGTCCATCATGATTATCCGTGGCAGACAGCCCATCTGCGTGGCGCCGGAGGCCATGGAGCAGTTGCCCAAAGTGGGCTGGGAGCGAAGCTGCGTGGCCGCACCTTTTTCGGCCCCTTTGAATACCTGCAGCTGCGGATACTGCGCGGTGTTCAGCGGCGAATGCTGGCCGTCACGATTTTCATACGTGATGGCCTGGAGCCCCGCCGCTGTGCCTTTGGCAAACCAGTCATTGATCAGCTCGGCCACTTTGTCCGTCCGTGTGGTGACGGGCTGTGCGCGGACATCCGAAAGGCCAGGCGTTAGAAACGCCAGGAGGCACAGGCAGGCCGTGGGAGGGGTCAGCACGCCCCATTGTCATGGCAGTGCCGCAGTTGGCAAAAGGAATATGCTACACAGAAGGTTTAACCTTCCGTCGTTGCCAGCGGGAAACGCAGCTTGATTTCGGTGCCTTGGTCGGGATTGCCCCTGACAAAGAGCTGGCCGCGCATTTGATCGGCGAAGACTGCGAGGATTTTGAGGCCAAGGCCGCCGCCTTCACCGGGATGGAAGTCGGAGGGCAGGCCCACGCCATCGTCACTGATGACGAGTTCGCCACTGCCCTGGGTGTAAGTCAGCATGGCGGTGATCAGGCCCTTGCGGCCATGCGGGTAGGCATGCTCAAAGCAGTTTGAGAGCGCCTCATTGAGAGTGAGCGCGAGCGGCATGAGCCACTCCTGCTCAATGGGGCCTTCCTGCACTTCCAGATGCACCTTGATCTGGTCTGATTTCACCTCATAGCATTCACGCAGGTGAGCGACGAGATCGCGCGAGAAGTCGCTGAAGGTGTCGCCCTTCCCAAGAGCGACCTGATACAAATGCTGGTGCAGTGCAGCGATGGCACGCACGCGGTTCTGGCTGGAGCGCAGGGCATTGCGGGCATCCTGATCGCTCACGCCATTGATCTGCATGTTCAGCAGGCTGGAGATGATCTGGAGATGGTTCTTGATGCGATGATGCGTCTCGGTGAGCAGGAGTTTTTCGCGCTCGAGGTCAACCACCGGCCAGCGCTGGCTGGAAGGAGACACCACCTGGAAAGCCAGCGGGATGGCGGCTTTCAGGATCGCGGCAGGCAGCGGAGGAGCGGCTGACGTTTCGACCTCGGCGGTGAAATGGGCGCTGAGTTCAACCCCGCCTTCCTCAAGGATACGCACGCTGGTTTCCACTTCCCCGCGTTTGCCATTCCCGCCGAAAAACGGGCGCTGAACGATGCTGTGAGGACGGGCTGCCTGTGCGGCGAGATCTGCAAAAAAGCCGGTGGCGTCCGAGGGGCGGAAAAACTGATGCAGCGGCCGCCCGACGGCAGCAGCAGCCTCGAGACTGAACAATTGCTGGGCGTGCACCGACCAGGTGCGCACGCGGCCATTCGCATCGGTGGTGAGCAGGATGACGCTGGTCGGCCGGGGCGCTGGGGCAGGCGTCTGGGAAATGGATGCGGCGGAAAACGCCGGCTCTGGCAGGGTGGCGGTTACGGCTTCATGGACCTCCTGCAGATAATGGATGGTGCAGTGGGTTTCCCCCTGCGCATCTGGAACGGCTGCAAGGTGCAGGATGGCGTGCGAGAAAGAACCATCGATGCGTTTGATGCGAACTCCGAGCGCCTCCGCCTGACGGCCGCTGCTTTGCAGGGAGCGCAGGGCATCACGCCGCGCGGTGGCGCTGTCAGGATCCAGCCAGGCATCCAGCGGATAGCGCCGCAGCTCAGACTTGGCCTTGCCAAGAAGTTCTTCGGCATGCTGGTTGACCTCAAAGATCACGCCGGCCTTGTCCGTCATCACGATGGCGATGGGACTGCCCTGCATGAGTGTGCGAAGCTTGGCCTCCATGCTGCGGAGCTGCTCTTCATGACGGGTGTGCTCAGTGGCGTCCTGAATGCTGACGAGCAGTCCTCCGCCAGGCAGGGCAATGGGATGAAACTCCAGTTCTTTGAGCAGGCCATCCGCCGTGGCGAGAGACACGGTGCGCGTCAACTGACGGCGCCAGACGCTTTCACGCCAGGCCAGCACGACCTGCGCGCGATGCTCCTCGGTGGAGCATGCGTGAGCCAGCCAGCTTTCGACGGTTTGATCCGCTTCGAGCGGACGCCCCAGCAGTTTGGCCAGACCTTCATTCTGATACACTGGAACGCCACGTTCATCCAAAACGAAGACTCCGCAGGGAATGCCTTCAAGATAGCTGCGCAGGCGGGACTCACGCCTGCCGAAGGCCTGCTGCGCCTCGGCGAGAGTGCGCAGCTCCTGCCGTGCACGCGAAAGCTCGTTTTCCAAACGCTGCTGTGCGGCATCATCCACCGGTGCTGCCGCAGCAAGCGGAGGGGGAAGCACCACGGGTGCAGGCACAGCCACCGGAGGGATGAAGCGAGGTGCGATTTCCGCAGCTGGCGGGGAAGGGCAGCCCATCACCATGACCTGGTGTGGGGAATCATCCGCCCCTTTGCGTGCCAGCGCTGAAACCAGCCAGCGGGAAGGAACGGAAGGATCCGGGGAGGAATCCTTGTGCGTGGTGATGTAGACCGGAACCGGCGAGTGAACCAGCGCCACGCGGGTGAGTGCATCGAGCGTCTGCTGACGCAGGGCGCTGTAGTCCCGGCCTTCACCGAACACTTCCCAAAAGCATGTGGTGCCCTCCTGAATACCTTTGTCCAAGGTCAGATGCGCAGCGGCGACGTTGGCGCGCAGGATCGCTCCGTCCAGATTGAGGATCAGCATCGGAATGGAGCAGTCCAGCGGATCGGGCGTTTTCGCCAAAGGCTGGGATCTGTCTTGATTCTCTGAGGAAGGAGCTGCTTTGACAGCATCTTCACCAGAAGACTGTGGCGAGCTGAATTTCTCACAGGTGACCATCAGGCCGCCGACAGCGGCATCACGCTTCTTGCGCCAGGGCCGTACTTCCCAGCGATAGACCAGATGCTGGCCGTCAGGTCCGTTAAGGGAATCATGCTCGCTGCGGACGATGTGCCCCTGCAACGCACGTTCATAAACCTGCCTCCAGCCCGGGTGCAGGCCTGGAAAAATTTCATACTGGCTCTTGCCGACCAGCGGCTGCACCTGCTGCAGACCAAATTCAGTGATCCACTGGCGATTGGCGAGCATGTAGCGCATGCCACGGTCAAACATGGCCATGGCCACCGGAGCGTTTTCCACCAGCACACCCAGCACCAGCTCCATGTCCTCTGATTCGTGTTTGGGGAAATCTGAGCTCCCTTGAACTCCCGTGCGCGGATCCTGGGCCTCGTCACGCGCCTTCTCCAGCGGCGCGGATTGCGCCTTGGGGTGAATGACGTTTCTGAGGACCGAAGAGGACATATCGCGATTAGTTGAGAAAATTTGAAATTTAGGTTCTCCCAAGTTATCAGCAAGGCGAAAGTGCGAAGATTTGCGTCTCAGTTCAGCAATAAACGAGCCGGGAGGCAAGTTTCATCCTTAAGCCTGATGAAATCATTCCCGATGGTAAGGTTCCCCGCGAATGATGGTGTAAGCACGGTAAATCTGCTCCATCAGCATCACCCAGGCAATGTCATGCTGCATGGTGAGGGTGGAGATGGACCAGGACATTTTGGCCTTGGCACGAAACTGCTGCGAGTGCCCGTCCGCCCCCCCGATCACGAGGCAGATGCGTTTGCGACCGGAAACCTCTTCGTTTTCGATCCATTTGGCCATCTCAACACTGCGCAATTGCCTGCCACGTTCGTCTAGAAGAATGCAAAGATCACCGGCACAAGCGGCCTCGATCTGCTTCTCCACGCGCTCCAGAGGAGCCTCTTTAATCACCACATGCTCGAAATGACTGTAATGCTGAAGTCTCTTCCAATAGAGCTCCACAGCCTCTTTGACCCAAGGGTGGCCGGGCTTCCCAACAGTGATGATGCGCCATTGCATGAGGTCAAAAGCGCACATCTCAGCGGGATATACAAGCCAGGCATGATATTATTGTTATTTTAATAAAGATGGATTTTGTTGCTTAGCATTACCATCCTTGTTGTTGCATAATTTAAAAAGATCGTTAAAATGAGAATGCCACTTCAAAAATTAACCGTTCGCCAAGCCTATGTCCAAAGCACCTCATACCCCGGTTCATCTCGTTGCAACATGTGTTGTGACGCTCATGCTGGCATCCTGTGCCGTTCCTCCCCGTGAGGCATGGCAGGAGATCCAGAGTCGTGGGCTCATCACCTACTACATGGGACACGAAAGTCGTCCGCTCGGATCCACTGCTGGATCGCCGACGTTGGCAAAGAGCACGACGCCAGTGCAGACGCCCAACGCGATCGTGGGTCCTGATCGTCCAGCGACACCGCCTCCTGCAATGTTGAATGCATCCACGATGCCTGTAGCGCAGGCAGTGCCAGACCTCCCCGGCTATGTTCGCACTCCGTTCACCAACCCACCACGCCTGGTGGATGTGCGCGGAATGTCTGCTGGCTCCAAAGTGGTCTGCCCCTACACACAGCGTCCCTTTCTGGTTCCGGGCAGCGTGACAGCCGCCCCTTCCAATGTCGCTACGAATCGTCCAAAGACACCTGCAGCGCCTGAGCGTCCGCGCACCACACCTGTGGCTCCTAACAGCAACGTGGCCGCCATGACCACGCCAGCCCCCTCCGCTCCATCGGTGGCACCGACAACTCCCGCCGCCCCAGTGGCCGAGCTGCCTTATGGTTCCCCCATCGCCGGACGCCCTGGCTTCGTGAACAGCCCGTTTGCCGCCAAGCATCAGCTGGTGGATGTGACCGGCCTTCCCGTCGGCATGGAAGTCAAGTGCCCCTACACCGGCAAGCTCTTCCGCGTGCCGCCGCAGTAGCATTCGCTGCTACAAGCAGTCGTTCAATACCTTTGCCCCGTCTGGATCTTCTCCAGACGGGGCTTTTCATTTTCGTCTCCAAAGGCTCGGTTAATTTGCCTTCATGCCACAACATGCGATGATGAAAGCGTAATGGATTTATCTTCAGGCCTGCTGGTCCTACCGGGCCGCACCTTCCTACATTTTCTAGTCTATCTCGGACAGCTCGCAGACTTGATGCGCGAGTTGACGATTGCTGTTCGTTCGGGCGTGTGGCGGCTCAAGCTGGTGGCGCAGCAGATCGTGGCCATCGGCTATGGCTCGCAGGCGGTGGTGATTGTGACCGGTGCCTTCACCGGTGCGGTGTTCACCTTTCAAAGCTACGCCAAGTTCAAGGACTTCGGCTTTGAGACCACCGTGGGCGCCGTGGTCTCCGTGGCGCTCTGCCGTGAGCTGGGCCCGGTGCTGGCCGGGCTGATGGTGGCGGGCCGCGTGGGCGCCGCCATGGCCGCTGACATTGGCACCATGAAAGTGACCGAACAGGTGGACGCCCTGCGCGTGATGGGCGTGCATCCGGTCGACTTCCTGGTCCTGCCACGTTTCCTGGCGATGATGATCTCGATGCCATTCCTGGTGGCAGAGAGCATTTCCTTCGGCCTGTTTGCCTCCTATCTGGTGACGAGCTTCGGTTATGACATGCCCTCTGCATGGTACCTCACCCACATGCTCGATCACACGAACATGGAGGATCTCAGCATTGGCATGATCAAAGGCTTCGTGTTTGGGATGCTGATCACTTTGATTTCATGCCATCAGGGATTGTCCGCTGAAAACGGCGCGGTCGGTGTCGGCCTGGGAACGACCCGCGCGGTGGTCATCTCCTCGCTCGTGCTGCTCATCGTCAATTTCTTCCTCTCCATCCTGCTCAACTACGTCTTCCCCATCGGCACCGTCTAAGTCATGGCTGAACCAACCACCGGCACGACTCCAGCCTCTGCCCCTGCCTCTGAGAACGGCAGCCCGCATGCTTTCATTGAGTTGAAAAACGTCTGCAAACGCTTTGGCAGCCAGCAGGTGCTGCTGAACATCAACCTCACGCTCAAGCATGGTGAAACGCTTTGCATCATCGGCCCCAGCGGTGAGGGCAAGACGGTGACGTTGAAACACATCATCGGCCTGATCAAACCCGACAGCGGGGAGATCTACGTCGACGGCGTGCATGTGAACCGTTTGAAGGAACGTGAGATGGCCCCCATTCGGAAGAAGGTGAGCATGCTCTTCCAGGGCGCTGCCCTCTTTGACAATCTCACGGTCGAGCAAAACGTGGCCTTCCCGCTTCTGGAGCACGGTGTGCGTGACCGGGCCGAAATCGACCGCCGCGTGCGTGAAGCCCTGCAGGCCGTGGATCTGGACGAGCACCGGCATAAATTCCCGACCGCTCTTTCGGGGGGCATGCGCAAACGCACGGGCATCGCGCGTGCGATCATCGACCACAGCGAGTGCATCCTGTACGACGAGCCCAACTCCGGTCTCGACCCCATCGGTTCCGACGTCATCGACCAGATGATTTTGCGCATGCAGCGCCGCTACAAAATCACGTCCATCATCGTCACCCACGACATGCGCAGTGTCTTCAAGATCGCCGACCGTGTGGCCATGCTCTACCGTGGCGAAATCCGCTTTCTAGGCACGCCGACGGAACTGCGTGAGTCCACCGATCAAATCGTGCAGGATTTTATCAACGGCCATTCAGACATCACCGGTTGAACCCGCCCCTTTTCACCCTCATTCATACCCTCTCATGATCGACAGCGATAAAAAAACCGAAATGCTAGTCGGACTCTTTCTGCTCGTCGGACTGCTCCTGCTCGGTGGCCTCATCCTCATGTTCGGACGCGTGCGCGAAGTCTTCAAGGACACGTACCATTTGCATGTCTCCTTTCCAAACGCCTCCGGCATCAAGGAGGGCTCGCCCGTGTTCCTCGGTGGCTCACGCGTGGGCAAGGTGGACAAAAAGCCGCAGCTCAATGACACTTTCACGGGCGTCATTCTCGACTTGGAACTCTTCAGGGACGTCATGGTCCCCGCCGATGCGACCTTTGGCATCGGTTCAGCCGGTCTGATGGGTGATGCGCTGGTGGAAATCAAACCCACCGGCAAACAAACAGATGTGTTCCTGCCGCATGATTATGACAAGATCATCGAAGGTGAAAAAGGCGGCGGCCTGAACGACCTGCAAAGCCAGGCGGAGAAAGTCGGCAAAAAAGTCGACGTGGTGCTGGATGACGTGCGCGTCGCTCTCAAAGATGTCCAGTCAGCCATGGGCAAGGTGAACAAAGATGCTCTCTCCGATGCCACGATTCTAAATTTCAAGGATGGCATGGAGCACCTCAACAACACCCTCAAGCGGGTGGATGACAAGGTGCTGGGCGAAGAAAACGCCCAGACCCTGAAAACCGCTCTGTCAGAACTCAAGGACGCCGCCACCAGTTTCAAAGGTGCGGCCAAAAACCTGGAGGAATCGAGCAAGAAACTCGGCCCCATGTTCGACAAGCTCGACCCCGCCATCGCCAAGGCGGACAAGCTGATGGTGACCGCCGATGAATCCCTGCAGTCGATCAAAAAGGCTGCCGACACATTCGCTGTTGTAGGTGCCAATATCTCCTCCGGCAAAGGCCTGCTGGGAGCGCTCATGAACGACCAGCGTTTGATGACCGACTTCCGTGACTTGATTTACAACTTCAAGGTCAACGGTCCGCTTTGGTACAAAGACACGGCGGAAAGACTCCGTGCCGAGGAAGCGAAAAAGCGTATCGATGAAACTCCGTCGAAACGCGGCATTTTCCGCTGAGGCTGTCCGGGTGAGGGCTCATGCCAGCACTGCATGCAGCATGCTTTCGTCCTCGCGGCATTCGGCCAGGATCAGCGTGCGCAGGCGGCGTTTGGCACGGTGAAGCGCCGTTCGCAGCGCACCACTCTGCGGACGTGCCGCACGGCAGCCTTTGACGATGTTTTCCTCCAGGCAGTCCCAGACTGCGCCACGACCCTGTGCGTGGAGTTCCAGACTGAATGAATGCAGTGCGCGCTTGATCACGTCTCTGGCCCACTCACGGTCCATTTCTCCATCGGGAGACGGACGTGAATCGACCAAGTCGATGTTGCCGCCATTTTCATCACTCAAGGAGAAGCAAACCACGCCACCCCCACGGCGCTGCCGTGTACGGTGCTGCCAGCGCTTGATAAGATGTGTACGCAGGCGGGCAAAAAGGAAGGCCGCCTGCTCTCCATGATCCACGATAGCTGCAGCACGCTCGTGCTGGCCCTGGGCCACGAGTTTGGCAAACAGTTCCTGCACGGCGTCTTCGGCATCGTGAACCTCACAGCCGCGTGCCCGTGCAAAGGCGCAGAGCACGGGCCAGTGGCGGCTGTAGAGCATTGAGGCTGCATGGTGGGCGGATGAATCCGTGGTGTGGCTGCTGGCGTGGTCTTCTCCAAGGTGCATGGCGGTGTGGGGTGGTTACCCATGCATTGGAGCAACCGTGCATGACACAGGACTGCAGGCGGACATTAATAGGCGTTTATCTTCGTGCGCATCCTCGCTCCCCGCATGAGAGTCTGCGTGTTCACCTCCTTGCATGAGCGCCCCGGCCAACACCCGCAGCTTCCGCATCCGCCTGGCCCTGCAGACGATGATCGTCGCAGGGACGCTGGTGGCGGGCTTTGGTGCCGCCGCCTGGTGGTATGCCAGCCAGACGCTGGAACGCAGCGTCGATGACCGCATCATCGCTCCTGCCCAGCGGGTGTGGAACCGCATCGATCCGTACACGACGGATGATCAGTTCAAACTGATCGCCGACCTCGTCTTTGGCACTTCAGCCGAGCACAATGCCACCCATGCAGTGCTGGTGGTGCAGGAGCATGTGCAGGGGAAGACTCTGTTCGCCACACCCAACGCCCCCAAAGATCTGAATGTGTACTTCCGCAGCTGCTTCCCAACGCAGGAGGAAATCGGGCGGGCGCCGCCAGTCGCCCCCCCTGGCGGAGGCCCCGGCCCACCCGGCGGACGGCGGCGTGAGCCACCACCACCGCGAAGGGAAAACGAATTTGACGATCTGCTCGGCACACCGGGATTTGGCAGGCCCCCGCCACCGCAGGAGCGTGATCTGCCCTTTCGCCCGCAGATGCCCATGGTGCGTGAGCCGACCACCTTCACCGCGCGCTCCGGCGGCATCGACTGGAGATTCGGGGCTTTCAGCAGCCCCACGTACACCATCTTCATCGGCCTCTCGCTCACGGATTTTTATGCGGAGATCAACCACATGGCCTGGTGGTACGTGGGTGCGGGAGCGCTGGGTCTCGTGCTGGCCGGCTTCGGTGCGTTGTGGACTTCCGGGCAGGCGATGCGGCCGCTGGAGCGCGTGGTGAGCACCGCCCAGCGCCTGACGGCGAGCGATCTGGCCGAGCGCATTCCTGTGCAGCGCGATGACAACCGCGAGTTCGCCCAGCTCATCGACGTGCTCAACGGCATGATGCAGCGCCTTGAAGGCAGCTTCCAGCAAGCCGTGCGTTTCACCGCTGACGCCTCCCACGAACTGAAGACCCCGCTGGCCATCATGCTGGCAGATCTGGATGACGCGGTGCGTCACGCCCCTCCCGGCAGCGAGGAGCACGAGCGCTTTGTCTCCCTCTTTTCCGAAGCCTCGCGCCTCAAACAGATCACGCAAAGCCTGCTCCTGCTCTCCCAAGCCGACGCCGGCCGCCTGCCCACGCACCCGGAGAGCTACGACCTCAGCCTCGATCTTGAGCGCCTCATTGAAGACGGGGAAATCCTCTGCGAACAGGCTGGCCTTACTCTGGAGCATCAAATCGAGCCCAGCATCACCGCGCACGCCGACCGCGCGCTGCTGCAGCAGGTGTTTCAAAACCTGCTGAGCAACGCCATTAAATACAACCGCCCGCAGGGCTGCGTCTCCCTGCGGCTTTCAAAGCAGGACGCGCAGATCATCTTCACCGTCACCAACACCGGCCCCGCCATCCCGGCAGAGAATCAGCAGCGGCTTTTCGAACGCTTTTTCCGTGGCGACAAAGCCCACACACGGCAGACCGACGGCTTCGGCCTTGGACTCAACATCGCCACCGAACTCGCCCGTGCGAATGGAGCGGAGCTGCGACTTGTCAGTTCGCGCGAGGATGAGACGGTGTTTGAGGTGCGGATGACGGTGCATGGAGATGGCTGACCCTTTGATTTGCAATTAACTACACATACCATATCGACCTTTATCTAGGCGTGTTCGCAAACCGTAGCCTGCATCTTTTAGCCCACTTTCCCCCTTGCCAAACTCGGAACTTCCCCGAGAATCCCGGCCCTCTTGTCCGGGAGCTTTGTGGCTTCGCGGGACGAAAGCCCGCCGTGCGCCTCAGGAGTGGAGGTTTGCGTGCGGTTCCCTCCTAAACACTCGCAACCCGTAAAAACAGATAATGAGCGCAACAGCTACACTCGCAGAACTGATCGCAGGTTCTTTTCGCGAGCTTTCCGAAGGATCCATCGTCAAAGGCAAGATCCTCGAAATCAAACCGCAGGTCATCCTCGTCGATATCGGCTACAAGTCCGAAGGAGCCATCCCCTCCAACGAGTTCGAAGATGAAGACATCCAGGTAGGCGATGAGGTCGAAGTCCTCCTCGAACGCCTCGAAAACGACGAAGGCATGGTCGTTCTCTCCAAGGAGAAAGCCGCCCACCGTCAGAACTGGGAAAAGATCTACAACGTCTTCAAGGACGGCGGTCTCGTCAAAGGCAAGATCAAGAGCGTCGTCAAAGGCGGTCTCATGGTCAACGTCGGCGTCGAAGCCTTCCTCCCCGGCAGCCAGATCGACATCATCCCGCCGAAGGATCTCAACGAGTACGTCGGCAAGGTGTTCGAGTTCAAGATCGTCAAGATCAACGACGAACGCAAAAACATCGTCCTTTCCCGCCGCGAAGTCATCGAGGCAGAGCGCGCCGAACAGCGCCAGAAGTTCCTCGATGGCGTCACCCCTGGCGACAAAGTCATCGGGATCGTCAAGAACATCACCGACTTCGGTGCGTTCGTGGACCTCAACGGCATGGACGGACTGCTCCACATCACGGACATGTCCTGGGGCCGCCTCAACCATCCTTCCGAAATGCTTGGAATCGGTCAGAAGATCGAAGTCCAGATTCTCGAAGTCAATCGCGAGAAGGAGCGTGTCTCCCTCGGCCTCAAGCAGCTTCAGAACAATCCTTGGGAAAACATCGAAGCCCGTTACCCCGTCGGCCAGCGCGTGCGCGGCAAGGTCACGAAGCTCGTCGCCTACGGCGCGTTTGTGGAAGTGGAAGAAGGCGTCGAAGGCCTTGTTCACGTCTCCGAACTCTCCTGGACGAAGCGCATCGCCCGTCCTTCGGACGTTCTCACCGTCGGTCAGGAAATCGAAGCTTCCGTCCTTGGCATCAACAAGGAAGAGCGCAAGATCAGCCTCGGCGTGCGTCAGCTCGACACCAATCCTTGGGACGACATTGACGCTCGTTACCCAATCGGCACTCAGATGAAGCGTGCCGTCCGCAACCTCACCGCTTATGGTGCGTTTGTGGAGCTGGAAGAAGGCATCGACGGCATGATCCACGTGTCCGACCTCAGCTGGACCCGCAAGATCAACCATCCTTCCGAACTCCTCAAGAAGGGCCAGGAAGTGGACGCAGTCGTTCTCGGCATCGACAAGGCCAACCAGCGCATCAGCCTGGGCATGAAGCAGCTCGACACCGATCCATGGTCCGTCATCGACACCCGCTTCAAGGTGGGCGACGTCGTGAAGGGCCGCGTGGCGAAGATCGCCTCCTTCGGCGCCTTCGTCGAACTGGAAGACGACATCGACGGCCTCGTGCACATCTCGCAGATCAGCGAAGACCGCATCGAGAAGGTCAAGGACAAGCTCAATGTGGGCGACGAAGTGGAAGCACGCGTCATCAAAGTGGACAAGGTGGAGCGCCGCATCGGCCTTTCCATCAAGGCCATGAACTACAGCGAAGCCGACATCCAGAAGGAAAGCCAGGCCTTCGAAGCTCTGCGCCCAAGCACCGACCTCGTCGGTCTGGAGCAGGCCTTCAAGTTCGCCACCGAAGAGTGGCGTCCAGGCGGCCAGTAATCCGCGATCTGAGACTCAACATCCAATCAACCACGAAGGGACGCCGCAAGGCGTCCCTTTTTTTGTGCCACGCCAGCCCATGAGATGCGAGCTTCTGGAAGACGAAGTTCCACGAGTTGCCTGATCACATCGCTGAATCTTCGCTAACGCGGTTCACTTGACCCAGATCAGCACCGGCAGGGTCCCGGCTTTCAGGCTGGTATCGCCCGGCTTCACGCCTGCATCTGCTGCGTCGCCTGAAACCAAGGGCATGCGTTCGCTGCGTAGGATCGTAGCGCCGCCGAGTGCGAGCGGCAGCTCCACGTCATTCTTGTTCGCATGCCACGCAGCGAAGACGCGCGGAGCGTCGGCCTTTTCAGAAGTGAACTCGAAGAGGCAGCCGTCTTGCTCGGATTTCTGCAGCGCCCGAGTGAAGCGATAGTCGGCGAGGTGTTTGAGCATCCAGGCGACGGCGTGATACGCTGGCTTCGGCTGGTAGTTTCGCGTGATGCCGGAGCAGGCATGAAAGGCTGGCTTGTCTTCGTCATTGAAGAAATAAAGGAAGGCTTTGTCGATGCCCATTTCGGCAAAGAGCAGGTAGCTTCGCACGATCCACATCGCCTGCTCGTCATCGGAGCAGGTGATGAACTTCGCCATATCCCCCTTCGGGTCCGGTTTCTTCGTGCTGCAATCCCAGCCGAATTCGCTCACCCACATCTCACGCTTCGGCGCATGCGCATTGCGCCAGTCCAGCATGTCTTGAACGTGGCTCAGGTATGGCACTGTCTTGTCCTCTGGGAAGCTGCGCCGCCATGTCGGCCAGCCGTCCTTGATCGCGTAGCGATGAATGCGCAGCACATCGATCAGCGGCAGGTGGGGTTCGAAAATGGCGGCTCCTTTCCAGTATCGGTCACTGCCGCCGGCCTCGGTGTTGCAGGTGGCGATTTTGAGCTGCGGATTGCCTTCACGAATGCCCTCTGCCATCGCCTGAAAAATGCGCAGATAGGTGGCATCATCAAGCAGGCCCGGCTCATTGCCGAGTTCCACCCATTCGACGAACGGATACTTGCCGCCTGGCCCGAAGTTCATCGCAAACCCCTTCGCGTAGGCGCGTGCATCACGCTCGATGTCCTTCCAGTCCTCGCGCTTGATGTCATCAAACTGCAGGCAAACGCTGATGCGCAGGCCGTGCTTGTGCCAGTCACCGTACACTTTCTCCCATGACACTCGGTTTTTCGCGAATGGCCACTCCGGCATGACCGACGTGTCCGCGCCCAGATCCCACTTTACCGGGTGGTAATCCCGCACGATGCGGCATACCGGCGCATACAGCTCCGGTTTGAAATTCACCGTATGCCCGCACAGACCGACGAAATCACGAAACAATGGCCGCTCCACTGGCTGGGCCGCAACTTCGGTGATGGCTCCCAGTGCAGCAAGCACCAGCGCGAAACATGGGAAAAAGGCAACCTGCATATGCCGGAGAATGCCCCGTTTGCTTTTTCGTGTCACGGTTTTATCGCCAAGGCGGATTAAACAATCTTCTGACATTTTCCCTCTCGCACTTTCCCACGAAGGAGGACAGTTTTCCGCCATGTCCGAGGGTGTTCCATTCGTGCTTCCAGAGACACGCCGCACGTGGTTGCAGCGTGGCCTGCTGGCATTGCCTGCGGCTCTCGTCGGCTGTGCGGCTCCTGCCACCTCGGTGCTGGGTGTCTCGGCACGCAAAACGCGTGCGCAGTGGGAGTATCACAATCGCTTCCTCGCCTCGGGTGCCCGGCTGCGCTTTCGCTCTCACAGTGCCCATGGCAGGCCATTCACGGCAGGCATGGAATACGTGTACCGCACGCACAAGCGTGATCCACGCATCGGCTACGCGGTGAAGAATCTCGCCACAGGCCGTTACCTCGCGGAATTTCAGGCGGACAAGCTCTTCGTGGGCGGGTCCATGCCAAAGCCTGCAGTGGCAGCGGTGCTGCTGGAGAAGCGCCGTGGCAATCTCACGCGCGAGGAGTTTCAGAACATCGTGTATGCCTGTGATCAGAGCATCAACGCTTCCTGGTTCTACCTGATGGCCCGTCTCACGCATGCCGATGAGCAGTACTTTGAGCAGAAATACAATCTGCCAAATGTGGAGATCCTCAACAACTGGCAGTCACCGCGCTTTTACGCGGAGTTCTACGAGCGCTGCGTGAACTACCGCCTCGAGTACGGCTGCGAGCTGCTGCTTGAGGCGATGCGGCGCGATCAGTATGGCCTCGGCCGCTGGGTCCTGCCCGCCAGCATCACTTACATCGGCGGCAAGACGGGCAACTACGGCGAATGGGATCACGAGTCGCTGTTCTTTTATTACCGCAACACGCCGTACGCGATTGTCCTGTACACCCGTGGCAACTTCGCCCCTGGCAATCAGCTGGGCTGCATGATGGGCGGCCTGTTCCACGAGTATTGCGCGTGAGCTTCCCGGCTTGAGCCGGTCAGCTTCACCGTTCCTTCTCCGGCAGTACTTCAACTTCAATGTCCCGCACCTCGAGCGAGGCTGTCGAGGCAGTTGGAGCGGGCTCCAGCCAGATGTCACGTTTGGTCCCGGACGAAAGCTTGCGCCGCAGGGTATAATACGAGGCCGCAACGGCGGAGATCGCCAGCCCGGCCACGGCCACAGCGGCACCGACCATGAGAACCAACGCGATGAGCCCAACGCCCACGACGGCAACCACTCCCAGCAGCAGCATGGCAGGCAGCCCACGGATTTCGAATGTCCTCGGTCTCATGGGAGTAACATGCGGCCTGTGTCCGGGATGACAACCCTCATGTGGCTCCAGAAAAGGAGCAGCTTTGTAGTCTCCTTGTTCGTAGAGGACGCCAGATCCTTCAGCCTTTGGGAAAGTAGATGGGCATGCAGGACGGACAAAGGGAATGCGTAAAGCTGACTTCCATGTGTGCCGAGACATAGGCCTCCAGGTCATGCCACTCTCCATCGCCATCGCGGATGTTTTTGCAGGCGGCGCAGATCGGCAGCAGACCGCGCAAGGTGCGCACTTCTGCCTGCGCCTCGTCTCTTTCTATGATGGCACGTTGCAGCTGGGCTTCGCGCATGCGCAGCGGGGTCACATCCGCCACATGAGCCCAGAATCCGCGCACCTCGCCATCCTCGACATCCGGTGTGTAGGTGGCGATGCTGTCCTTGGCCCCACCTTGAGGAAGGGGTATGTTCCTTTCAAACTGCTGGGGTTCACCGCGGAGCGCCCCCTGAATGTAGGGGAGGTTCAATACATACAGTGGACCCAGAAGATCCTGCAGGCGCATACCGAGCATTTCCGCCGGACTTTTGCCAAACCACTCCCGATAGGCTTCGTTGGAAAACAGGCACCTCTGCTCTGAATCCCATTAGGCCACCATGGCTGAAATTTGATTGACTGCTCTCAGAGCAAGTTGGGCTGGGGCTGCAGATTGGATGTCCATTCAGGATAGCTGTGTCGATCCTCATTCCGACACTTTCATATGGAGTAATCGTTCAATACTGGACTTCTTTTTAGACATCTCACTTGGAGCAGTATTTCCCATACCGCATGCCGGTTTATAGCAAATCGCAAAACTCATTTCCGGATCGAGCAGATGGAGGCGGTCTGAGTGGCCGATGACATGAAGTGGTTGAGGGCATGGCAAAGACGGTCTTCGAGCTCCGCGCCGCTTCGTGCGATCCAGTCGGCAAAGAAGTCGGCCTTC